>CAZSBH010000001.1:0-121050 GCA_964604845.1 uncultured Spirochaetaceae bacterium
TAAAACGAGTTACCGTGATCGGCTGCGGAATGATCGGGCCGGACATCAGCACCTCCCTGATCATCAACGGCGTTCAGGTACGCCTTGTGGGCAGGAATCAAGGGAGTGTTTCCCGCGGTGTGTCCAACATCCAGAAAGACCTCACCGATCTGGTAGACGCCGAAGTAATCACCGGTGAACAGAGGACCAAGGCCCTTGGCATGGTGGAGGAGTCCACGGATATCTGCTCTGCGGTCAGGGACGCCGACATAGTCTTCGAAGCGGTCTACGAGGATCTATCCGTCAAACAGGAATTATTCGCTCAGGTCGATCGAAACTGTAAGGAGAAAGCCCTGCTCTGCTCCAGTACCTCGGGACTGTCCCCCAATGACATCGGCGCCTATATCAGGCATCAGGATCGGATGATGGTGACCCACTTCTGGAATCCCCCTTACCTCGTGCCATTGGTGGAGGTCGTACCCCACGAGCGGCTAAGCGAAGAGGCGCGCAGCCTGGCGATCGCCTTTATCGAGAAGCTGGGAAAAGTACCGGTGATATTGAAAAAAGATTTTCCCGGACATATCGGCAACCGGTTACAGCACGCCCTGTACCGGGAAGCCCTATACTTGATCGAGCAGGGGATTGCGGATCCGGCGGATATCGACAAAGTCGTTCTGGCCAGCTTTGGGCCGCGGTTTTCCACCATCGGGCCTATGGAATACTTCGATTCCTGCGGTCTGGACCTCCACGAAAAGGTGCAGAGCTACCTCTATCCCACCCTCTGCAATGCTCCGGCGCCGCAGAAGATCCTCATTGACAATGTCCGAGCCGGCAATCTGGGCCAGAAAAGCCGGAGGGGTCTGTTCGACTGGTCCGACAGGGACGACGAAGAGTTCCGTCGACGGCGAAACCAGCGTTTCATCGAGATACTCAAAGTCGGGAGAGGAGCGGTCACATGAGCGTACCGAGTGCACCTGATGTGCGAACAGCTCTGGTGACTGGAGCGGCCGGAACCATGGGCAAGGCGGCGACAAAGGGTTTGCTATCCGACGGCATCCGGGTGGTCATGGCTGATATCAATGCGGAAGCCCTGGAAACGGCCCGCAGAGAGACAGCGGACAAGGGGTCTGCTGATCAGGTATATGCCATCACCTTCGACATCAGCAACGCCGAAGCCTGCAGCCGTGCCGTGGAGCAGATCGAGGTGGAGTTCGGCCCGATAGACACCCTGGTAAATAATGCAGGCATTCTTTCCAACAACAAGATTGCCACGACCACGCCTGAGGAGTGGCACAGGATTTTCGCCGTGAACCTTGACGGGGCGTTCTACCTCTGCAAGGCCTGTCTGCCGGGGATGAAGGAGAGAAAGTGGGGCCGGATCATCAATATCTGTTCCTTTGCGGCCAAGAGCGGCGGAATTACAGCGGGCACCGCCTACTCGGTGTCAAAAAGTGCGATGATCGGTTTGACCTTTTCCCTGGCAGCGGAGACTGCCTCCACTGGGGTTACGGTGAACGGCATTGCACCGGCATACGTGAAAACGCCCATGGTTACCAAACAACTCAGCGAAGAGCAGCGAAGGTTGGTGATTGCCAAAATCCCGGTAGGCCGCTACTGCGAGCCCGAGGAATTTGCCCACGTGGTGAGATTTCTCGCCTCTCCACTGTCCGGATTCATCACCGGCGAGATCATCGATCAAAATGGTGGACTCCAGTTCGACTAATATGAATGTGAAGCGGATCAAGCGCATAACGGTCGTCGGTACGGGGATGATCGGGCCGGATATTTCTCTGGCCTGTGCCATCGCCGGATATCCTGTAACCGTCGTGGGGCGAGGGCCTGAGAGTGTTGAACGAGGTGTCGCACGGTTCCGAAAGAACCTGAGAAGCCTGGTCAAGGCGGAGGTCTATAGTGATAAGGAGGCCGCCGGGGTGGACTCCCTGCTGAGCACGTCCATAAACCTCGAAGCGGCGCTTCACAAAGCGGATTTCATTTTTGAAGCGATTATCGAGCATCTGGAAACCAAGCAGGAGCTATTTGCGAAAATCGAAGAGCGTTGCCCGGAACACGCCCTGATGGCTTCCAGTACCTCAGGGCTTTCTCCGACCGACATCAGCGGTCGAATGAGAGCGAGTGACAGAATGCTGGTCATGCACTTTTGGAATCCCCCCTACCTCGTGCCGCTGGTGGAGGTGGTGGCGGGGGGGGGCACGAGTAAGGATACGATAGAAACCGCCCTTTGTTTTTCGCGCGTCCTGGGTAAAGAACCGGTGCTTCTAAAGAAGGATATCCCCGGACACATCGGCAATCGGATACAGCATGCCATGTTCCGGGAAGCTATCCACCTGATCGAAGAGGGAGTAGCCTCTCCGGAGGATATCGATCGGGTGGTCATGAGCAGCCTGGGACCCCGTTATTCTATGATAGGACCCATGGAGTATTTGGACTCCGTCGGTCTAGATCTGAATGTGGCTATTCACAGCTACTTGTTGAAGGAACTGGCCGCCGACAAGGAACCTCAAAGACTGTTGCGAAAAAAGTACGACCAGGGCGACTACGGGGCCAAGACGGGCAGAGGCTTCTACGACTGGTCGAAGAAGAGTCTCGATGAGATGACCGCCCGTCAGAACAAACGCTTCATCGACAGACTCAAAGAACACCGTAGGAAATAGTCTGCCCTCTACCGCGGCTTCTCCCTGCTTTTCCACAAACGAACGAGGGGTATTTGCAGCACGATTGCCGCGGCCAGTACTCCGGCGCAGAATACGCTCACAGCCGTCATGGAATAGTGCTGATAGAAGTGGCTTCCCGCTGCTGATCCTGCAATCAAGCCCGAGGCGAGAAGAGCTTCGTGAATCGCCATCCTCGTGGCTCGCTGAGATGCCCCGGAGGCCCCGTGGAAGAAGCTGTAGGAGAAGCCCAGAGAGATCAGAGGTCCGATCAGAGCCAGACTAAGTGCCAAGAATGCGAGAGAATTTGTTTGTGACATCCCAAAAACGAGTACGGCCAGCAAAGCTGAACCCGTGATCATCGGCAGGGACCGGAAATGCCAGAAGCTCCTTCTGCCGAGGATGACAAATCCCAACGCGGTACAGAGGGCGCGGCAGAGGAGGAGAATGCCGATAGTGCTTTTACTGAGGCCCAAATCATCCCGGGCGTACATCGGGAAAACGGTAATGATCACACCCATTACGGTGTACGTAGCGAATAGACCGATCCAGGCGGGATAACGCAAGGTTGTGCTCTGATCCTTTTTGTCGATCTCTTCTTTTGTCCGTCGCGCCCTGTGTTTGTCTGAGCGGATTTGCGGCAGCACCGACGCGGCCCCGGTCAGTACAAGGCAGTTTGCGGTAAACAATCCTGCGGCAGCGAAGAGGGGATAGCGGGGGGAAACAGAGCTGAGCATACCGGCTAGAAAAGGACTGATTACTATCCCGATGCTTCCCGTCAGGGTGAGTCTGGACATCGCCCGTCCGAGGCGTTTTCCTTCAATCCCCAGGGATAGCCAGCTCATCAGGGGCGGCCAGAAAAAGGAAAGGCAGAACCCGAACAGTCCGTAGAACAGAAAGGCAGCGACGACGGACCGGGACAATAGTATGGCCGCTACGGCTACACCCGTGCCTGCAGTAGAAAAGATCATCGAATATTGGGGGCGCAGGGATTCGAAGGCGGGTCTCATCGTGAGACAGCCCAGGACATAGCAGCCCTGCCAGGTTGCGGCGATCCAACCGACCAGGCCGGGGGACAGGAAAAACACTTCCCGCATGTAGAAGACCATGCCCAGGGTAAGCATGCCCAACCCTGTTTCCGTCAGAAAGGCGGCGGGCAGGATCACGGCGGTCTTGCCGATCCCGGCTGAAAGGGCACGGAGAAACTGTTGCTGCTGGCTGATGTAGCGAAATTTCATCTATGGCTTCAATGGAGATTGAATTCCTGTCGGAATAGGACCGGGCTAAATATCCGCTACTCCAAGAGTCTGAAGTGGGGATATTCGTCGGTCATCAGTCCAACGTAGGCCAGTACCCGATACGACCAGCGCTGGATGCCCATAATGAGCTTGAAGATGTCCGCGTGGTATTTCCCCGTGAACAGCAGAACAACCGCTACGATCACCACCAGGACCCATAGCAGGCCGCCGAAAGGGTACTCCGTATGGGCGGAGTAGTTGTATCCCCATCCGACCAGAGCGGCGAGAATGGCGTAGTGGGGTATGGCGAGGAACCATTTTACCAAAACCATCCAGTTCTTCAGTTTTTCGGGATACTCGATCTGCAGATCCGCGGGGTAGTCGACGGACTTGGTGGTGAAGGGGGGATATTTGTCCGTTCCCAATGCGCCGTAAGCGTAGAAAGTAACTCGCCAGGCCCAGCGCAATACTCCCACGTTGAAATCGAACATTCCGCGGGGATAGCGACCGGTGAAGAGAATGGCGAAGAAGGCGATGATTGTGAGGAATACAAAGGCGATGCCTAGAAAGCAGAGGACGATGAGGTGGGGTATGATGAGCAGCCACTTCACCAACCACAGAGCATTCGACGGCGGTTTACTGAGCTCTCCCTTCAACCGTACAGGAGAGGTGTCTTTTTCTTTTTCCATGGGTAACTCCTCGTTTTGGTAGGATCTCTCGATGATCTTTATACAGCGGGGGAGGGAATAGAGTCAAATGGGTAGGACAGAGAATGGTCTCCTTCGATAATTCACTTATTTTGTAGCATTTCCAAGGTTTTTCGGTTAGGCTGGGAGGACAACGGAGAGGCGAACATAAGCGTGGAAGAGAGAATCGGCGAAGCCCTGGTCCGGATCGGTGCGATGACCACCGAGCAGGTAGAGCAGGTCCTGAAACTTCAACAGGATGGGGATAACCGCTTGTTTGGGGAAATTGCCATCGAGCAGGGCTTTATCAACGACAAAGCAATCAGAGCCTACCTGGATGCCAAGAAATAGCTGTACGATCGATTACCTGGCTCGCGCTCGGCGTAGAGAAGGTGGGTATTGCCCGTTGCGTCATTGAACCAGAATTGTAGCTTTCCATCCTGCACCTGAAAGCATTGGGTAAACGACTTTCCAACGCAGGGTGCGATCCTGCCGTATCGGGCTTTGGCTTTTTGAATCAGTTGGTGTTCAATCCCGCTCATAGCTTCTTACCAGAAGCTTCGGCAGGATTTTTCGCTTTGTTAGCGGAATTTACGTTTTTTTGAAGTTCTTGAGCTCGCCAGACTCGCCCGGTGTTACACGTTTGCTGCCAGCTTGTCGAACTGCTCCACAGACACCGCAAGGGCTGCAAAAGAAGTTGTACCTACCTCGCGATCCTTAGTACAATAGTACCGGTAAATGTTAATGAAGGCACCCTTGCTTGGCCTCGATATCGGTTCGGTAAGCATTTCCCTGGTTTGCCTGTCTCAGCGACGAGAAATAGAACATACCGATTACCGCTTTCACCGGGGGATGGTCCGGGAAACCTTGAAAGCTATGTTCCAAGCCCTTGCTCCCCGGACTCCGGGAGCGGTCGCTTGTACCTCGTCAACTCCTCGGATCTTGCACCAGACCAAAATCTACGACTCTCAGGTGTGTTTTATCGAAGCGGCTCGAAACAACCATGGGCGAATGGGGGCTCTGCTCGTAGTCGGGGGAGAGAAGTTCGTGCTCCTCCGCTTTGATTCCGAGGGCGGGTTCAAGAATCTCAAAGCAAGCACCTCCTGTGCCGCCGGAACGGGCAGCTTCCTCGATCAGCAGGCCGGCCGGCTGGGACTGTCCGGAAGCACCGAGCTCGGCGAACTGGCCCGGAAGAACCGTGGAGAGCCGCCGAAGATCGCTTCCCGCTGCTCCGTGTTTGCCAAGACCGATCTCTGTCATGCCCAGCAGGCGGGCTACAGTTTGGAGGAGATCTGCGATGGACTCTGCTTGGGCCTGGCTCGAAACATCGCGGATACGATTTCTACGGGGGAGCCCGTTCCATCCCCCGCGGTATTTGCCGGCGGGGTCTCGCGGAACCCCGCGGTAGTCTCACATCTGGAGAATCAGCTCGGATGCCGTTTTGCTGTCGGGGAGCGATCCCACCTTTACGGGGCGCTTGGAGCCGCTCTTTGTCTGTTGAAGGAGGGAGTCGAGACAGAGATCTCTGTCACAGAACAGCTGATCGATTTGCGGCAGGAAGAGAAGAGTTATTACTACGAGCCTCTGAGCATAAAGCTCTCGAAGTATCCGGATTTTCACAAAGCTGAGAGCAGCCTCTTTTCTCCCGCCGTTACAGGGTTCAAGATTCCGGTCGAGGTCGATGTATACACTCCCATCCCTGCCAACGATACCCAAGAGACGATTTTGGGGATCGATGTTGGATCTACCAGCACCAAAGCAGTGTTGATCGAAAGTAATACGGGCCGGGTTCTGGCCGGATTCTATACCCGCACGGCAGGGCGGCCCCTGTTGGCTGTACAGGCGCTGTTTGAAGCTCTGGACAATCTGCTGAAAGAGAAAGAAATCGAAGTAACGATTCGTGCCGCAGGCGTCACCGGGGCCGGGCGCAAGTTCATCGGCGGTGTCATCGGTGCTGATCTGATTCTAAACGAGATCACGGCCCATGCCCGGGCTGCCTACGAGCTGGATCCCCGGATCGACACGATCATCGAAATCGGCGGGCAGGATTCGAAGTTTACCGCCCTGCGTGACGGTATGGTGACCTTCAGCCAGATGAACACGGTCTGCGCCGCGGGTACGGGCAGCTTTATCGAAGAGCAGGCCGCCAAGTTGGGTGTGGGCTTGGAGGAGTACTCCGCGCGCGCGGAGGGAGTACGGGCGCCCTTGGCGAGTGACCGCTGCACAGTTTTTATGGAAAGGGACATCAACCACTATCTGAACAAAAAATACACGGTGGATGAGATCCTGGCGGCTGCACTGTACTCGGTGCGGGAAAATTATCTGCTCAAGGTGGCCTCGGAAGCCTTGATCGGAGACCGAATCTGTTTCCAGGGCGCCACCGCCAAGAACCGGGCCTTGGTCGCAGTTTTCGAGGAGAAGTTGAAGCGACCGATCTTCGTGTCCGAGTACTGCCACCTGACCGGAGCGCTTGGTGTGGCTTTGACACTGCAGGGGAGTCTGCCGGCCCAGTCCCGGTTTCGGGGACAGGGTCTATATAGGAACAAGATTCCGGTCCGATCCGAGACCTGCCAGCTCTGCACCAACCATTGTCGGCTGCGCATCGCCGAGGTCCAAGGGCAAACAGTTGCCTACGGGTTTCTCTGCGGCCGGGACTACGATGTCAAACGATTCATCAGCAGCAACGCTTCAGGCTTCGATATGATCCGTGAGTACCGCCGGGGTTTTGGAAATCAGAAAGAGGTATCGGCGAACTCCGGTTCTCCTACAGTAGGCATACCGGCGGCCCTGCATCTACTGGAAGAGCTGCCGTTGTGGAAGCGTTTTTTCTCCGAGTTAGGGATCTCCGTGACAACGAGTGAAAAATACAGCCAGGCACTGAAGGCCGGCAAAGTGGTTACAGGAGCGGAGTTCTGCGCCCCGATTACGGCTCTGCACGGTCATGCCCGCTACCTGGCCGAATCCTGCGACGCGGTGTTTCTGCCCATATATCTGGACGCGGCTTCGAGAGAGCGGCAAAAGAAACGCCTGCATTATTACTGCTACTACACCCAGTTTGCTCCCTCCGTGATCTCGCTGCTCAAGGAACACGATCTGGACAGGAAGTGTCTTCTGCCCCTGGTGGATCACGGAACTTTCGCGGGTGCTCAAACAGCCGCGGTCCGCAGGATTCGGCGTCGAACCAAGAGGGAGCTTTTTCAGGCGCTGCAGACCCTGGAGGGTGTCGCGGTTTCCTACTCTCAGGTATCCCGAGCCTACGAGGGAGCAATCGCGTTTTATCGAGCCGGACGGGAAAAGCTGCAGCAGATGTATCGGAACGCCCACAGTCGAAACGGCGATATCGAGGTTGTTCTCGCGGGCAGGCCCTACCAGGTGCTGTCGCCGGAGATGAACAAGGGCATACCCGATATCTTTGCCTCTTTGGGCATCAAGACTTTTTACCAGGATATGCTTCCGCCGCTAGCCGAGATAGAACGCCTTATCCGGGATTCGGAGCAAGGACCAGTGGCTGATGAGACGCTCGAGAGATTTCGACAGGTGGTGCGGGAGGTGCAACCTCTCCTCGATGCGGTGCACTGGCAGTTTGCCGCCCGAGTTCTGGAAACTGCAGCCTACTGTGTGACCACAGAGAGTCTGTATCCGGTTTTGATCACCGCCTTTAAATGCTCGCCCGATTCCTTCGTGATCGAGTATTTCAAGCGAATCCTCGACGCCCATCAGAAGCCCTACCTGATTCTCCAGATCGATGAGCATGACTCAAGCGTGGGCTACGAAACCCGGATCGAGGCGGGCATCCACTCCTTCCGAAACCATGCAGCTCGCCGCGTAAAAGACAAAAAAACATCGTATCGAGATAGTTCGGCTATCCCTTCCAAACTCGATCATCGCCTGAACCGCAAGACCCTACTGTTTCCCAACTGGGATCGATTGACGATCCCCCTGGTTGTGGCCAACCTGCGCAGGGCGGGGGTCGATGCCCGAGTCCTGGAGGAGGACGATCTGTCTATCCAAGCGGGTACGCGCCTGAACTCGGGACAGTGCCTGCCGATCAACGCCATAACCCAGAGCATGGTGAACTACATTCAAAAGTACGAGCTCGATCCCGCCCAAACGCTTCTCTGGATGATGAAATCGATCTGGTCCTGCAACCTCCCCCTCTTTCCCCACTACATTAAGAGTCTTCTCGAGAGCTACGGAGACGGTCTGGAAAAGGCCGGGGTCTATGTGGGGGATCTTTCTCACTCAGAGATAGCCCCGCTTTTAGGGATCGGCGCCTACTTCGCCTATCTGTTCGGAGGCCTGCTGCGCCGGCTTGGCTGCCGCATCCGACCGTACGAGATCAATCCCGGCCAGACGGATAGGACGGTTTCTGCTGCTCTAGAAATTTTCGTCGCCGCATTTCTCGGCGAGAGATCGAGAGAAGATGCTCTTGCCGAGGTGATCGAGATGTTTACGGAGATTCCTAGGACAGAAGGACAACGTCCCAAAGTGGCGATATTCGGTGACCTGTACGTCCGTGACAACGAGGTGATGAACCAGGATCTGATCCATTTTATCGAGCAAATCGGAGGTGAAGTGGTCACCACTCCGTACAGTGAATACCTGCGAATAGTCGCCGATGCGGCCTTTAAGAAATGGAAGAAGGAAAACAACTACTTTGTCCTGGCGAAATTTCGAACCCTTTTGACCTTGGTTAATTTGATGGAAAAAAAGTTCTTTACTTATTACAAGGACTACGTTAGCCCGCCGCGTTCCTACCGGGATCCCACTCCCGAAGAGAAATTGGCTCGCTTCAATGTAAGGCTCGAGCATCACGGCGAATCCTGGGATAACCTGCTCAAGATCGTTCATCTGATCAGAGAGTTCCCGGATCTGCGGCTGTTCGTTCAGACAAACCCTGCCTTCTGCTGTCCCTCGCTGGTGACCGAAGCCATGGCCCAGCGAATCGAAGAGGTTACCGGCGTGCCCGTGGTCACCGTCACCTACGACGGTACGGGAAGTTATAAAAACGACAAGATTGTCCCCTATCTGGCCGGAGTTCGGGAATTTTCGGGGCTGTCGGTAAAATAGACGGTTCGGCTCGATCTTTAGATCTGTTGGATGAAATCCTTTACGATCGTCTGGAACTCTTCGGAACAGATGTAGTGCAGCCAATGCCCGCAGTCTTCCAGGATTTCGATTCTCCCGTTGGGGAAGTACCGGTGGAACAGAGGGAGGTCGTGTTTTTCTGCAAAGGGCGATTGTCCACCGGCAACCAGCAGGGCCGGACCCTCGTACCTGGTCTGGAACACGGAAAAGTCAGGACCCTTTAGGAATTCGCTGTTCTTGAGTGCGGGAACGTTCAACTTCCAGCGGAAGCCTTGATCGACCCGTTCCACGTTCATCTGTAGAAACTGCCTCACCTGCAGATCCGGCAGGATCTTCTCCATGGCGGCGTCGATTTCCCGTCGGTTTTTATAGGGTGACAGATCGAGAGACAGAGCTTCGAATTCTCGGCTGAAATCGGGATGGTAGGCCCGGGGAAGAATGTCCACAACGACAAGACCACCAACCCGTTCGGGATGGGACAGGGAGAAACCCATGGACACCAGGCCGCCCATGGAGTGACCCAGAAGGACCGCTTTTTTCATGTTCCGCTCGTTCAACCACTGATCGAGATCGCCGATCATCCCTTCAAAGGTGTGGGAATCGGAGTGAGGCGAGTCGCCATGGTTCCGCAGATCCAGGGCGAGGGGTTTGCAGAACCCGGACAGGTACTGGGCTGTGCCGATCCAGTTTTTTGAAGAAGCGAACAAGCCGTGGAGGATCACCACGGGAATACCCCCGCCTCCGAACTCTTTGGTATACAGTTTCACCCTACCCTCCGAATGGCTCCCCGGCAGAGGCCTATGGATTTGGAGTAAATATACGGTTTTGACCCTTGAGGAGTCAAAGTGGTCGACGTACGGCCAACACTTGTAAACGTACGCCATGAGTGGTAAACTAGGTTACAGGAGGAGTCATGACCATAACAGAATTGAGAAGGAATATATACAAAATATTTGACGAGGTCGTGGAAACAGGAAGACAAATTGTGATCACCCGGAAAGGAAAGAAAATAAGAATAACGTGCGAACCGGAAGGGAGGAAATTGGAACTGTTGAAAGATCCTCCTTTAAAAGTCTGCAAGGGCGATTCCGATGAGATCATTTCCATTGATTGGAGCGGGGAATGGACGGAAGAGCATATCTAGATACTCACTTGTTGGTCTGGCTCCGTGATGGAGAGCTGCACAAGATCTCACCCCGGATGAAAGCACTTATTGAAGAAAAGGATCTCTATTTTTCCGAGTTTGTTCGGTTGGAACTGCAATATCTTTTTGAGATAGGGAAACTAACGGAACCGGCCAACGAGATTGTCATGTATCTTTCCGCAAAAGCCGGCATCCAATCATGTACTCTCTCCCTGCCCCGCATCATCCAGGCAGCCTTGTCCCTACGGTGGACGCGAGATCCCTTCGACCGGCTCATCACTGCCAATGCATCTCTGCTAAACGCACCGCTGCTTACCTGCGATCAGACAATCCTGGAAAATTATACCTACGGAGTATGTTGAATTACTCGTAGTTTCCCCGCAACTCGAAGGGCATTCGTAAGGAAGCCGGTCAGAGCCAAAACCGCTGCTAATCGGTTCCCCATTTTATCGGATCATCTGCGCGCATACGGCAAGCAGGAACCAGGCTGCGTGGGGAATCCACTGCTCGCTCCAGCGCCAGCGGTGCTCCCCCTGCTCGGCATAGGGCTGGGGGAGAAAGTCGATGTCTTCTTCCTCATCGAAGCCTGCGGTGATGCCGTTGCAGACGCCTCCGAAGGCATTTGGAAAGTCAGGTTCGTATTCTGGATTGTTGCGCCCGAAACCGTGGAGCATGCAGGTATCGAAGGGATTGAGGCCGAGGATCCAATTCAGCTGGTTTGCAGCATACTCCTCGAGGCGGTGTTGCAGGCCCGGATCCTTCGAGATCAGAGGGACGGTCAGTCGGGCGGCTGCGGCCAGGGACGCCAAGCGGGCATCCTCGCCCTGCCACCAGTAACCCGTCTCGTTGCGGTGAGGTAGGAAAAAAGATGGGCGTTTCCGCCCGCCTACCGGCCGAACGTATTGTCGCGCATAGCCGAAGGGATTGGACACCTCCCCGGTAACGGCAAGCTCGAAACCCAGAGAGGTACGAAGGGCGGAGAGAGCCTGCTCTGCCCGGGACACTTCAGGCTCGACTTCCCGGTAGCGAAGGAGGCAGATCACCGGCAGGCCGGCCTCTACAGCGTGGAAATAGGGGCGTTCTCCCGCCTCGTCCGCGCGCCACCAACCCCGAAAGCGCTCGTCGTTGCTCAAACGGGCGGTCAGTCCGGATGCCCGTTTGCGGGCCGCTTCCAGAAACAGGGGCTCATCGGCGATGCCATGGAGGCCTGCGGCGTTGTACAGTTCAGCCGCGGCAAGCAGGGCGCAGTAGTCATCGATAATGTTTTCCGTGCTATCGTCGAGGTATTCCCGGTTGTGTTCCTCGAGGTGGTGGAATCCCGTAACCGCGGCTTGCAGGTACTCCTCCGGTCCGAAACCTGCGGCAGCGCCAAGGGTGCTGATCCGAGCCAGGGCTGCAATCGCCATGCCCGCGCCCTGGCGGTAGCCGGCCTTATAATCGTCGGACTTCTCTCCCGCCTGGGTGCGGAAGGAACAGATTTCCCTCTGTTTGGGGTCTTTTGACCATTGATCGAACACACCTACATAGAAATAGCCTGCAGGATCCTGCAGCCGGACGAGGAAATCCGCGCCGTACAGGGCTTCCGCCAATAGCTCGCCGCGCAAGCCGTGCAGGACCGCGGCTCTACAGCCGGACGAATCTGCAGCCTTATGATCCAGTGATCTTCGAGCTTCCAGGAAGTTCCACACGACCATCGGAGTTTGCTGGGGATTCATATAGTTGGCGTAGGAGAGGTGGCTGAGGTATTTACTGATATCGCCGGAAGCATCGAACCAGCCGCCGTGAACATCGACACGGTCGCTGCGCCGCCCCACAAAACCGACATTGCGATCCGCCTGGTCCCAGATTCCGGTACAATGCTGGGAACGGAAGTACAGGAGTACTGCAGGGATAGTTCTGTCCAGGAGCAGATCCTCTGCGATTTCGAAGGATTCTGAGCGGATTTCAGTTTGGGCGGCCGCGGGGATTTCGATGACAAAAGAGCCGGTTTCGGTGAGACCGGAAAAGTCCAGGCTCCAGAAGACCCAGTCCTTCCAGCTGGCCACGGATCCGATGAAGCGAGCCTTTCCTCTGAACACCGGCTTCCCGGACTGTGATTCAACAACGACGAAATCGAGAGCCCGTTCCGCGTCACCGGGACGTTTTCGGTCCTTTGCGATTGCTCTTTTGGCTGATCCCGGGGGATAGCCGATGTGATTGATCAGAATTTCCATTCCAGCGCCTCATCCCGGGTTGGTCTGCCCTTGTTGATAGCTCTCCATCAGAGCAACCATACGGCCGGCACTGTCCTCGAGACCTCCCGGGCGGGAGCGGCTCAGCCACATCTCCTTGAAGACTCCGATCAGGGCTTCCAGTTCTCTTCCCAGGGTTTTCCGTACTGAAGAGGGGATCTCCGCCGTCGTCAAATTCGCTGTGGCCAAACGTTCTTTGCCGAGATGGGCGGCATGGGCCATAAGGTTCGCGGTGAAGGTCAACTCCTTGTACAGGAGATCCCCGTCCTCGGCTCGGATAACGGCTTGTTTCAATAGTGAGAGCGCTTCCGCGATCCCGGCCTGTTCCCCGGCGAAATCGTGGCTTCGGAGTCGTTTCAGTTCCTCCTGGTGGTACTGCTGCAGCTCGAGCAGCAGCAGTACCGCAAGAGCCCCGGCGTTGCGGAATCGAACGATTCCCTCCTCGTAAACATTCCCGAGGATTATCAGGGCTCGGGCCGCCTTTCCGGTGTCATCCCGGAAAATATGACGGGACAGACAGGCTTCGATGTCGATGTCCGGGCCGGTATCCGAATTCCAGCTGACCGCCGCGGCGAAAAGGTACCCCGGGTAGGAGATGGGGAGCTGCTGCCAGTGACCGTTGTCTCCCCAGTCGGTGAGAAGGAGGCCTGAAGCTCCGGCGGATCGGCCTTCCCGTGCAGCGCCCAGGATGTTCTGCCTGGCGTTGTTCCAGCGCCCGCCGATGGAGTTCCAGGTGGAGGTGCCCGGGCAGACGTAGAAGTGCAATCCCGCGTCGGCGAACAGCCGGCTGTCCTTGTTGAAAGGGTGATCCGCCTCATATCCCCAGTTCAGGGCGATCACGTCCCGAGGAAGGTCCTGGATCAGCTCCGGGTGGTGCAGGACGATGTCTCCATAGAACTGCATCACCTTGCCGCGGCGGGAGAGCTCGCCATGGATCTTCAGCATGAATTCGAGATACACCCTACCGACACCACGTTGTTCACAAGCCTCCCGGCTGCGGCCCTGACCCAAATCGAAGGGCTCGTCTGCCCCCACATTGATCATGTTGCTGGAAAAGTGGGGCAGGAGCTCGTCGTAGAGACCGGAGAGCAGGTGTAGAGATTCGGGATCCAGGGGATTCAGGGTAGTGGACTGATGTCGGAGCCCTCCCCAGGGGTCGACGAAGCTCCCGGTGGCGTCGCTCAGCCGGTTGTATCCGTCATGTTTGAGCCAGCGCTCCATATGGCCGAAGGAGTTCTGGTTGGGCACCAGCTCGATCGCCCGTTCGCGGCAGTAGCGATCCAGCTCCTCCGCCTCCTGCGGAGTGATCGGAGAGGCCTGCTCCCAGACGATCTGGTGGGACGGATAGGCAAAGGTGTGCTCCGTGTACAGTTGAACTTGGTTGAGCTTCAGCTCGGACCAGAGACCGATCAGGCCTTTTAGCGTTTCCATGGTCGGTACCCGGTCACGGCTGATATCGAGCATCACCCCCCGAATGGGGAACTCCGGCCAGTCCTCGATATGGACACAGGGGATCCGGCGGGCATCATCGGCCTGGCGAACCAGTTGACGGAGCGTCATGAATCCGTAAAAAAGTCCCTGCTCACCGCCAGCGGTCAGGGTCAGGTCATTCGGGCTGACGACCAACCGGTAGCTCTGCTCGCCCTTGATTGAGCCGGCGTCCACAGAAGCATTGATCCCGGGAGGACTGTCGGCTCCAAAGGTATGGCCGGACAGCTCGGTTTCCAGGGCGGCAGGCACGGCATAGGTTCCCTTTGTTCTGTTGAGCTTTGCCGGTGCGGGGACTAGGGCAAACCCCTTCATGTTTTTCACTTGATGAATACCTATTTTCTTTTGGACTCCGGGAGTCCCATCGTTACTACGACTTCATGCAGGGCGGTATCCTCCAACGGAGCGATCAGATTCGCTTCCAACGGTCGGCCGTCCAGGCGGACCGTGGCAACACCTTTGGATGCATGTTCGGGATTCCGCACCTCGATCCGGTAGCGGGCGCCCCTAAAAGTGCGCCGCACCGTGAAGCCGTCCCAGTCCGGCGGTATGCTGGGATCGATTCGCAGACCATCGTATTCCGGCCGGATGCCGAGAATCCACTGGGACACGGCTACAAAGTTCCAGGCCGCTGTTCCGGTCAGCCAGGAGTTTTTTGCCTCTCCGGGTCGCACAGCTTCTTTCCCGGCGATCATCTGAGCGTAGACGTACGGTTCTGTTTTGTGGAGGCTGCTCACTTCTTCCAGGTAGGCGGGGCAGATCTTACGGTAATAGTCGAAAGCCCGTTCTCCCCCGCCGAGTCTTGCCTCGGCGATCATGATCCAGGGATTATTGTGGCAGAATATCCCGCCGTTCTCCTTATAACCCGGGGGATAGCTGGAGATCTCTCCGAGATTCAGGTAGTAGCGGGTGTATGCGGGCCAGAGCAGCGCGATCCCGTAGTCGCTGTCGAGATGTTCCTTCACAGCATCCAGTGCCAGGCGCGGATACTCCCGTTGCCTACCGATCCCGGCCATCGAGCAAAAACCTTGAGTCTCTATGTAGATCCGTCCTTCCTCGTTTTCATGGCTTCCGATTTTGGCGCCGGTATCGTCGTAAGCCCTGAGGAACCAGTGTCCATCCCACCCGTGCCCTGTAACGGCCTCTTCCATGGCCAACAGCGCTTCCCGCGATGCTTTCGCCAGGTCAAGTCGACCGCTGCGCCGGCAGATCTCCTCGAACTCCCGGCCGATATAGACGAACATTCCGGCGATCAGCACACTTTCGGCAACCCCACCGTCTTTATTGGCGGTGGTCTGGAAGGACTCGTCCGGATTGGTGGAGAAGCAGTTCAGATTCAGGCAGTCGTTCCAGTCCGCCCTGCCGATCAACGGTAAACCGTGGGGTCCCAGATTGTTCACCACGTGGGCAAATGAGCTTCGGAGGTGTTCGAAGAGACTCCCCGTGTGTTGGGGATCATTGTCGAATGGGATATCTTCCTCGAGAATTGCCCAATCGCCGCTCTCCTTGAGGTAGGCGCTGACGGCCAGGATCAACCAGAGAGGATCGTCGTTGAAGTCGCCGCCGATCGCCGAATTGCCCCTCTTGGTCAGCGGCTGATATTGGTGATAAGTGCTGCCGTCCTCCTTCTGGATGGCGGCCACATCTATGATCCTCTGTCTGGCCTGCTCGGGAAGCTGATGCACGCATCCCAGCAGGTCCTGGTTGGTGTCCCGGAAACCCAATCCCCGGCCGATGCCCGATTCGAAGTAGGAAGCGCTCCGGCCCAGGTTGAAGGCGACCAGGCACTGGTACTGATTCCAAATGTCGACCATACGATCCAATTTATCATCCCCGCTTTCCAGCTGGAAACGGGAGAGCAGATCCCGCCAATAGCGGCTGAGTTCGTCGAAGGCCTCGTTCACTGCCTCTTCGGTATTGAGGCGTTGGATCATCCACCCGGCCTGATCCTTGCGGATTACTCCGGGGGCTTCCCATTTGTCTTCGGGATCGTTTTCCCCGTACCCAAGAAGGAATATCAGGGTCTTTTTCTCCCCGGGAGATAGGTGGATCTTCAGGTGGTGGGAAGCGATCGGAGCCCAGCCGCATGCAACCGAATCCCTGCTCGCGCCTTTCACAACCACTTGGGGAGCGTCGAAGCCGTTGTGCAGCCCCAGAAAGCTGTCCCGGTCGCTGTCAAACCCGGAAATCCGCTCGTTGACCGAGTAGAAGGAGTAGTGGTTTCTCCGTTCGCGATACTCGGTTTTGTGGTAGATCACCGATCCCTCCACCTCCACTTCACCCAGAGACAGGTTCCGCTGGAAGTTGGTCGTATCATCCAGGGCGTTCCAGAGGCAAAACTCGATCAGGGAGAACAGCTGGAAAGCCCGCTCTCGATCTGTGCGGTTCTCCAGGACGACTTTGTGAACCTCCGCGTTAACTCCCAAGGGAACGAAAAACAGCACCTCCGCCGCCAGACCATCCTTAACGCCGTGTATCCGGCTGTAGCCCAGACCGTGGCGGCACTGGTAGGAGTCCAGCTCTTCTCTGACCGGCTTCCAGCTTGGTGTCCAGATGGTGTCGCCCTCCCGGATGTAGAAGTAGCGGCCCCCGACATCCAGGGGAACGTTGTTGTAGCGGTAGCGGGTGATTCTGCGCAGGAGAGCGTCCCGATAGAAGCAATATCCGCCGGCTGTGTTGGAGATCAAAGAGAAAAAGTCCTGGCAGCCCAGGTAGTTGATCCAGGGGTAGGGGGTTTGGGGGTCGGTTATCACATACTCCCGGGCCGTGTCGTCGAAGAAGCCGTACTTCATGTGTCTATCCAGGCGCCGTCCAGCAGAGCGGGCGGCGCATCTACAAGCTGTTTTCCTGAATATAGGGGATGATCCTGTCCACGGTAGTGAAAGCAATACCGGTGCAGGTATCGGCGCATCCGTAGTAGATGGCGATTCGTCCCGTATCACCATCGCAAAGAGCCCCGGCTGGAAAAACGACGTTCTGTACGTCTCCGACCTGTTCATAGGTTTCCCGCGGATGAAGAAGATAGGGCCTGGTCCTGTACTTCACCAGCCATGGTTCCTTCAGATCCAGAATCGCCGCTCCCATGGAGTACACAAAGCCGTTGCAGCTGGTCAGAACGCCGTGGTAGAAAAGAAGCCAGCCCGTTGCGGTCTTGATCGGCGCAGGACCCGCTCCGACTTTTGTGCTCTGCCAGGGACTGTCGCTTCCGCATGGAGTCATGACATGACGGTGTCTGCCCCAATAGGTTAAATCCGGGCTTTCGCTGTAGAAGATATCCCCGAACGGTGTGTGGCCCGAATCGCTGGGACGGTGAAGAAGCGCGTAACGTCCGCCTATCTTTTCCGGGAAAAGAACCCCATTTCTGTTGTAAGGCATGAAGATGTTTTCCAATCGATGGAAGGTTTCAAAGTCATCGGTATACCCTGCGCCCAGGGATGGGCCATGGTAGCCGTTGCACCAGATGATGTAAAACCGTCCCTCGATCTCGATCACTCTGGGGTCGTACTTGTAGTCCGATGCCGGCAGGCCGGGATCGGCATCTACGAACTCAACAGGCTCGTTGTCTAAAGTCCAGTTGATGCCGTCCGCACTGAATCCGCGGTGGATATTCATCCTTCTGCAGATATCATCGCAGCGGAATACCCCGGCGAATCCATCCTTGAAGGGCACAACCGCACTGTTGAACACGCTGTTGGCTTTGGGAATGATGTTCCGAGGTATCACCGGGTTACCGCTGTAACGCCAGACCGGCCTTTCCTCTTCACCCATTTCTTCCCACGGGATATTGGGTATGGCCTTGCTGTAGACCTGTATTTTCACGGTTCCCTCACCCTTTCAGCGCTCCGGCGACCACACCCTTTGTTATCTGCTTGTTGAACGATAGATACACCGCTATCGCAGGTACGGTGGCGATTACCAAAGCGGCCAGCTGCCACCCGAGCTGGGTGCCCATGAGGCTGGTAAAGGAGAACACCCCTACGGGCAGAGACTTCGTAGCCTCGGAACTGGCAAGCACCAGTACAAGCAGAAACTCGTTCCATATCCCCAGGGCACTTATGATGCTTACGGTGATAATCACCGGTGTGGACATGGGAACCATGATGCTGGCGAAGGTCCTGAACGTCGAAGCCCCGTCCATATACGCTGACTCGATCAAACTGTCCGGCAGCCCCCGCATGAATTGTGTCATCAGCAGGACCGCCAGGGGCAGTCCAAATGCCGTGTAGACGATGATGATGCCGAAGTGCGTGTCGGTTAGTTTGACTGAGCTGAGCATCAGGAACAGGGGGATGATCACCGATTGGATGCTGAGCAGATAGCCCATCCCGATCAGGGCCAGAATAATGACCGAGAGTTTCTTGAATGGCATCTTGCTCAGGGCGAAGCTGATCATGAGGGAGAGAAAGGCTATGAGGAAGGTGGAAACACCGGTATAGATGACGCTGTTGATGAACTTTATACCCAGCCCGCCCCTGATGAACGCGGAGGAGTAGTTGAACCAGATCGTCGACCAGCTGACCTTGAGGCGCAGGCGGGGTGGAAGTTGTGACACTCTCAGAGTATCGCCGGGCTGCAGACAGGCGAGTTCCGGGGGAAGATCCTCCTTGAGGAGAAAGTGCAGCATCAATCTCCTGCCGGGGGAGATGTCGGCGGACTCGATGATCAGGCGCTCCCGTTTGTCCACGTCGGGGTCGTAGGGGAGGATCACGTTAAGCGCGGGTGGGATAACGGTGTATTCATCATCTCGGTTGTCGAACAAATCGTGGGGAAGGGCATAGATGTTCATGATCAGCTCATCGTTCGACTTGAAGGACGAGTAGAACATCCATATCAGAGGCAACACGGTAATCAATGCCCAGGTAGTAAAGACGATATATGAGATGGTTTTCCCCACAAGCCCCTTGCTGGACCGATCGCTTCGTCTCGTAACGTTGGGGGTCATCTCAATACTCCTCGCCGGCCTTCAGTTTCCTGCCGATGTAGTTGCTCAGGAGAATCAGGGCGACACTGATGACCACGATGATATTCGAGATCGCTGCTCCATAGGCGAAGCGCATCTCGTTTCTGTAGTCCTGGAAAGCGGTTCGATACATGAAGATGGGCAAGACCTCCGCATTCATCCTCTGAAGCCCCTGGGTCGTCATGGAGAAGATCAGATCGAAACCCCGCAGCGATCCGGCGATGGCCAGGGTCGTAGAGACCAGGATCGTACCCGACAACAGGGGTACGATGACGCGAAAAAAAATCTGTGCTTCCCTCGCACCGTCTATCTTGGCCGCTTCGATCATATTCGTGTCGATCTTTTGCAGGTTGGCCAGAAATATTATCATGTACAGACCGGTATACATCCAGATGAGGGCAAAACCTACCGGATACATGACCGTATTTTCCCTGAGCATCAGATCGAACTGGGCGCTCGGATCGCCGGACAGGATCTGAATCAGGCGGGCCACGGGGCCGTCGGCTTGAAACAGCCGCTTCCACATGGTACCGATCACGATGGTGGAAAGGAAATGAGGGAAGAACACCATGGCCTGGTAAAAACTACCCGCCCGTACGAGTCTGCGGAACAGGATGTAGGCCAGTACGAATCCAATCGGTATCTGTCCGAATACCGAGACGGCCACGACGATCATGTTGTTCTTCAGGGCGTGCCAGAAATAGGGGTCCTCGAACATGGTGCGAAATTGAAGAAGACCTACAAAACTCCAGGCCCCGCCGCGGTTGGGGTTGAAATCCGTGATGCTGAGCCATGCGGAATAAAAGACCGGGTAGGTAACGATAAACAGGTAGATAGCCAGACCGGGGAAGACAAATCCGAAGTAGGTAATCAGGGCCTTTGTGTCACGTCTGATCATATCATCCTTTGAAAACAGAGAAGGGAGGGAGAGTCCCCCCCTTCTCTATACAGCATTAAAATTATCATTTGCGAAGCAGAGATTCCACCTCCGCGGCGATCTCTTTTGCTGTGGCCTGGCCGGATACGATCTTCTGCATCCCGGCATTGAGTACGTCGTTTGGAGCACCGCTGAGGAAGGCATCGATCACGTCGGTGTTCATAGCGGCCTGGGCCAATCCGACTTTCTGCTTGACGAGACGGGGCAGGTCGTCAGGAACTTTGAAGTTTTTCAGGATCGGAGCTACGATGGCGCCGTCTCTGAGGCGCTGGGTGGTCTCCTCGTGGCTGTAGAACACCTGGATATACTTCAAGGCCGCGTCGCGGACAGCAGGATCGGACCCACCGGTTTTGGTAAGACCATAGCCAACCTGAATGGCGGCAGCCACGGAACCGGCGGTGGCGGCCTTTTCTCCGGGCAGCTTGGGAAAGGCCATCATCAGCGTGTTGTTGGCGACCTCCGGATTCTCGATGCTGCCGGCGATCCATTGGCCCTGGACCATGAACAGGGCCTTTTGATTGCTGTAGTTGGAGAGGTTGGCGCCGTAGTCCACGAGGACGGATTTTGAATTGATTACTCCATCCTTGACCATGCCTTCGAGGAGAGCGAGGGAGTCCACGAATTCCTTGTCGGTGAACTTTCGCTGTCCCGCAACAGCCTTGGATACCCAATGCGCATCCCCGGAGATACGGGCAATAACCCCGGACATCAGGCAGGAGCCCCAGGCCCAGCCGTCTGCGCCGTCGATCGATACAACATCCAGACCCTGAGCTTTCGCCTTAGGAACCATGGCCAGGATGTCCTGGTAGGTCTTGGGAGCGGAGAAACCGAAGGACTTCGTCAACTTTTCATTCATGTATAGAACCGTGGTGATATTGGAGGTCCCGAGGGGGATCTCGTAAATCTCCCCGTTCGGCCCCATGTCCGGGATCAGCTTGAGGTCGTAGTAGTTCGGATCCAGGTAGGGCCTGTGATCGAACTGCTGGCCCGCTTCCTGCCAGGGAAGTCCCCAGCGGGCATCCGCCCCCATGTAGGCCATGTCCGGGACGTCGCCGGCGGCCAGCCGGGCCACAACCTTCTGGTGATAGGCCTCGTCGTAGAGCAGCTCGAAATCGATGTCGATGTTCGGGTTCGCCTTTTCAAAAGCATCCACGATGCGCAGCCAGTTGACACCTTCAGGATTTGACTGGTCCCCGTAGGCCATTGTCTTGACAACGACCGGGGCTCCTGCTGCTCCTTTCTGGCCGCCGGCGAACACGACGGTCGCCGACAGCAGGAGCAGCACTGCCAGAATTGCGGTAGCTTTTTTCATAAAAAGCCTCCTTCTATTGTTTTACCCCAAAAGGGGCTGCTCCCCTCACAGGGGAGCGTAAGATTTTTATCCCCCAACGAGGGACGTCTGATTTATCAGTTCAACACCCGTCGGCCCGCCGGGATGGATTCGCTCCACGCTCTCGCTGATACCTATGTCTGCAAACAGGCGATGCAGCATCATCCCTGCGGCGCCGTAGGCCACGGACTTGTCTCCGAGAGAAGAAAAACGAATCTTGCAGCGAACCTCATCCGGGTAGGGCCAGTTTCTCTCGATCTCCTCAGTAAGTACTTCCTGGACTTCCTTCTTATAGCGCTCGATGTCGCCTCCCAGGAAAACGTGGCTGAAATTGAATGTGTTGACCATCATCGCGGCATTCTTGGCCAGCTCCCGGATGAAACGATGCAGAACTTCGGGATCTTCCTCGATGAGATGGGCCTCCTCTTCGGTAATGGAGAACTGCCCCTTGCTCTGGGTTGTGCAGAAGGTGCTGCGGAACTCCCCGGCGGAGTATCGGTGTCCATAGTGGACCCGGCCGTTGAGAACGATACCGATCCCGACAGCGGTCTTTTGATGGAAGCGCTCCCGGTCCTTGATGTCTCGAAACTCCACGAGCAGGAAGAGAAAGTCCTGGAGGTTCTTCACCCGGTGAAAGGCCAGCTCACCCCAGGCGCAGGCGTTGGCGTCATTTTCGAGAAACAGGGGCAGGTCGTAGTCCGCGGTGATTGCCTTGCGAAAATCGAACTCTCCCTCCATCTGCAGGGGAATCGAATAACGGATGATACCCTTCTGTGGATCCACGACCCCGGAGACTCCGACCCCGATACCGAGAAGGGGTACCTCGATTCTGGCCAGCTCAGCCCGCATCCGTGAGGTTACATCGAAGAAAACATCTTTGAAGTTTTCTCCGGAGAGGCGGATCAGCTCGAACTTGGAATAGAGAATCTCCCCCTGCAAATCGACGGCGACGGCGGTGTAGGACTCCGGCCTGAACTCGATTCCCAGAACACAAGCGTAGGAGCGATTCAGAGTCAAATATACGGGTTTGCGTCCGCCCTGAGGACCGGCCTCGCCCTCGGCGTGTTCCCTGATGATGCCGTCGTTGAGCAGATTGGCGACGATGCTGCTTATCGTGGATTTATCCAGTCCCAGGTTTTTGGCGATCTGAATGCGGCTTATCTGTTTGTTGATCCAGATCTCCCGCATCACCCTCGAAGTGTTGAGCAGCCTATTGCGCTTAAGCATAGTTTATAAACCTACGTTGGTTGGATTAAAAACCAACTAACTATTTATGCCATGCCTTGGAGTGTATGTCAATAGAAATCGTTAAAAAAGCTAAAAAATTTTAATATAAGGAGGGAATTCTCAGAGTTTTGGCGATTTCGACACCAGGTTTGTTGATTTTAGAACCAACGCGGCTGGAACTTGATGCAGGCGGAGTGGTTGCTGTGGTGAACGGGAAGAAGATCTTCTGCAAAGGAGCGAACTGGATTCCGGCGGATGCTCTACCCAGCCGTCAAACGCCAAAACGATACGAACAGCTGCTTTCCGATGCGGTGACAGCCAATAAACATCCGGCCCGGTATCTGGTGGACTACGACCGGCTCAACAAGGGTGTGGTGGCGGACAAGGCGCTGGGAATCCTGGACCAGCGCCTGAAGGTCTTTCACCTGCGGGGAAGCTACAGGTAAAAAGCGCACCCGCCGTCGAAAGAGATCGCCAATGGTCCACAGATCTATATTCGTCGTATGGGCTGCTCATTCATTTATCGATCCATAGATGCGAGAATTCGGTTGCGGGGGCTGTATTTAACAATTACACTGAGTCGGAGAGGGTTGTAGAAGGAGAGCGTCGAATTGGAGAGAGAACGGTCAGCTAGCATCGAGCTCATTTCGTGGGTCGCGATCGCCGGGAATCTGCTGCTGGCCCTGTTGAAGATAATCGCGGGAATTAGAGCGGGGAGTCTCGCTGTGCTGGGGGACGGAATCGACAGCACCACCGATATCGTTGCCTCCGGCATTACTCTTTTCGCCGCCCGGATCATCGCCAAACCCCCCGACCGGGAACACCCTTACGGCCATTTCCGGGCCGAAACGATCGCCACAAAGACTCTGTCTTTTATCATCTTTTTCGCTGGCGCCCAGCTCGCCCTCTCTACGGTGCACCGGATTATCTCAAGCGAATACGGAGGTGTACCGGGGATCGCAGCCGTGTATGCGGCGGCGATCTCGATCGTCGGCAAGGTCGCCCTGTCCGTGCTGCTGTCCCGTTCGGGCAAGAAGCTGGACAGTTCGATGCTGCGGGCCAACGGGAAGAATATGCAGAGCGATGTTCTGATCTCCACCGGCGTGCTCGCCGGGGTCGTGTTTACCCAAGCGTTTCGGATGCCGCTTTTGGATTCTATAGCCGCTCTGTTGATCAGTCTCTGGATTTTGCGGACGGCATTCACCATCTTCATGGAATCGAACATGGAACTGATGGATGGATTGGGGGATCAGACGGTATACCCGGTGATTTTCAAAGCGGTGGACGAGACCTCCGGCGCTGGGAATCCCCATAGGACTCGTGTGCGTAAATTGGGAAACATGTACATTATCGATCTGGACATCGAAGTGGACGGCAAAAAAACCGTTACCGAAGCGCACAATATAGCGGTACGGGTTGAACACACCATTAAACAGCGCGTCGACAACGTCTACGACATCATGGTCCACGTCGAGCCCAAGGGGAATGTTGAACTGAACGAACGTTTCGGTGTTACGGATCCCGAGGTGGAATGAAGAAATACCGCCTCTCCAAGACGAAGTATGTGCAGGGGATTATCTGCCCGAAGGCCTTGTGGCTTTCCATTTATACTCCGGAAAAACAGGCCCCCCCGTCTCCGGGTACAGAGTATCGGTTCAAGGTGGGGATCGAGGTGGGACTGTTGGCTCAGGAGCGGTTCCAAGACGGTGTTGCGATCGAAATCCCCTCCTACCTGGCCGCAAAGGCGGTCGAAGAAACCCGCAGCGTTATAAACTCCGTGCCACCGGCGGTATTCGAGGCGGCCTTTTTCTTCAACAACGTCCTCATCCGGGTCGATGTCCTCCGCCGTAAATCCGATCAAAACGGCGGGAGCTCTACGACCTGGGATTTGATCGAAGTGAAATCCACCACAACGGTGAAGCCGGAACACCTCCACGATGTGGCAATCCAGAAGTACGTGCTCCAGGGTTGCGGTATCACGGTAGGCGGCGAGTATTTGATGCACATCAACACCGCCTGTACCTACCCGGATCTTTCGGAGCTGTTCGCACTGGAGGAGATAAGTCCCCGTCTTTCGGAAGCGCAGATCCTGGTGCCTGAAACGCTTCAACGGTTCGAGGATGTATTGAATCGGGAGGTCGAGCCAAAGATCGATATCGGGCCCCACTGCGACGATCCATACGAGTGCGCCTTTAAAGGGTACTGCTGGAGGCATGTACCCGATGTTTCGATTTTCAACATTCCACGCTTGAAAGCAGATCAGAAAACCGAGCTGATCGCTCGAAGCATCCTGAGAGTCGAAGATCTTCCGGCCGCCTATCCCCTCTCGGACAGTCAGCAGAAGTTTGTACACCTCTATCGAAGCGGTCAGCCGGAGATCGATGCTGTGGGGATCCGCGGGCAACTCACCGCTCTGGATTACCCCCTCTACTTCCTGGATTTCGAAACGGACAGTCCCGCCGTTCCCCGCTACCCGGACACCCATCCCTACGAGAAGATCCCCTTTCAATACAGCTGCCACTGCCTCGAGAAGTCCGGCTCCCTCAGCCACTTCGAGTATCTACACGAAGAACTCAGCGATCCTCGACCACCGCTGGCGCGATCTCTGATTGAATCCATTGGAGCAGATGGACGAATCGTGGTATACAACGCAGGCTTCGAACGGGGTGTGCTGAAAGCCTTGGCCGTTCAGCAGCCGGAGTGGCAGGATGTGTTGCTGGGAATGGCCGACCGGCTCTGGGACCTTCTCGCTATCTTCCGGTCGTACTACTTCGATTCCGCTTTCCACGGCTCCAACTCGATTAAAAACGTTCTTCCGGTCCTCGTACCGGATCTTTCCTACGAGGAAATGGAGGTCCGGGACGGTATCACGGCTCAGATTGTCTGGAATGAGCTTCTGTATCTCGAAGACTGCGAAGAGAAAGACAGCCGGATCTCCGCCCTGAGACGGTACTGCAGCCTGGATTCGCTGGCAATGGTGGAGATCTTCAAGGTTCTGTGGAGCCGTTGCTGCAGCGGAATCGGGTTGTGAGTGAAAGCACGCTGGACCGTCGATCCGCCGCGGAGGCAGGCTGACAGCTTCTTGGACCGTGCATTCCCCTTTGCACAAAAAAACTGCTATCCTGGTGTCTACCCTACCGAGGAGTGAGAGATGCCGGATAAAAAATTGATTCCCCTATTTCCCCTTGGAGTCGTGCTCCTTCCCGGTTTGCCTCTGCCGCTGCATATCTTCGAAGAGCGGTACAAGCAGATGATTGGAGAGTGCCTGGAATCCGAAGATGTGTTCGGCCTGGTTGGGTACAACGGATCGGAGATAAAATCTGCAGGCTGTACCGCGCGAATCGTTGAGGTTCTGAAGCGCTACGATGATGGAAGACTGGATATCATGACCGTTGGGGAGCAGCGGTTCCATATCGCCGAGCAGGTTGAGAGCAAACCCTACCTGCAGGGGTGGGTCGAGTTTTTCGATGACGAGGTGGAGGAGTTGGGAGATCGGGACAGAGAGGCGGCTCTAAAAGGGCTGATCCTTCACAACGAGCTGTCCCGGCTCCTGGGAGCAGAAACCAGCTACGACGGATCGACTGCAACGGAGCTCGAGGATATCTCCTTCGTCCTGGCCGGCAGCGAGGGTTTTTCTCTCGACGAGAAGCAGGTCTTTCTTGAAATGACCTCGACGCGGGAACGACTCTCGAAAGCGGTTCCCGCCATGGAGAAGCTGATCGAGAGGTTCAAACTGACCCTCGAAATAAAGCGCATTATCGGAGGGAATGGTCACCCTCCATCTGTTCTAGGCGATCGAGAGTAGCTTTTGGTAGAACAACTCGTTCGCTCTCTGGAGAACAAGGACCGAGGCGCCAATGGCCCCGGCGTCGGTGCCTAGAGAGCTTCTCTGGATTTGCACGGCGGACATCGGATAGGACAGAGCCCGATGCTGGACCATTTCCCTGATTTTATCGGCGAGTACGGCGCTCGCCTCGCCCACGGGCCCACCCAGAAAGATCACCTCCGGATTGAACAGGTTGATCAGCCCCGCAAAGGCGATACCTAGATATGAAGCAACCTCCTCGAGGGTTTCCAGGGCTACGGGATCTCCCCGATCAGCGGCGATAAACACATCCCGGGCTGAAATCAGCTCCGGGTGATGCCCCGCCGTGCTGTGGAGGAGGCTGCCGGGGCTTCCGCGCAGCCGCTGACGCGCAAGGTTGGCTATCGCCTCTTCAGAGACCAGTTGCTGCAAGCAGCCGCGGTTGCCGCAGGGGCACATCGGGCCGTCAGGGAGAATCGTCAGGTGTCCAAGCTCTCCGGCGCTGGAGTTTGCTCCCACGAACAGGCTGCCCTGGTGGATGATGCCGGCGGCCACTCCGGTCCCGATTGAAACATAGATCAGATCTTTCACCCCTCTTCTGGTCCCGTACCAGAACTCCGCAAGGGCACCCACCTTGCTTCTGTTGGCAATGAAGGTATCCAAGTGAAGAGATTCTTCGACCATGCTCTGGAAGGGCACATCCACCCACCCCAAATCAGCGGCCAGCTTGATCACACCGCTTCGGATATCGACAAGTCCCGGAGTCCCCAAGCCGATCGCCGGAAGGAGTTTATCGGCGATACCCTCGGTGATTGCTTCGATCCCCTGGGCGAGGGCCGAAACAGCCGACTCGGGACTTTCCCGTTGTATGTGAACCTTGAAGCGACGCTGGACTTGGGCGTCCAAATTAACCGCAACGAAATTCCAGTCGTATTCGTGCATGCATGCCCCGAGGGCGTAGGCCGCGTCGGGATTGAAGCGAAGGATCATGGGCGGTCTTCCCCCGCTCGAGTCTGCGAATCCGGATTCCGTGACCAAACCTGTTTCCAGAAGCTCATCCACGAGTATGGAGATCGTCGCTCTGCTCAATCCTGTTTTTTGGGCTAGTTCAGGACGGGAAATCGAACGAGAGTTTTTGAGGATATCGAAGGCAAGCTTGCGGTTGATTTCTTTTAAGAGCTTCGGTTTGCCGGTATATTGCCTGGTCATCGCGGGCTGTTGCTTTTCTTGTCTATAGTATAGAGGGGGAAAAGGACTTTGTCAAAGAAGTTAACAAACATAAGATTTTGGGGCTGCACCTTCTCCGCTATTACGCAAGAGATCGGCGTTTTCTTATATAGAATTTGCGCGATAAGGGGATCTTTCTCTGGAAACTTGACAAAGCTGCTGTCCTATGATAAAGTAGTCGGGAATTCATATTCCTCGCTACGAGGAAACTAAGGAGGTACCTATGAAAGGTTTTCTCAATCGCAGCCTCTTCGTATTGCTGTTCGCCCTGGTTGCCGCGTCGATCTGCTTTGCCGGCGCTCAGGGGGAGGCAAAAAAAGAGGTTGTCAACCTGACCTACTGGTCGGTCTGCAATTTCCCTGGATATGACCCCTTCTGGGAAGAGATCGCCGAACGGCTCAATGCCGAACGTCCCGAGGTCGACCTGACCTTAACCCTTACCTGCATCCCGTACCAGGGCTACGAGGCGAAGTATAAGAGCGCCTTCGATGCCGGCAAAGGTCCGGATATCTTCTTCGACATGACCCATGTTACCGCAGGGCAGCTCGAGGTCAGCGAGAAGATGCCCAATGACATTGCCAAAAAACTAGAAAGCATCATGGCCGGACCCGGCTCCATCATCGGCATCTACGACGGGGTCCGCTACGGTGTGCCCGTAGAGGGCGGATACTTCATGATGATGTATATCAACGAGGATATGTACCGGGAAGTAGGACTGGACCCCACCAGGGGTGCGGCGACTTATACGGAGATGCTTGCCCATTCGAAAAAGCTCACCAAATACGATGCCAGCGGCAAGATCACCCGCAGCGGTTATGCCATCCGCTACGCCGGACATCCCTTCGGGATCGCCGACAAAGCGCTGCCTTTTGTCGACGGCTGGGGTGGAAAAGTCCTGGATTGGGACAAGAAGAAGGCTTCCGGCTACGTAAACAGTCCCGAGGCGGTGGAGGCCATCGAATTCTACGGCAACCTGGTCACCAAGGAAAAGGTATCAAGCGTTGAGCTCGGCGTACCCATGGATATCTTCGCCCAGGGCATCGGAGGGATTATGTTCAGGGAGAGCTTCGCATCAGCCTGGATCAAGAAGAACAATCCCGACCTTAATTTTAGGGTATATGCACTGCCCAAACAGAAAGTCGCCTCCGGATATGCGGGGAACTTCCCCTGGTCGCTGCAGGTGAACAAGGACGCCCCGGAACAGAACCGCAAGTGGGCCTGGGAAGTGATGCGCTACTTTGTAGATCACAGAGATCTGAGGAAGGAGCTGGCCGTGAAGGCGAGCATAATTCCGCCCTTCTCTGATTTGCTGGATGAGCCGGAGTTTACCTCTCATCCCGCCTACCAGGCGTTTATGACAATGGCCGCGGGCCGGCCGGCCACCAATTATCACATACCCCCGGCACAGGAAGTTCTCCAGGTGTTCGGCCAGGCGGTCCTGGATGTGATGTTCGCCAAGGATAAGGCGAAGCCCGCCCTTGACAAGGCGGCCGTCGCCATCGATGAAATCCTGGTCCGCTACTAAAAAGCGCAAAGCCGATATATCCAGAAACACAATCGAGGAGGAAGGCGCCTTCAGCCTTCTTCCTCGGGCTTTTTTTAGCCAAAATTCGCAAGAACCGTATATAATGCAGTCATGAAGAGCACAGTGGGAAGCTACGGCAACCGGCGGAAGCTGGCGGGATTCCTCTTCGTCTTGCCCGTGGTCCTGTACTTCGCCCTGTTGTACTACCTGCCTCTGGTGACCTCCTTTCAGTACTCCTTCCTGGAAGTTTTGCCCAAGCAGCAGACCCGGTTCGCCGGTTTACAGACCTATCGGTGGGTCCTCGCCGATCCCCTGTTCTGGACGAGTGTAAAAAATACCGCCGTCTTCACGCTGATTTCGGCTACAGCGATCGTGCTGGTAGGACTCCTCGTTTCCATTACCATCCACAATCTTTCGGGGCAGGGCTTGCGGGATGTCTATACGGTATTTTATGTCTTACCTACACTGGTATCCTTTGCCGCGGCGGGTCCTATCTGGGAATGGATCTTTCATTCCCAGTTCGGATTGGCCAACCTGGTACTCTCGTTCCTCGGTATACCCGGCCTGAAGTATCTCAACGATTCCGTTCAGGTGATTCCCAGCCTGTCGGTGATCAATTTGTGGGTGCGATCGGGATTCGCCGTTCTGATCCTGTCGGCGGGCCTGAAGAGCATACCTGATTCGTATTTCGAAGCGGCAAAAGTGGATGGTGCCGTGGGGTTGCGGCTGCACTTCTCCATAACCATTCCCCTGCTTCTCCCGCAGATCGGGGTGATCAGCCTGCTGGAGGTGATCTTCGGCTTCAAGGTATTCGATGTCGTTTATGTAACCACCAGCGGAGGACCGGCCACCTCCAGTTATATGCTCCTGTTCTACTTCTATGACAACGCCTTCCGTTTTTATCGTCAGGACAGGGCATCGGTGATTGCCGTCTTGATGTTTTTTGCCTTGTTGATGTTCAGTATTCTTCAGAGACGGATCGTTAGGGGCAGACGATATGAGCTTTAAAATCCGTACTCTACAACGAGCCGCGGTGATAGTTCTGCTCTCCCTTGGAGCGATCATCTTTGTCGTTCCGGTGTTCTGGACGGTAACCACGAGCTTCAAGACCCCAAAGGAAATCATGACGGTTCCCCCGACTCTCCTGCCCAACAGCTTTTCGTACCTGGGCAACTATCACGAGGTCTTCGAAAGGGCTAAATTCGGCCGCATTCTTCTCAATACTTTTGTATTGGGGGTCACGGCGGTATGCGTAAGCCTGGTGGTCGCCTCTATGGCGGGGTATGGATTCGCCAAGTTCAAGTTTCCCCTCCGGGAAGTCTTTTTCTTCGCCGTCATCGGGGTGTTGATGGTTCCCTTTCATTCTGTGGCGGTACCGTTGTTCATTTACCTGGAGAAGGTCAATCTTGTAGATACGTTTCTGGGGCTTCTCCTGCCCCTGGTGATCAGCGCCTTCGGTGTGCTTCTGATGCGGGAGGGCATCTCTTCTATTCCCGATGACTATATCGATGCTGCGCGAATTGACGGATGTTCGGAGTTGAGAATCTTCTGGAATGTTGTGATGCCCATGATCAAACCATCCTTGGCCGCTCTGGCCATCATCAAATTCATGTGGACCTGGAACGAATTTTTCTGGCCCCTCCTGGTGATAACCACTCCAGCCAAGGCCGTGGTTACTCTTGGTATTTCCTACTTCACCAACTTCCACTTCAAAGAGTATCACTTGATCATGGCGGCGGCCACGTTGAGTATGCTGCCGCTGTTCCTGCTGTTTGCCGTCTTGCGCAGATGGATGATCCAGGCACTGACGGGCACCGGCTTGAAGGCATAGAAAAAAACATCCCATGAAGATGAGCTCCCGAGAGCGATTCCTCGCGGCTCTGCGAGGACAGAGGCCGGATCGAACTCCGTTGGCCTATATATCCGCCATGACCAATCAGGAGCTTCAGAGAACGACCGGCTGCTGCATGCCGGATGTCCATCTGAACGCTGAGAAACTGGCTGGATTATGCGCCGCCAGCCACGAGCTGTTTGGATTTGACGGAGTAACCTTCATTCTGAACTACTTCAACGAACCGGCCGCTCTGGGATGCTCGATGAAATGGGGGGGGCCGGAGGAGCTTCCCGTCTATACCTCCCATCCGTGGAGGCGAATCGAGGAAGCGACAATTCCCGGGGATCTTCTTGACAGAAGACCGATCAGCACCTATCTAGAGGCGATCCGCATCGCCAAGAAGCGGTATGGAGACAAAGTAGCGGTTCTGGGAAAGGTGATGGGCCCCTTCTCCATGGCCCAGGTCATGCACGGTCTGGAAAATGTTATGCTGGCCGTGATAGACAATCCAGGGCTGATTCGACAATTCCTGGAGGTCTGCGCCGCTATTCTGGTACGCTGCGCCAACGCCCAGTTCGAAGAGGGGATCGATGCACTTGCCATCGGGGAGGGGGGTGCCGGCGCCAACATGCTCTCTCCCCAGATGTATACAGATGTGCTCCTCGACGTGCACAGAAAAATGATAGCAGACATCCAAGGTCCGACGATTATGCATATCTGCGGCGATATTATTCCACGGTTGGATTCGCTTCGGCGGATAGGTCTGCACTGTTTCAATTTTGACTGGGCCATCCCACCGCGGCTGATGAAGGAGCAATCCACAGGGATTTTCAAGATCATGGGCAATGTCAACACTACCGATCTGTTGACCGGTTCTCCAGAGGATATCGAGTCCCAAGTTTTCGAAAATCTCGAGGCCGGTGTGGACATCATCAGCCCCGGCTGTGCGATTTCGCCGTTGAGTCCAAGTGAAAACATAAAGGCCATGTCGGAAGCGATACACAAATGGTTTGAGCGCCAAAATAATTTTCAAGGATGATTTATGAGTAACAATTTCAATGTGAAAGTGAACGGTGTACGGCTGTATTTTCTCCCGATTACGATGCGGGTACCTCTCAAGTTCGGTCCTGAGATCACCACCGAGGTCACCTGTGCCCGTGCGGCCGTGCGGGTAGATAATGAGAAGGGAAAGACCGCCTGGGGGTGGGGAGAAACTCCTCTCATGGCCCAGTGGTTTTGGGTAAGTTCCATTGCTTTCGCCGAGCGTTTGAAATCTGTAAAGGAGTTTACCGTGACTCTCGCCCGGGCCTGGCAGGATTTCAGCGTTTCGGGGCATCCCCTGGAGATCGGTCATGCTTTTCAACGGGACATCCTTCCCGCTTTGCTGAAAGCACATAATGAGAGGCGACGGGACAAAAATCCAGAACAGGAACCCATGCCTTGGTTGGCCGCCCTGGTGTGCTGTTCCGCCTTCGATGTTGCCCTCCATGACGCGTACGGCAATCTTCACGACCTCCCGGTATACGACACCTACCGCGAACCCTACATGAATCGAGATCTCAGCACCTACCTGACCGCAGCCGAGGGCACAAAGATAGGGTTTCATGGGTTTTTTCCCAATGACTTCCTGGAAAAGCCGCCTCCAGGTCGAATCCCGGCCTGGCATCTGGTGGGTGGGAAGGATCTATTGAGTGAAGCAGAGCTGACCGGTGCAGAGCCGGACGACGGCTACCCGGTGCTTCTCCCGGATTGGATAAAAAGAGACGGTTTGACCTGCCTCAAGGTCAAACTCCGCGGCAACGATCTAGAGTGGGATTACCAGCGTCTTGTTGAAGTCGGGGAGATTGCCGTGAACATGGGTGTCGTATGGCTGACGGCGGATTTCAACTGTACAGTCGAGGATCCTGCTTATGTAACCGAGATTCTCGATAAACTTCGGGATGAACAACCCAGAATGTATCAGATGATTCTCTACGTTGAGCAGCCGTTCCCATATGATTTGGAAAAATATCAGATCGATGTTCACAGCGTCAGTGCCCGCAAGCCTCTGTTCATGGACGAAAGCGCTCACGACTGGCAATTGGTGCGCCTGGGAAGATCCTTGGGATGGACCGGGGTCGCTCTCAAGACCTGCAAGACCCAAACCGGTGCTGTCTTAAGTCTCTGCTGGGCCAAAGCCCACGGTATGACTCTGATGGTCCAGGACCTGACCAACCCGATGTTGGCGATGATTCCACACGCCTTGCTCGCCGCTTATGCCGGAACGATCATGGGAGTGGAGACGAACGGATCTCAGTTCTATCCCGAGGTTTCGATTCCCGAGGCGAAGGTCCATCCGGGTCTCTACAGGAGACGTGAAGGATCTATCAGCCTTGCCACACTGACCGGATCGGGATTCGGATATCGTCTCGATGAAATCGACCGCCAACTTCCGGCGGCTTCATATGAAGGGTGAGGAGTATATGACACAGGCGCAGGAAGCCCGTTTGGCCATGCGACAGGGTACATGGACCGGTCCAACCGTGCATCAGGTAAAGGGTCATGTGCAGGCAAACCTGGTCGTGCTCCCCCGATCGGATGCCTACGAGTTTCTGGTGTACTGCCAGAGAAATGCCAAGGCCTGCCCGGTCATTGAGGTTACGGATCCGGGGGATCCCGAACCGCACATCTGCGCCCCAGGCGCGGACTTGAGAACCGATCTTCCCCGCTATGCGATCTACAAATCCGGTACAAAGGAAGGGGAGGCCAGGGATATTCTCAAACTATGGACTCAGGACAGCGTCGCCTTCTTGCTTGGGTCAAGTTTGAGCTTCGATGATGCTCTGGCCCGGGCCGGTGTCAAAGCCGGGGATACTGTATGGGCACTCAACACGAAGATCCCTACCGTGCCCGCCGGAAAGTTTCATGGCAACCTCGTGGTGACCATGAGACTGATGAGCCACGAGCAGGTCATCCCGGCAACTCAAGTTTCGACTCGCTACATCTTCACCCACGGGTCCCCGATCCACATAGGGAATCCGGAAGTTATCGGAGCGGATCTGGAGAGACCAATCTACGGCCCGCCGCTTCAGGCGATCCCCCAGGGGCAGACTGCGGTTTTCTGGGCCTGTGGAGTAACGCCCCAGGAGGCTGCCATCGCCTCCAAACAGGCGCTGATGATCACCCACGCGCCGGGACATGGGTTTGTTACGGATCTGTGCTCCGATCGCTTCTGTATACCCTGATCTCAGGATTCGTCGGTTTAGAAAATCCCGCGGACTCTACAACCACGCAGGTCACAACTCGATCAGCTTGAAAGTCCCCGTGTCCAGTTTGCCGGCGGCTTTACAGAATCGATCACGAATGTCATCGTCCATGGTGAAATAGATGACCTGCCAACCGGATCGCACAGCTTCCAAAGATTGCAGCACCAGCGCTTCCCGTCGCTGCCAGTCTGAATATTGGAAGGCGTCATCCAGGATTATAAACAGGCTCCGTTTCCCGCACAGAATCGAAGCGACACCCATTCTCAAGGCAAGCAGAATCTGTTCGCGGGCGCCGGTGCTCATCTCGGCCAGATCATAACTTTCGGTCTCATTTCCAATGAAAAGCTGCTCGCCCTGCAGCGATACTCGATCGTACCTGCCGGCTGTAAATCTCTCGATGAGGCGGGAGATTCGGGAGTCGTTCAGGGTTGATTCCAGATGTTCATCCTCCAGACGGCGAAACTCTTCCAGGATTTCCGATACAACATGGCCTGCGATCATTCCCGAAAGGAGGTCGCGAATCTGCTGTTTATAATCCTTTCTTTTATCCTCGATTGCGATAGCCAAATTTTCGACGTTCTGGGAGCGGGCCGCCTCCCGCCCAAGGTGTTCGATGAATTGTTCCCGAAGCTCTTGGTTTTTCTCCTGTTCGAGGTGAACCTTGCTCTCCACTTCCCGAAGCTCCTGCTCGATTTCCCTTTCTCTGCCGCGGGAGTACTCTTGCCCCGAAGGCTGTTTGAGATAGTCCCCTTCCTCCACGCCCAAGTTGTGGAGCCGCTCTTCGTAGCGGTTACAGTCGATTCTCAAGCGTCTGGTCTTTTCCTTGAGCTCTCGAGATAAAGCGGTCCACTCGGAGTCCTGAACGTGGGCATAGCCCATGGCAGCCAAGGTTTCTCTGATCCGATGAAGCAGTTCCTCCAGTGTCAACGCCGCCGTACTGCGTTTTCCTTCCACCGCCTGAGCTTTTCCCATTTCCCGGTCCAACCGACTCTTGGCAAGATCGAACTCCGCCGGGCAGCGGAGAGGTGTACCGAAACGTTCTTTATAGGCTTTCCGGATTTCCTCCATCTCGGCACGAGCGGATTCGGGAGTCCCGCCCCTTCTGAACACGAAGGTGAACAGCACGGCGAGGGTGAAGACGCCCAGGCTAAGAGCCAAGGCGAAGGGTAGGAGTCCGGGTGCCAGGAAATACACAGCGAATGATCCGACCAAAGCAGCCCCTGCAGCCAGGAGGGAGAAAGTTTGGAGCAGATTTGCCCTGTTCCTGAGGCAGTGCTCGTAGCGCGTACGGGCCTGTTCCAGCCAGCTCAGATCCTGCTCCGCTCTTTCGTACAAACGGCTTTCCTGCTCGTACCGCAGAAGTTCTTCTTTGGTTCTGTGGTAGTCCTTCAGGATATCGGCGAAGCTCTCCAGCCGGGTTTCAGCCAGACGGTCCAGCTCTGTTTTTGATTCCTCTATCGAGCTGTGCAAGTTAAAGGCAGCGTGTCTTTTGGCCAGCTGCAGTTGTTTTTTTTCATGTTCCAGAGAGGCTTTACGGGACAGGCTGTTCATCAGCTCCATGCCGGAAAGAGAGCCGTAGAACTGGTCCGCCGCTCTTTCCAGGGATTCGAGACGCTTTCCGACCTCCTCGTACGTTTTGTATCCGCCGGTGCGGCGCTTGGGGACCAGGATTCCATCCTGAAGTTCCGTGTATCCAACCTCACTCGGCAGCCTGTCCCGGAGGGTTTCGTACAGGTGCTGGCGGGACATCAGGGACTTCAAGTAGCTGCGGGTGATTCCACCACTTTGTTTGAGGATTTCGAGTTCCGCTCCCTTGACCACCAACAGATCAAAGAGGTTGGGCGGGAACGGGGATTCCAGTGTTTCGATCAGATCGTCTATCTTCTTTCTGCTCCCAACAGAGGTGAAGCTTTCCGTTTTGCTCGAGATACCCCGTACCGTAACCCGAGATGCGCCGATGAACTCCCGACGCAGCGACGGATGCAACCCGTCTTTGCGTTCCCGAAACAGGCAGGCGATCAGATTCTCGACGATCGTGGTCTTGCCGCGTTCGTTGCAGGCGTAGACCACTGTCAACGGCGCCATGGTCTCGCGGAAGCTGGCTACGGGTCCGGCTGCGTTGATCTCCACGATTTCCAGACGGATACGTTCAGGCGTTGTTTTCACCGACATTCAGGTCCCGTACACGATTTTCAGGGCTTTCTCCAGTACCGCGGCCCTCAGGCTCTCCCCGTCCTCTTCCTTGAGTTTCAGTCGAGAAACCCTCTCCCGAACCGTCTTGGCTAGGGTTGCCAGGTCTTCATTGTCGTTGATCTGCAGACCCTCCAAATCGACGCCACCGCAGGAAATCTGTTTTTCAGAAAGGTACTTTTCGATGGATCTCTGAACGTTGGGCCGCGAGGAGGTGTATCCCTTGACTCCCACATGTAAAATGAGCCCTTTGGAGAACTCATGATCCTTCGAGGCTTTTTCCCAGTCCAGCAGCTGCTTGCTCAAATGTGTTCGAATCTGCTCTTCCTCTCGCCCATCGGGGAGCACCAATATTTCCGACCGTAGATATACCGGAGGATGCTCGAGGTACAACTCTTGAAGTGCGGCGGTGTCCGTATCGAGAATCAAAATGCGGCGCCGGCCGTACTCGTCGGCATTGATCGGGTAGGGAGAGCCGGGACTGACAGCTTCTTCCTCTACACCCGAGGGGGAGTGGATGTGGCCGAGGATCACTCTGGCCGGCCGGAAACGTACCAAATCTTCCCGAGTCAGTGGGAAGTAGCCCTTCTCCCGTCCATTCGCATCCCGCCTGGGGGCGCAAAAATCACCGTGGGAGACCAGGACCCATTGACGGGCTTTCAGATGTCTGGATACCTCGGAGGTGGCGATTACCTGGCCCATCGTCGATCCATCTGTGTAGGGAAGAAACAGAATCGAACGATGATCGATACGTTTTACGGTTGGCTGCGAGAATACTTGGATATTTGCCGATGCAAATACATCCCTCTTCAGGGCTGAGTCGTGGTTGCCGGGGATGATCAGCAGGTGAAGGTGGGGGAAACGGCCGGCCAAACTGTCTACCTGAGCGTAGCTCCGATCCGCCGAGTCGAAGAGATCTCCGGCGATGATCAGGATACGGATTCCCTGCGAGAGAAGCTGATCGATGAGGATCTCGAAGCTTTCAAGACGTTCGGGATGAGTTTCCCTGAGGTGTAGATCCGCTGTGATCGCGACGCGCATATCCCCTGGAATCTGAAGCTACATCAGAGCGATTGCGTTTACCGCAAGCAGAATCAGCATAGGAAGGAGAATCAGAACGAGGATCTGAACAAGCAAGCTCAGCCTGCGAAAATAGCTGAAGATCAACCCAAAGAACAACACCGCCGAGCCGACAACGAAGGTAAGTCTGTCGTTCTGGAAAAAGAACAGCTGATTGGCGGGTCTCCAGAACCAGCCCATGAAGTTGATTCTCGCCACCAGAGACAGGAGAAGAAAGCCCGTGAAGAAACCGAGGAACAGTGGCAGGATGATCTGTTCGCCCCCGAAGAAGATCCTCAGCAACACGAGTCCGAACGTGAGCAGGACCCAAAACATAGGCTGGCCGGCAAATCCCAATTTCGTATCCATGAACTGCACGGCGGGTTGAACCCCGAACACGTATAGGGCTACCGGAGTCAGCAGGGCGAAACCGAGCCACCCTACCGCATCAAAGAGCTTTTCGTAGCGGTCCATCAATACCTTCCTTGCCGCTATTCTATCAGCATTCCCCAACATTACAAGACCCGGCTTCGCTGCCGCCTCGACATCTCCGTTCTCTCGTACTAAGCTGAAAGCTGATATGCGGATGTACACGCCATTGAAACGGATCTGTGTTTTCTGTGGCTCGAGCCTCGGCACCCATTTCGAATACAGAGAGAAAGTCCGGGAGCTCGGCACAGTCCTCGCCGAAAGTGCGGTGACCCTGGTCTATGGAGGGGGCAGCGTCGGTCTGATGGGAGAGCTGGCCCGAAGCGTACTGGCCCGGCAGGGGAAGGTGATCGGGGTCATTCCAAAACGGATTCACGAGATGGTCGAATCTATCCGGCTTACCAAGCTGTACGTCGTTGATAATATGCATGAGCGAAAGGCCAAGATGTATGAATTGAGCGATGCCTTCATTATTCTGCCGGGCGGCATCGGTACGATAGAAGAGTTTTTTGAAGTCTACACCTGGTATCAGTTGGGCATACATCTGAAGCCCATTGGTTTGCTCGATATCAACGAGTATTTCGGCAAATTGATCGAATTTATTGACCACATGGTTGCGGAAGGATTTCTGAAAGCGGCCCACCGAAACACCCTGGTAATCGAAGAGGACCCCCGTACCTTGATTGCCAAGATCAGGGATAAAGAAATCACCTACATAGACAAACTGAAGTAAACCAGTCAGCGGCCGGAAGCTATCCTTTTCAGACAGTCTTCAATAATAGACAGTCCGATATCGATCTGTTCCCGGGTGATGATCAGAGGCGGGGCCAGGCGAAGCGAAGATTCACCGGCAGCGAGGAGCAGCAGCCCCCTCTTGAAGGCCTCGTCGAGAAGCTTGTTTCGCTCCTCCGGCGCCGGGGTTTTCCGACTGTCTTTAATCAGCTCGATTCCGACCATCAGACCTATACCGCGGACATCTCCAATCAAAGGATATCGTTTCTGAAGTTGGAGAAGCTGTTCTTTCAAGTACGCTCCCTGCTCTGCCGATTTTTCCAAGAGCTTCTCCTTCGCGATGACCTGCAACACCGCTTTGGCTGCTTCCATAATTACCGGACCGCCGTTCAGGGTTCCCTCATGAGCGCCGGGTTCCCAGTTCATCACCTCGGCTCGGGCCACGGCGGCGCCGGCGGGCAGGCCGTGGGCAAGAGCTTTTGACATGGTAATTATGTCCGGTTCGATCCCGAAAACTTCGGAAGCGAACATCTTCCCGGTTCTGCCGAACCCGGATTGTACTTCGTCGATGATCAGTAGAATTCCCCGATCCCGACAGATCTGCTGCAGTCTGGGGAGGAATTCTTTGGGTGGTACGATGTAGCCCCCCGCCCCCTGAATTGGTTCTACCAGGATGAAGGCAACCTCATCCGGCGGGGTGATTTTCTTCAGCATGATGTCGGTCAAATAGTTCATACAGTACAGGTCGCAGCCCGGATACTCTCGATTGAACAGGCAACGGTAGCAGTACGGGTAGGGGACGAAATGTCCGATTGGATACATCGGGGCGAATCCCCTGCGTGCCGAGACGCCGGTCGTTGTGAAGCTAACCGCCCCTACGGTTCGACCGTGGAAACCGTTGATGTACCCGATGCCGTAAGCCCTGCGCGTGTGCCACTTGGCCATCTTGATGGCGGTGTCAATCGCCTCGCTGCCGCTGTTGCTGTAGAAGACCCGCTTCTTGAAATTTCCCGGAGTGATCTCGAAGAGCATCTCCGCATACTCGACCTGGGGGATTGTGAAGTAGTCAAGGCTGTTGACAAAAATCAGCTGGTCCAGTTGCTTCTTTACGGCGGCGATTACATCGGGATGCCGGTGTCCCAGACCGGTGACTGCGATGCCGGATCCAAAGTCCAAAAAGACATTGCCGTCCACGTCCTCGACGAATACCCCCTCGGCGCGCAGACCCACAAGTTGGGAGCTGCGGGTCAGGGACGGAGAGAGCATCGATTCGTCCCTCTGAATCCATGCTTGTGCCTTGGGTCCGGGTGGGGTGGTCACTATTCGGGGGGTTGTATAGGCCATCGGTCTCTCCTTGTTTGGTGTTGGAAACGTACCCGCTTGAGGATCCGCCGCGGCGAGGAGGGCTTCAGGGTTCCAGAGCCAGCTCTATCCGCTTGTTGATTCTCCCCTTGCTCTTGTAACCGCTGATTCGGATAACGCCTACCTCGCTGGTGTTGGCGACGTGGGTTCCTCCGTCGGCCTGCAGATCCAACCCCTCGATCTCTACAATCCGGACCTCCTGGATCTGGGGAGGAAGGAGGTTGATTTTTGTACGAATCAGATCGGGGATCTTGAACGCCTCTTCCCGCGGAAGAAACTTGACCTGTACGGGGCGGGCGGAAGCCACTTCCGCGTTGATCTTCTCTTCGATCTCGTGGACCAGCTCTCCGCGCAGGGTTTCGAATTCGAAATCCATACGACCCCGCAGCTCCTCCATGTTGCCGCCGGTTACCAGAGCTTGATAGTCCCGCCAGACCACCCCGCAGAGGATATGAAACGCCGTGTGGGTGCGCATCAAGCGGTAGCGGCGCTGCCAATCGATGCGCCCTTGAACCACCGCGCCTTCCGACGGCGGCTCCGCTTTCAGCCAGTGCCAAATCCATTGTCCCTGCCGCTTGACCCGTTCGACGGGAGATTCGCCAAGCCAGCCGAGATCGTGGGGTTGGCCTCCCCCCCCGGGGTAGAATGCCGTTCTGTCCAGGGCGACGGCTCCTTCTTCCCGGTTTACCTCTGTGATCCTGGCCTCGAACTCCCTGAGATACGAATCCTTCTGGGCAAGTATGTCAGTCATGAGATCATTAAATCCCGCATCCCCGCTTGAGGTCAACTGGGCGCTGGTTATGGGTATCCGGCCCGTCCCCCGACTCCCGCAGCGGTCAAGGGGCTATGGCTTGGCACCCGGAATGATGCCCGGCGACACTCCTTGACAATGCCGGTGTCTTTCGTTATTGTTCGAGTTAAGAAAGCAAACGAAAGTTAACGGCCCGCCGGCACGAAGCGCTTTTACGACGATGGACCAGGAAATTTATCAAAACGAACGATACGAATCGATTCTAACCATCTTGAACCGGCTGAAGAAGGTCAGTGTCCAGGACTTAACCCACCGACTCGATGTCTCGGAGGTGACGATCCGTAAAGATCTAAGCTTTCTTGAGGAGCGGGGCAAGCTGATCCGCGTACACGGCGGTGCCGTGCTTGCCGAAGATCAGGGCCATCTGCGGACGATTGTGATCCGGGAGGGGGAGCACACGGCGGAAAAACGATCGATTGCCCGGAAGGCTCGGGGGCTGATTCGCCCTGGAGAGACCATCTTCATCGATGCGGGCAGCACCTGTGCCGCTCTGGCTCGAGAGATACGGAACATGGAACTGCGGGTGGTTACCAACTCTCTCGATGCGATCCTCGAATTGGCCGATTCGGCAAGCATATCCCTGTTCTCCACAGGTGGTAGTTTCCGACCCGAGGCTCGTTCGTTCATCGGTCCGGGAGCGCTGGAGACGATACAGGGCATCCAGATCGAGACCTGTTTTATGGGCACCAGCGGGTTTTCCGTCGATGGGATTTTCACGTCCCAGAATGTTATCGAAAGCCAGGTGAAGAGCGCCGTGATTCGGGCCTCCCGAAGAGCGGTAATTTTGGTGGATCATTCGAAATACGGAGCTACCGCGTTCAATGTGTTTGCCCGGGCCGGGGATATCGATGTCTTGGTCACGGATTCGGGAATCATCGATGGGGAGGCTATAGCGGCACTAGGCATGGAGCTGGTGACCGCTCCGGTCGAGCCACCGCTGCAGGTGAATAAATCTTAAATTTCTGGAGGACAGGTATATGCAAGCAGACATAGGACTTGTCGGTTTAGCCGTGATGGGCCAAAACCTCGTTCTCAACATGGAGAGCAGGGGATACTCCGTTGCGGTGTACAACCGCACCGCTGAGCGTACCCGAGAGTTCATGGATCAGCGGGCTTCGGGTAAGAAGATCGTTGCCGGATACAGTATCGAAGAGTTTCTGGGAAAGCTGAAAGTTCCCCGTACGATCATGATCATGGTGAAAGCGGGAAAACCGGTCGACGATACGATCGGCCAGCTCACACTGCATTTGGAGAACGGGGATATCCTTATCGATGGGGGCAACTCCTTCTTTCAGGACACGATTCGCCGTACCCGAGAATTGGAGGCAAAGGGTTTGCGTTATATCGGTACCGGTGTCTCCGGCGGGGAGGAGGGTGCGCTGCACGGCCCCAGCATCATGCCGGGGGGTACCAGAGAAGCCTACGATCAGGTAGGTAAGATTTTTCTCGACATCGCCGCCAAGGTGGATGGTCAGCCCTGCTGTACCTATATCGGTGCTGATGGAGCCGGTCACTATGTGAAGATGGTGCACAACGGAATCGAATACGGGGATATGCAGCTCATAGGCGAGGCCTACATGCTGATGAAGGACGCTCTGGGGATGAGCCACGAGGAGATGCACCAGACCTTTGCCGAGTGGAACAAGGGGGAGTTGGACTCCTATCTGATCGAGATCACGAGGGATATTCTCTCAAAGAAGGATCCGGAGACCGGGCAGCCCTTGGTGGAGATGATCCTGGACAAAGCCGGGCAGAAGGGAACGGGAAAATGGACCAGTCAGTCCGCTCTGGATCTCGGTATCTCCACACCTACGGTTGCTGAAGCGGTCTTCGCCCGCTGCATATCCGCGGTGAAGGAAGAGCGGGTCGAGGCTTCCTCCCTTCTCTCCGGGCCGAAAGCGGCCTTTCACGGTGATAAAGAGGAATTCATCGAATCGATCCGCCAGGCCCTCTACGCCGCGAAGATCTGTTCGTACGCTCAAGGGTTCTCATTGATGCAGTCCGCCGCCGAGGAGTACAAGTGGGATCTGAAGTTGGGCGAGATTGCCATGATCTGGCGCGGAGGGTGCATCATCCGGGCCAAGTTCCTCGGGAAGATCAAAGAAGCCTACGACCGTAACCCATCGTTGCGAAATCTGCTCGTGGATCCCTACTTTGCCGGGATCGTGCAGAACAACCAGGCTCGGTGGCGTCAGGTGGTATCTACGGCCATTCAGATGGGGGTGCCGGTTCCGGGTTTCTCATCGGCCATCACCTACTACGATGCCTATCGAAACGAACGTCTCTGGGCTAATATGATTCAGGCCCAACGGGACTACTTCGGCGCCCATACCTACCAGAGGGTGGACAAGGAAGGAACCTTTCACACAGAGTGGACCAAGATTTAGGGAGGTGCTGTATGAGTGGAGACAATCAATATCTGGAAGAAATGTTCGGACTCAGAAGTACGGTAGCAGTCATCACCGGGGGGGCCGGCGTCATCGCACACGCCCTGGCGACTGCTCTGCTCAAAGCAGGGGCAAAGGTCGCCCTATGGGAACTTGAACGTAGCGCCATCGATGAGGCCGTGAGCCGTCTGACCGAAACCGTAGAAGGGGCAAAAGACAGGCTCTTCGGCTACGAGGTCGATACCGGAATCGAAGACGCTGTGGCCAACGCCATCGGAGCCACGGAAAAGGCTTTCGGACCTCCCAATCTGCTCGTGAATGGAGTGGGTGGGAACAGAGGAAAGTGTGCCTTTGTGGATCAGGATATGGCGACCTTCGAGTTCGTGCTCAAGCTGAACCTGGTTGCGGGGTTGATGGTCCCCACAAAGGTCTTTGCCGCCTATTGGATCAAAAGCAAAATCAAGGGGGCGATCATCAACATGGCCTCAATGGCTTCATACATCCCCCTCTCCGGTGTCTGGGCCTACGACGCCGCCAAGGCCGGAGTATTCAATTTGACCCAAGCCTCAGCCAAGGAGTTTGCTCCCCATGGGATCCGGGTAAACGCCCTTGCTCCCGGATTCTTTGTGGGCAAACAGAACCGAGCCCTTCTGTACGATGAGAAGACCGGCGAGCTGACCGAACGGGGAAAAGCGATCATCGCCCACACCCCCAATGGTCGTTTCGGCGCGACGGAGGAGCTTGCAGGAGCCCTGCTCTTCCTGGCCAGTTCCAAGGCTGCCGGCTTCGTAACCGGAGTTTCCCTGGCCGTGGACGGGGGCTACCTGATCGACAACATATAGCCCGCACCCCAAATGCGGAGTCAGGAGTGCTGAGGTACTGTAGGGTTTGGCTGCCGTAACTCTGAATAATCCCCAAACGTGAACGCAGACGAAGGAGATAGAGGAAATGACGAAAGAGGACCTCAAGCATCTAGCTCCAAAGAAAGAGTTTTTTATAGGGATCGATTCCGACGGATGTGCTTTCCCCAGTATGGAGCTGAAGCACAAGGAGTGCTTCGTCCCCAACATCGTCAAGCACTGGAAGCTGCAGTCGATCTCCAAGTACGCCCGGGAGGCGGCGGAGTTCGTCAACCTCTACTCCCAGTGGCGGGGAGAAAACCGTTTTCCCGCGCTGCTGCGGGTTTTCGATCTGCTCAAAGATCGCCCGGAGGTGCAGAAGAGCAGCGTCAAGATCCCCGAGGTACCCGCACTACGCAAGTGGGTTGCCAATGCACCCTCTCTCGGGAATCCAACGCTGAAGCAAGAGATCGAAGGCAATCCTGATCCGGATCTGATTCAGACCCTCAAGTGGTCCGAAGCGGTCAATGCCGCAATCGCCGATATGGTGGTGGATGTGCCGCCCTTTCCCGAAGTTGGGCAGGCTCTTGAGAAGATGGTTGAAAAGGCGGATGTCATCGTTGTTTCCGGCACGCCCGGCGAAGCTCTGCAGCGGGAGTGGGCTGAACACGATATCGCCAAATACGTTCGCATCATTGCCGGTCAGGAGTTGGGAAAGAAGAAAGAGCATCTCGGCCTGGCGGCGGGAGGCAAGTATCCAACGGAGAAGATGTTGATGATCGGGGATGCCCCTGGAGATATGAAAGCAGCCAAAGCGGTAGGAGCCCAGTTTTATCCCGTCAAGCCCGGCAGCGAGGAGGAATCCTGGGACCGCCTGCTGAACGAAGCCCTGGATCGTTTCTTCAGCGGCAGTTACGCCGGAGACTACGAGGACAAGCTGATCGAGGAGTTCAACGAGCTTCTTCCGGACAGGCCTCCGTGGAAAAAAAATTAGAGAGGAGTGAGCTCATGGTAAAGGGAAGAGGAAATCCGGATTTGGACATCGGCCTCGAGGAGGCCAAGGCTATAATAGCGGAGGGTACACCCTCCGAACTGGTGGCGGGCAAGAAGGTGCTGGTACTTACCCCCGATGCCACCCGTACCTGTCCTTTGCCCCGGTTGATCACCGCTGTCAAAGAGGTCATAGGCAGCCAAACCAAAAGGCTCGATTTTATGGTTGCTTTGGGATCGCATCATCCCCTCGATGATGATCGGATCCTCGAGTTGTACGGTATCAGCCCGCAACGGAAGGACGAGGAGTTTGCCGATAACCGGTTCCTTAATCACCGCTGGGACCTGCCGGATACCTTGACCAAGATCGGCACGATCTCCGAGGAGGAGATCGAGAAGATCAGCGGAGGACTGTTCAGGGAGGCGGTGGATGTGGATATTAACCGGGCGGTTTTTGACTACGATCTTATTCTTATCCTGGGTCCCGTTTTTCCCCACGAGGTCGTCGGGATTTCCGGGGGCAGCAAGTACCTCTTCCCCGGGATTTCCGGGGGGGATTTCCTGCACTTCTTTCACTGGCTCGGAGCCGTGATCAGCTGCTGGAAGATCATCGGCAGGAAGAACACCCCTGTCCGTGAAATGGTCAATCGGGCTGCTGCAATGGTGTCGGTACCCCGACACTGCGTCTGCATGGTCGTGGGCCACGGTAGCGGCCAGGCCGAAACTTCCGGCAGCCTGGCGGGTCTGTACGTGGGAACCGCGGAAGAAGCCTGGTCTCGGGCAGCTGACCTATCCCAACAGATGCATATCCGCTACAAAGACGCGCCGTACCACACCGTGATAGGCAGAGCTCCGGAGATGTATGATGAGTTGTGGGTCGGCGGCAAGGTGATGTACAAGCTCGAACCGGTGGTAGCCGAAGGGGGCAAGCTTATCATCTACGCGCCTTCTCTGAAAGAGGTCTCCTCCACCTGGGGGCGGTATCTCGAGAAAGTCGGCTATCACGTGGCTGATTATTTTCTCAAGCAGATGGATCGGTTCAAAGACGTACCCCGAGGGGTCCTTGCCCATTCCGCCCATGTGAGGGGTTTGGGTACCTTTGAGAACGGGGTGGAGAAACCCCGCATACAAGTGATATTAGCTACGGGTATTCCCGAAAAGATGTGCCGGCAGCTCGCTCTAGGTTATATGGACCCGGCTTCCATCCGGCTGGAGGACTACCAGAATCGGGAAGATGAAGGCGTGCTGTTCGTGGACCACGCGGGGGAAGTGTTGCACCGATTGAAATCGGAGGAGTGATATGAGTAGAAGAATCGACCGCAAAGTGATTGAACGGTGGCTGGAGCAGGCCCGTACGGCGGGGTTGGTCGGTGAAAAGGCGCTCTCCATCGGTGTCGCCGAGAGCCGTAAGGCACTCGCCCTCCTGTATCCCAGTTCCCTGAAACAGAAAAACGATGTTGTGTTCGCCCTGCTGAAGATGCCAGGGGCGTCTCACGATGGGCCGGCCTTTGCCTGGGATCGAGCTTTGGGAATATTCGGTTCCTCCGGCGTGCCGAAGGGATTCGAGGGGGAAACCGTGAAATTGGCCGGCGGTTCCGAGGAAGATCAGGGTAAGGCTCTGATCGGTCAACTGAGCCACGATAATGCCGCTGCCCTGCGGCGGGCTTTTCCCTTTACTGCGCCGTCTCCCCTGTGCGATCAGGAGGTCACCTTTGGCGTAGGGGACCGTCTCGGGGTAGCCGGTCCCGGGCACCTCAGAGTCATCAGCAGGTACAGGGCCTGTCCGATTCTGGCTCAGCAGTCGGTCCGGGAACTGGACTTGACCGGCAGAGACTACGAGCAGGTGCTGGACGCCTCGACCTGGGCCGTATTTCAAGAGGGGTTTGAGCGACCTTGGGGGGCGGACGGGGATCACCTCAAGAGCGAAGAATGGGTGCGCACCGCCCTGGACATCGGCTTCACCATGATCACCGCCGATGTCTCCGACTACATCAGGAAGGAGTACGCCGCCAAGAGTGACGGAGAGGTCATGGCAGCATACGGGCGACTCGAGGAGAGCTATCGCCGCCGGATCGAAGACACCTACCTGTCGATGAAGGTCGATCTGGACACAGGGGAATCGATCCGCTTCTCCCGGAATGTCCTGGCCCGCACCGCCCTGATCTATGGCCAGGCCGTCGAGCATGCTCGGCGCCTGTACCGTGCCGGGGTGGAGGTAAAAGGGGAGGGAGCCTTCGACTTCGAACTCTCGGTTGACGAGACCGAAACGCCCACCACTCCCGAAGCTCATGTCTTTGTTGCCCTGGAAGCTAAAGAAATGGGGATGAAGATCGCTTCCCTGGCACCGCGCTTCGTCGGCGAGTTCCAGAAGGGGATCGACTATATCGGAGATCTGAAAGAGTTCGAGCGAACCTTTGCCACCCACGCCGCTCTGGCCAGGAAATTCGGCTACCGCATCTCGGTTCATTCGGGCAGCGACAAGTTCTCCGCCTTTCCCGCCGTAGGAAAGCTCACCCGGGGACGTTTTCATATCAAGACGGCGGGGACGAACTGGCTGGAGGCGGTTAAGGTCATCGCGGTGAAAGAACCCGAGCTGTACCGCAAGCTCCATGGAGCGGCGTTGGAGCGCTTCGGCAAAGCGACCAGCTACTACCACGTCACTACCAACTTGAACAACGTTCCCCCCCTTTCCGAGATTTCCGATGCCGGCCTTTCGGGCTTTTTTGACAACCCGGACAGCCGGCAGCTGATCCATATCACCTACGGGGAGCTGCTTAGAGATGAAGAAATCGGGCGTGAGTTTTTCGCTGCTCTTCACAAACACATAGAGGAGTACTGGGAAGCCTTGGAGGCCCATATCGGCCGGCATCTGGAAACCCTTGGGGTGAAGAAAACCGGTCGATAAGATTACCCAAAAGCGAGGTAGCACATTGGCAAGAATATTTCTCGACGAGGACTTTCTACTCAGCACGGAGCCGTCCCGCAGGCTGTTCCACGAGTATGCGGAAGGCATGCCGATCTTCGACTACCACTGCCATCTGCCGGTGGCGGAAGTGGCGGAGAACCGTCAGTTTGAGAACCTGAAGCAAATCTGGCTGGCCGGGGACCACTACAAATGGCGGGCCATGCGGGCCTTCGGAGTGGAGGAGCGTCTGATCACCGGGGATGCCTCGGACTGGGATAAGTTTGCCGCCTGGGCGGGAACCGTTCCCTTCACGGTGCGCAATCCCCTCTACCATTGGACCCATATGGAGTTGAAAGATCCCTTCGGCGTTACCGGCAAACTTCTTTGTTCGGAAACGGCTCGAGAAATCTACGAGCACTGCAACGCTCTACTGCAGACCGAGGAATTCCGTGCCCGAGGGTTGATGGATCACTTCAAGGTGAAGGTGGTCTGCACGACCGACGATCCCACCGACGATCTCCAGCATCACGAGAAGCTGGCCGAGGAGTTCGCTGCAGGGACGTTTGGTGTCAAGGTGCTGCCCGCCTTCCGGCCGGACAAGGCCATGGCGGTGGAAAGAGTACAGGATTTCACTGCCTGGATCATGAAGCTGGAAAAGGCTGCGGACCTGATGATCGGTGACTACTCGACATTTCTCGAGGCCCTTCGAAAGCGTCACGACTTCTTCCATCGGGTCGGCTGCCGGCTGTCGGATCACGGCATCGAGCAACCCTACGCCGCAGTCTACACGGATATACAGATCGCAGCGATCTTCAAGAAAGCTCGTGCCGGTGGTTCGCTGACACCGGAAGAAATCCTGAAGTTCAAGTCTGCGGTACTCTTCGAGCTGGCCGGGATGGACGCAGAAGCGGGGTGGACTCAGCAGTTTCACTTTGGCGCCCTTCGCAACAACTCGAGTCGTCTGTACGCCTCCCTAGGTCCGGATACGGGATTTGACGCCATGGGTGATTTCGAGATCGCCCGGCCGCTGGTACACTTTTTCGATCGCCTGGACAGCAGCGACAAGCTGGCCAGAACGATCGTCTACACTCTTAATCCAAGGGACAACGAGATGGCCGCCTCGATCCTGGGCAGCTTCCAGCATGGTTCGGTTGCCGGTAAGATGCAGCTCGGTTCCGCCTGGTGGTTCAGCGATCAGATAGACGGGATGACCAGGCAGATCGAAGCCTTATCCAATATCGGGCTGATCTCCCGGTTCGTGGGCATGCTCACCGATTCCCGCAGCTTCCTCTCCTACCCAAGACACGACTACTTCCGCCGCCTTGTCTGCGACATCTTCGGCCGCGACGTGGAAGAGGGTAAGCTGCCGGCGGACATGCCTCATCTGGGCCGGATCGTTCAAGATATCTGCTGGAACAATGCGGTGCGCTATTTCGATATTCCCGCGGAGTGACTAATACTTCCCGAACTAATCCTCCGGGGTGCTGACATCCCCCTCCGGCTGGCCCGAGGCGCGTGCCCGAAGCAACCGCCGCATGATTTTCCCGCTTCGCGTCTTGTCGAGCTTGGTCTGGTTATCCGGGATACCCCGTATGGGGAACCGGAGCGGTCTAGCAAGAGGAGTCTCTATCTAGTTCGGAACCTGACCGGCAGGTAGTCGGGAAGCCTCTTGTCGATAAAACGGATCCGCAGGCGGGCGAAGCGCTGTAATCCGTCTTCTATCGGGATCTTGGGCCACTGCTCTCCGATCAGAGGGCGGGCGTAGCGGAGAAAAGAGTCGGTTACATCCAGTCCATCGGCGGTGATCCAACCGGGGGGAAGCTGGCGTGCGGATACTGCTACCTGATCCAGAGGGACTTTGTCGTAGCGTACACTGTAGGGTGAGTCGGAGTTCCGCAGGATGGTGGCCATCCAGCCGCTGCCTTCGCCCACGCCCACCTCCACCGCTTTTCGGCCCACCTGGTAGGCCTCCTCTATGTCTACGGTGGAGGAAAAGATCGAGGTTGAACGCTGCAATACCCCAGGGACCTGGCCGCTGGCGTATCCGCGGCTCTTCAGTCCGACCTTGTTCAGATAATTGATCACGGCCTGGGCCACCGTGTTCTGACTGGCCCCGTATTCGACATGACCGAAGCCGTCCCGCATCTCGCCGAGGCTGCCCACCTCAAATCCTTCGCTGACCACCACGATGCAGCGACCGCTCCTGATCAGCTCCCGGTTAACGTTTTCCGCCAGGCTCTCCAGGGTGTGATTCCCTTCGGCAAAGTACATCTGTAGAGGAATCGCCCGTTCGGGGTCGGCCAGCCGGGCTGCCGCCGGAATCCAGCCAGATTTCCTGCCCATGGCTTGTAGCACAGAGACCGATTCGGAAACACTCATTCCGCGGTTCTCTTCGTTCACGTTTTGAACAATATAGCTCCAATAACGTGCGGCACTGCCGTAGCCTGGTGTGTGGTCGATGAGTTTGAACTCAGGGTCGCCCAGGTCATTGTCGATCGTCTTGGGAATCCCCGTGGCTACCAGCTCAACTCCCCGTTCGACCGCCAGCCGGGAAACTTTGTGAGTGGTGTCCATGGAGTCGTTGCCGCCGATGTAGAAAAAGTAGCCCGCCTCATGTGCCCGCATCACATCTATGATGCGCTCGAAATCTTCGCTCTGGGCTTCGGTCAGCTTGTAGCGACAGGTGCCGACCGCGCCGGCGGAAGTGGTGGTACGCAACAGCCGAAGTTCCTCGGGGTCTTGGGCGGACATGTCGACGAGTTCTTCCAGGAGGATTCCCTCTACCCCGTGCCAGGCGGCGTACACTTTATCGATGTTGTCGGGAAAATCTCGACAGCCCTCGAGGACGCCGAGCAGGGAAGCGTTGATCACCGGAGAGGGACCTCCGGACTGGGCCACGATCGCGTTTCGTTTCATCTATCAGCCTCTCCACCCAAGGTTTCCAAGGCGAGGGCGCTCATTACGGTGATCCCCGCCTCTATAGCCCGGTCGTTGAAGTCGAACTGGGCATTGTGCAGACTCGGCGAGTCTTTCCCCAAACCCAACCGCAGGAACACTCCCGGGACCTTGTCGAGGTAGAAGGCAAAATCTTCAGCCCCCATCACCTGGGGAAGATCGGGAACCCAGGTCTTTTCACCGAGATAAGCTGCCACTACCTGTTTGAGAAAGCTCACCTTGTCGGGATTGTTCACCAGGGGGATGTAGCCTTCGTTGTAGTCGAAGGAGTAGGCAGCCCCGGCAGCGGTACAGATACCGTGAACTATCTCCTTCATTCGGGAACGGATCAGGGACTGGATCTTCTTGTCGAAATAGCGGGTAGTGCCTTCCATGGTGACCTGATCGGGGATGACGTTGCTCGTGGTCCCTCCATGGATCGTACACACGGAGACCACCCCTGCGGCCACCGGCTCCATCGACCGGGATATGATTGTCTGCAGCCCGCTGACTATTTGGGCACTGGTAACGATCGGGTCTATGGCCCGATGGGGAACAGCGCCGTGTCCGCCCTTCCCCTTTACCGTGATGCGGAAGCGGTCCTGGGCAGCCATCGCCGGTCCCGGGATCGCGGCGATCGTGCCGGTGGCGATGCCGGGCCAGCCGTGGAGAGCATAGACAGCGGTGGGTTTCGGGTCGGTATCGAGCAACCCTTTATCCACCATCATCTTGCCGCCCCCGGCCTCCTCCTCGGCAGGCTGGAACACGAAACGGACGCTGCCCTCGAACAGGTCTGTTAGTCCGTCAAGCACCTTCAGTGTCCCGATCAGTATGGCCATATGACCATCGTGGCCGCAGGAATGAGCTCGGCCGCTGTGTTCGGACTTCCAACTCTTACCGCTGTTCTCCTCGATGGGGAGGGCATCGATATCGGCGCGCAGCGTCACATTGATGCCGGATCTGGGTGCTCGATCGGCGGCATCCCGATGGGTATCGGATTTTGTGCCCCAGAGCAGTCCGACTACGTCGGTGCCGATATAGGGTTCCAAGAGCTCGATCCTGGTGTCGTCGACAAGCTCCCGAATCCTTTTCGAAGTTTGCCGCTCCTCCAGTTTTATTTCAGGAATTCTGTGCAGACCGCGGCGGATCTCCGTGATTTCGGGCAGGATCTCCCGAACTCTTTTTCTCAGGTCTTTGGGATCAAGACTTGGCTTCAACATATTATCGATCTCTCTTCGCCTCCGCTTTCACTAAAAAATCCTCTGCTGCCCCATTAGGGCGCACGGGGTTTTGACTATTCTCGATTAATGGCTCAATATTGCCTCGATAGTATCATGAAAGGTTAGAGAGATGAAATCCAGGCAAGACAAGATCTATGCGGGTTTTGGATTCGGCCCAATCCAGAGCGCTCTTTTCCTCTACGAAGCGTACCAAACGGGGAACTTCAGCCGCTTCGCTGTGCTGGACATTGATGAAAAACTGATCGAGGCGATTCGAGGGAACGGAGGCTGCTACACCGTAAATATCGCTAGGCCGGATCGAATCGACAGAGCCACAGTGGAAGGAGTGGAACTGTTCAACTCCCAGAATAAGAAGGAGGCCGATCAGTTCGTAGAATCAGTCGCAGCCTCGGATGAAATGTGTACGGCTCTGCCGAATGTAAACATCTACGCCGGCGGCGGAAATACCAGCGTAGTCAACCTGCTTGCCCGGGGTTTGAATGCTCGAATTGGCACTGCCAATGAGAATCTGCAGACAATCGTCTACACGGCGGAGAACAACAACCGGGCCGCGGAGATCCTCGGGGAGCAGGTGTACCCCCTGATTCCTGCATCGATGCGGAAGAATGTTCAATATTTGAACACGGTCATCGCAAAAATGAGCGGGGTGATATCGGAGCCGGAAACGCTCGACAGGCTCGGTTTGGCAGCCATCACTCCGGGATTTCCCCGGGCGATCCTTGTCGAGGAGTTCAACCGGATCCTGATATCCGAGATCCGCCTGCCTCGGTACCGAAGGGGAATCGAGGTGTTCATCGAGAAGGAAGACCTCCTTCCCTTCGAGGAAGCCAAGCTCTACGGGCACAACGCCATCCATGCATTGATCGCCTATCTGGCCGATCTCAAGGGATATCGGGTCATGTCCGAGGCGGGGAAAGATCCCTGGATCATGGTGACGGCCCGGAAGGCCTTCATTGGGGAGTCCGGAGCCGCTCTGATTCGAGCCAACGCGCAGATTAAAGATCCGCTGTTTACTGCGGAGGGATACGCCGAGTACGCCGAGGATCTTCTTGTGCGAATGACAAATCCGAACTTGAACGACCTGGTTGAGCGGGTCGGTCGGGATCAACCGAGAAAGCTGGGCATCGACGACCGCCTCTACGGCACGATGGTCATCGCCCTGGAGCAGGGCGTGCCGCCCCGTAATCTGGGCTTAGGAGCGGCCGCCGGGGTCCTTGCCATGATCAAGCGGCGGGAAAGCCTCAGCAGGGAGATCGTTCATCTACCGAAATCTGTGGACGATTTCGACAGAGATGGGTTGGCACTGCTGCTGCTAGAGCTTTGGGGAGCCCATCCCTGGGCGGAGAAGCATGGAGAGCAGCTCATCACCCTGACCTGGAAAGGGGTGGAAGAGCTGCGTAGGCTGGGAATCTCAGGCTGAGCATTGTCGATTGCGGTTGCGTTGAGTTAGTGAAGGTCGTGTCATCGGTATTTCGAGCTTTCTTCGACCAGTAGTTGGTAATACTCGTCCAGCTCCAATATTCGTGCCCATGATTGCATGTATTTCCAGTCGAGTGTCTCCGCTTGAACGATTGCAACCCCCAAGGCATCTGTGAATTGTCGTTCAGATTGACTCTTTTTAGCCCACTCCAGTTTGCTCAATATGGCGTCTTCAGACGCGACCAGGTACAACGGCAGACCAAGCACGTCTACAGATTTCCGCCGCTTAAACTCTTCTATACTGAAGGGGCGGTCTTTGCGGATGAAAAGATCGGCCTTATACCCGGAGGAGGCATCAAAAACGTTGAAAAGGGTCGCGTGGGCTAAAGCATCCAGGGCAGTGACTATATCTTTCAGGAATCCCGTCTGGCTTTTCACGATCATATTGCCGCAACAAGGGTGTGTAAACTGTGCACGTTGTACCATGAAAAGCGAGTCGGCTCGCGCGACGCTCACGAATTCTGTTTTTTTCCCATAGGAAAAAAGACTAAACCCGACAGGGGTTTGGGGTAGAAGTGGGTGGATTTACGGGGCATGCGTTCGTTGTTCTCGGCGATGGTGATGATATCCGCAAGCCGGGTCGCGTTGAGGATCAAGGCCACCTGCATCGTGCCGCCCCGTACCGAGTCCAGAGCCGCCCCAAGATCCTTGGTATAGGCTACGTTGGACTGGGCGGACAGCTGCTCCTCCGAAAGTCCGATGATCCTCTGCAGGATCAAAGTGTTGAGGATGTTCACGTCGAGCAGCTTCCACTCCGAGGAATTGGCGATATCCACCATCTCCTCGTAGGCCTCGGAGTCCTTCAGGGTGATGAGAAAATAGCGGTTCAATTTGGTGATCAGAGCACCGAACTTGTGCATTCCGGGCTCGGCGTCCCGCAGGTCCCGCAGCCAACGACTTCGTACCTCCTCATCGTTGCCGCCGTTGAAGGAGTAGCTCTTGACGTGAAAGTGTTCCAGGATCGAGAGGTGCAGGTCGCTCAAGTTTGTCAGCTGCAGGTTGTACAAAGTCCTATGGGTCGGGAGGACGGTCAAGCCTTCATGCTCGGAGTTGACCAGAAACATCATGATGAACTCCCAGGGTGCGTCCGGACCGGCGTCAGGATGCTTCTGCCTCATCTCGTCCCTGATGTTGAGCATGGCCTGGTAGCGGTGGTGCCCGTCGGCTATGTAGATTCTGAGGTGCTCCATGGTCCGTGAGATGATCCGGCTTTGGTCAGGATCGAGAAGGCGCCACATTTTGTGATGAACCAGGGTCGATTCCTCGTAGAAATCGATGATCGGCTGATGCTTCTCAGTGTGATCGAGGATGTTGTCGATCACATAGGCCTTGTCCTGGTATATGCTCCAGATGTATTCGAACTGGGTTGCCGAGGTCTGAATCAGGAGGACCCGGTCCTCGAGAGGCATAGCCATGATCTTTTCGTGAGGCAGGATCTTTCGGTCCTCGTAGTCCCGCAGTCGCACCAGGCCGATGAATCCCTTCACCTTCTTACGCCCGATCTCCGGAATGTCGAATGCCTGCTCGTACACCCAGAAGGAGGATCGTTTCGTCTCTCGGATCACCCCCTCTGCCTTCCATTGTTCCAGGGTGTTCTTCGCCCGGGTGTAGGGGTTGTCTGTCTCGTTGTCTCCCCTCTGCTCCTTGTTCAGGATCAGGCGGATCACGTTATACGGATGTTGCTCGTAGTAGGCGTTCTGCTGCTTCTCCGAGATGACGTCGTAGGGCTGAGCCAGGCAGAGCCCGATATTGTCGATCTTCTCGGGGTCGTAATGCAGGGCGCGGAAAGGACGAACTTCGTTGGTCATTGTCTAGATCCTTCTTGTGGGGATGTGTTGATATTGCGAAAACTTACGGCGCTGAGCAACCCGTGTCAAGACGGAACACCAAGCTTCGGTTTTCGTGTCCCAAGAGCTTATTGACAACATAGATATAATATCATATGATGTTAATACTACTAATTTGATCTCTGGGGATACGCCGTGAAAAATGGATTAGAGGTAACCATTGTCGGCGGTGGAATGATCACCAACGATCTTATCCTGCCGTCCGTATATCATTTGAAACGTTTGGGTATTGTGGAAAGCATCAATGTATGTGCGCTGAACACACCACCGTTGAAGTCGTTGAAAAGCAATAGGGAGCTCTCGGAGGGATTCCCTGGCCTAGGTTTCACACCCTTCCCAGTGATAGAGGAATCGGAGGACCGAAGCTTCCCTGAGCTTTACAGGGAAGTAATCGCCTCCATGAAACCGCGTCAGGCTGTGTTCGTTGCTCTGCCCGATCCTCTTCATTACGCAGCGGTCATGACTGCATTGCAGGCGAACCAACATGTTGTCTGCGTCAAACCGCTGGTTCTCAAATACAGCCAGGCCGAGGAAATCAGAAAGCTGGCCTATCAACGCGGTCTGTTCGTTGGCATCGAGTATCACAAACGCTTCGATCGCCGCTCTCTAATTGCCCGCAGGCGGTATGCCATGGGTCAGTTCGGGGAGTTTCGCATAGGAGAGGCCAAATTGATCGAGCCCTACTTCTATCGCTACTCCAATTTCCAGAATTGGTTCACCATGGACAAGACCGATCCGTTTACTTATATCGGCTGTCACTACGTGGACCTGGTCTATTTCATCACCGGATTGAAGCCTGTGAAGGTTTTAGTGACGGGCGTAACAGGGCGTTTTCCTAATGGGAACGAGGGCTATTTGTGGTCCCATGGAAGAGTGCACTTCGAAAACGCCGCGGTGCTCTCCGTAATCAACGGCTTGGGCTACCCCGACGAAGGGGCCGGAGGCAATGAACAGTGCATGACCCTCTTCTGCGAGGGAGGCGGAAAAGGCTCGCTGATTAAACACAACGATCAGTTTCGGGGGGTAACACACAGCTACATCCAGCCGCTCGGGCCCGGCGGGAGCCATTTCAACTTCGTGAATCCAGATTTCTACCGCCTTGTTCCCTGGGAAGGAAGCGGTTTCAAACCCGTTGGGTACGGTTACGATTCTGTAGCGTCTCTCCTCGGTACTATTCACCGAATCGAAGAGGCCTGCTCCTCTCTAGATGTCCCGCAGGCCCTTGAGTGCAGGCGTGGACTACTCCGCGAAATCGATGACCGGGGTATAATCGCAACCCCGGCTAATAGCTATATAAACGAATTGGTTGTGGAAGCCGCTCGAAGCTCGATCACTCGAGAGGGGCGGATTGTTCAGATCGTCTATGAACCTGAACCCCACATAGAGGAGAAATGAGATGACAAATGCCAAATACAATCTCGAACCCGTTGAGGTGCCGCCTGTGGAGACCAAGTACCGGGTAATCCGAACCAAGCTCCCTGTACCGGAGTCATTGGAAATCTTCAAAACCCTGGAGAACTCGGAGCCTCGTTCCATGATGGGACAGCCCCCGGTGGTGTGGGACAGAGCCGAGGGGTTTCAGGTGTGGGACCGCTGGGGTAACTGTTGGATAGACTGGTCTTCCGGTGTGCTGATCGCCAACACAGGCCACGGCAGACCTGCGATCCTGCAGGCCGTAAGAGAGATAGTGGATCGGCCTTTGCTGACCAGCTATGTGTTCGTTCATGAGAAGCGGGCTGAATTGACCGAGTCCCTTCGGAAGATCAGCCCGGATCCTGACCACTACAAGGTTTTCCTGTTGACCACAGGTAGTGAAGCCATCGAGAACAGCATCAAGCTGGCCAAGACCTATGCCCTTGAGAAATATGGCCCGGAAAGGTGCTGTACCGTGTCCTTCCAGAATGCCTTTCATGGACGAACCATGGGGGCTCAGCTGGCGGGCGGGCAGCCGGAAGGCAAGAGATGGATCGTCGGAGAGGGTCAGACCTTTTTTCAGGTCCCGTTTCCTGACGGATTCAAGAATGAGGACACTTCATTCGATCTGTTCCTCAGTAGCCTGAAAGCGCAAGGAGTCGAGCCACGGGAGATCGCAGCGGTTATTTCAGAGTCGTATCAGGGAGTAGGCCCGGATTTTCTGCCCTATGAATATGCGCAGAGCCTGCAGAAGTTCTGCAAAAAGCACGATATCGTGATGATTTTCGACGAGGTACAGGCCGGATTTGGACGAACCGGGCGCATGTTCACCTTCGAGCACTACGATATCATTCCCGACATGATCGTGTGCGGCAAGGGAATCAGCTCTTCATTGCCATTGTCCGCGGTGATAGGGCGGGCCGACATCATGAACCTTTATCCGCCCGGCTCGATGACCTCCACCCATTCAGCCAATCCCCTTTCGGTGGCTGCGGCGATCGCCAGCTTGAAAATCATCCAGGGGGAGAAGCTTGTCGAACGCTCGGAGCGGATGGGCGATATACTCGTTCCTGGACTGCAGAGAATTCAGCAGAAATACCCGTCGGTGCTGGGCTGCGTGACCGGCAAAGGTCTGGTGGCGGGGATCCAGGTAGTCAAAGCGGGAGGGAAAACACCGGATGCTGAGACCGCTCTACGGATCAACGAGCGATGCTTTCAAAAAGGCCTGTTGATGTTCGCTCCCGTTGGTGTCGCCGGCGAATGCGTCAAGATCGCCCCACCCCTGTCTATCGAGGAGGATGCACTGCGGGAGGGAATTGCCGTGCTCGAGCAGGCTTGTGAAGAAATACTGGAGTAAACAGCACCATTTTTTATCCGGCGGCTGATAAAAGATTGAGAAGATGGAACCTGTTCACTTTGCGGGAAACGATTATCTCGGATTGGCCGGCGAACCGAGGATAGCGGATGCTGCCTGTCAGGCGACTAGACAGCGCGGATTCAGCACGGGAGCCGGGCGCTGGTCGATCGGTTGGTCCGAGCTGCACCAGCAACTCGAAAATGAGCTGAAGGGTTTTTTCCGGACCGAGGACGCTTGCATTCAGGGAGCGGCTTACCTGTGTGGGCCGGCTTTTTTTGCCGCTGCAGCAGACGAATACGATACAGTGTTCTGCGATGAAAACAGCCATCCCAATCTGTACCTCGGCATGCGCGGGGCATATTTGTGTATCGAGACTTACCGCCATCTCGATGCGGCGGACTTGAAAAAACGGCTTTCGAACCACAAAGGGCGGCCGCCGATCGTCGCCGGTGATGGTTTGTTCGGAATCGGTGGTGAGATCGCTCCCCTGGCGGAAATCGCCGAGGTTGCAGAGGGATGCGGCGCCCCGTTGTTCATCGACGACGCCCATGGGGTTTTTTCCGTCGGTTCGAGCGGACGAGGCTGTGCCGAACTCTTCTCTCTGGATCCCGATTCCGTCGTGGTCATGGGGAGCATGAGCAAAGCTCTTGGTGTGTACGGAGGGTTTATCACCGGTTCACGGCGATGGGTTGAAAAAATTCGGAAAGCGGTCAACTACGTAGGCAGCACGCCTCCGCCGTTTCCGGTAGTGGGCGGCTGCCTCGAAGCCTTGCGAATTGTGGCGGAGGAACCGGAGAGAAGGAAAGTCATGGAGCAATCCGCAGCTAGGATGAGGAAAATTGCTAACGGTTTTGCCATCCCGGTTGTCTCGGACCCCCGCGGGCCGATCGTCACGATGCTCCTCGCCGATCCCTCCGCGGCGAAGGACCTGGCTGTTGCCCTGAATAAGCGCGGCCTCCAATTGAAGTATCTGGATTATCCCTCCGAACCCAGAAAGAACCTGCTTCGAACGGCCGCACGGCCTGTCTACACCGATAAACACTTTACCTGTCTTTCAGAGACTCTCGAACGATTTAGTCATTTATCCGGAGGTTCAAGCCGTTGAGAGCTGAAGTGCGACAGCTAATCGAGCTGATCCGCGTGCCCGGGGAATCCTGCCGAGAGCGGAGAATTTCAGATCGGATTCGTGCCATGCTTCTCGATAGCGGAGTTCCGGAGTCCTGCATCCGCAGTGATGATGCCCACCAGCGTAGCGCGTACGGCGGGGAGACGGGAAACCTGATCGTCGATCTACCGGGCAAAGGCGTCGGTACACGTCGGCTCCTGTCTACGCACATGGATACCATCGCCTCTGCGGGAGGAAGCGATCCCGGCATCGAAGGCACTCGTCTGGTCAATCGCGCGGAGGGACACTCCCTCGGCGCAGATGCCCGCGCTGGCTGCGCCGTGCTTCTTCAGGCTGTCGAACAGCTTTCAAGACGGGGCTCCGGCCACCCCCCCTGTACGTTCGTCTTTTTTGTTCAGGAGGAGCTGGGCCTGGTAGGCTCGAAAGCCTTGGATGCCACCCTGCTCGGAAACCCGCCCCCCGTGGCAGGTTTCAACTTTGACGGGGAAGATGTGGGGGAAGTTGTATGTACGAGCATCGGTGTCGCACGGTTGTACATTTCGATTTACGGAATCGCCGCGCACGGCTCGCGACCACAGAAAGGAATTTCAGCTGCGGAGATAGAAGCCAGGGCGTTGGCGACACTGATCGATCACGGCTGGCACGGCACGATCTCCAATCAAGAGGGAAAGGGTACAGCCAATCTCGGTGTGCTGCACGGCGGTACAATGAGCAATCAGGTGATGCCCGAACTGAATGCATTGATGGAGGCGCGCTCGTTTGATAGAAGCTTTCGGGACAGAATCATAGAAGAATGGAAGAAGGAGTTTCGCCGGACTGTGGCGCGCTACAACAGCGGAGACGGAACCGGGAAAGTGGCCAGAGTCACGTTCTCCGCAGGTCCGAAGTACGACCCCTTTTCTCTCGACAAACGAGAACCGGTGGTTCGGGCCGCAAAGCGAGCTGTCAGAGCATGCGGACTGAAACCGATTCTTGTCGCCGATGAAGGGGGGATGGATACCAACTCTCTCGTCGAAGCGGGACTACCCTCAGTAGGCATGGGGATGGGGCTGCACAATGCTCACCAGGAGGATGAATGGCTCGACCTTGAACAATTCCGGACCGCCTGCCGGCTGGCGTTCTTCTTGTGCACGGATTCTTCGACTTGACGGGTTTGGAGGTATTTAATAGAATAAAAAAATCATAATATCGTATGAAGAATATGTTGACGAAGGAGAAACCCATGCACTCAGAATTGTACCGAAAGTACTTCGACGGAGTCACTACCCAGATGCAGCAGGTCATGGATGTGGAAATCGATAAGATCGAGGAGGCTGCAGGTTGGCTGGCTGAGGAGGTGAAACAGGGCAAGATCGTTCATGTCTATGGAACCGGGGGGCACAATTTCATGGCTGCTTGCGAGCTGTTCACTCGTGCAGGATCACTGCTGAACTATAACATCATCATGCCCGGTGGAACCCCCTGCTTTGAAAGCCATCCCACGACAGAGAACCTTCCCGGACTTGCAGCCAGGGCTTTCGATTACTACCGGGTCGAGGCGGGGGACTTGATGCTGATTATCAATGTAAACGGGATCAATTCCACGACTATCGAGAGCGCCCTGGAATGTCGTAGGCGCAGCATCCGCAGCATCGGCATCAGCTCGCGCTCGTTTGCCGAGAATGTGGAGCCGGATTGTGCCAACCGCCATCCATCGGGACAGAATCTTCATGACTTGGTGGACCTGCACATCGACTGCCATACCCCCGTCGGTGATATGATTTTCGATCTGGAGAAAATAAATCGAAAAACCGGTGCATCTTCTACTTTCCCACTGACTCTGATCGTTCAATTGATCAACGCCCGTGCCATCGAGATGCTCGTGGAACAGGGTATCACCCCCGATTTCTATATGAGCGGCAATACGAAGGAAGGAGTTCCGCAAGGGGAGGAGCTTACAGCGAAGTGGTTCTCGAGAATTAAACATCTGTAACCTGCGAAAGGAAAAGTGAATATGACCTTCAAGGAAATCTGTCGCATCCCTGGGAGAAGGGGAGCATTCGAAATATTGTTTCGGGACGGGTGTCTGGAATCCCTGCGCCCGCTCGACTCCGTCGCGGTTGAGGGAGTGCGCCTCTGGCTGACCCCCGGCTTGTTTGACATCCAGATGAACGGCATGCTGGGCTACGGTCTCAGTGAAGAAAATCTCGATATTGACAGGATCGCCGCCATCAATGACGGGTTGGAGAAACACGGCGTCCTGCGCTGGTGTCCGACGATCTGCAGCAACACCGCCGAGATCGTGGAGCGCAATCTTCGTATCGTCAATCAGGCGGTGGAGCGCAAGGCGGCTCCGGGGATTTATTGCATACACCTGGAAGGTCACTATGTGTCCACCGAGGAGGGTTATCGGGGCGTGCACCTGCCGCGTTTTCAAAGAGATCCCGATCCGCGGGAATTCGATCGCTGGCAGCAAGCTGCCGGAGGCCGGATCGGCCTGTTCTCCTTGGCTCCGGAACGCACAGGGGCTTTGGCCTTTATCGCCAAGCTCCGAGTGGAAGGGGTGAAGGTCGGTCTGGTTCACCATCATGCGGACCATGAGTTGGTACGAGCCGCGGCAGCGGCCGGCGCCGATCTGTCCTCCCACCTGATCAACGGCTGTGTGACCATGATCCATCGTCAGCACAACATCCTCTGGTCTCAGCTGTCACTGGACGAACTCTGGGCCAGCTTCATCGCCGACGGCTACCACATTCCCGCCTACACTCTACGAGCGGCGATCAAGGCCAAGGGGATTGAGCGCTCTATCCTGATCTCCGACCTGTCCAGCCTTTCAGGAATGCCTGACGGGGAGTACGAGGCCAACGAGATGACGGTGGTGTTGAAAGACGGTGGGCTGTGGGTAAAGGAGAAGGGTACCAACCTCTTGAGCGGAGCCGCAAAGACTCTTGACTTGGACGTAGAGTATCTGACAACTAAAGCCGGGTTTCCCTTGGAACAAGCCCTGCTTATGGCTACGGTAAATCCGGCGCGATACTTCGGCATCGAAAAGCAGATGCAGTTATACCCGGGGAGGTGTGCCCCACTGGCCGTGTTCTCCTGGGAAAAAGGTCTGTTTCGAGTACATCAAATTCTAAAATAAAAAACTCGGAGCTTGGGCTTCTGCAATGAACGATAAAAAGTTGCCGGCAACACTTCGTCTCGTTGTAGCGGTCCTTGTAAAAATGCTCTTTACAAGATATGTTCATATTATTATTTTGTCACGCATACTGCAGAAACCACCGGGTTGGTGACGTGGCGAGCGAGACATTTACCTGGGGGAATTGTGCATCCCAGCGCGGTCCTGCAAAGCACTAATGATTATGAAAGGAATTCACTATGTCCGGTAACGACCTGATAAAAAGAACGAACCTTTCAGATATCGTCATTCAGAAAATAAAGGTAGCTATTGGGAAAGGCGAGTTAAAACCTGGAGATCGCATCCCCTCACATGACGAGCTGTGCGAACGTTGGGGAATCAGCAGGACTACGATACGGGAAGCACTCAATAAGTTGGAATCTGAGGGGATCTTGACAAAGTACCAGGGTCGGGGAACCTACATTAACGAAATCACAGCAGACAGAATGTTGTCAGTCACAGGATTAAGTTCACTTCTCGATCGTTCCGGAGTGATACAACTGCTGGAAGCCCGGGAACTGGTAGAGCCCTTAATTGTTGAACTTTCAGCCCAACGAAAAACAGATGCTGAGCTGGAAGCCCTGGGAGAGCTGCTGGAAAAACTGGAACAGGCCATACAGGAGAACGATCACACGCACTATTCAGAAGCGGATCATGAGTTTCACCTGTTCATCAGTAAAATGAGCAAGAATCCGTTCTTGGAGGTCATGATGCGCAACATTAGTGAGGCTCTGGCCATCCAGCAGATGGAAGTTTTTTCACTCAAGAAGGATGATCAGATACGGATTTCGGGGGAAAGCCAAAAATACCACAAGAAAATTTTCGCGGCTATTAAAGAAGGGAATCCCGAAAAAGCAAAACGGAGCATGGTGCTTCATTTGAAAAGCATAGAGCGATTCATGAAAAGAAATCTTTAGCACAGCTGCTCATTATAAAGAGTACAGTATGAAAAGGATTGATGAAGTATACGGTGAGTGCGTCGCATTGAAAGACGGTGAGGTGGATGTCCTCGTGGCTCCCGGATTGGGAATGTCTCTGGTTCGATTTTCCGTAAAGGGGGAACAACTGCTCGATTTGCATCGAGAAGAGGAATTTCTCGAATACAGAAAAGGACTGGGCCCAATCATTCTTCCGTTTTTTAGTCAGAGAGCGAAATTCCCGGAACTAAACTACGACCGATTTCCGCACGTAGAGCACCTACGGAAATTAAATGTTGGAGATCCTTTCCAACACGGTGTGGGCAGGTACGCCTCCTGGATTTTTCAAGAAGATAATAATCGAGTTACCGGATACCTCAAGGGAGATGACCGGCTTCACGATTACCAACTCAAGGAGCTCACTGGATTTGATTTCACTGCATCCCTGACATACAGCCTAATTGAGGGAACACTGGAGATCGCCTTCGACGTAACGGCCGATCATCCCGTCGCCACGGGAATCCATTTCTATTACGACTTGAAAAATCGAGGCACCGCTTCGGTGACAATTCCGGAGAAGGATCAGACGACCGTCCTCCGGTTCAATCGCGGTCTGAACGACGTGTTTACGCCATCCAAAGCGAGCGAGGAAGTCACCTACACCTTGGAGACCGACTCCTATATCTTAAACACCCGCGTCAGGGTGATGGGCCCATCGCCGGAGACCTTCGATTCTGTTGTTGTCTTCAGTCCGGATAACGAGGGTTTCGCCTGTATCGAGCCCGTCTCCTACGTCGTGCGCTCAGAAAACACCAAGAGAACAAACAGGGGTAAAATGCTCCTTACACCAGCCTCGAAGGTCTAACAGATCCATTGTTGACGGCTATTCGGAGCGTTCGCTTTCAGGGATATTCAGTACGATGGCGCTGACGTGTCCAAAGGCGTCCCTTTCTCCCGGTACTCCGTACTTGGTCGTGTCGGCCGGGTTATAGCCCGGTTTCGCGCGTAGCTCGTCCACGTCGGTGAAATCGCCGTTCCAAATCATGAACAGTTTTTTCCCCCCGTCGTCGAGCTTGATTGCATAGGAGCCTCCGGCTATATACCCGTATTTGTCGTATAGATCCTGAAACAAGAAGGCCAAGACTTTGACTTTTCCCGTATACAGATCGTACTGAATTACCGGCGAGCCGTAAAGATACGCCCGGCTGTGTGCCGCGATCGTATAGTAGAGGTATCGTCCTCCCGGACTGCGGTCGATCGTGCAAACGTAGGAGTCCCATCCCGGCCATGCAGGGCCGTGTCCTTTGATCTGTTCTTTGTCCGGATCGAAGGAATAGATCTCACCGGAGCCCGAGACGCCCCAAATCAGTCCGTCCTGCCCTCGTTCCCGAGTATGGCAGCGGATAGGATCGATGCTGCCGGATCGACTATTGCGCGGCATCCCGCAGTCGAGCTCGAAAATTCGATTCTTCCCCGGATCGTATTTGAGGAGCTTCGCCTCAGGAGATTCGGTATTGTTGGAATACACGAAGCCTGTCTGTTCATCAACCAGCATGCACCGGTTGTACCAGGTCTTCCCTGAAGGGGGATAGCCCGACCATTTTGTTTGTTGCTTTTCGATGTCCCAAACCAGGAATTCATTGAAGAATCCAACCCCGTACATCAAACCACGCTGAGTATCAACTCGGTGATAAGGCCAGGAAGCTCTGGGCATGGGGACGCCGTAGTCGACCAGATCTCCGGTAACCGGATCATAACTCATTACATAACCACCCTCATATCCGGTCGCATAGTCTTGCTCTGTGGGCTCCGGGTATTTGCACCAGTACGTGCAGAACCAAAGATGTTCCCTGTCGAGATAGCTCGGTTTATAAAAATTCAAAAAACCATGAATCTTTCCGTCTCCGAACTGCTTTCTTGTTCTTCCGATTTGTTTGTTGATCTCCGGAAGGCACTCCACCTTGTTCTTCTTGGCGTCGTATTTGATAAGATGGAGGTGAGCGTTGTACGTACCGTGATCTCCCGTGGCCGCATAGAAAGCCCCGCTCGGTTTGTGATAAACAGCCTGTCCCCAAGTCGACCAGGGGCCGACCACGTTGCGCTGCCGGGGTACTTCAAAAAACCTGTACGCGTAAGGGACAACAGCGAACTCTACCTTGGGAGGTGTTTTCGCGATAGTCAAACCATCTTTCACGAACTCAGCAACATTCGATGGAGGTACAAGAAGACTGCTGCCTTGCTCCACTACCGTTTTCCCAGAGTACATCATACCCTTCTTGTCCATCCGCTCGGCTTCGGATTTACGCTTTTTCTCGGCTTCTGGGAGTTCATATTCGGGCTCTTTGATATCGATTGGCCTATGGAGAATCCCGTAAGGTCCAACCCTGCTGCTTTTACTTTCCATTAAAAATTCCTCCGGTTGAAAATTAGTAATATAGTATTATGTTATGAAAACTTTGTAAAGTTTTTTTACAACAAATGGTAACAATCATTTCTAAAAACCAATCAATTAATAATTAATTATCATATTAGTAATTATATTGAGTCATAAGGAACGTTTTGTCCGCCGGCGCGCCGAATTTTCGTTTGTGCAGTTGCACAAATCTGTTGACAAGTTCTATTCTATCCGATAAAATAAGTATTATCATAATATGTATTATAAAGGAGGTAATCTGTAGATAATAAACGATATCGGTTTGAAATCAATATCCTAAAAAAACCAAGGAGGAAAAGATGAAAAAAAGGATTGTGATTTGTTTGTTGATTCTTTTGGTTTCTGTCACGGCAGCTTTGGCCGGCGGGCAGAAAGACTCAGGCGCTGTAGGACAGATCGGAGATATCAGCAAGATCCAATGGGACAAACCCAAGCCAATGCGCGATCGGGTGAACGGTATAGAGTATGTCCTGCCTGAAGGTTGGGAAGAGGCAACGGAGGGCATCGAATATATCCTGTTCACCAATTCCGGGGCACTGGAATATGATCCGGCCATGGCGGAAAGCATGAAGATTTTCGAGGAGCTCACGGGCATCGAAGCACGGGCGATGGTCGTGCCGGAATCGATTCTCCACACGAAACAATCCGCTATACTGAGAGCCAAATCAGATAGGCTCGACCTGGTTTTCATGACCACTGAAACTGAGAACTATATCGACTATGTCAAGGCGGGATGGCTCGAACCCTGCGACATACTTTGGAACGAGGCGATCGAGAACGATTTTCCTCAGGCAGTGTTGGATGCTCTCAATCAGGATGGAAGCTACTACGCTTTCATGTATATTTGCGGTGGTGCCGGAGATGTGCTGCACTATAGGAAAGACCTCCTCGCCAAAGCGGGATACGATCGACCCCCTGAAACCTTTGACGAGCTGGTGACATATGCAAGAAAGCTCACCCAGGATACAAATGGAGACGGTGTGATAGACATTTATGGAATGGCCTACAACGCCGGCGAAAGGTACGCAACGAATCGTTGCTTCAATGCCTGGGCAGTAGCCATGGGACACGAGTTCGTGCAAAACGGAAGAATCATCTACAACTCCCCGGAAGCGGTACAGGCTCTTCAACTGATGGTTGATATGCGCAACAAGTACAAAGTTGTTCCCCCGGGAGTAAACACGTACGGGACCACTGATGTGGGAAAACTAATGGCCGGTGGAAAACTCGCCATGGGTACCTCGATGTCGATGAACTGGCAGTTCATCAAGGAGGTTCCCGCGGTTTGGGAACAGTACAGTATGACCCACATCCCTCTTCCTTCAAAAGGAGCTCCGCGCAGGATTGCCGGCGGACCCAGCATGTTCGGAGTTTCCGCATACAGCAAGAAGAAGGCTGCTGCGATGCTGTATTTAGATTTTTTGAGGAGCATGCAGGCCGCCAGAAACGAATGGCTGATGGAGCGCAATGGGCGCTGCAATAAGAACATCTGGAATATGCCGGGCGCTCTCGACGTTCCGTTCGCTGAGTTCTTCCGTGAGTGCAATCAGTACATTACGATTCCTGTGTTTGAAAACAGGCAACAGATTGTTGAGATGCTGCATGCTTCGGTTAGCGATGCTATTCTCGGAAAAGGGACGGCGCAGGAGGCTCTCGATAGCCTGCAAAGTGAGATTGACTTGCTCCAGGACTGATCGTTAGAAGTCTGGCAAGTTGTTTTGACAACGGTCAATAGCTTCATAAAGCGGGTATCCTTTTATGGGTACCCGCTTCTATAATGGGCAGGCGGAAGACAAGCGGGAATAGCAATGATACGAGGTTCTACATTCTTAGAAAAAAATTTCGTGTTTTTAGTCATATCGGTGAATCTGATCGTTTTGCTCGCCGTTGTGGTTTGGCCCGTGTTCTACGTAATAGATGCCAGCTTTTACGATATTCAACTTGGCGTTCCCCGTGAATTCATAGGCTTGAAGAACTACAACACTATCATCCATGACAAATTGTTCTGGGAATATCTTTGGCACAGCGTACTGTATACAATCGGATCGCTCTCCATTTCTTTTGTCGTGTCTATGATTCTCGGTATTTGCTTGAATGGAATAGATAAGCTGAAAGGATTTTGGAGAGCTTCGATACTAATGCCATGGGCGATACCGGTGGCGGTTTCTGCTCTGATATGGCGACTGATCTTGAATGATCAGATTGGAATCGTCAACGGCATCTTGCTGAATCTTCACGTTCTGAAACAGCCACAAGCCTGGCTCGGTAGTCCGGCTTCCGCGATGATATCGGTTATTTTAGCGGACTCTTGGACGCGGATTCCTTTAATCACGATCCTTCTCTTAGCGGGACTTCAGGGAATTTCGAATGAGCTTTACGAAGCGGCTAAAATAGATGGAGCAGGGGGTATCTCACGATTCAGGTATATAACATTGCCGCTTATGTCGTCGACGATCAAGGTCACGCTGATTATCGTGGGTATATTCATTTTCAGGACATATACGTTGATTGGAGTGCTGACTTCAGGGGGTCCAGGCGACTCGACGCAGGTGTTCACCACATATATCTATCAGACAGGGGTTGTTTACCTTGATATCGGCTACAGCTCGGCGTTGTCGGTTGTGATGTTCACAATCGTGATTTTTGTGTCTCTCTCGTACAGAAGCAGTAAGAGAACAGCGTGAACGGGGACATCAAAATGAGCCTCAGAAGAACAATAAAGAATCCCACCCTATATATGTATTTTGTTGTTGCCGTTTTTTCTCTGATACTGATATTCCCGATCATCTGGACTTTTATTACTTCGTTGAAAAGTCTGGAAACGATTTTCGGTAACCCGCTATCCCCTAAGCCGTCGTATTTTCTGCATAACTACATCCGTGTTTTCGGAGAGAGGCCGTTTATACTATACGCAAGGAATAGTCTCCTCGTCACAATTCCGACGGTAGCAATCGTTATCACTTTAAGCTCTCTTGCTGCTTACTGCTTCAGCAGATTCAGATTCAGAGGGAGAAAATTGTTCTTCGTTCTGGTAATAGCGACCCGATTGTTTCCTCCCATTTCTCTGCTGGTTCCCTGGTACATGCTCGGGGATACATTCAATTTGCTTGATACGCATCTGATTCTGATTCTTACCGCCGTTTACCTCGACCTTCCCATCGCGATATGGCTGCTGACCGGTTTTTTCGATGATCTGCCCAGAGACTTCGACGAAGCCGGACTGATCGACGGATGCTCAAGAATCACGGTTTTCTATTATATTTTGGTTCCTTGTATTGCTCCGGCCATCGCTGCTGTTTCTATTATGGTATTTCTGTTTTCCTGGAATGAGTATCTTCTACCCGCGATCACCACCTTCACGACAGCGGCCAGAACACTGCCGGTCGGTGTGGTGGAGTTCGTAGCGGATGCGTTTGTGGAGTGGAATCTCCTTTGTGCAGGTGCGATCATTACATCACTACCCGCGCTGTTATTCGTTATCCTATTTCAGCAATACATTGTGCGCGGGTTGATTGCAGGCGGTGTGAAGGGCTGATCAGGCCCTTGAGTACACTTCCTTTCCCCCGACGAATGTTTTGTCGACCGAGATCTCTTGAATCTCTTCCGGCGGTACCGTGTTGGGATCTTTTCCAAGAATCACGAAATCCGCCAATTTACCGGTTTCGAGGGACCCTTTTAGATGATCTTCGAACGAAGCATACGCGCTTCCCATGGTGTAGATGCGGATGGCATCCGAGACTCTTATTCTTTGCTCGGGACCGAGGAGGTTTCCATTCGAGCTCCGGCGGGTCACCATGGTTTGAATCGCCAGCAGAGGATCCTGGGTAGCACAAGGGTGGTCCGAGCTGCCACCCACGGGAATTCCGAAATCGAGGAAGGAACGATGAGCGAACATTCTGGATATTCTTGAACCGTATTGAGACATCTTGTCTCCGTGTTGGTATATGTAGGTGGAGAAAGGGAGGACCACGACCCCTAGCTTTTTGATCCGTGACAAGATCTCTTCATCGACAACAGTGCAATGTGCGATTCGATGTCGGTGGTTTTTTCTGGGAATTTTTCCCATCACCTCTTCTAAAACGTCCAACACCATGGTGATGGCTCGGTCACCATTTGCGTGTACGGAAACCTGAAATCCGGCTGCGTGAGCACTGGAGATTGTCTCAAGAAGTGCTTCTCTCCTTTTTGTGGCGATTCCATAATCGTCTTCACGACCCTCATACGGTTCGTTGAGCCATGCTGTTCCCCCGGCGATCGCTCCGTCAACGAAGCTTTTTATCGAACCGATTCGAAGGTAATCATTCCCGAACCCCGTGCGGAGACTCAGTTGCCTCAAGAGGGGTAGATATCTATCGAGAATCATCATATAAACCCGAACGGTCAGGCTGCCCGCAGCGAGTGCACTTTCGTATGCGGCGATTTCGGCGGGACCGACGGCAGCATCTCCTGCACTTGTTATCCCCAAGCTGTTGTACTGCGAGCAAGCCATTTCCAACCCCATGCGCATCTGTTCTTCTGTGGGAGGAGGAATTATGGATTGTTCTCCACCAATACCCGGGATAAATAGAAAATCAGCTTGCTCTCGGCACAAGCCCGTCAGATCGCCACTGCTGTCACGGTCGAACGAACCGCCCGGCGGATCGTTTGTGCGCCGGGTGATTCCAGAAACCGCCAATGCTTTGGAGTTCACGACACCGAGATGTCCGCTGACATGACGAAGATGGATGGGATGGTCGGCGGACGCCTTATCGAGTTCCCATCGAGTAGGATGGCGCCGTTCCTCGAGTTTGGCATGATCGTAGCTGCTGCCAAGTATCCATTGCCCATGAGCAGTGGCGTGTGCTTTGTTCTTCAAGGCTCCTACGATATCGTCAATATTCCGCACCCTGTCCGCGGAGCAGTTTACATCCAACGTCTGTCTGCCGGTTATAGATAGCAGATGGCAATGGGCATCGATAAAGCCGGGAACGATGGTGCGTGTTCCCGCATCGATGATTCTTGTGTGAGGTCCCGCAAGGTCTTTAAGCGCTCCAGTTGGGCCGAGGGCGGCGATTCTACCGTCTTTTACGGCCACCGCCTCGACGACCGAATTCTTGTTGTCAACGGTGACAATATTGGCGTTTAGTACGAGCAAATCCGGATGAATCATCGTACAATCTCCCCTCGTGGAGATATCCTTCTATATTGAATGTTTTTCAACACAAAAATGCCGCTGTAAAATTTCGACTGCCGTCACGGGACTCCTGTTTTCCGTGATGTCGAAAATAATTTCTCTATCCTCGACAGCGAAGAGGTTTTATCCTTTGACGGCGCCGATAGCCAGGCCGCGCTGGAAATAGTTCCTGAAGATCAGGAAGATGATGACCGGGGGGATGATCGCCAGCAGAATGATCGCCGACATGATGCCGAAGTGCCAGCGTTCCCACTTCAGGAAGGTCAGGCCGACGGACAGAGGTATCGATCGGACCGAAGAGGAGAGAGTCCTGGCCAACGTGTATTCCCCCCAGACACTGCGGAAGCAGAGGATGCCGGCGGTGAGAAGTCCATTCTTGGCCACCGGAATCATGATCTGCAGCCAGGTCCGGAAAGGCGTGCAGCCATCGATCTCGGCGTAGTCGATCAGCTCATCCGGTATGGTCTTGAAGATCGCCTGCATGATGAAAATGGCGAAAGGAGTGTTCACGGCAATATTCGGGAGGATCAAACCGATCAGAGTATCGTCGATCTGGAGCTTGAACTCCATGATGTACATGGGGATGAGCAGCACTCCCAATGGGAAGGTCATGGTCAGGAGCATTGTGATCAGCATCGGCTTCCTTGATTTAAATTTGAACTTGGCGAAGCCGTAGCCGCCGGCAGCGCTGATGATCACCACAATGATCGTGCTAACCGCCGTCAGGATCACGCTGTTGAGGTAGTAGGCCCCCAGCTTCACTCCCGAAGCGGCCATCATCTGAAAATTTTCCAGCGTCAGATTCAAGGAGAGCAGGGCCGGATTGTTGATGGTATCGAATTCAGTCTTGAAAGCCGTGCCGATGATATAGAGAAACGGAAAGATGAATACGAACGAGGCCACCGCTAAGATCACGTGAACGAGTAATTGCCAACCCTTTATTCGTCTCAGCCGTATCATGAAGCGCTCTAATCCGTTTTGAATATTTTCAGGTTGAATACCGATACCAGCAGAATCGCGAAACTCAGGAAATAGGCCATGGCCGAGGCTTTGCCCATCTCAAAGAACTCGAATCCCGTGCGGTAAAGGTAGAAATAGATCGTCTCGGTGGCATGCAGCGGTCCTCCCCGGGTGAGCACCATGGGGTGCACGAATATCTTGAAGGCCCGTATTATGGCCAGCACGCTGACTACCGCCGTGGTCTCCCGTATCTGGGGGAGGGTGACGTAGAATACTCTTTGGATGCCACTGGCACCGTCGATTTCGGCCGCTTCTATCAGTGCGCGATCGACACCCTTGAGGGCGGTCAAAAACAAAATGACCTGATAGCCCATCTCCCAGTTGCTGATCAGGACCATGATCAACAGCGCCGTCCATCCCTTTCCCACCCAGTTGAAATCCGGTAAGCCCAGGCGTTTGGTAAGAAAGAAATTGATGTAGCCATTCGTTGGATCGAGCATGAGCAGGAAGATGAGACATCCCAGAGAGATCGGCACTACCAGCGGAACAAAGATGGCGCTTTCATACAGCGTCGTTCTCCTGCCCAGCGAGTCGAGCAGAAGGGCCAGAACGAGCGGTGTAATGATGCCGATTGGGATTCCCAACCCAACGAACACCAGGGTCACTTTTATTGAGTTGAGAAACAGCGGGTCCTTGAAGATCTCTATGTAGTTTTTAAACAATATAAAGGTCGGTGAGGCATCGTAGGCAAAATTGTAGCTGGTAGTGCTGAGAAACAAGGAGTAGAGCAGGGGAAAGATCATGAAGAGCAGGACAAAGAGAAATGCGGGCAGCACAAAGAGAAAGCCCGCAACGCGCTTGCGCTTCACCCTCGTCATGGCCATATCCAAAATCCTCTCTCGAAAGAGGGGTCTCCCTTTTACAGCGTTGCGGGAGACCCCTAACACCTATGATTCTGCTAGTAGATCCTCTTGTCGATGCTGTCCAGTTTTTCCTGTACTGCCTTCAGGCAGGCATCGAGATCTTGTTTGCCCAGCAGGTAGGCCTGGATGTTGTCCGCCAGGCCAGCCGTAAACACATGGTGCTCCCGGTACTGGGGTGCCGGAACACTCTGACGGGTGGCAGTAAGCATCTGCTCCCATTCCGGTGAGCTGGCAAAAGCATAGGCACTCTTAAGAGACGGCATCTTTCCGTAAACGTTCAACATCTTCGACTGGAATAGGTCGGTCATGTAGATCTCTTGGATGAACTGAAGCGCTGTCTTGGGGGCCTCGGATTTTTTGGGAACGGCGAAGCCTGCTATAAAGAGCATGCTGCCGCCTTCCAGACCGCCCGGATAGGGAAGGGGCCCGGTGTTGGCGCTGCCGATGAAAGGGGCAGCCTCCGGCCAGCGAGAGCCGCTCTCGTAGAGGAGGGCCAGCTTGCCCGCAGTGTAGGCGACCCGTCCCGCATTCCGGTCGGTCATGGTCATTGTGGTGATCCAGCCGTTCTCTACGCCTTTCCTCCAGGCTTTGAGGATCGTCCTGGATTCCGGAGTGTCCACCACAAATGTTACACCATCCTCTTTGAAGAAGCTGCCCCGCAATCCCTTCAGGGCGCTATAGAAGCTGTTCTCCGTACTGCCCTCGTCCAGACGAATGCTCATACCGGCCTGCCTACCCACTGTGGCTTTGCCCGCCATGTTCACAAGCTCTTCCCAGGTTTTCGGATGGGGAATATTGCCGTCCTTGTCGGCTACTCCTGCCTCCTGCAGCATCTTCTTGTTGGTATTGATCCAGTAGATCTCGCCCATGATGGGAAGGTAGAAGACCTGTTCCCTGAGCGTGCCCACATCGAGAATCGACGCCACCAGCTTGTCCTTGGAAAAACGCTCCCAGAAGCCCAGCTCGTCGAAGCTGAAGAGCATATCCTTCATGATGAAAGCCGTGGTATCCTCAGGGTTCTCAACAACGAGGAGATCCATGTCGCTCTTACCACCGGACCATTGGATGATATATTTATTCACATCCCTGCCCTCGAAGGACTCGAAAGTCACCTTCTTTCCCGGATGCTCGCTCATGAACTTATCGGCCGCTTCACCGATGAAAGCCTTTTGGGTGAGCCAGTCCACAGAGCGGATGCGGAGCAAATCGGGCTCCTGTACTTCCGCACCTCCGGTTACCGCTTCCTGCTGCCCGCCAGCAGAAACGGTGCCCAGAAAGACGAGTATCAGAAGCAACACTGTTAGACCCGGTATGATTCTTTTCATACGTCTCTCCTTATAACAGATTTTTGAAGGTATATGCCTACGGCACACCTTGTACCCAAACCCAATATTATAAGATCAACATATCATATTATGAAAATAAATCAAGTAGTTGCTTTGTGTTTCAGGCCGCGGATTCTGATACTGCGTTCAGTTTGGATTGAATGTGCGATCGGCCAGGCAATGACCTGGCATCGTAGTCCTTTAGTTTGACGGCCCCCCTCAAATGGATATATGACTTTCCCTGTCCGTCCTTGACAAAAAGATATTATCATAATATGAATATTTTGGTAATAGCTGTGAGTCTTGAAAGAATAATATGAAAACAGAGACAACGTATTTTGCTGTCTGATTTCGAGGAGGTACAAATGTCTTTCGGCGAGCTCTGTCGGATTGCGGGAAGGACCGATGTATTCAAGGCAACGTACAAAACCGGGACTTTGGTAAGTCTGACGCCGATCGAAGCGAAAGCTGGGTTAGAGACATCATATTGGTTATCGCCTGGACTGTTCGATATACAGGTGAACGGCATGCTCGGCCATAGCTTTTCCGCGGAAGACCTCACCGTCGAGAAAGTTGCCGCCGTCAATGAAGGACTGGAACAACACGGGATTACCAAATGGTGCCCAACCGTCACCACGCAAGCCCCGGAGCTCGTTGAGAGAAATTTAAAGATCATTGCAGAATCGATTTCGAGCCGGGCAGCTCCGGGCGCTCACTGCATTCATCTGGAAGGTCACTACGTATCCTCGGAGAAAGGATACAGGGGCGTCCATATCCCGAGGTATATACGAGATCCGGATCCGGAGGAATTCGATCGTTGGCAGAAGGCAGCGCTCGGTCATATTGGACTGTTTTCTCTGGCTCCAGATCGCAAAGGTTCCCTGGAGTTTATTCAGAAGCTGCGTAGAGAAGGTGTTCGGGTAGGATTGGTACACCACAACGCCTCCCATGAGGCCATTCTTGCAGCCGTTGCGGCTGGTGCCGATCTGTCGTCGCATCTAATCAACGGTTGTGCTCCGATGATACACCGGCAGCACAATATCATTTGGTCCCAGCTTTCGCTTGATGAGCTGTGGGCCAGTTTCATAGCCGACGGGTATCACATTCCCGACTATGCTCTCAGGGCGGTCATCAAATCCAAAGGAACTCGACACTCTATTCTGGTGTCGGACCTGGCGCATTTGTCTGGGCTGCCTGACGGCGAATACGTAAAGAACGAAAACGAGGTGATTCTCCAGAACGGGGGTTTGTGGGTTAAGAGCGAGGGAAGGGACCTTTTAAGCGGTGCGGTTAAAACCCTTGAGAAGGGCTGTGAGTTCGTCGCCTCAACCGTCGGATTCTCGATCGAAGATGCCTTCGAAATGGCTTCAACCAACCCAGCTAGGTACTTTCAGGCCGAGTCAGATCTTGCATTATTTCCGGGAAGAAAGGGACCAGTGGTTGTTTTCTCCTGGCGCAACGGCGAGCTCAAAGTAGAGAGAATTCTGAAGTAGCACACGGTAGGACATTAATGGGAGATAGAGAATTGATTAAAATTGGTATCATTGGAACGGGTACATATGGGCGCATCCATCTCAACGCCCTGTCACAGCGGCAACGCCTTTCTGGTGATGTCGAATTGGTTGGCTTTGCTGAAATCAATCCCCAGACAAGGCAGTCGATCGCGGACGAGTATGGGCTTCACGGCTATCTGACACACATTGAGCTTATCGAGAGAGCGAAGCCGGATGCCGTTTGTGTTGTTACACCGGACCATCTTCACCACGACGTAGTCATGGACTGCCTCGATGCAGGGCTGCCGATGTTGGTCGAGAAACCCTTCGCCACGGATCTGAACCAGGCGAAAGAAATGGCTCGGAAAGCTCGACAGCAGGACCTGTTCCTGCAGGTGGATTTTCACAAGCGTTTTGATCCCTATCATATAGATTTAAAAATGAGGATCGAGGAGGGCGAGCTAGGCACGATCCAATACGGTTACTGCTGGATGGAGGATGTGCTAGAAGTAGGCACTTCAATGATCGGGAAAAAAGCCTGGGAAGATCAGGGCTCACCGGCTTGGTTCCTCGGAATACACATGATCGATCTCACCTATTGGGCGATGGGAATGCCCAAACCTGAGAAGGTGTATGCAAGCGGTTTTAAGGGAAAGCTTAGCTCAATGGGCATCGATATCTATGACTCGGTTAAGGCCAGCGTCACCTACGGAAACGGCGCAGTTATCACCTACGATTCATCGGTGATACTTCCGAACTCTCATGAGGCCTCGGTTCGACAGGGAGTGAAGTTCGTAGGTACGGAAGGCTTTATGGAAGTCAACAGCCAGTACCGTGGAGCCCGAGGCTGTTCAACTATTAGAGGTATGGAGACCCCCAATCTTGGCGGAAAGCATCGTACCTTTGCCAAACGCGGTGGTACTATCACACACGGATATCTGAACGACTCGATTTACGATTTTATAGAAAACCTTGTGCTCCTGAGAAGCGGGGTGTCTATCACAGAGTTGGAAGGTAGATACGCGTCCCCTGAGCAAGGGATTGAGTCGACAAAGATCGGCGTAGCTATCCATGAGTCCGCCAGAAGCGGACGAGTCGTCGACATTTCCAAGTGGTAAATCATCGGTAGTCTGACTGAAAACTTGTATAAGACGTGCTGCCGCCTTGCAACTAGTAATGAGCTCCCCGGTTGTGCCAGGTATTTTTTCCCCTCGTAATCGTGTTTCCAGGATGAGGAGTAGACAAGAGAACATCGCCTCCTGCAATAGGATCTTTACCCTTTAGAAATCGGAGCAGCAGTTTCTGGAATGATTTACGTTTCTCGTTGTTTTCCAGATTGTATTCTTCTTTCGGATCATTTTCCAGATCGAACAGTTGTTCGATGCCTCCAGCACGGTGCCATATGTACTTCATTCTCCCATCAGTGACGAAATGGTCTCCATTATAATCTCCACACAGGAACTCCCGTTTGTTTTTCGAAAACAGGGAAATGCCCTCAATATTCGCCGGTATTTCTGCTCCGGCGACTTCCAGTAGTGTCGGCATGATATCATATAGGGCAACTGGGGAAGTAAATTTCTCTCCAGGCTGCAGGCCGTATCGTTTCCATTCAAATCCTACGTGTGGCCTGATAATCAGAGGTACGCGTGCCGATCCTTCATACAATGCTGCTTTGAACATTCCCCCGTGATCCCACATCAGGTCACCATGATCGGAAAAATATATTATGACAGTATTTTCGAGCAGGCCATGTTCTCGCAGATCACCCAGGAGAAAGCCTATTTGACTGTCTATTTGGGTGATCAAACCGTAATAGGCACGCATGACATTCTCTCTCTCCTGTCTGTCCACCAGATCAACGTTGCGTCCGCTCCAAGAGTCCAGAATGCACAGTGGTATCGGTAATTCATCAAGCCACTTGCCATTTGCCGGTTCGGGAATCATCCGATTTCTATACATCTCCCAATAGGCAAGGGGTGGGACATAGGGCGGATGTGGTTTGGTATAAGAAATCCACAGGAAAAATGGTTTTCTCGGATCTTTTCTCTCCAGGAACTTGCAACCTTCACGGGTAATCCAGTTTGTAGAATGAACCTCTTCGGGGAGGTGCCACGTTCTTGCCGCGGCTTGGTTGTTGCCGATTCCGTGTGCCCACGTCACTCCGGAGAATCCCCGTTCTTCAAGATACCATTCGTAATCGTCCCTTCGCATTCCTTCTAGTCGGCGCCCTTCCTCACACAGAATCATATTCTCGAATCCGTATCGGCAACGTTGTGGAAATAAGTGCATCTTGCCAATCGCCTGGGTTTGATAACCTGATGTTGTAAGCAGAGACTGTAGTGTAGGATACAGAGGAGGAATTTCAGTTCCTTCTATATACTTGTGCAGCCCAAACCCGTAGCTATCTCTGCCGGTCATTATCATTTGTCTGGCCGGAATACAGGCCGGACATGTGGAATAGGCTCGTGTGAAACTTACTCCCTCAAAGGAAAGTTGGTCCAATTGCGGTGTCATGACGGTGGTATGTCCAAGTGCGCTCAGACAGTCGCCACGGTGATGGTCGGAGGAAATCAATAAAATATTTGGCTTCGTGGGTTTCATTGAATCTCCTTTAAGTTATTTACCTGACATCTGAGCTATCTACTCATTACCGGTATCCCTGGACTGATTGAAGTATCTTGACTGCATATTTACAGGGGTATCCAATTTCATAAAATCACGACGAAATTTTATCTTAACAACAACCGCACAGCTCGTTCATCAAATCTCAACCGGATAACTGTATCGGGCTGCCGGAATCTATGGATTTATGAATCGCACTGACGATTTCAACGATTGCCCTCCCGTCCTGCGCGGACGGTGACGGGTTTTCATCGTTGGCCAAGCAGTTCAAGAAATAGGAAAACGATCCAGGCAAGGTTGTTACCTTCGCGTTGTTGAAGAAACTGGATGTGTCTTCAAGGTAAACTTCCATATCGGTTCTAACGCGATCAATGATTAGTGCCCCCTTTGTCCCAATAATCTGGATGACGGCATCTACACTTGTTGGATATGTATTCGGATAAATCCAGGAGCTCTGGAAAACAGTCGTAGCTCCACTCTTGAATTTCACTAAAGCCTGGATGGCATCGAAGGTGTTGATGTTTCTTTTTTTTAGGACCTTGGATACCCCGGATGCATAGACTTCGCTTGCTTCACTGCCAATGAACCATCGGACCGCGTCGATATCGTGCGAGGATAGAAAAGAAGCGGGGGATGTTTGCTCAACCCATTTAATATTCTCCGTCGATACGGCGATTGTGTCGTCCTTTTTTGCATAAGCCAAGACGATCTCACCGAGATTTCCTTTGCTTATCTGTGTCTTGGCTTCGATGTAAGATGGGCACCATCTCATGCGATAGTTCACCATTAGTTTGATATTGTACTTTTCTACTGCTTCAACAATCATATCCGCCTCATCAAGATCGATAGCCAATGGTTTTTCTACAAGGATGCTTTTGCCTGCTTTTGCACAGGCGATGAGCGGTTCTCGATGTGCAAAATCCGGTGTCGCTATGAAAACAACATCTATAGAGGCTTTTCTCAACATCTCATTATAATCTTTGTAATACTCGTCGAGTCTGAATGTTTTTGCTACCTCCCTGCCCCGTTTCTCCGAGATGTCAGAAATGGCAACCAGTTCTGCATATGGCGAACTGCTGAGATATGCCGCAGCTTGACGTCCTATGGTGCCGGTTCCAATAATTCCAACTTTTATTTTTTCCATACCGTTCCCCCAGCGTTTACAGATTTTGAAAACTAAATTATATTCATATGAAGATATTATGTATGATAATTCCGCTTTTACGGAATGTCAATCTATTGTCGGCCTTTTTTACGCATTCGCCGTTTGAGGTCCGCATAGCGCGCTTTCGACATGAATTTGGCAATCGTGTGCTATACAAAGAGTGCTCGATAACTATGCTGCGTAACCTCTTGTGGGTTCACGGGAGGAATCTGGTTGTTGAAGAAAGCCGGGTTTTTAAATTTCTGTTTGACTCCTTCAGAGCATGTTTTATCCAAGTACTCTATCCGCGGCGCAGAATCTCATGAAACGAAGAGAGCCAGTAAAGGAAATACACTACATTGTTGACTACCATCATTTCCTTTGCTTGTGATCTCATTCTTCCGGTTACCGTTGGTTTTCTGCTGAAACACTTTGCAGCGTTCAATACAAGAACAATTGACAGGTTGATGCGCGTTCAACTTTTTGTCCTGTTACCGATAAGCACGGCCCTCAGCTTCTGGATTGTCAGCATAGACTCTTCTCTTTTCTGGCTGCCTTTGATAGGAGTCCTTATGATTTTGCTGCCTGGGGGAATAGGACTTTCATATTTTCGTTTGAAATTTAAAGACCCGCTGGAGCAGGGCAGTTTTTTGTTGTCAGTGATGATGGCAAACCGGGGAGTTGTGGGCGTAATTTCGCTATTTATCCTGTTCGGCGAAACGGGATACGCATACGCTCAGCTCACCATGATGCTGGCTCCGCCTATAGTCTATCTATTATGTTTTCCGCTGGCGCAATATTTCGGGCACATCGGTAAAAATAACAGCAAGTATCGCATGTCGCTCAGCTCCCTATTTTTAAATCCGAGACAACTTCCCATGTTGGGAATAATAATCGGCTTAATTCTAAATTTCTCTGACATACCGCGACCGAAAACGTTGGGGGTCGCGTTGATATTCCTGATTCATATAGGTGCCTGGCTATTTCTTGTTCCTGTCGGATACTCTTTCAATCCTGCCCGAATTCGCCACTATATCTTCAAGATTTGGGACATCCTTATAATCCGGCACATACTGACTCCCGGCATTATTGCTTTTCTTGGCTATCTCATCGGGTATCGAGGAATAATTCTCGCCTGCATTGTGGTGTTGTCCGGAAGTCCGGTAGCTATCAACGCCGTCGTAGTGTCCAAGCTGTTCAACCTGAAAACAGATCTGGCATCGAGCGGTTTTATATTGAGCACCTCTGTCTATCTGTTCTTCGTATTCCCCATGTACTATATATTTTTTAGATATGTTTTCTTGTAGTAACGAAGCGTACGCTTCTCTGTCAATTCATCAGTGTTCAAGAGCACAGAACATCTTCGGGGTTTTACGACGACCCGGTTCCCTTCCGGATTCGGACGATGGTGGTTGTTTATCCATCTACGGCGAGCTCGAGGAAAAGAAGCAGATTATTTTTGGCTTTTTCGCTCAAAGGGTCGAAAAACGGTGTGGCTGATTGAGAGAGAATGAATGGTTGGCCGCTGTTTCTGGATTCATTCAAACAACGCTCGACGGCTCGGCGGACCTCGTCCGTACTGCCCGTACTCAGGAGCACATCGTCCACGCCTCCAAAAACAACGCCTCTTCCTGCGGTCATCTGCAGAGCTTCTGCGACGGTGAGGTTTCCTCGTGGCGGTGGCTCGAAGGGTTCGACGAAGGAGTACCCCATCGCCCAGACGTCGCCGAGAATCTCTCGAATCGGACCGTGACAGTGAAATGCCGCAGGGACCTCATTTTTTGAGGCAATTTCAGCAACTTGGCTGTAGAACGGACCCTCGAAATGCAGGAAATCCTCCCGGCTCATGAACGGAGGAACTGCTTTTTCAGATCCGATCATCCGAAGGATGAAGGGTTTACGGGTCTCTCTACATAGAAGTTCGATGCTGCAGAGAATTCTCTGCGCGGCAAGAAACAACAACGCTTCGACACGTTTTCTATCGTTGATCGTCTTTATGTAGAAAACCTCGGTGGGAAACATCTCCGATACCAACCCAAAGGGGTCGCTGACCTCTGCGTAGGGAAGCCCGTGGTCTCCGATCTGTTCTTCCTTGGTCTGAACACTCTCGATATCCGGGACGGCGGGAGGCAATGAATCGAGGGATAGAAAAGCGGCGAAATCTTTCTCCGACTCGATCCAGCGCTTCCGAGTCTTCCAGGACAGTTCTCCGCTGTTCTTGACCTCTTCCATGCTCAAAGGGCACGGGGCGCCTATCAGTTGGTGCCTGCGCACTATGCTCGCATCGGCTTCCAGAGTTTGCTCGGTTTCGATGTACAGGTCGTCGTTTCCAATGCAGAGCGGCGTCTCCAAAGGATACACCTTTGGCAACAAGGTGCAGTACTTCAACGCGAAACTGCACAATTCATTGTAGCTTACTTTGTCTCCATGCCACCCGAATGGATCGAGACCGAAGGGGACCACGACGGGCGGCCAAGCAACCTTGGATTCCAACAGTTCGTAGATGGCTTGTCTTCCCTGCGGCACGGCTTCCCCCGATTCTCCGGCTGCTCCCGGTGCTCAAGATTTAAACTAGAGTACCAACGACTTCGCAATTGGTCAAACAAGCAACATAGGCTCAGCGATAGCACCCCCCAAGTGCGATATTCTTTTCAGTCCCCACGGGAACCCTTCGTCTGCTTCGAGCCCCTTGCTTACTCCCAGATAGGACGAAATACAAAGCGCTGCTTTCGCGGACCTTTTTCTCTCGAACCCGATCAGACAAACACCGATGCGTGGTTTCATAGTGCAGGCCAGGATCTGAGTGAACCTTGACAGGGATATGGTAATAACATATTATTTTCATAAGACTTATCCAAATAAGTACACGTCTGATCAGGAGGAAAAATGTCTGTAGAAATTTTTGAACAGTATTTTAACGGGGTTCTTGCCCAAATGAAGGCGGTAATGGAAAACGAATTGGATAAGATCGACCAGGCGGCTCACTGGATGGCCGAAGCGGTAAAAAGCGATCAGTTGATTCATGTGTACGGGACCGGGGGACACAATTTTATGATCGCTTGCGAGCTATTCATGCGCGCTGGTTCACTTCTCAACTATAATCTTATCCTTCCCGGTGGAACCCCTTGTTTCGAAAGCCATCCTTCCACCGAAAACGTTCCCGCTTTGGTTCCAAAAGCTTTTGATTACTACCGGGTACAAACCGGGGAAATCATGTTGATCATCAATGTAAACGGGATAAACGGCACGACGATCGAAAGCGCGCTGGAATGCGGTAAGCGAGGTATAAAAAGTATCGGCGTCAGCTCCAAACAATTCGCCGAAAATGTGGAACCTGACTGTATAAACCGACATCCTTCGGGCAAGAACCTACACGAGCTGGTGGACCTGCACCTCGACTGCTATACACCGGTAGGGGACATGATAATCGATTTGAATAATGTGAAGAGAAAAACCGGTGCTTCCTCGACATTTCCGCTGGTTCTCATTGTTCAAATGCTGAACATCCGTGTGATTGAGTTACTAACCGGGCAAGGCTTCATCCCCGATTTCTTTATGAGTGGAAATACAAAAACTGGTGCGCCGTTCGGTAGTAAGTTAAAGGACAAGTGGATCTCGAGAATCAAACATATGTGAATGGTGATTTTGATCGATCTTTACCGAATTACCACTGTTTCCCACCCCATCATGTGACCGAAGGTTTGGGCGGTTTCGACGCTCAACCCGTAGCTGATGGCAAGGTGATGGGTGCCCCCAACCCGGCTGTACTCACCCAGGAAGTCCTCGATGGGAAGGGTGGGTTTGAACCAACCGTGGATGCTCCTTCCGAAGTTGTCCTTGCCGGGTACGTTCAGCATCTTCGCCGGAGCGATGATCAGCCGGTAGGCCCCTTCGTGCAGAGGCTCCAGGGGCAGCAGATCGACTAAAGTGAAATCCCCGGGTTTGAAGCGTCCGGCTACGTACACCGGATTGGCCGCCTCACTCCACTGGTATTCCATCTCCAGGAGGCGGGGTTTGCCCGCGGCGAGTTTCCAGTTCATCTCTCCCATGTGGCTCAAGAATACGGAACCGTTCTTCCAGTCCGGGCAGAACATCTCGCTGAAGCTGGTTTCCGGATTGCCCGCGGCCAGAGCGGCAACCAGGGAAGCGGTGAGCAGATCCCCCTCCCCGCCGAATCCGACACCCTGGGCCATGAGCTTGGAGGCCTGTAGAAACGGCGCCGTCTCAAGACCCGTTGCTTTACCGATTTGTAGGAAGTTGAAGGAGAACGCGCCGATGCCTTCCTTATCTATCCACTTCTGAAGCGCAAGTCCATTGCGTACCGAGCGCCGGTAGGCCTCCTCATTGATCTTGTCCATTTGGAACCGTTTCTCATCCTTTTCCCGCTCGATCTGGATTTCTTTGTCCGTCACCTCTAAAAGAAGGGCTTTGAATTGTCTGGGGTTCAGTACCCTGGTTTCCACACCGATCGTCATTTTCAAGTCCGACGGGGATACGTAGAAATCTCCCATTCCTTCGAAGGGCTCACCCACCAGTCCCGCCCGCAGGGTCCGCAAACGGTGGGCCATACGGGCCGACACCAAGCGGCGAACAATTCGATCCAGTACATCGGATTTTTGCCAGTGCCCGACCTCTATGTGAAAAGATTTTCCCCGGCGTACGAGGAGATTGCACATGTCCTGGACGCCATGGATGCCGTGATTGTACATGATTTCTGCCGGATCCTGGTCAGGACCAAAGGAGTAGGTAGGGGTCGTGTCACATACGATTATGGGGAGGTGAGTGCGTGCCAGAGCATCGGCTGATTCGAGGGAAGGGGAGTAGGCCAGGTGCAATGTAACGATAGCCTCAGCCCCGCTCTCCTCGAAAGTGCGCACCGAAGCTTCGAACTCAGACCTGGTACGGCAGATCGGCGAAGTCACGACCTCGATTTTCCGTTGCGTCAGCTCCGAGGCGATCTGCCTGTAGAAGGCTTCGATCCGGGGTCGTTTATCCTGATCCCTGTCATCGTAGAGTTTCAAGTAGAGGGGAAGAAGTCCGATTTTCGGTTTTTCGTTGCTCATGTACCGATCTCCTGTTCTCGTTCTTTGATCTCGCAAGTCAAATGCGAATCGGTTCGACCGATTGCTTCCTCTGCGAGTTCAGCGCCGCGGTCTGCAGGGCATGGGACAGCCTGGTCTCTTCCGGAGTAAAACAGCCGAAAGACACCTCTCTGCCGTCGAGCTCGTGCAAAAAGGACGTCCACATCTGGAGAATACCATCGGAGAATCCAAACTCGAAAATCCCTCCGGTGATAGAGGGAAACATCGGTTTGTGGCCTACGACCACCCTGGCCCAGGCCTGTTCCTTGCCTTTGGTTTCCAGGTACGTGAAGGCGTTGGGGTCGTCGGTTGTGAACTTGGCCGAGGCATCCAAACCGTAGACCTCCAAAAACCAGCGATTGGTGGATCCCGGATCGAGGCGCTTGGTTTCCAGGGTCATGGGGAAAGTATAGCCGCCGGCGTGATCCACCTGACAGATCAGGGAGGCGTTGTCCCAGGTCAGGCATGGTGCGGTACCTCCCTTGCCGTCGGGTCTTTCCGGCACGATGTTGGACAGCACCGCGTAGACCCTATTGGGGAGCCAGCCCATTCGAAAGGGGATATGCTGGGTGTGGATACCCAGATCCCCAAGGCAGCCGTACTCGCCGTTGTACTCGATCATGCGCTTCCAGTTGATCGGCTTGCTCACGTCCAGGTCGCTGGAATGAACGAAGCCGCCGTGCACTTCCATAATCCGCCCGAATCGATTCTCCCGGATCCAGGAGATCAACCTCTGGCAGGCCGGAAAAAAGGGAAACTCCGAGGAACAGCGCGCCACCAATTCAGGATGTTCGGCCAAACCTTTCAGAATCGCCGAGTTAGCCTTTTGATCGATCCCGAAGGGCTTTTCCCCCATCAGGTGCTTTCCCGCTTTGAGGATATCTACGTACAACTGCTGGTGCAGGTTATGGGGTACGGCGCAATACACCGCTTCGATCTCCTTCGAGGATAGGAGTTCCTGATAATCGGAGGTGGCGACCTTTACTGAAGCGAAATTATCGGTAAACCAGTCTCTGGCTGCTTTGTTGGTATCGCAGACCCCTACGATCTCCGGTACCGGTCCGTCTGTCAGCAGATGGCACCAGCGGGCGGCGGCGCTGCCGAACTCCCGGCCCATCAAGCCCAGACCGATCACCCCGAATTTTACTCGTCTCCGTGCCATTGTTTAATCTCCTCGCTGTTTTCCTCAAAGCCGGGAAAGGGCTTGATCCATCTGATCGATCAGGAAGTCTACCATTTTCGGTGTGGCGGTCAAGGGCAGTTTTGTCAAAGCCGAGGGCGGGCAGTTGGGTTTGTAGGTGTGGGCGCTGATGTCGATGCAGGCCTCGTTCATATGTTTGATGAACTGGACCGCCTTTTCTTCGCTGTTGAAGAAGATCGACGACAGGTGGCGCTGTCCCTCGATCCGGTCGATCCAGTGGGAATGCCGTTTCGCCAGCCCTTCGAGCTCTTGTTCGTAGTACGTACCGAGCTCCGCTGTATGCGCCGCGTTGGCCTGTGCAAACTCCATGGTGATCAGATACGCCAGGGAGGCAAGTTCTTCCTGGCCGTTGGTTACCAGAGCCCCGAACTGGTTCAGCGTGTCCATCCCAGCTGTGGTCAGGATCTTCGAGGCCGGGTATTGGCCACCGGGAAATCCCTTCCCTACGGATACGAAATCCGGCTCCAGTCCGTACTCTCTGAAAAGGAACAATTCGGGACTCCAGATACAGCTCTGGATTTCATCAACACAGGTGGGTACGTCGTGGTTTTTGCACAGTTGGTGCGCCTTTTGCAGGAACGGCTCCTCCAGGCGGACCGCCCCGTAGTTCATCAGGATCAGCTCGTGAAAGAACCCGGCTACTTTGAATTTCCCTTTGTCGTATCGGGCAAGCAGCTCTTCGAAGTGGCCTCCGTCGTTGATACGGACCGGTTGGACCACGAACAGCCCGCACTCCTGCAGTTTTTCGTACATCCCCGGCCAAAGTCCTCGCATCACCTGGGTGAGAATGGTCGTGCCGTGATAGTTGGCTTCTTTCCCTCCGTCGTTGTCGGCGATGACCAGAAACACGGGCGTACGGCCCGCATATGGGGGATCAAGAGCAGTTCTGTCCAGCTTGAAGAACCGGGCCAGCATCATCTTCAGAGCGGCTTCCACCGCCAGGCTGCCCGTTTCCAGATTGATGATCCGGTTCAGAACGTGGGCTTCCTGGGAGGACAGGACGGATTCCAACCCCTTTCGATCCTCTCGGGTGATCCCGTTCGCCACCCGTACCAATTCTTCCTCCAAATGGCGGGTGATATGACCGCGGGTGTTGTTATGGGTGATGTTGGCAATACCCAGTTTTTTGGCGTTTTCGATCAGCCGGTACCCGGGAAAACCGTGTCCGAGAGAAGCATGGTAGTGTTCGCTTTTCGATATCAGATAGGCCCGTCCGTTTTCACCGATACGAATGAACCCGTAGCCGCTCAGAGGAGCCATAGCGAACTTGCTGGCTTTGATGAAGGCGTCGGTGGTTGCTCCACAGGCCGAAGTCTTGAAGCCGGCGCAGACCTGCGTGCCGACGGAATCGATCAGCTCATCCACCCTCTTCTCGAACTCCGGCGGGTAGAAGTCCACCTTTTCCTCGGCAATGGATTCGAGCTTTTTCGCGTCCCCCGAGGAAGTGAAGGCTCTTGCCGCACACACCGCCTTCGTGTACTCTCTGCCCAATAGGTCGCTCAGAGATAGAAGCGGACTCTGGATCGACGCTTTCATGTTGATTCTCCTGAATACAGGTTTATGTACCGGTGTACGATGTACACCGATACAAGTGTTGACTGTTTGACACAAGTATAGTTAGTTATTTTTCTAAGTCAAGCACATTTTGACTATTTTGATCAGAACATCGGCTTGCTGAGGTATATGGTGAAGGAAAAACGATTCCAGAGAAAGTCAGCCGGGGCGGGGAAGTACATCCACATCTTTTTTGACTGGGATGGGTGTTTGGCCGACACGCTGGGAATCTGGATGGAACTGTACAAGCGGTCCCTTTGGAATCGTCGCATCCAGGCGGATCGGCGGGCGATTGTGCGGGAACTGTTCAATGACTGGAGCGGGCCTGCCCGCTTCGGCGTGCAGGATGTTGAGACTTTTGCAGGAGAGATCATCTGCGGCCTTGAGGATCGGATCGCCGAAGTAGCGCTCAATAAAAATGCTCGTTGGATCCTTGAACGCCTGCAGAGAGCGAACAAAAAGACCGCTATTCTCACAGGATCCAAGCGAAGCTTTGTTCAACCGGTTTTAGCAAGGGAGGGTATCGAGCAACTTGTAGACCTGCTTGTTTCTCTCGATGATGTGACCCATCACAAACCCCATCCTGAAGCTGTGGAGAAAGCACTGCAGATGTTGGATCCCGCCGGCCCCCATGCTGAAACGAAGGGTCTCAGGGAGCAAACGATCATGGTTGGAGACAGCACCAAGGATATAGAAATGGGAAAAAACGCCGGCATCTCCACGGTTTTGTACTTTCCTGACAAGAACCGACGGTTCTACGACCCGGAATGGCTGGAGAGCTACCGGCCGGATTTCAAGATCCGGGATTTCGACGAGCTCGAGGATATCCTCGGTTAAGTTTGCTTTATTCCGGGAGTACAGGTACAAAGGCATGTACGGAGTATTGGCAGCAGCGAACCGCAGCAATCAACGCGGAGGCCGGATGCTCTCGGTTGTGGATCTTTTAGAGGCGGGGACCCTGAGCGTATACCAGGCTGCCTGGCTTCTGTCCCGCGTGCTTCAGGGATCCTCCTGGCTGGTAGGAGCCAGGCCCGGTGGTGCAGGCAAGACCACGGTCATGTCCGCTCTTCTGGCCATGGCGCCCGGAGGCGCTCGGGTCCGGCTTACCAATCGCGGCAGCGGGTGGCAGGAGGGCAAACCCGGGGACTACATTGTGTCTTATGAGCTGAGTCCCGGGTCCTACGATGCCTATATCTGGGGGCAGGATGCGGCCCGAATGACCGATTTGGGGATTGGGGGCTGCCGCATCATCAGCAACCTTCATGCCGACACCTTGGAGCAGGCTCGAGCGCAGATCGTGACGGAGTGTGGCGCGACGGAAGAAGGATTTCGGGCCTTCCAGATCTTCATTCCCCTGGCGCTGAAAGGTTCGCGCCTCACCTCCATCCCTGTGGTGGAGCGGATCGACTATGTCCGTGACGGGGCGTGGCTTCGGTTGCTCCGCACGGACCTGGAACCGCCGAGGGCAACCTCCCCGGAAACCTCGCCGCGGGAAATCAAGATCGTCGAGTTCTTATCCGGCTGTTCCAACCGCGACATTCGCCTGATCGAGGATGTTCGGGTGGAATGGCTGGAGTGGTACGACCGCGAAATGAGTTGATACAGCTGACGGAAGAACGTATCAATCTTCCCCTCGATTAACAGTAGCAGCAAAAGATCGACCTTGAAAGGTAATTTGATCGAACCATTCATTTTATTCTTGACATAGTCATAAGGGTGAACTAGTCTAATTTAATCAAGCAGAGCAAAACGAGTGAAGGAGCGCGAAATGGACCCGGGGATTTCTCCTCATTTTAAAAATCGTAAACCCTCTGTGATCCGAACGGCCCAAATTGAGTTTCTCAAGCGTCAAGATGTCGTCGAGGCGGTCAATGTCGCCATCGGTAATGTGTCCCTGCCCATGCACCCGGCCATGATCCGACGCCTGGGGGATCTACAGGTTGAAGGGAGCCCGTTTCAGGACGGAGCGGTGCGCTATACGCCGACCGTCGGCATGCCGGAAACCCGGAAAGCTTTTCGCCACATCATCTCTTCGAGCGGTTTCGCCGCCGACAGGTTGCATGTACAGATTACCGACGGTGGTTCCCAGGCCATGGAACTGGTGATCCTCGGGGTCTGCGGAGATGTCGGAACGGGGGAGAAGCCCCTTCTGATCATCGACCCGACCTACACGAACTACACGGCCATGGCCACGCGGCTGGGGCGAAGCGTGGTATCCCTGCAGCGTGCTCTGGAGGCGAATGGCCGCTTTACTCTGCCCGATCCTTCCAGGATCGAAGGGATCGTTCAGGAACACAGACCGGGAGCTCTATTGGTTATTCCCTACGACAATCCCACTGGCCAGCTGTACAGCAAAGATCAGATGCTGGAACTGGCCGAGCTGTGCGTACGACACAACCTGTGGATGATCAGCGACGAGGCCTATCGGGAGCTGCTCTACACGGGGACTGAAACGGTGAGTATCTGGGGAATCACCGATCGGGATATTCCCGGCATCGAGGGCAGGCGAATCAGTGTGGAGTCTTCCTCCAAGGTGTGGAACGCCTGCGGCCTGCGTATCGGGGCGCTGGTTACGGACAACGAGGAGTTCCATACTCGAGCCGTTGCCGAAAACACGGCCAACCTCTGTCCCAATGCCATCGGACAGTATATTTTCGCAGCTCTTGCTGGGGAGGGTCGCGAGGATCTTCGACGCTGGTACGATCGACAGCGAGGCTACTACAAGTCCCTGCTGACGGAGCTGACTTCGCAAATGCAGCAGCTCCTCCCTGAGATCATCGTCTCCTCGCCGGATGCTTCGATCTACTCAGTTGTGGATGTTCGGCGGATCGTGCCGGTGGAATTCGATGCCATGGACTTTGTGCTCTACTGCGCCCGGGAAGGAGCGGTGGATCTGGAGGGAAAACGCCATACCCTTCTGGTGGCTCCGATGTCGGGATTCTACGATCTCCCGCCAGAGCGGAATCCCGGCAGAACCCAAATGCGGATAGCCTACGTGGAACCGCCGGAACGGATGAAACTGGTTCCCCTGTTGTTCAAAGAGTTGCTTCATCAGTTTCAATCTGCGTACAAGAAAGACAGCAAGGTGCATGCCGGAGTCTAGGCGAAAAACCACATAGAGGATGAAACCGCATGGATCTATTTATCGGGTTGGACGTTGGCACTAGCGCCGTCAAAGGTGTTCTCCTATCTCCGGACGGGGGAAAAATCGCGGCAGACAAGCGTTCTACTCGCCTTTTGCACCCTCAAGCCGATTTCACCGAGATCGATCCGGAAGAGCATGTCCGTTCGGTTTTTTCCCTAATCCGGGATCTGTCCGACCAAGCGCCCACGGGTGGGACGATACGGGGGATAAGCATGGCCTTTGCCAGCGGAAATGCTCTACTACTCGATGAGAACGATAATCCTCTCTCCAACATTATCAGCTGGCTCGACGGTCGGGCGGTGAACAAAACGTCTCAATTATTACCAGGCTTGGATACAGGGGGCTTTCACGACGTCGTAGGCTGGCCGTACGGAGAGTTTTTCCCTATGGCCCAGATCGCCTGGTTTCGCAAGAACAATCCGCAGACCTGGCGGAGAGTGGCCAGGGTATGCATGAACAACGACTACTTGTTCTATCGTCTCACCGGGAGGTGGGGCATGGATCCCTCCACGGCATCGACTTTCTACCTCTACGACCAGGTCAACCGCTGCTGGCACAAACCCTATCTTGATCTATTAGGCATCCGTGAGCAGATGCTGTCAAAGCTGCTGGATTCTGGAGAGATTTTAGGCTCCCTGACGGCGGAGGCCTCGAAGGCAACGGGTCTACCAGAGACCACTGTGGCTGTGCTGGGTGCCTTCGACCATCCGAGTGCAGCCCGGGGTACAGGCGTCTTGAGTGTGGGGAAAATGCTGTTATCCTGTGGAACTTCTTGGGTCGGGTTTTATCCTATCGAAGACCGCACCCTTGGTATCAGTCAGAAGATGCTTGTGGATCCCTTTCTCACTCCTTCCGGGCCCTGGGGTGCTATGGCTTCTCTGACAGCGATTGGTGTTACAATCGACAAGCACATCGAACAGTATGTGATTGCCGGCGAAAACTCACCGGCACAGAAGTATGAAATATTCAACAGAGCGGCTATGCGCGCTCCGATCGGTTCGGGCGGGCTGTTTGTAGACCTTTATCGGGGACGCACGGCATTTCTGAGTGATGTAGAAAACCTGTTCGCATCCCGTACCCGAGAGGAAGTCTCTCGCGCCCTGATGGAGGGGGCGGCATTTGAAATCCGTCGTCTGATGGAGCGGTTGGATAAAGCGGGGATTACGGCGGACGAGGTTACAATGGTCGGCGGGCCGACAGAAAGTCCGATATGGCCTCAAATCGTCGCCGATGTAACTGGATGTCATCTTAAATTGATCAACGGGCAGACCGCCGGCGCAGTGGGTGCGGCAATATTGGCGGCAATTGGTTATGGGCTTTTTAACAGTGAACAACAGGCGTTCGGGGCTATGGGAGGCACAGGTAGAACAGTCAGGCCTGACAGCCGAAGGGTGCGGCAATACAATTCTCTCTACGAAAAGTATATGGAGAAGTTCAAAAAGTGAACAAGTATGAACGACGGACGATCAAGCTCTTGGAGATGCTTCAGCTCAACAAGCGACTCGATGTCAAGACAGTTGCGAACTCCCTCAGCATCTCCGAGGCGACGGCGAGGCGTTTTTTCAGCCAGCTGGAAGATGAGGGAAAGGTCATCCGGGTCCACGGCGGCGTTCAATTGGCTCAAGCGTTGGGCTACGACTATTCCTTCCGTGTCCAGGCCGCCCACCGGCAAGAACAGAAAGCGTTGATCGGCGCTCAGGCCGCAGAACTGGTCGCCGACGAGGACCGCATTTTTCTGGATTCGGGTACGACCGTCCTGAAGCTGGCCGAAGCCCTGTCGTTGAAGGTCCAGACCGGAGAGCTGAAAGACATCGTGGTTCTGACCAACTCGATTTCCCACGTGGAGACCGTGGCCCGCTGGTGCAAGGTCATCCTTGTGGGAGGGGAGATCCGGGCGGAACGCCTCGATGTCTGCGGATCAGTGGCCGAAAAAACCCTGATGTTGTTTCACCTGGACAAGGCCTTTTTCGGAGCCGACGCCATCAGTGCCACTGGCGGGTGCATGACCACCGACGAACGAACCTCGACGATCAATGAAATCGCGGTGGAGCGGGCGAAGAAATCGTATGTGCTCGCCGATTCGAGCAAATTCAACAAAACCTCGTTTATCCGCTACGCCTCCATCGAAGAAATCGACACGATTTTCACCGATTCCGGCATTACTAACGCCACTTTAGAGGTGTATGGAAAAGCCGGTGCACATATAGAGATTGTCCGTACGAAGAACATGGTTTAATCGGGGTTTTCCCTCCAGTTCGTACTGTAGATAGAAAAACCTTAATAATTAGGAGTCTGTAGATGAAACCTATCGTAGCAATCAACGACGTCGATCGTCGGGTGTATGATGAGAAGCTTCGAGGCTTCCTGCCGGAGAAGATGATCGACATCCACACCCACGTCTGGCTGGAACGCCTGAAAAAAAACGTCAAGAGGGACAGGGTGGTGACCTGGCCCTCCCTGGTGGCCGAAGAGAATCCCATCGAGGACCACCTGGAGTGCTATAAGCTGCTCTTTCCGGGAAAACAAGTCACCCCGATGATCTTCACCAGTTTGGTCAATGCCGAATCTGCGGACGGGCTCAATGATTACGTGAGCCGGTGTGCCAAGGAGCACGACCTGCCGGCGCTGCTGTTTACAGTACCGGAGTGGAGCGCAGAAGAGGTGGAGCGAAAGGTCCGGGAAGGAGGCTTTCTCGGCATCAAGGTCTATCTCAACCTGGCTCCCACCTACCTTCCCCGGCAGGAGATCCGCATTTTCGATTTCCTGCCTCCCCATCAACTGGAACTCATCCACGAAAAGCGCTGGATCGTGATGCTTCACGTTCCCCGGGACGCCCGACTCCGCGATCCGGTCAACCTTGCTCAGATCCTGGAGATCGAGCGGAGATATCCCGGGGTTCGTCTGATCCTGGCTCACGTGGGACGGGCCTACTGTAACGAAGATGTGGGAAACGCCTTCGAGGCGCTCAAGGAGACGGAGCGGCTGGTCGTCGATTTCTCGGCAAATACCAATGCCTGGGTGTTCGAGCAGTTGATACGGGCATTGGGTCCCAAGCGGATACTGTTCGGAAGCGATCTGCCGATCCTGCGCATGCGTATGCGCCGGATCTGCGAGAAGGGCATCTACATCAACCTGGTACCGAAGGAGCTTTACGGAGATGTGTCGGGGGATCCGAATATGCGGGAGGTTTCGGGAGAAGAGGCGGCCAAGCTCACCCTTTTCATGTACGAAGAACTCCTGGCCTTTCGTCAGGCCGCCGAGAATACCGGATTGAGCAGCAGTGATCTGGCGGATGTCTTTTACAACAACAGCGCCGTCATGATCGGGGCCGTGAGGAAGGGAAATTGAGCAGCCAAATACGCGCCGACTCGGGATTGGAACAAGAATCTCGAGGGTCGATGAGCGCTCGAGAGCGGGTGCTCAAGACCCTCAACCACGAAGAGCCGGACCGGGTCCCTCTGGATCTGGGCAGCACTATCATGAGCGGCATCATGGTCCACCCTTTGGATAGGCTGCGGAAGCATCTGGGCCTGGAGAATCGGCCGGTAAAGGTGTACGAGGTCTTCCAGATGCTCGGAGAGGTGGAGCTGGACCTGGTGGATCGTCTGGGAATCGACGTTCTGCCCGTGGAACCACTGGTACAGTTCTTCGGCCTGCGTCGAGAGAAGTGGAAGTCCTGGAAACTCTGGGACGGAACCGATGTCCGGGTACCCGGGCAGTTCAATGTGGAAGTGGATGAGGAGGGCGACTGGCTGCTTCACACCGAAGGAGATCCGAAAAAACCGATCGAAGGGAAGATGCCGAAAGACGGCTTCTACTTCGACATGGCCTCTATGATCGAGGCGCATATAGATTACACCCCTCCGACCCTCGAAGAGGTGAAGAAGGAGAATCATCTTAGCAACGAGGAGCTGGAGTTCCTGGCTGCCCGGGCGGAGATGCTGCGCCGGGAGACGGACAAGGCGCTGCTTCTGGGCTGTTGGGACAAAGTAGGCTTGCCCCAGGTGGGGAGCATCCCCGATTTCCTCTGCTTACTGGCCACGGATCCGGGCTATGTGAAGGACCTGTCCGCCGTACGGACCGAGACGGCTTTGAAGAATCTGGAGAAGTTTAGGATCTATCTCGGCGACAACATAGACATTCTCGGTTTGGACGGGACCGACTACGGATCCCAGAATAATGAGATGTTTTCCCCCGAGCTGTTCGAAGAGCTGTACCTGCCCTACTTTAAAGAGCAGAATAGCTGGGTGCACGGCAACACGAAATGGAAGACCTGGCTGCACACCTGCGGTTCGGTGACCAGGATCATTCCCATGCTGGTCGAGTCCGGCCTGGACATCCTCAATCCTGTCCAGACCTCGGCGGCCGGAATGGACCCAACCTGGCTGAAACAGGAATTTGGATCGCAGATCACCTTCTGGGGCGGTGGGGTAGATACCCAGAAAACGCTTCCCTTCGCCTTCCCCGAAGAGGTCGAGCGGGAAGTGGCGGAGCGGATCCGGGTGTTTGCCCCCGGTGGCGGATTCGTGTTCAACCCTATCCACAACATTCAGCAGGGAACGCCCCCGGAGAACATCCTGGCCGCCTACGATACCGCCCGGACGGTCGGCCGGTATCCGATTGAGTAAGGGTAATTCAGCGGCAAGAGGCATTGACACCTTGATCTAAAGTGCTTACTATGAGCAATGAAGTGTTCACTTTGTGAGGTGTTTTATGCGGACCATCACGGCAAAGCAGTTGAAACAGAAAACCGGGGAAATTCTTAAACTGGTACGGGCCGGGGAAAGACTAACTCTGACCTACCGGGGTAAACCGATTGCGATTATTCAACCAACTCCGGTAAGCTCCCGGGAAATACAATCACGACCTTTCGATGAGGCCTGGCGGGATATCGAATCGACTCTGGCTGAATCAAAACCACGATTCTCTGATTGGAGAGAGGCTACGGGATGGTTGCGGGACAGGAACTAGTTCTCATCGATACCAACGTATTTGTTATCGATCTTCGCTACCACCGTGATCCGAATTATGCCCGGAATCGTCGTTTTCTCGATGGTATCGAACTTTCAGATAGAGGGTTTACTACGCTTGTGAATCTCTTGGAACTTTGTGGGATTCTATCCTTCAACCTGAATCGGAACCAATTGAATGATTTGTGGGTACATTTTTCCCGAAAATACGGTGTCAGTGTTCTACCGACGCCGGATTTGAGAGCACAGAGTCCAGTGGTCGAGCAGGAACGCCTTTTCGAATTGATTGCAAGTCGAACATCTTTTGGGGATGCGTTAATGGTCGCCACGGCGGAACGGTACCTACCGTTCGTTCCTACTTTGGTGACCTGGGATAAAGAACATTTCCAAGATATTTTTGAAGGTACGGTCCTTACTCCCAAGGATTATTTGAACCATCGATAACCGATCATCAGGATGAAGAGAGCTTTCACCAAGATATCTGGATCTCTCACCCGCGACCCTGAGCCGTGGAAGCGGCTCTGGCTGGAGGCCAAGAAACATTCGCCTGTGAATCGGAGGCAGCGGCACGGCGAACAGGCGGAGATCGAGAGGTGGAACCTTCGGGCTTCCAGTTATGCGGCGCACAGCGAATCGGAGGAAAGCCGGACTCGGAGGAAGAAGATACTCACCTGGCTGCAGAAGGAGGGAGCTCTTAACCCAGGAATTCGGGTACTGGACATCGGTGCCGGGCCGGGGAACTTCGCCATCCCACTGTCCCGAAAGGTGGCCGAGGTGGTCGCTCTGGAACCCGCCGAGGGAATGGCGTCGATCCTGGGACAGAGGGTCGAAGATGAAGGGATCGAAAACATTCGAGTTGTGCAGAATAGCTGGGAAGACGTGGATCTTGGGGCTGAGGGCTGGAAAGGTGCTTTCGATCTGGTCTTCGCCTCCATGTCCCCTGGTGTCGGCAGTCCGGATATGCTGGAGAAGATGATCACCACCTCCAGGGCCTTCTGTTATTTGAGTGGATGGTCGGGGGGCAGGTGGGGGAAATGGGGCCGGGCTCAAAGCGAGCTCTGGCCCCTGATCTTTGGCGAAGAGCTCGGGGATTATCCCAGTGATATTCTCTATCCCTTTGGATTGCTGTATGCCCTCGGGTATCGGCCCCGGCTGCGATTTTTTCAGCCTCGGGTCCTCATGGAGATGAGCGCAGAGGAGGCAATCGAGGGGCTTATCGATCACTTCAACCGTTATGTGGAGATCAGCCCTGATATTCGAAAGACGATCACCTCCTACGTCCGGAGGAACAGCCGGGGGGGAATCTTCAGGCAGGTGAGCACAACCTGTCAGGGCTTCATGCTCTGGCGGGTTGCGAGGGACTGAGGAAGAGGGAAAGGATCAGACAGTATGCCGGAGCGGATTCTGATGACCGAGCAGAATCGGCAGGAAATATGAAAGGAGGACGAAGATGAGCAAGCAGATGGATATCGCCAGGGAACTGCGGCAGTATCTCGATGGTATTCGCATGGTTGACACCCATGAACACCTGGACACAGAGGAGGAGTTCATCCGAGAAGCTGTGGATTTCGGGCGACTGTTTCTGCACTACGCCAACTGCGACTTAATCTCCGCGGGTTGTCCGCCGGAGGATATCGAGCGCCTTCTGACCGATCGAAATCTGGGCCCGACGGAAAAATGGCGGCTGATCGCTCCGTACTGGGAGTACATGAGGGGGACCGGATACGGCCGCTGTCTGGAGATCGCGATCCGCGACCTCTACGGTTTGGAGGGGTTGGGTGCCGACACTGTGGAGGTGTTGTCCGAGAAGATGAGCCAAGCCCGCCGCCCGGGTTACTACCGGGAGGTGTTCAACCGTGCCGGAATCGCGGTAGCTCTCTGGAACCGGTTGGACCGGCTGGCCCCGATACCCAGGATGTGGACCCCTGAGTACGACCGCACCCTGTTCATACAGGATCTGTTGACCCCGTATCTTTCGTTGGACAGGCAGAAACTTTCCGGCCGTCATGATTATGCACTGGAGCAGTGGCACCAGGGCTGGGGCCGGGAGATCCTCTGTCTCGACGACTACCTCGGCGCCATCGAGGAGCGTTTCTCCGCCTTTGCATCCCAGGCTTCGGCGCTGAAGATTCCCATAGCCTATTTCCGCCCCCTCGTGTTTGCCGACCGCAGCCGCGGCGAAATCGAGCCTCTGTTCAATCAGCTGCTCAACTCCGGGTGGGAACGCAACACCAGCCTGCCCTCCCTCGAGCAGCTGCAGGGAATCCAGGATTACCTGGTTCACTTCAGCATCCAGCAGTGCGCCAAGCACGATCTCACGGTGAAGTTCCATACGGGACTGCAGGAGGGAAACGCCAATACCATACGCAACTCCCGGGCTTCTTTGTTGAGCAATCTGTTCTTCAAGTATCCGAAGGTGCGGTTCGACATTTATCACATCAGCTACCCCTATCAGGAAGAACTGGTCACCCTGGTGAAGAACTTCCCCAACGTGGCGGTGGATTTTTGCTGGATGTGGATCGTCAATCCCGCCGCCGGCAGGCGGGCGTTGAGCGATTTTCTCGACGCCGTGCCGGTCAACAAGATCCACGGTTTCGGCGGGGATTTTATCTTCATCGAGGGATCCTACGGTCATGCGGTCATGGCCAAGGACAACATCGCCCGGGTGCTCGCCGAAAAGGTGAGCGAGGGCTCGCTGACGGCTGAACGGGCCAGACAGGTCGCCCAGTGGATCCTGCGGGACAATCCGATTCGCTGGTTCGGACTGAAAGAAAAAGTACCCGCCGAGGTGCTTGGTTAGAGGTGCCCGGCCGGGGGTGCCCGGCCAGGGGCATCGCATCGGCCATATGGCGTCTTCGCCACACCGCGGGGACACCCAGTCCGACCAAGCGCGCCGGGGCTGCCTACATTTGTCGAAAGGAGCTTGAGCATGCATTCCATCTGGATCGACGACAAGCAGGTACAAAGAGCCTTGCAGCGCAATGAAGCATTCTGGAACAACACGCTGGAGCAGGGGCCGCTGATGTGGGTCACGGTCCCGGATGCGAAACCGGGTGCCCCGCCGCCGGAACCGGCGACCGACGACGAGCTGTGGACCGATGTGGAGTACGTGATCGAGGCCGCGGAATACAGCCTCTCCCACTCCCAGTACTTCGGGGATGCCCTCCCCATCTACAACCCCTGGCTCGGTCCGGACCAGGTAGCCGCCTGGCTGGGTTCCGAGATGACCCTCCGACCTAGGGATTTCACCTCCTGGGTCAAGCCTTTTGTGACCGACTGGTCGGAGCATCCCAGGCTGGCCATCGGTCCGGACAATCAATGGTGGAAACTCTACCTGGAGATCCTGAGCGCTTCAGTCGAACGGGGGAAGGATAAATGGGTCACCACCTATCCGGACCTGCACACGGGGATCGACGGGCTCAGCGCCATTCGCGGTCCCGAAAACCTGCTGGTCGATCTGTTGGAGAATCCCGATTCGATTCCGCGAGCCATGCGGGATATGACCGAGTTGTTCAAGTGGATCGTGGACATCGTATCGGATATCGTCCTTCCCTCCGGGCAGGGCACCACCAACTGGACTGCGGGCTGGAGCCAGGAGCGCTTTCTCTGCATCGGCCAGAATGATTTCACCTGTATGATCTCCCCGGAAATGTTCGATGAGTTCTGTTTTCAGGATATCCTGGAGACGACGAATTACGTGGATCACTCACTCTATCACCTGGACGGTCCCGGTGCGATTCGTCACGTACCCAGGCTTCTGGAGATCGAGAAGCTGGATAGTATTCAGTGGATCCACGGCGCGGGTCAGCCGTCGGCGGTTCACTGGCTGGAGCTGTTGAAGCAGATCCAGCAGGCCGGCAAGTCCGTGCAGGTCTACTACGGTCCCACGCACGGAGACGAGGCGGATACCGTAGAGGAGCTTAAGATTCTCTGCAGGGAGCTGGATCCGAACCGGTTGTTCTTCTGGGCCAATGTCTCGGGCATGGAAGAGGCGGAGGCGTTGATGAAAACCGCCGGGAAGAAACACGGCTGAGATACCTGTAGGATACGCGGAGGTTTGGCGTGAAAGTACTGAAAGAGGGCGGGCATCGTCTGTTCGAGACGGACCCCGAGATCAGCCTGTACGTCGGGAAAATGCTCTCAGACCTGGAGAAAAACGGGATGGAGGCGGTGCGCAGGTACAGCCGGCAGCTCGATGATTGGGATCCTGAGGATTTCGAGCTCTCCGAAACACAGATCGCCCAAGCGATTTCTCGCTGCAGCGATCAGTTGATCGAAGACACCGACTACTGCCAGGCCAACGTACGATCCTTTGCCGAGGCTCAGTTGAAAACGCTGCAGCCACTGGAAATCGAGATCCGGCCGGGCATCGTCTTGGGTCACAGGCATATCCCGGTGAACAGCGTAGGCAGCTATATTCCCGGAGGTCGCTACCCCATGTTCGGCAGCGCCCAGATGAGCATCATTCCGGCCAAGGTGGCGGGGGTGAGAACCGTGATCGCCTGCACACCCCCGGTGAAGGGGGAGGGGTATTTTCCGGCTACCGTCAATGCCATGAAAAAAGCCGGAGCGGACAGGATCTTCATCCTGGGTGGAGTACAGGCTTTCGCTTTCATGGCCTTCGGCATGGGAGTTGTGCCACCGGTAGACGTGCTCTGCGGGGCCGGCAACAAGTACGTGGCGGAGGCTAAACGGCAGCTGTTCGGGCGATGCGGAATCGACCTCCTGGCCGGACCTACCGAAATTGCCGTCATCGCCGACGGTGGGGCCGATCCGGCTCTGGTAGCCTGCGACCTGCTCGGGCAGGCGGAGCACGATCCGAACAGCGGGCAGATCCTGATCTGTTTCTCGGAGGAGTTTGGAAACCGGGTGTTGAAGGAGCTCGACAAGCAGCTCGAGGTGCTGCCGACCCGTCAGGTGGCCGAATCCTCCTGGGGGCAGAATGGGAAGGTGTACGTGGCCGAAAACCCCGAAGAGGCGGTGCAGATCAGCGATGATTACGCCCCGGAGCACCTGGAGCTCCAGGTGCAGGACACGGATTTTTACTTTGCTAGGTTGAGCAACTACGGTTCCCTGTTTATCGGGGAGGAAACAACGGTGGCCTACGGGGACAAGACCATCGGAACCAATCATATCCTGCCCACCAGCCGGGCAGCCCGTTATACCGGAGGTCTGTGGGCGGGCAAGTTCCTGAAAACCGTCACCTATCAGCGGATGAGTCCGCAAGCCAGCGTGGAGATCGGACAAGTGTGTGCCCGGCAGTGCACGGTCGAGCGCATGCTGGCCCATGGCATCACCGCCCGGGTACGGGTCCAACGCTACTCCACGAGCTGAGGGAGTGTATTGAGGGAGGGGGAAGACTGGCCGATGGCTTCTCGAATATGCCGCGTAACGGAGGGAAGCGGTGAAACCCCGTGAGATCTTTCTCCGAGCCCTGAAGCGGCAAGGACGTTGCGGTCGTGGGAAAGGTGAGGATCATCACTTCCGAGCAGGCAGCAGCCCTGATTACCAATGGGGCAAGAAGAGCTCACTGAACAGATCAACGGGCGTTGTGCCTTGCTCGGGAATATCGACGCAGTCGAGATCGTTGAGAAAGGAAGGGAAGAGCAGCTGGGCCACCGATTCTGTAGAGTTCTCCGTTTGGCTCAAAAGCCTATGTATCTGTTAGGCTATTGCCAAGATACTGGAAACAGCCAGAACACTGGAAACCACTAAGTTCATTGGCACAAGCATGTAGGTCGCGTAAGTCGCTACTCCGATGGGCAGCCCGAATTGAAGGCTTGTCATGTGGAGGATCGAGCCGAGTTGTAAGAGCCAGACTGCGGCCAGGCAGCAGACCATGATGAAAAGAGCCTGAAGCAGGTAGAAGAGGGCGATACTTCGTCCCTCCTGATGTTTCGCGGTAGCTTTGAAGATCAGATCGTTCCCAGTGTTTCCCAACATGCCCAGGAGGGCATAGATCTTATCCAATTTTCTCTCCTTCAGTCTTTCTATTTATAGGGGATTCGTATCTCCTGCAGGATGGGTCCTGCAAGGACAAGGACCAAAGCGGCAAGTTGAGTTGCAGTAATATTGATGCCGCTCAACATCGCCAGGTAGACGAGGGCCAAAAAAGGAGTAATGTAGACCAGGTTGGCGATCTTGGCGGTATCCCCCGCGCGCAAAGCTAAAATCCAAAACAGGTAGCTGAATCCATTTACGATCCCCCCGAGCAGAAACAGCAGCAGCCAGTTTCTCGTTGTCGGCCAAACCAGGGGCGAAGCAAGCAGCGCCAACACAGCGAAACAGAGGAATGCCGCAAGATTGTAGAGGAACATGGCGGTAAGAGCCCCAAATCGGTGGCGCTTGTTCTGAACGGAGAACAGTCCCCAAAAAAAGGCTCCGGCAGAAGCGCTCAGATAGGCCGGGAGATGTTCCAGGTGAATGCGGATCCACTGGCCCCCCGTAAAAATCAGGTATACCCCGGCGAAGCTCAAAACGATCCCGAGGATCTTCTTCCAGCCCAACTTCTCTTTGAGGATCGGGATTGCCAGAATGACGATCCAGATCGGCCAGAGATAGTTGATGATGTTGCTGTTTCCCGCCGCATCCGGAGCCAGTGCAAAGGCCAGGTAGTACAATGTTGTGTAGGGGAACAGTCCCGTCGCTCCCAAAATAAGCATGGTTCCTATCTCTTTTTTCGAATAATCCCGGAGTCTTCGCCATCTCTTGAGTACCGTCATGGTCATGCTCAAGGAGACAATGCTAAAACCGGTGACCAGCAAATTGACCTGAAATATTGGGAGCTCCGCCGCCAGTTCAGTGACCAGGAGGGGAGTTGAAGCCCAGAGGAGGATGGGTATAACTGCAAAAAGGTAAGCCCGCATGTCAATGTTTGGTGGTGCTATTCGGTCGGCCGCTGCACCCGATTCAAGACCTTGATTCCATTCTCGAAGAAGATCGCGGTGAGCTTTCCTTCCGGCAGTTTTACTCGTTCGGCGGCTCTGCGAATGGCCAGGATGATCTCGTACACCATGAAGGTGGCTCGGAAATTCTCCGACTGTACCCGGAATGAGCTTTCCGCGTTTCCAGGCAGCACCAGATCCACCCAGTGATCCATAACGTAGACCCTGCGGCCCCGCATGGCGGGTACGGGAAAGTCTGTGGCAAACAAAACACGGGAAGAATCTATCTCCTCCAGGACTATCTGCAGCACTATCGGATCCATGACCATGGACGTATCCATGTACACGTTGTCCAGATCCCGGATTGAATGGATAGCCCGTTTCATCTCGTCGGGAAGATAGCATCGTCCGCAATGAGCCAGGACAATCTGTGCATTCGGAAAATCCCGGGACAGCTTCCGCACACCCTGCTGGATCTCCGGATCCGCCAATCGTCTGGCACGGGGCACGTGGAGAAGGACAATCAATCGATACTTCTCGGCCAGCTCCATCTCCACAGGACTGAGCATATCCTCGACCGTTACGTTGCCGTAATTGTCGCCGAACCAGTTCAGAAGCACCTTGTATCCATAGAAGCCATCCCTCCGTAGTCGCCGTTCGATCTGCTCCCGGCTACGTAGTCCCTTGCCGGCCAGCATCAGCGGGTAAATCCAGCCGCTTCTCCCGGTCTCGGCAGTGTGGGTGTCCGTACTCTCGATATCCGCCGCCGGCGTGGGGTATCCGAAGCACACGGCCTTGTAGGTTCGGGATGGGAATATCCGTTGACTGTCTTCCTGGAGACGCTCTAGACCGTAGTCCGGGAGCGTGACCATGTATTTCGCTCCTGCCTCGTTCTCATCCCATGGGACCGCCTGCCAATCCTGTTTTCTCCAGATGTGAGCGTGGAAATCCAGGACATCCGGTGGAAGCAGCGGCTCGATTTCCTCCCGATAGAAGGGCAGATCGATTTGGTCGTAGTGTTCCTGTTTTGTCATATTATCTCCCGTTGAATTATCTTGAGGACATCGTTCCCAGTATTTTCGTTAAGGTCAATTATCTTTATGAAGAAACAGATTGGATCACGCAAAAAAGGATTAAACTGCGAGTAATATATCTTGACACACCAACAATCCTAAATATGGCCCATCAGGGGCGAAAATCACAGTCCCACCTTGTCTACTTTGATATACATCTATACAACAAGCTCAGCACCCTCCATGACAGTTCCAGCGGGCCATGCGGGGCCGGGACGTTTTCCGTACACTTCTATTTTTTCTCAGCTTAGCCATCAATGCCTTTCCTGATATTCGCAATGGAGAGAATACTCAGTACTCCATGCATGATTTCACGATGTCAGCGTTCTCTGCGTTCTTCTGTCAGAGCCCCTCGTTTTTAGCTTTCCAGACGCTCATGTAGCAAACCTGAGGGATCAGTAACAGCAGAACCTTGTTCGGGATTTAAAAGCTTCCCACTGACAATCAGGTCCGCAAAATGCTGGATCCGGTCAGACACCAAGCCATACCTGTCTATTCATGAGCGTGACGGTCGTGCTTCATAGATTAACTGGGTGCTCGTAACGTCGGTACCTCTGCTCTGGTTGTATCTTTCCCAATAGTCAATAATCATGCCATACTTGCTGGACGTTGTCTGCCAAAATGGAAATTGCCGTTGACACATAGGTCTTCTTGTGCTTGAATATTTTTATCAATTGTTATAATGGATTTGTGGTAAAAGACTGCCTGATCCCAAAGAAAGAGGAGGAAAAAATGAAACAAAGAGGCAGATTTCAGATTGTGCTGATTGTTATGGTCGTCTTTCTCACCATTGTAATGGTGGGCTGCTCCAAGAAGGGTCCCGTGACCGTCAAGTTCATGTCCAGCGACGCGGATCTGCCCGCGGACTGGGTGGCCAAGTTCAACGAGGAGAACCCGGACATCCAGATCGTGCGCACCGAGCCGGACTACGCCAAGATGGTCGCCGAGGCCGCAGCCGGTACCGCGTCAGACCTGCTCAACCTGGGCAGCGGCTCGGACATCGCCTACTACGTGCCGCGGGGCCTGTTCAAGGACATGACCCCGTTCTTCGAGAAGAGCAGCGTCATCAAGATGGACGACATCGACCGGCTGGGCAACGCCGAGTACCAGTTCGACGGCAAGGAGTTCGGCAAGGGTGCCTGGTACGGGTTGTCCAAAGACTACAACAACATCGGCGCCATCACCTACAACAAGGAGATGTTCAAGGCCGCGGGGATCCCCTTCCTGAGCGAGACGGAGCCGATCACCTACCAGGAGCTGTACGAGCTGGCCAAGAAGTTGACCAAGAAAGACGCCAGCGGCAAAGTCCTGACCTGGGGCTACGACTACGGCACGGGCTGGTGGAAGTTCCTCGCGTCTGATATGGCCTACATGGCAGGAGTCAGCTTCTACGCCGACGCGGACAAGGTCAAGATGAATGACGATTCCAAGCTGCGGGAGATCTGGAAGTTCCACGCCCGCTTCTTCCTGGAAGACCTGGTGCCGAACGTGAAGAACCCCGCTCCGGGCTGGGCCGGTGCCAACTTCCAGTCTGACCGCGTGGCCATCGTGCAGCTCGGCTACTGGTACGGCGCCCAGCTGCGCAACAACCCCGGCTTCGAGGAGAAGTACGGGTGGGCGCCCACGCCGGTGCTGACCAAGGGCGGGCCACGGGTGACTAACACCCTGGGCGCCACGGGTGTGGTCATGTACGCCAAGACCAAAGTCCCCGACGCGGCTTTCAAGGTCTTCGAGTGGTACATGGGCGGCGGCTACGGCCAGGAGCGGGCCAGGACCGGCTGGGGCATCCCACCGTTGAAGTCACTGGCGTCCCTGCTGCCGGCAGGTAACGCCTTTGACCAGAGCCGCAAGGCGATCGCCCTGGACGACGCCAAGTACTTCAAGCCCTGGCAGACCTGCCCCTGGATCACGGGCCCGAGCTGGGACGTGGCCTGGACAACGCACATCGAGCCGCTGGTGCGCGGCGAGATCAACCTCGACCAGTTCGTGGACCGCTACTACGCGGACCTGAACAAGGCCTTCGCCGAAGGCAAGGCGCAGCTGGGTCAATAGCCCGCCAGTGAAACCGCCGCACCCCCGCAAGGGGGTGCGGCTTTCGTTTTCGAGCCGAGACACGCCACGGCGCGGTATCAGGAGGGGGTATGAGCAGAAAACCAGTCGTGCGAGCTTCATCCCTGGAGTCGGAGCGAAGGGCTTCCTTCTACCTCTTCATCGCCCCCTGGATCTTCGGCTTCCTCTTCCTCCAGGTCACGCCGATCGTCTGGGGTTTCGTCATCTCTCTCACCAACCGCTCGGCCTTTCCCGTGGCGGTGAAGTTTGTCGGCCTGCAGAACTACCTGGAGTTGTTCCGCGACGCGGATATTCTACAGTCCTACTGGGTGAGTTTCGTGTACACGGTCTCCAACACCCTGATCGCGGTGGTCACGGGCTTCTTCTTCGCCCTGCTGCTCGACCGGAATGTGCCGGGCCAGGGCTTCTTCAGAACTATCCTCTACTTCCCCTACATGATCCCCCTGGTGGCCGTGGGCTGGATCTTCCGGCTGTTCCTGGAACGCGACACTGGCTTCCTGAACGTCGTCCTGAATCGACTGGGCGTGCTCGCTTCAGGGGTGCCATGGCTGCAGACCTACCCGATGGGCTCAATCCTGATGCTGTCTTTCTGGCAGGCGGGGTGGAGCATGATCATCTTCCTCGGGGCCCTGAGCACGGTGCCCCGAGAGCTGTACGAGGTAGCCACGATCGACGGGGCCAACTACCCGCGGCGCGTGCGGCACATCATGCTGCCCCTGATCAGCCCGTTCATCTTCTTCCAGCTGGTGATGAGCTTCATCTACGCCATGCAGGCCTTCATCCAGCCGTACATCATGAATCCCAGGCCCATCCGGGGCAACTGGATGATGCGCAATCCGCCGCCGAACGAGATCTTCTTCGTCATGTCCCGCAGCTACTTCGTGATGACTGGGCAGAATAGGTACGCCTACGCCCTGGCCATCCTGTGGGTGCTATTCGCCTTCGTGCTGATCTTTACCATCGTGTTCGTCCGCCTCGGGGGCTTCTGGGTCTACACCGAGGCCGGGGAAAGGAGGTAGGCGATGCCCCTGCGCATCAGCACCCGCGAGCGGATGTCGGCCACCTTCCGCTTCGTCGTGCTCGTCCTGTGTATCGTGGTCTTCTTCCTACCCCTGGTGAGCATGGTGGTCACCTCCCTGAAGCGAATGGACGAGCTGTACCGCATCCCGCCTCGCGTGTTCCCGGAGCAGCCCGTCTGGGAGAACTACAAGCTGGCCTGGACCATGGTCAACTTCGGCAAGTACCTGGTGAACAGCATCGTGCTGACCCTGATGTACGGGCTGCCGGCAATCATGGGCAGCTGCCTCGCGGGCTACGGCTTCTCCCGGTTCCCGGTCAGGGAATCAAAGCCGATCTTCCTGCTCGTTCTCGCCACCCTGATGATCCCCTTCATGGTCACGATCATGCCCTTCTATATGATCATGTCCAAGCTAGGCTTCGTGAACCAACGTATCCTCTGGTTCATCTGGGGCATCCCGGGCATACCCTTCATCATCTTCCTGTTCCGGCAGTTTTTCTCCACGATCCCCACGTCGTTCGAGGAGTCGGCGCGTATCGACGGGGCCGGGCGCTTCCAGATCTTCTTCCTGATCATGTTCCCCCTGGTCCAGACCGGGATCATCGTGGCGGCGATCTTCGCTTTCCAGTGGTCATGGTCCGAGTTCTTGATGCCCATCCTCTTCCTCAGCGATGAGAAGAGCACCCTGGCTGTCAAGATCGCCATGGGCTATTCCGATCAGAAGGAGAACGTGCTGTACAACATCGGCATGGCAGGCATCGTGTTCTACACCCTGCCACTGGTGATCTTGTTCTTCAGTCTGCAGCGCCGGTTCGTAGCAGGTCTACTGTCTGGGGGTCTTAAAGGATGAGTCTCCGACGCCTGGACCATGATCCGCTATGAACATTTCGTCTTCAATTCTCTGACCATCGCACTCTTTTACTCGATTCCTTACGTCATGGGAAGTTGTCTGACAAGTTATGGTTTTTCTCGTTTTTAGGTGAACGAGAGAAGGGCGATCTGCACCTTCCAGTGGTCGTAGTCCAATTACGTAATACCGGTGCTCAGGGCGGTTTTTCCGCTTTCGTTTTCCGCTGTAGGATCGGTTCCGGCTTCAACCAGCAGCCGTACTGCAGCGAGATCGCCTTCTCCAGCGGCAAGCAGTAGAGGAATCCTGCCGAACGGATCGGATCCATTCACGTCGACTCCCCGATCAACAAGATCCTGAGCTTTTTCGATAGATCCCTGGTAGACGGTATACATCAGGGCTATCAGACCTTCCGAGGTTTGAGGATCCACCGGAATACCGTTGTCTAATAGCTGCTGGATAGTTTCCACGCAACAGGACCATCTACATGGGGGTTTATCCGGCAGGGACTGCCATCAGGTCCGAGTCATTTGAAATCTGGAAAGATTGAGGATCCCCAATCCGCTCGGATAGTCCAGGCATACTCTGACGGTACAGGTCCGCCAGGGTAAGGAGCACTCCGACATTGCACAAACTTCGGGTGTCCGTTTTCACTGATTTGTTCATCTCATTCCTCCCCAGCGAGCCTAGTCTGTTCTACCTCTATCACAAACCTGGAGCTCTTCACAAATCCCGCCACCAGCAGCTGCCAGGCATGGTAGAACACGAGGGGCAGCAGGGCCATACCCAAAATTTCCGGATTAGCGGCGAAGTAGGTGGAGATCAGGGGCACCCCGACGGCCAGAGTCTTCTGCGGAGCCGCGTAGAGCACGGAGATCGTGTTCTCCCGGGAAAAGCGGAACAACCGGGCCCCGCCGTAAGCGATCAGCAGGAGAAGGATATGGGCGACGGCCAGATAGCCGAAGGGTCCGATCAGGGCTCGAAGGTTCTTTATAAACTCGGGGTTCCGGGCGGTTTTCGAGAAAGAAAAAAACAGGATGAACAGGATGAAGATGTTGCTGGCCACGGAGAGGCGCTTTTTCTGCTTGACCGCGACGTCTTTGAAGAAGCGCCGGAGTATTTGGCCGCAGGCGATGGGTACCAGCATCTGCAGGCCCAGGTTTTTAAGAATCCCAATCATTTCCGATGCGGGCAGAGGGTCGCCGCCGCCGCGCATCAGCAGGGAGAGCAGCAGCGGCGAGATCACTACGCCCAGGATGTTGGCCAAGGCGGCGTTGAACATCGTGCCCATCACATTGCCGCCGGACACCTGGGTGAAGACTATGCAGCTGGAGATGGTGGTGGGAAGGACCGCGAGGGCGAAGATGCCTGTATACAACTGCTGCCCCCAAACGGAGCGGAAGGGCAGGGTGGTGAGCAGAAAAAAAGCAGGAAAAAAAATGAACACGAATCCTTGGATGTAGAGGTGAAGCCGATAATCTTTCAGTCCGTTGCTGATCGCCTCCGAGGGGAGGGTGAACCCTGAGATCAGGAAAAGAAGAACGATCAGCACCTTTGGAGTGATTCCGCCGGGATTCAGCACGAGCTCTATCCCGGGAAGGAAAAACCCGAGTAACAGGGCCGCGAAGATCCCCAGTAAAAACCAGTTGCGTTTCAACGGTGCTGTTTTCATGCGGTGCATCCTACCATGTTCCTTCTTTCTTTCAAACGTGCTAAGGTCCTTTGCTATCGGGAGAAAGTGACATGTCACGGGGTTTTTTGAAATCGGTTGCGCTTTGGATTCAAGCTTCCCGGGCTCTGTATACGATCACGGTGCTGCTTCCCTGCTGTCTCGGAGCGGTTGTGGCCTGGTGGGCAGGCTATCCCTTCAACTGGGGACTGCTGGTGCTGGTCCTGCTGGGAATGATGTTCGCCAATATCGGCACCAATTTCACCAACGACTACTTCGACTACAAATCCGGTGTGGATAAGCTCGACGAGGGACGGATCTACAAGAAGGGCGCGGAAGTACTTTACGACAACCCGATGGCGGACAGCGGATCCGTGGACGGCTATGCCCTGTACTTCTTCTCACCTCGGACCATCCTGGTCTCCGCCTTGGCCAGCCTGGCCGTTACCGCCGCCATCGGCCTGTACCTGGTACTCCGGGTGGACTGGCGCATCCTGCCGGTCGGTCTGGTGGGGATCCTGATGGGTTACTTCTACACCGCCCCTCCGGTAAAATTCGGCTATCGGGGTTGGGGCGATCTGATCTGCTTTCTCGGCAGCGGTCCCTTCCCGGTTATCGGCACTTTCTTTTTGTTCACCGGGCGTATCACCTGGACCGCGGTACTGGCGGGGATCGTGGCAGGGCTCTGGGTCGATGCCATTCTCTACATAGGGAATGTACCCGATGCGGAGGCGGACCGTGCGGTGGGAAAGCGCACCGCCAGCACGATGCTGGGAAGAAAGGCGGTGCGCATCCTGGCGCCTATGTACTACGGCGCGGCTTTCGGGCTCGTTGCAGTCGGCGCGATCCTGGGAGTATTTCCTCTCTGGGCGCTTCTCTCCCTCCTCACCCTGCCGATCGTGCTTCGGGTTCTCCTGATCACCCGGCGGTACTACGGCGAGATCCCCAAGTTCGCCCCATCGATCCTTATGACGGTTCAGGTCTTTGCACTGTCAACGGTGCTGCTGGGGCTCGGTTTCATCCTGTCCAGGACCGTCGGTTGAAGCGCACCAGTCTGCTCAAAGGCCGGCGGAAGGAGTGAAGGAGTGGGAATGACGGGGGGCAATTCCTATCCACTCTATGAAAAAGGTCTGGCCTTTCTGAGGACCCGGTTGCTCGGGGCGGTGCTGATGCCCGCCCTGATCGGCGCTGCCGTCAGTGCCCGTCAGGGGCAGTTCCACTGGCTTCGATTTGTCCTTGTCCTGGTAGGTCTGGGCGCTGCGGAGCTGCTGAACCTGTTCGGTTCGGACTACCAGGCTTTTCGCAACCCCGGGCAGAAGGATCCTCAGCTGCCCGGCAATCCCGTGATCGCCTCGGCTCTACTCCCTCCGTCCCGGATCCCCCTTGTTCTTGTTCCCATAGCTCTCGTCGGTCTATCCGTGCTCACCTACTTCACGGTCACCGTGGGTATCGGAGTTCTCGTGTTTCTGGTAGCCGCCGGAATCATTGGAGCTCTATACGTCTTCTCCCCATTCCGCTACGCTTTTCTCTACACCGCTTTTATTCCACCCCTGATTTCCGGAGGGGTGTTCCTGGCCCTTGCCGGCAAGGTCGAAGGCGTGGCCTTCGCAGCGGGATTGCCGATCACGCTGATCTCCCTGGCCGTGATTCTCGGCTACAGGGTCATGTATGAACGGGTCGGGCTTCAGCGGCGGCGCACCCGGGCCGCGGTCCTGGCCGTATACTGCCTTGCCGGGATCAACGTCATCCTCTATGTCGCGGCGGGGATCTACCCGTGGGCCGGGCTGGCGGCTCTACTGCCGATCGTTCTGTTTTTCTGGCTGTTTGCGAATGTGTCTGAGCGGGAAAAGACCGATCCGGTTCCGGCCACGGCCGTAGGTGTGTTCATGCACACCGGCACTTCCCTGGCGATCGCCGCGGCGCTGCTGTTCGGATAGCCCAAGCGACCTTGAGAGTTACGATTCAGCCCGGAACGAAGTAGATCGGGCTGCTCCAGGCTGCGTGGCCGTCCTCCTGGACGACCTTGGCGTATAGCGGATTGTCCTGACCCTGACTCAGGGTGAATGTCCGATCGACCGAAATCGCGGTGTCACTGAGCTCGTCCGGCAGCCGGAAAATGCGGATTCTCCTACTCAAGCCTCCCGCCTCCGTCAGCGCGTCCTCCAGACCGATGTTCTCGATGTCGATCTCGAACTTCAGTAGAGGCGTGTCGATGCGGATCCTGCCCTTGGAGGGGTGTTCAAGGTGCATATCGAAACCGCTGAAACCACCGGTGGTAAGGGATTTCCAGGAGATTCTGTTTCCCTTCTCCAGGGTGATTGATTTTTCCGGATTCCAGAAATTGATCTTGCGGATCCTTTCGACCCGGTTGTTGTCGATCACCGTGTTGCCGTCCCACCGGGTTTCCCGGCCCCGGCCTCTGTATTCGGCTCCTTCCCAGAGCACCCGGATGCGTCGACCCAGATCGTTTTCGCCGTATGGGCGGTAGGTGAAGATACGTTCTGCGCCATTGAACAGCTCGAGCCGTTCGACAGGGGCGGAGCAGAGGGCCTCGACCTGAAAGGTCGCGGTTCGAGCCGTTGTGGGCAGGATATCACCCATTGCGGCCGGGCGGTCCTCTCCCGGCAGAGCGGCCGAGGTCTGGAGATATAGCCTGGTTCCCGTGGTCGCGTAGTGCCTGCGCTTGTGAAGCGTCTCGAAAATCGCCTCCCTGTTCAACTCCCGGGAGAGAAAACAGGTCAGACCGCCGTAGCTTCCAAACCGAGATGCCCCGGGGTAGCTGGCTCCGGGACGACCCTTGTGATCGTCGCTGTTGGCGACCACCCCCGGCCGCAAACCCAGAGCAAAGGCATCGTGAAGCAGCCACTCGAAGGTTCCCCAGGCCGAATGAATCTCCACGGCGGGAGTGATACCCGTATCCCGAGCAACGCTCAGATCCGCGTACCGCCCACCGACGTGGGCGTAGAGAAAAGCATCTTTGCCGGCCAGGGTTTCGAAGAGCTCCCGGCTGGTGTGACGGTCGCTGTCCGCATCGCTGAGGTCGTAGATCAGGGCGTGGGAGGAGCGGTGAATCTGTTCTCCCGGCCGGAGAAAGATGATGTTGTGATCGCCCCCCAGACCGGTGTTCCCCGACCATTCGTAGCCGGGGAAGGCGATGAAACGGCCGGGTTCGTTGAATTCCTCCACGATCTTCTGGAGTTCCTGCCAAAACGCCTGAGTGATCTGGAAGTCGTTTCCCTGGTGGCAGCAGACATCGAGGAAGGCCCGGTCCCGGGCGAAGCGAAAGTAATCCCGAGCGCTGTTGCTACCGATGGTCTCCTCGCTCTGTCCATGCATATCCGCCCAGTAGGGGCGAAGATCCGCAGCCTCGTTGTTGTCAGAGGGAGGTCCAATTGAAGCTGCCGCAGCGCCGTCCCCTGCGGCGATCCGCAGGGGATTGCTGCGGGTCAGCAGGCGGCCTTCGGAATCCAATACGCGGACGAAGAGGTCTCCCGGCTCTTCCACCCTCAGGTTTTCGAGCACGGCCACCGGCTGCGAGGCGGGAATATCCAACCGCTTCGGGAGGCCGGCAACCTCCAGATTCGCCTCAAGGACGATCGAGGTGTCGGTGATAGCCGTGGGATTGCCCCACAGATCTTCCGCTTTCAGAGAGAGACGAAAAGGTTCGCCGAGTCTGCGAAGCGTGGGAAGCACGGCCTGCCGGCGAACCGCTTGCCCGGCAACGATACGGAGGACCGGGCTTCGGGGAAGCTCGACGTATTCATAGGTGGCGAAGGCGTCGACCAGGACTTTGAGCTCGAAGGTATCCTCGCAGAAGGTCTGCATCCGCATTCCCGGAGATCCTCCCCGGCGGTCGCCGAAGCGCACGACGATCCTGTCTCCCTCCCGCAGGTATCCCCGGACTACTTTGATGTACAGAGTCTTGCCCCAGGGCCGGATATTATCCTTGATGTCGTAGCGCAAGCGCAGAGTGGCCCCGTTGCTGGCCTCGGCGCTGAGATAGCCGGCAGCCTTTGGATCGTCGAACTGGGGGGTGCTCATATCGCTGGCAAAGCGCTGTGCGATCTTGATACTCCCCGAGTCGTCGATTCCGAAAAATCCCGCGGTGTAGAGTATCTCGAAGCTGGTGTAGTCCCCGGCGGTGAAAGGACCCGAGGGGTGGATTTCTGCGTGACCCAATTGCTCCTGTTTATACTCCCGGTGCGGCATGACTCTATTTCACCGGCTATTTCACCAGGTTGGAGATGGCTTTGAAGGTTTCAGTCCCGGCTTCTCGGGTCAGCTCGAACAGGATCGACTCATAGGTCGATACCAGAATGCCTTCGGCGTGAAACCGCTCGAAGGCGATGCGCTTGTCATTCTCCCGGCGGGAGGAGGTGCAGTTTTCGATCACAACTGGGGTGTAGCCTGCCTGCTGCAGATCCACTGCCGTCTGAAGCACACAGACATGGGCCTCGATTCCCGCCAGCACTACCCGCCTGCGTCCAAGTGCCTCGAGGGCTTTGGTGAAAGCAGGCTCATCGAAGCAGCTGAAGGCGATCTTTTCGATATACGGAGTACCCTCGGAGGGGACTGGGGTTGCAGTGGTTGTTGGTGTTGCAGCCGGGTCCGGGCTTGCTGCGCTCTTTTGGTCGGAAATAGCAGAACTCGTGGTCCAACCCAGGATTTCCTGAAGCGATGGGATAGTGGGTCCCAAACCCTTTGTGTACTGTTGAGTCACCAGCAGGGGAACCCCGAGGATCTGCAGTCCTTTGAGCAATATGGGCAGATTCTGCCCGAGAGCTTCCCGTTCGTACATGTGAGGGAAGAGGCGGTCCTGCACGTCGATCAACAGGGCGGATGTTTGTTCAAGAATGATTCGCATCGAGCGTTCTCATTTTCTGAGTTAGGCTTTGCTTTTGCCTTTGTCGGAAGCGGTCGCGGAGCTTCCTGCCGTAGCGGAGGGGGGAGAAAACCGCACGGTTCGGATCTGCAGCTGATGCAGGTCCTTCAGGTCGATCAGGTTGAATCCGGGTTGCTCCCCCGAGAGTTCCTCCTTGTCGGCATCGCTGTTTCCGGAGAACTGAAAGCAGACAGCAGGGGGGCTGGCTACGAGCACTCCCCGTATCTGTGTGGAGATCTGAATATGCAGGTGCGAAAAAAACACCCCCAGGATGTTATTCGAGTAGGGGGGAACAATCTCCCAAAATGCATCGGCGTTTTGCAGCTTCATCTTGTCCAGCCAGGCTATGCCGCTGTCAATGGGATGGTGATGCATGAAGATCAACACCGGTTTCGCGCGGTTTTCAGAGAGATCTTCACTCAGCCAGAGAAGCTGTTCCTCGTCCAGGTGACCGTGGGACTTACCCGTGCCGGCGGTGTGCAGCAGGACGAAATGAACCTTACCGTGGTCGAAGGATCCGTAGCCGGCAAAATCGCTCCCCGCTTCGACCAAGGAGCTTTTTTTCAAGTTCTTCAAGTCGTCGTGATTCCCCAACACCGTGTGCACCGGAACCTGGAAGTCCTTGAATAGATCGGCGATTGTTTCATAGTTGCCCTTCTGCCCATCGTCAAGAAGATCACCTCCCAGTACGATCAGCTCCGGTTTTGGAGCCTGTTTTTTCAGTGTGGCAACCGCCTCCACGAGGTTGGCGTCGGGAAGTGCGCCGTTTACTATCTGCCCCGGCTTATTCGGCAGGTGAAAATCAGATATATGTGCTATACGCATCGGATTGCCTCTCTTTGTCTCGTTCTTACCCCGGGTGATCCCGCAGTTCCACGATAGAATAGCCGGGAATCCGCCGGATGAGCAAGGTCCGAGACGTACGAGCTGATGCGCCGGTGAATGCCGAACTCTTGAGATGAAGTCATCTCATAGATGCTTCTGTTTTTTCGTATCTCCATGGCGGGGCGGTTTGCAGCGCCGAGAAGAATCTGTATACTCTGGGATCGGACGAATCCAGAAGGAGCCAAGGGTAATGAATTTGTACTGCAAACAACTCAATCCCCACGCCTGCCGCAGCTACCTGGTCGGCAACGAAGATTCCAAGCAGGTCGTGTTGATCGATCCCGTACTGGAGCACGTGCAAGAGCACCGCGGCCTGATCGATGAGCAGGGATTGGAGCTCCAGCAGGTTGTTGACACGCACACCCATGCCGATCACATCTCCGGGGCAGCGGCGCTAAAGGATGTTACAGACTGCCTTTACATGATGCACGAGGATGCCCCGGCCCGCTGCGCCAATTTCCGCGTCCACGATGGATTTGAATGGGATTGCCTCGGAACCCCGGTGAAGATCCTGCACACCCCGGGGCACACACGAGACTCCATCTGCCTGGTATTTCCTGATTGGATCTTCACCGGAGATACTCTGTTCCTCGATGACGGGGGAGCCGGTCGGGACGACCTGCCGGGGGGAGACCCGGGTCTGCACTGGGAAAGCCTCAAGCGTCTGGAAAAGCTGCAGGATGGCCTGGTGGTATATCCGGCTCACGACTATCGTGATCGCCAGCCCTTGAGTCTGAGGCGGCAGAAGCTGGCTTCGGACAACCCGTCGGTGCTTCTAGATGTGCGGGTTCTCGAAGGCGGGATGATCGCCTGGAACATGTCCTGATGATCCGGCGGCGCCGCCGATCGTTGCTTTCTTCGAGCAAGATTCCCCGGTTCTGAGCTCTGGCAGTGTTGAAAATGGCTTCCATCAAACCTGCGGGCAGACCGAGACTCTACTACGGCTGGATCGTGGTAGCCCTTTCGTTCATGACCATAGCCCTGAGTGCGACGATCCAGCAGTCCTTCATCGTGATTTTTCCCGCGATGCTGAAAGAGTTCCCATGGAGTCGGACTGTTTTTTCGTTCGCTCCGGCGTTCTTCGGACTGGTGATATCGATCTTCGGTTTCTTTATCGGGTACCTTTCGGACAGGAGCGATATCAAGAAGTTGATCCCGATCGGCGCCGTCTTCGCCGCGGCGGGTCTCGTCCTGTGTTTTTTCATCGAGCACCTCTGGCAGATGATCGTTTTTTTCGGGGTCCTGTGTGCTGTCGGGGCCAGTGCACTTAGCCTACTGCCCCACACGATCATCATCTCCAACTGGTTCGTCAGACACAGGGGGGCGGCGATAGGAATCATTTCCAGCGGCTCCGGGGCCGGGACTCTCGCTTTTATTCCGCTGCTGCAGCTCGTTATCGCCGGCTGGGGCTGGAGAATGAGCTATCTCGCCCTGGCTGTTGTCGTCGGTCCTCTGCTTGTGCCCGTCGTTCTTTTCTTCCAGAAATCCAACCCCGCCCAGATGGGTTTGATGCCGCTTGATGAAGAAACCTCTTCCTTTGAGTCTGAAGCCCCGTCGAAGGAGAGAAAACCTCCGCCTTCCCGCGTTGTTCTTGCGGCACTGCCGGGCAATCGCCGTTTCCGGACATGCTTCCTCCAGTTTATTCTCGGCCCTCTTTCCACCATGCCGATCATCACCCATCAGGCCGTTCTGCTTCAGGGAAAAGGACTGAGCAGTATGGGCTCGGCCTGGGTGGTGGGCGTGTACGGCCTGTCGGTTTTTTGCGGTATGATACTCAGCGGAGCTTTGTCCGACCGGATCGGAAGGGAGTGGAGCTACACCCTGGGAACGGTCAGCATCCTTCTGGGCACGGTGTTTCTGCTCTCCGTGCCCACGGGGGAAAAATTGACACTGCCGCTGTTTTTCGCCGTTTTCTTCGGTCTGGGTTTCGGCACCCGGCCTGCGATGGACTCGGCCACGGCCGCCGACATCTTCAAGGGGCGTCACTTCGGGCTGATCTACGGCATCTTACAGCTGGGTTTGGGAATCGGGTTGTTCTGCGGGCCGATTCTCGGCGGTTTTATCTACGATCGCAGGGGAACCTATACAGCTGCCGTGGTATTTTGCATGGCTGCGGTTGCGGTGGCTACGGTCTGCATCTGGGTAGGTGCACCTCGCCGGGGGAAGGAGACAGCCCTGGTTTAAGCCGATCCCAAGACCTGAACCATCGCCTCCAGGGCTTTGTTCAAAGTGCTCCGGGGGCAGGCCAGGTTGATCCGCTGGAATCCCTCCCCACCGGTGCCGAACATGGGCCCGTCGTCGAGCCGGACCCGGGCCTGCTTCAGGATTCGTTCTTTCAGCTCCTCGTCGCTAAGGCCCAGGGCTCGCAGGCCGATCCAGGCCAGATAGGTGCCCTCCAGAGGGAACACCCGGGCTTCCGGAAGCCGTTCAGCCAGATAAGAGACGAGGAAGGCGTAGTTTTCCTGCACGTATTCAAGAACCTGCGCGAGCCAGCTCTCTCCACAGCGGTAGGCCGTTTCGGTAGCCACTGCGCTGAGCGCGTTGGCGATTCCGCTCCAGATGCTCGCTTGAGTGCAGCGGTAGCGGCCCCGCAGCTGCTTGTCGGAAGCGATGACAATGGAGCAGCCCAGACCTGCCAGGTTGAAGGTCTTGGTCGCCGAGGTTAAGGTCACGGTGATGCCTGCGGCTTGTCTGGACAGGGACGCGGTGGGAATGTGGCGGCTGCCTTCCAGTATCAGATCGTGATGGATCTCGTCGGAGAGGATGACGATGTTGTGGCGCAGACAGATCTCCACCAGGTGTTCCAGCTCCTCCTTGAGCCACACCCGGGCAACCGGGTTGTGGGGGCTGCAGAGGATCAAGAGCCGGGTACGCCCGTCGATCAGCTCCTCCAGCTGATCGAAGTCCATCGTGTACCGGTCTCCTTCGAGGATGAGGGGATTTTCCTCTACCCGCCGGCTGTTGTTGATGATCGATTCTTTGAATGGGTAGTACACGGGGGGCTGGATGATCACCCCGTCTCCAGGTTGTGAGTAGGCTGACAGAGCCAGGTTCAAAGATGGAACAACCCCGGGAGCGGAGAGCATCCACCCGCGACGGACCTCCCAGCCGTGATGCCGCTTCATCCAGTCAATCACAGCTTGATAGTAGGATTCCGGCTCCAGGGTGTAGCCGAACACCCCGTGGTCCGCCCTGTGTTTCAGGGCTTCGATCACTTCCGAACAGGCGGGAAAATCCATATCCGCCACCCAGAGAGGGATCAGATTTTCCAGTCCGGTAAAGCGTTTGCTGAAATCCCACTTGATCGATGCGGTCTCCCGTCTGTCGATGGGGGTGTCAAAATCGTATCTCATGGTTTTGCCGGGTTTTTATGACTCGATAGGCTTCGCCGATCCCGGCTGGCTAGGTCAGCCGCACGGGTACCCCTTTGTTTGCGCTGGTATAGATCGCTTGTATGATCTCCACGGCTTTCTTGGCTTCCCGGCCGTCAACAAGAGGTGAGCGGCCCTGCTCCAGGGAAGTGATGAACTCCTCGAATTGGCGACGGTGACCTTCAAAGCTGATGGCGCCGGGGTCTGCCGCTCCTCCTCCGGTCTCGGTCCCCGCCCCGAACTTTTTCCGGATTTCCTCGTCCTCCGGGAGACTCTCAGCGAAGTCCCAGGCTTTGAGGGTTTCTTCCTCCAAAATCACGCTTCCCTTTGTTCCCGAAATCTCAATGCGCTTGAGGAAGCCGGGGTACACGGAGGTGGATCCCTCGATCACCCCAAAAGCTCCGTTTCGGAAGTGGAGGGCCGCTACGGCGTTGTCTTCGACCTCGATCCGCTTGTGACCGACCGTGCCGGTGAAAGCCTGGACCGATTCCACGGGGCCCATGAACCACTGCAGCAGGTCGATGGCATGAATCGACTGATTGATCAAAGCCCCGCCGCCGTCAAGCGCCTGAGTTCCGTGCCAGCCCCCGTTATCGTAGTACTCCTGGCTGCGGAACCATTTTACATAGGCGTCTCCCAGAACCAAGGTTCCGAAGCGGCCCTGATCCACGGCTGTTTTTACGATTCCGGCGACCTCGGAGAAGCGGGACTGAAAGATCCCGGCTAAGCTGACTTTGGCGTTTTCGCAGGCCGCTATGATCTTGTCGCAGCGTTCCGGAGTGATTTCAAGGGGTTTCTCCACGATGACGTGTTTTCCCGCCCCGGCCGCGGCCAGGGAGTGCTCAAGATGGGCTCCCGAGGGGGTACAGAGGCTGACGATATCGAGCCCCGGATGGGCCAGAAATTTGCCCAAATCCGTGTATCCGGTGCAGCCGTATTTTTTCTCGAACTCTTGAGCTTTCTCTGCGCTTCGGGAACAGCAGGCCACCAGGCTGCTCCTGCCTCCCGAAATCGCCTGGATCGCTCTGGCGTGAAAGTCCGCAATCAATCCAAGACCGACAATCCCAAATCCGTAACTCATCCTACACCTCCTACCGCCTTATTTTACACAGCACGAAGGGTTGTAGGCTACCGTTTTTCAGGAATTTTTTACAGGTTCTTCGCGGTTCTTCCGGAGCTTCAGGAAAAAGGGCAGCATTGCGCTGACTATCAACAGCACTCCGTACAAACGAAGTCCGAAGGCGAAGGAGAGCCGGTCCCCGAGCAGACCGAGCAGGAAGGGAACCAGACCGGGACCGACGGCGTATCCGATCGGAAACATGAAAGAGATGGTCAGGTTGTGCATCTCCCGTGGAGCGATCCGTGAGATTGCTGCGAAACCCGCCGGGAAGTAACAGGCGATGAAAATCGGCTGCAAAAATACCGCCGCAATTAGAAGCGGCCGGGAAGCAAGACTGAGTCCGACGGTGGCAATTCCCGCGGCCAACATGACCGAAGCAATGACCCGGCGAACCCCAAACCTGTCCACCAGGTAGCCGGCGATAAAAATGATCACCAGACCGGAGATGCGGGACAGGCCGACCAGAGTGTTCACCCACTCCGGGTTCATCCCCCGTTCCGCCACCAGATAAGTCGGGGTCATGGCGAAAATACCTACCGATGCCCCGGCACCGAGGGCGAATAGGGTGGTCATGATCCAAAAGGAGGACTTTGTCACGATCAGCCGGGCATTGGCCAGGTGCGGTGGCTTGCCTCGAAAACGTCCCCCTTTGGCGAACATCAGAAACAGAACCCCGGCTACAGCGCCGATACAGGAGAGGAAAAGGAGAACGATCCGCCAGCTGAAAACACGCAAGGCGAAGATGGCGGCTATCGGGGCGATCACAGAACCAATATTGGGGCCGATCTCGTGGAAAGCGAGGATCTTGCCCTCGTCCTTGTCATCGACCAAAGAGGTGATCATAGGGATCCCCGAGGGGAAGTACAACCCTGAGCCTACACCGAGCACGACCAGGCCGGCCCGGATCCCCCAAAGGGATGGGCTTAGAGATACGGCCACGAGGCCAAGAAGGGCCAACAGCACGGACAGAAGGATTGTGCTTCGATGCCCGATTGCGGCGGCCACGAAACCGCTGAAGAGCATCATCCCCGCATAACCGATGGTGATAAAGAGAAAGAACGAGGCGGCCTGAGCGTGACCGAGCCCGAGACTTTCCTCGATGGACAGGAGGAGGGGAGAGTAGATGATGCGGGCGGTGAACAGAAAAAAGAAAACGAAAACGATGAGCAGGATCGTGGAAAGATTGGCCCTTATGCTCCTGTCGGAGGCCGGGTGGGAGGAGTGAGTCCGGCTCGGCGATCCTCTTTTCGTCATTGCGGCCATGCCTCTCCTGCTCTGCGCCAGCCGTCGAAGAGGGTCCGCCAGTATCCCGCCATATCCAGGATCTGTTTCGGCAGGTTGATCCTCCAGGAGTTGTTGCCGCCGTCGGCTGGATCGCCGACCCTGGACTCGGTGCGCAGGAAACCGCTGCCCAGATC
>CAZSBH010000001.1:121150-139706 GCA_964604845.1 uncultured Spirochaetaceae bacterium
CCCAGATCGTTGAGAACGGAGAGCAAGCAGGGGTGCACTTCCTCTATCGTGCTGTTTCCGAAAGTGGTGGTAATGCCGAGAATTTGTATTTGGGGCGAGCCCAGCAGGAAGAGCAGTGCCAGTCCGTCGTCCACATCGCTGCCGGGAAGGCCCATGGTGATATCACAATCGTAGATTAGATCGATCATTAGGGATCCGTGGATCCCTTGGAAGAAAGATTCTGTAGGGCTTCTCTGTATATCGCTTCTTTGCGTTTCAACATGACGTAGGGAACTTCGTAGGCCTCTTCCATATTTTCCTTGGTGAAGAGTTGTCTGGTCTGTCCCAACTCGAGTCTGCCATTCTTGTGGAAAAGCAGCAGGTAGTCCGAGTATTTTTCTGAGATATCGAGCTCGTGGACGGAATAGTAGAGGCTGACATCCTGTGCTCGTGAGTAGTCGACCAGGAAATCCATGATCCTGTGCTTCTGGTACTCCTCCAGGGCGAAGATCGGCTCGTCCAACATGATGATCTTCGACCCGTACAGCAGACTGAAGGCGATGATCGTGCGCTGCAGCTCGCCTTTGCTCACCTCTTGGGTCTTTTTCCCAAGAACCTTGTTCAACTCGCAGACATCGACCAGGTTGGAGACCAGACCGGAATCCTTCGCTTCATGAAAGCCGTTTTCGTGGACAAAATCAAGCAGATCTCCGATGGTCTCGTCGGTTTCGAACTCCATGTTCTGATACACGAAGGAAACGTAGCGCTGCCGCTCCTGTTCCTCCCGGAGGTTTCGAGTGTCGATTTCTTGGAGGTACACGGTTCCTTCAACAGGCAGTAGAATGCCCGCTGCAAGGAGCAGCAGGGTTGACTTGCCCGTGCCGTTTTGGCCCACCAGTGTCGTAACACCTTTGGGAAGCGCGATCGATAGGTCATTGAACACGAGCTGTTCGGTCTCGGGATAGTAGAAGGAGACTTTTTCAAGATGGATTTCCGGGTGTAACTCGAAACTCTCAGTCATTGCTACCTTTCCGCCTTCAGCATCGCCCTTTCCAGCGCTTCCGCACCCAGGCGGATGCCTTCCCTGATCGGCAGATCGTACGGGCACTTGTCTTCACATTCACCGCATTCAATACAGTTCTCCACGGATCTCCCGGCTTCGGCGATCCAATCCTCCGACAGCCTGCCTGCGGGAAATCGCTTTACCAGGGTCTCCATAGTCATCAGTGAAACGATATGTACTCCGTGAGGGCAGGGCGAGCAGTAGCCGCAGCGGCGGCAGAAACGTGTTCCCAGTTCTTGACGGAGTTGTTCGATGGTGCGTTTGTTCTCCTCGGAAAGAGGAGCCCCCTCCTTCCACAAGGATAGGACTTCATCGATCTCTTCGATGTGCTCGAATCCCGGGTCGGCTGCAACATCGGGCACACCGAGCAGGAAGCGAATGCAAGAGGGAGCGTCCCGCAGCGCCCCGCCGCCGAAAGGCTTCATGGCGATGAAGCCGGTATCCCTTTTTCGGCAGGCCTCTACGATTTCCAACCCTTCTTCCTCCACGATGAAATTGAAGGGGTACTGGAGAACTTCGATCTCCGGATGTTCTACTACCGCCAGGGCGGCTTCCCGAGTGTGGGCCGATGCTCCGATGTGGCGGATCATTCCCCTGTCGCGATACTCCCGAGCCACATCGAAAGCGCCGTTTTCCTCCATACTCTGCCACAGTTCGGGGCTCAAAACGTTGTGAAACTGATAGAGGTCGATATACCCGGTTTGCAGTCGCTGTAAGGAAAGCTCGATCTGGCTTCGAAGTGTCTTCGGCTCCCGGCCGCCGCCTTTTGTGAACACAAGAACATCGGAACGGGGATATTTCCTTATCGCTTTTCCGACCCGCTCCTCCGAGGTGCCGTAGCCGTTGGCCGTGTCGATCCAGTTGAGACCTCCGTCGAAGGCCCGGTGGAGGACTTTGATCGCCTGTTCCTCGCTGAGGCGCTGAATGGGGATGCCTCCAAATCCTATGCGGGTAACCTGTAATGCGCTCTTTCCCAATCTGATGGTGTTCTTAATACTCATGATCTTACCATCCTATCGCAAAAAGGATAGTTTAGCCAACGACTCAGGCTTCGAGGAAGGGCGTATGCCGTGCTTTGGCGATCGCAACCGGTTGCTGATCAGCGCTTGAGGGGGCTGGTCTCCCGGGCCATGGTTCCGGTTTCCAGGATTTCCTGGATCTTGTACGTGCCGTATTTCCGGGCTTTGAGAAAGCCGTCCCAGGAGCTTTCCGCCAAACGGCCCTCCCGCCACAGGTCGAAGAGCCACTCGCCGGTGTACTCGGGATCCTCTTGGCTGATACCCGCCTGGATCTCCAGGAGCCAGCGGCGGTTGAACATTTCTTGGGCTCCGATCGACGGGGACATGATGATGGGGATGCCCAGGCCGCAGTAGAAGCTCAATTCGCTCGGTTTAGTCCACAGGATATCCGTAGTCCGGATCGCCTGGGCAAAAGCTTGGAAGTACTCTTCTTTCAGAGGGCTGTAGATGACCCGTACGTACGGACAACCGGGCAAAAGCTCCTCTTTTGTTTGCTCGAAATAATTTTTGACCTCTTCCCGAACACCGGCAACGAGGTTGAGGGCGATCTCACCGGCTTTGAGCTTGTCCCGGAGGCTCTTGGCGATCTGATACCCGAACTCCTTCTGGGCTCCGGCTCCTCCGACAGCGTAGGTAATGGTCAGCCGCCGGTCTTTCTTGAATCGGCAGTTTCCCTTGCCGAGGAAGTGCACAACGTTTCGTCCATGGAGAGGCCAGAAGCGGTCGTTGGAATCGAGGTAGAACAGGCGTTGAGCCATATCCGCGCGCAGGACATCTAAATTGGCGTTTCCCAGGATCTCCAGAGGGAAGGGAAAGCCGGTCAGGAAGATGCGTTCGTCCGGCACTCCGTAGCTTTTCAGACGCATCACCGCCCGGCCGCAGGGTGCCAGGTAATGGATGCGGCTGCTCCTCGGATTCTCCGCTACCCAGGCTCGGCTGATCTCGGCGTCGCATATGATGCAGTAGATGCGGCCGTAGCCCGCCTTGTCCGCTGCGATGGCCGGGGCAAGGTAGGAGGTAACCAGCGGCAGCGGTTTGGTACTGATCTTGTCGATCATCCCTTTGCACAGACCCCGGTCGATAAATCGGCCGAGAAGTTTAACCTGGTAGGAGGGAGTGGACATGTCGCGGATCGGGTAGAAAGAGGGGATGCTCTGCAGGGCGTCGAGCATGCCGAACAGTGGTTTGCCGATGATTGGAGCCTTGCGAACCCGGGAAAGGAATTCGTAGGTGCTGCGCATCCGGTCCCAGAGTTTCTTCTCCTCCGGGCCGCTGGCAGTGGATCCGCCCACCGTGATGATTTCTCCCTCGGCAAGATAACGCAGGGGGTAGGTCGCCCGTTGATGGCCCAACCCCATATCTACAGTGGCCACCCAGGCTTTCGGCAACTCCACCGTTTGTGCCATCTCTGTTCTCCTCTCCAGGCGCATAGGATACTGTTTTTTTCTCTGGCTAACCTATCGGCAGCCGCGGGTATTGAGTAAATTACTATTGTAGGTTCTGTCTCCGTCAGGGAATCAGCTCACCGACGAAGCGGGCAACCGCCTGGGGAAGATCGGGTTGATTCTCCTGGTGATGAATAAAATCCACGATCCGGGTTCCCACGATCACCCCGTCGGCGTACCGATTGAGCTTTCGGGCATCCTCCCGAGTCTTTACGCCGATACCGACACAGACGGGAGTATCGCTCAGAGATCGGATCAGCCGGATGCGCTGCTGCACTGCGTCCCCCGCTTTCAGCTCAAGCCCGGTGATCCCCAACTGAGGCACGTAGTACAGGAATCCCGAGGTTGCGGAGAGGATCCGTTTCAGGCGATCTTCGGGGGTCAGCTCCGAGGCCAGCAGAACGGTACAAACGTCCCGATCCCGAGCCAGCTGGAAAAAACCCGGATCCGCTTCAGGGGGCAGATCGGCGATGATCAGGCCGTCCACTCCCGCCGAGAGGGCAGCCTCGAGGCAGCGCTCTCGGCCGTACTGCAGGAACATGTTCCAGTAGCCCATGAGCAGGAGGGGAAGGTCCGTCTGCTCCCGCATAGCCGCCACGCGGTCGAAGATTTCATTCAGAGTTACGCCGCGGGCTAGAGCCCGGTTGGCCGCGGCCTGGATGACCGGACCGTCGGCGATGGGGTCGGAGAAGGGCACGCCCAATTCGACCGCACTCACCCCGGCACGTTCCAGCTCGACGACGATTCTCTGAACCGCTTCCCAGGAAGGCTCGGCAGCCATGATATAGGCGATGAAGGCTTTCTTCCCGTCATTTCTCAGTTTTTTCATACGTCGAATCAGCCGGTTCATGTCTCACCTCCTGCGTCGGAACGCTCATCAGGACCTCGGGTCGACTCGCTGCCCCCCCGGCCGTGGGATTCGAGATAGCGGGACACCTGCTGGCAGTCCTTGTCCCCCCTCCCGGAGAGATTCACAATGATGATCTCGTCCTTGCCCATCCCGGGAGCTTCTTTTTTGGTTTGTGCCAGGGCATGGGCGCTTTCCAGTGCCGGGAGGATCCCCTCCAGCCGGGCCGCTTCCTGGAAAGCCGCTACGGCCTCTCCGTCCGTCGCACTTACGTACCGTGCCCGTCCCGAGTCTTTGAGATGGCAGTGCTCGGGACCGACACCGGGATAGTCGAGTCCGGCGGAGATCGAATGGGTAGGGTGAACCTGGCCGTCGCCGTCCTGAAGCAGGTACATGTGACTGCCGTGGAATACTCCCGGGGTACCAAGGGTCAGGGTGGCGGCGTGCCTTGGTGTATCGGTTCCGTCTCCGGCGGCCTCCACCCCGAGCAAACCCACGCCGGAATCTTCCAGGAACTCATAAAACAGACCGATGGCGTTGCTGCCTCCGTTTACGCAGGCGATGCAAAGGTCCGGCAGACGGCCCTCCTTGGCCTGGATCTGCTGCTTCGCTTCCCGTCCGATGACCCGCTGAAAATCCCGTACAATCGTGGGGTAGGGATGGGGTCCCACCGTGGAACCGAAGATATAGTAGGTGCTCCTCAGGTTCGTAACCCAGTCACGAAACGCTTCGTTGATAGAGTCCTTCAGGGTTCGGCTGCCGCTGGTAACCGATACGACCTCTGTACCGAGAAGCTGCATGCGGAACACGTTGAGGGACTGCCGCTCCACATCCTCTTCGCCCATATACACCACACACTCCATACCGAACAGGGCCGCCACTGTGGCGGTGGCTACCCCGTGCTGGCCGGCTCCGGTTTCGGCAATGATCCGTCTTTTTCCCATCCGTTGGGCCAAAAGGATCTGCCCGATGGTGTTGTTTATCTTGTGGGCACCGGTATGGTTCAGGTCTTCCCGCTTCAGGTAGACCTTGGCTCCGCCCCAGGCTTCGCTCAGACGGGCGGCGAAGGTCAACGGAGTCGGCCGGCCGTCATACTCCTTCAGGTAGAACTCGTACTCTTTCTGAAAAGCCGGGTCTTGCCGGGCGGCAGCATATTCGGATTCCAGCTCCTGCAAGGCGGGCATGATCATCTCCGGCACGTACTGTCCTCCAAAATCGCCGAAATAACCGGGTACCTGTTTTTCTGCTTGTGCTTTCATCTGTTCCTCACTGCTTCGATAAACGCTTTCATTTTTTTTCGATCCTTGATGCCGGGACGACTCTCAAGTACGCTGGAGGCGTCCACGGCAAAGGGACGCACCGCCGATACAGCGGCTCGTACATTTCCGGGTCCCAGACCCCCGGCCAAGAAGAAGCTCTTCTCCGGGAAGGTCCTTACCAGCTCCGAGGCCATCTGCCAGTTCGCCTGCACACCGGTACCTCCGTACTTGCCCGGAAGATAAGCTTCCAGGAGGATGTAGGGTGTGTCGTAGCATCGAACCAGGTCAAAGACCCCCCGATCCTGAATCCGCAGGGCCTTGATCACGGGCAGCTCGAACTGAGTGCAGAAATCCGGATCCTCCTCACCGTGAAGCTGCAGCATGGTCAGCGATGCCTGCCGGGCGGTTGCCCGGATCTCTTCTCCGCCGGCATTGACGAACACGCCGACCCGTTCCGCCCGCCGCATTCCCCCCGGTCCCTCCTGCTCGAGGGCCCGGAGGATCGCCCCGGCGGCCTCCGCAGTCACCCGGCGGGGGCTTTCCGCGAAGATAAAGCCCAGGTAATCCGCGCCAAGCCGGGCGGCCAGAAGGGCATCTTCGATTCGGGTGAGACCGCATATCTTGATCTGCGTTCGATAGGGATCGTGGCTTCGAATCACAGAGCCTCCTTGAGCCGGCGCAGGGCCGCGGCCGGATCCCGAGTACGCACCAGGTGCTCCCCCACCAGAAAACTCCGGATTCCTGCTGCGGCCAGACGGCGGATATCATGAGGTCCGTGGATCCCAGACTCGCTCACGACGGTGGTGTTTCCAGGAATCTGCCGGGCGAGCTCAAGGCTGTTCGACAGATCGACCTCGAAGCTGTGCAGGTCACGGTTGTTGATTCCCACGACTCGGGCACCGCAGGCAAGAGCCCGCTCCAATTCCCATGAAGAATGCACCTCCACGAGTGCTTCCAGGCGGAGCTCTCGGCCCAGCTCGATCAGCTCCGTCAGTTGAGCCTCTTCCAGGGCTGCGACGATCAACAGGAGAGCATCCGCCCCGGCGGCTCGAGCTTCGTAGATCTGGTAGGGATCGAAGAGAAAATCCTTACGCAGAAGGGGAACCGCCGCCAGCCTTCGCAGCGCTTGCAGATCGTCGAGGGAGCCGCCGAAGTGATCTTCCTCGGTCAGCACCGAGTAGGCGTCGGCCCCGCCCCGCTGGTAGGCTCTGTGGATTTCGGGCAAGTCAAAATTCCGGCGAATCGTTCCCCGACTGGGGGATCGACGTTTGAACTCGGCGATGATCGACACAGAACCGGAACCGCGTTGTTCCGGATGTTCCGTGCTTCCCCGGTTATCTGCCGGTCCCGTCGTTTTCACGGCAGGGACGAGGGCAGCCCGAAAATCACGTGAAGGCGGTAGATCCCTGCAGAGCTGTTCCAGCTCCGATCCCGGAAGCCGGCGCTTCTGCTCTTCCAGGCGGGCGGCCTTGACGGCGAGTATGGTCTTTAGAATCGAGGGCATCCGGAGGTTTTCCGATTCAGGCATTGCTGAGCTTCCTGAGGGCCTCGAGTTTGACCAAGGCTTTGCCCGATTCCAACGACTTCCGCGCCAATTCCAAGCCTTCAGTCAGGGTTTCCGCCCCGCCGCCCACATAGATCACCGCAGCGGCGTTGAGCAGGGCCACATCCCGGCGCGCTCCGGTATCTTTGCCCTCCAGGAGATCCAACAGGATCCGGGCATTGGCCTCCACGGTGTCTCCGGACAGGTCCTCAGGTCCGCAGAGGTCCAAGCCCAACTCGGTGGGATCGAGATCCCAGTCGTGAAGATCTCCATCACGCAGCTCCATTATGTAGGTAGATCCGGTCAGGGTGATCTCGTCGAGTCCGTCAGAGCCGTGCACCACGAGAGCTCGCTCCACCCCGACGGCCTTGAGCACGTTGGCCATGACCGGGACGAGTTTTCTGTCGAATACACCGAGCACTTGGGCTTGAGCGAAGGCGGGATTCGACAGGGGTCCGAGAATGTTGAAGATACTGCGGATCCCGATTTCCCGGCGAGCTCCGATAACATGGCGCATGGCGGGGTGAAGGGCGGGGGCAAAGAGAAAGCCGATCCCTGCCTGGCCGATACAGTGGGCCATCGTCTTGGCATCGATAGCGGTGTTCACACCCAGCTCCTGGAGAACATCGGCGCTGCCGCAGCGGCTGGACACCGAGCGATTGCCGTGCTTGGCAATCGTGATCCCGGCACCGGAGGCGATCAAGGCGGCGGCCGTGGAGATGTTGAAGGTGTGAGCCCCGTCACCGCCGGTGCCGCACGTGTCCACCACCTTGAAACCGGGGGGCACCGGCACATAGGTTGCCTTGTCCCTCATCACCTCCGTGGCCGCGCCGATCTCTTCGACAGTTTCTCCCTTGATGCTCAAGGAGGTGAGAAAGGCCCCGGTCTGGGCCGGGGTAGCCTCACCGTCCATGAGGATACGCATGATCGTGGTCATCTCCCCGCGGTTTAGATCTTCCCCCTTCACCAGCCTGGCGATAGCCTGTTTCATGTCGATTGCCGGGCCTTGCTTCACCCGGTCGAGAAAGTTCTGGATAATCCGCCTGCCTACAGCCGTGGCTACCGACTCGGGGTGGAACTGGACCCCCTCCACTTCATACTCTCTATGCCTCAACGCCATGACCTCCCCCTCCGCTGTCCAAGCGCTCACCTCGAGGGTGTCGGGAAGGCTCTTGGGATCGACGATGAGGCTGTGGTAGCGTACCGCCGAAAAAACCGGAGGTAGGCTGGAAAAAATCGTTCTGGAATCGTGGAGGATTTCACTGGGCTTACCGTGCATCAGCCGGGAAGCCTGAACGACCTCAGCCCCGAAGGCAGCGCCTACTGCTTGATGGCCGAGGCACACTCCCAAAACCGGTACTTTTCCGGCGAAATGGCGGATCATCTCCACGGAGACCCCCGCCTCCTTCGGTGTGCACGGTCCAGGGGAGATGACCAGATAATCCGGTTTTAGCTCTTCCGCCTGTTCAGGGGTGATCGCGTCATTACGAAAGACCCGCACGTCCTGACCCAGCTCTCCGAACAGCTGAACCAGGTTGTAGGTGAAGGAGTCGTAGTTGTCGATTATAAGGATCATACCGAGCCTCCTCTGGCCATTTGAATGGCTCGAAAAAGAGCCTTGGCCTTGTTCAGGGTTTCCGCGTATTCTCTTTCCGGGACCGAGTCGGCTACGATTCCCGCCCCGGCCTGTACATATACCTGGTGCCCCTTGACCAGCATCGTCCGGATGGTGATGCAGGAGTCGAAGTTGCCGTCGAAGCTGAAGTATCCTACCAGTCCTGCATAGGGACCGCGCCGGGTGGGCTCAAGCTCTTCTACGATCTCCATGGCACGGATCTTCGGCGCCCCGCTGACCGTCCCTGCGGGAAAGGTGGCGGCGATCAGGTCGAAGGCATCCTTACCCTCTTCGAGGGTTCCCTCAACGTCGCTGACGATGTGCATAACGTGGGAGTAACGCTCCACGACCATGAACTCGGTGACTTTGACGCTGCCGTAGCGGCAGACCCGTCCGATGTCGTTGCGGGCCAGATCGACCAGCATCAGATGCTCGGCCCGCTCTTTTTCATCCGCCAGCAGTTCCTTCTCCAGTTTTACGTCCTGCTCTACGTTCTCACCCCGGGGACGGGTCCCTGCGATTGGTCGGATGGTGACATTTCCGCCGTAGGAGCGGACATGGATCTCCGGAGATGCACCGACCAGTTTTATTCCCGCGAAATGGAGGTAGAACATGTAGGGGGAGGGGTTCACTATGCGAAGCGCCCGATACAAGCTGAATGCATCCCCTTCGTACTCGGTGTCCAAGCGCTGGGAAAGAACAGCCTGAATGATGTCCCCTTCCTTGATGTAGTTTTTACAGTGCTCGACCGCGCTAAGAAAATCTTCCTGCTTTATATTGGAGTTGAAGCTGTCCTCGACCTCCGCCTTCCCGTCATGTGCTTGAGCTTCTGCAAGGGGGTTTTGCAGGTCCGATAGAATCTGCTGGAGCACTCCGGCGGCCTGATCGTAGAGCAGGTCGAGATTGTCCCCGGGACGGGCCTGCAGGTTGTGCATCACTGTCAGCTTGTGGCTCACATTATCGAAGGCGACAATCGTGTCGGTGAACATAAAGAGCATATCGGGCACGCCCAGATCGTCCGGATTGGTTTCGGGTAGGCTTTCCAGCTGCCGTACCGCATCGTAGGCAATGTAACCCACAGCCCCGCCGGCAAAGGGGGGAAGGCTGGGATCGGATACGGTGACGAATTCCCGGGTCAATTTTTTCAGTTCCTCCAGCGGATTAGGCGTCTCGATCCTGGTTACCTGGGAACCCCTTCGAATAATAACCTGCTGACCTCGAGCTTCGAATATGACGCTCGGATCTCGTCCCAGAAAGCTGTAGCGGCCGACCTGAGTTCCCCCTTCCACAGATTCGAGGAGAAAGGTGTTTGCTCCCCGCCTCAATTTGAGGTAAGCGGAGACGGGGGTCTCCAGGTCGGCGTATACCTCGGTGTATACGGGTATCAGGTTTCCCTGCCCGGCTTTTGCTTTGAACTCCTGCCGGCTCGGTAGTACATTCATCGCCACCTCCTCAATGTGCTGGACTTGGGCTCATCCCCGCCTGGGTCTCCGGCGGAAGTGCCAAAAAAAGCCATGCGCGAATCGCATGGCTTTCGTTTAGCTCTTGCCCTTAAAGCAACAAAAGCCGGGCGACCCATAGATGGTGACCGCCGCGGCTTTTACCTCAAGGCATACAAAGATCCGCTTATCCGGGCGGCCAAAGGGGGAAAGACCACCACAACCAGATCGCCTGCAACTTGTTTCTATTCATAGTAACAGCAGCGATCATAGCGGTATTTTGAGAAATTGGCAATAGGTTTTCAAAAAATAATTAGAAAAAAATTGCAGGGGAAAAGATATTATTTGCGGGTGGAATCGTGCCCGAATTCCGGTGACGATAGCATCCAGGGGTTAGAGCAGTCCGACCTCTTCTCCGACTTTCACGAAGGCCTCGAGGGCGCGATCCATATCCTCGCGCTCCAGGGCCGCGGAGGCCTGTACGCGCAGACGAGCCGTGCCCTCGGGAACCACTGGGTATCCAAATCCTGTTACAAAGACCCCCTCCTCGAGAAGCCTCTCACTCATCCGAATGGCGAAGGCGGTCTCTCCCAACAGAATCGGGATGATCGCCGAAAGTGAATCCAGAGGATTGAATCCCCGCTCACGCAATCCCCTGCGCAGGTAGTCGGTGTTGTGATGCAGCTTTTTCACCAGAGACGGATCCGCTTCGAGTACTTCGACGGCCTTCAAGGCGCTGCCGGCGATCGTCGCCGGGAGTGCATTGGAGAAAATTTGCGGGCGGGAGGACTGGGTCAGTAATTCGATTGCCGGGGCGCTGGAGGCGACAAACCCACCGGCGGCTCCCCCGAGGGCTTTGCCCAGCGTGCCTGTGATTACATCTATCTGACCGAGAAGGCCGTAGTGCTCCGCAACTCCGCGACCGCCTTCACCCATGACTCCCGTACCGTGAGAATCGTCGACCAGGGTCACGGCATTGTACTTGCGGGCAAGTTCGACGATGGCCGGAAGAGGAGCCAGGTCGCCCTCCATACTGAACACGCCGTCCGTGGCGATCAGACGGTTCCGCGCATCCCTGGAGCTCTTGAGCCTGTCCTCAAGCTCCCTCATATCCGCATGTTTGTAGATCAGACGGCGGGCCTTGCACAGACGGACCCCATCAATGATGCTGGCATGGTTGAGCTCGTCGGATATGATCACGTCCTGCTCGCCTGCCAACACGGGAATAGCCCCCGTATTGGCGTTCCAGCAGGACACGTAGCTCAAAGAGGCCTCAGTGCCGAGAAAGGCGGCCAGTTTCTGTTCCAACTCGCGGTGGATGGAGAGGGTTCCACAGATGAAGCGAACCGACGCCGTACCGGCTCCGTAACGCTTCAGTGCCTCTTCTCCCGCCCGGATCACCTCGGGGTGATTGGACAGACCGAGGTAGTTGTTCGAGGACAGAATGATAATCTCACCCAGCCCCTCCATCTGTACCCGGGCGTCCATCGGGCTTTGCATATAGCGCAGGCGTTTCAGGGTCCCCTTTTTTTTCATCTCCTCGATCGTCGCGTCTAAAGATCGGTGATATTCTTGGTTCATGAGTACATGATAGTTCCACCATGTCACTTCGTCCAGGCGAGGCCGGATATTCCCTTGACTCGAAATCGGTGTATAGCTAAGCTCTCTTGAGCTATGAGTGGGTATATCATCAGCGGGATACAGCAGATCGGAACCGGCATCCCTGATCTTGCCGGCGCCTTTCGCTGGTACAGGAAGAACTTCGGTTTCGACATTCGTGTGTTCGAGGATGACGGAGAAGCAGCCCTGATGCTGCCCTACACCGGAGGAAAGCCAAGGGCCAGGCACGCGATCCTGGCACTGAACATGCAGGGTGGCGGGGGCCTGGAGATCTGGCAGTACAAGGGTCGGACGACCAAGGCTCCCGATTTCCAGGTGAAACTCGGCGATCTGGGAGTATTCTCAGCTCGAATCAAAGCTCGAAATGTCCAGACGGCCTTCACCTTCCTCAAGGCGGGAGGCGCTGAGATTCTCGGCGGGATTGCTGCCGACCCCGCGGGGAGTCCCCACTTCTTCGTTAGAGATCCCTACGGACTGATCTTTCAAGTGGTCGAAGGCAACGGCTGGTTCTCCAGGGGCAAGCATCCCATAGGCGGTGCAGCGGGCTGTTCGATCGGGACAACTGACGTGCAAAAGGCTCGGGATTTCTACGCTCGGATCTTGGGCTACGACCGGCTTCTCTACGACGAGAGGGGAGCGTTCGAGGACCTCCAGCCGCTGGCGGGTGGGACGGGTGAGTTCCGACGCGTGCTGCTGACCCACGGCAGACCCCGGAGGGGGGCTTTCAGTCCGATTTTGGGGCCGACGAAAATCGAGCTGCTGCAAGCCCTGGACCGCCGTCCGAAAAAGATATTCGCCGACCGCTACTGGGGCGACCTGGGTTTCATCCACCTCTGTTTTGATGTTAGCGGGATGGACAGCCTCAAGCGCAGCTGCAGCGATGCGGGCTGTCCCTTCACGGTGGACAGCGCGACTGGATTCGATATGGGCGATTCCGCCGGGCGGTTCGCCTACACCGAAGACCCGGACGGCACCTTGATCGAGTTCGTCGAAACCCACAAATTGAAGATCATGAAGAAGTGGGGCTGGTACCTCGATCTTACCAGGCGGCGGCCGGAAAAAGCGCTGCCGCGGTGGATGCTGAAGAGCCTGGCCTTTAACAGAGTCAAGGACTAATGGCTAATAGGACTAGGAGCTAATTCTTCAAAGGGCGGGTGTGTATACCGCACTCGCCGCCACACTTGCTCGTCCCGACCCAGCGCCCGGCCCGTTCATTGTCGTCGGTGGTGATTTTCGTGCAAGGCTCGCAACCCAAGGATCGGTATCCCTTGGCGTACAGGGGATTCACCTCTACATCGTTGAGAGCCAGGTACTGCCATACCTCCCGTTCCTTCCACAGAAGGATGGGATTGAGCTTGACCAATCCCGGGTCCCGTTCCTCGACTTCCTGGTAATCTGTTCGAGTCCGGCCTTCTGTACAACGAAGGCCGGTGACCCAGCAGTGCACTCCCATCTCTTCAATCGCCTGCCGGGTCGGCTTGACCTTGAGCAGATCGCAGCAGCGATCCGGATCGCTCTTGTACAGCTCCTTTGGGATTTCCACGTCATTTCTGTAAACTTGAAGTTCCGGGTAGGTTCGAACCTGTTCTTTCATGAAGGAAACGGTCTCTTTGGGTTTGAAGCGGGTAGTCACGATGAACCCGCGAATGTCGGGGCTGACCCGCTTGGCGAGATGCCAGACCGCTACAGAATCTTTGCCCAGGCTGTTGGCAACGACAAGTGAGGCGCCGAACTCACGGTAGGCATTCTCGATAAGCCCGAGGGAGCGCTCAACCTTTTGGCTAAAGGTCAGATTTCCTACGAGATAGGATACTGGGCTTTTCTCTGCAACAACGTTCATTAGGATTTCTCCTCTCTCTCCAGGTCTGATTGAAAGGAAAGCGATATCTATCGCTGACAGTATGAAAGAGCCTGTAGACAGCTGTCAAGAGGAAGAAGCGAGAGTAATGCAAATTAGACAAAAAAAGAATCTAACGAACCGAATAACTGAATATTTAGTTCAAATATTCAGTCTGGTAAAAAATTGTGCTTTTCTTTTTTTCAAGAGTGTGATAAATTCAGGCAGTGAGTCGCCCGGATAAAAACTGAAATGGGGAGCAGACGATGGGATCTGAGAGCTACAGACTATCTTGTGTTCGGTGCGGGAAGGTGTTCGAGGATTTGCAGGACCGTTTCCTGCTGCAGTGCGACGAAGATCACGGCCCTTCGTTGCTGCGATCGGAGTATGACAACAAGCGGTTGACGATCCAGCAAGAATATTCCGGAATATTTCGCTACAGCCAGTGGCTGCCGATCCGCAGAGTTCTAGACACGCCCGTGAAGCCCGCAGTATTTAAAAGCGAAAATCTGGCCCAGCGGATCGGGCTGGAAAACCTGTGGATCGCCTTCAATGGCTACTGGCCCGAACGGGACGGTGCAATGGAGACCTGCAGCTTCAAAGAGTTGGAGGCCCTTCCCGTATGTGCCCGCCGGCCGGAGGGGATGGAGGGAACCCTCGTGGTCTCCTCGGCGGGAAACACCGGTAGGGCTTTCCTGCAGACCTGTTCCCGCTTTGGAATCCCGGCATTGATCGTGGTGCCGGAAACGGCCCTGCCGGCGATGTGGCTGACCGTCCCAAAGCACCCGGATGTGAAGCTGGCCGTGCTGCAGGGAGACCGGGACTACCTCGATGCGATCGAGCTGGCCGGAAAGATCGCTTCTTTGGACGGCTATTCCCCCGAGGGGGGTGCCCAGAACGTCGCGCGTCGCGACGGGATGGGTACGGTCGTACTGGCAGCGGTAGAGGCGATCGGCAGAGTACCCGATCATTACTTCCAGTCCGTGGGTAGCGGGACGGGCGGGATAGCCGCCTGGGAGATGAGTCGGAGATTCAAGCAGGACGGCAGGTTCGGCGGCCACAATATGAAGCTTCATCTTGTACAGAATGTACCCTTTGCCATCATGAGTGATGCCTGGCGGGTAGGGTCGAGAGATCTACCGCTTCTCGATGAGCATGAGGCCAAAGGGCTTATCGCCCGGCTCCATTCGGGAATGCTGAGCAACCGCAAACCTCCTTACGGAATCACCGGGGGAGTATACGACGCTCTCACCGATACCGGCGGTCAGATGTATTCTGTAGTCAGCGAGGAGGCTCTGTTGGCGGGGTGGCTGTTCGAGTCTCTGGAAGGATGCGATCTCGATCCGGCAGCCGAGGTGGCCCTGGCCGGTTTGGTACGGGCCGTCCGGCAAGGCGCACTCGATAAATCCGACGTTGTGCTGTTGAATCTCACAGGGGGAGGCAAGAACAGGCTCCAATTAGAGGAAACCCTCCGACCGGTCCAGCCGGATTATGTATTTACTTCAAAAGATTACAGCTTGAAAGAGCTGGAGAAACAACTACTACGTTCTCCCTCAAAAATTCCTGCTTGACTTCAATAATAGGAGAATATGATGCCAGACCTTTTTGATAAATGCCGCGGTGACGGCGGATACTTCGGGTTTTTGCGAGTCCAGAACGATCTGTATTATGCCCGTCCCGTACTGGACGGTGTGCCCGGCCCCCGCATGAAATTTCACGGCAAAGAAGTCATCATGTGGGCTATCAACAACTATCTCGGGCTCGCCGGGAATGAAGAGATTAGACAAGCGGCCCGTAAGTCCCTGGAAGACTGGGGGACCTTCACTCCCATGGGCTCCCGGATGCTGACCGGCAACACCGACAAACACATCGGGTTGGAAAAAAAGCTCGCCGCTTTCCTGCAAAAGCCCGCGGCGGCACTGTTCAACTACGGATATCTCGGCGTGATGGGGACGATCAGCGCCCTGACCGGACCGGATGATGTGATCGTCATGGATAGGTTGAGCCACGCCAGCATCGTGGATGGAACGGTCCTGGCTTCGGCGGGCAGACGATTTCGTCCTTTCAAGCACAACGACCTCGATCATCTCGAACACCACCTCAAAGCAGCAAACCGTCAACGCAAGGGGGGTATCCTGATCGTGATCGAAGGGGTCTACGGCATGCGGGGTGACCTGGCGGATCTCAAAGGGATCTGTGAGCTCAAGGACCGCTACGAGGCCCGGCTTTTTGTCGACGATGCCCACGGCTTCGGAGTGATGGGCGAACACGGTCGAGGCTTGGGAGAGCATTTCGGCGTGCAGGATAAAATCGATCTTTACTTCGGAACCTTTGCCAAAGCCTTTGCCGCCATCGGTGGTGTTACAGCCGGTGAAGAAGAGGTGGTTCGCTACATCAAATACAATGCCCGCACCAACGTGTTTGCCAAGAGTCTGCCCATGATCTATGTCGACGCGCTCGAAGCTTCCCTGAACGTGATAGAAAATCATCCCGAATATAGAGACCGGATGTGGCAAGTGGCCAAAAGACTGCAGGCGGGATTGATGGCGCTGGGCTATGATATCGGGGACACCCAATCTCCCATTACGCCCGTCTACGTGCCTACCGGGAGCGAAGAGACGGTGATGGTCATGATGAAGATGCTCCGGGAGGACTATGGAGTGTTCGTGTCGGGAGTCACCTACCCGGTAGTGCCGCGGGGAGTGGTGATGTGCCGCATGATTCCCACGGCTTCCCACTCAGACGAGGATGTGGATCTGACCGTGGAAGCCTTCAAGAAAATGCGGGACAGGATGAACCTCGATCTGTCCAAAAAACCCTCGTTGAGAAATAGATAGACCTCGAGACTCGGCAGATCTACTCATTCTTCGATTTCGCGATCTTGCGCCGATCCCGCAGTGTGCCGCTGCCGGGAAGGCGAACCCGTCGTTTCAAAGCTCGCTCCAACAGGTGCAGAATGTCGTTCATCAGATCCTCTGCCCTGTTTGAATCAAGGTTCATCAGGATAGCGTCATAGATCGCCAGCACCATACGTCTGGGATTCTTATACTGGCGAACCCGAAACACCCCTTTACGGCTACCCTCGCGGATGATCTCGGAAATGACTTTTTCTACGTGAGCCCGAAGCGAGCTCTTCCCCGACAACCGGTCCTGCTGCCCCGGGTAGATGTACTTCTTGTTGCCCGTAAGAATACCGAGCAAGATCGGATTGTTCTTGACACCGAGGGTCGTGAAGCGGTACAGAGCTTTCATCTTGTTTATAGGGGATCGGAAGCCGGCGACCAGGCGGTCCACCGAGCGGATTCCCTGGTTTTCAAGATTATCGAGGATCTGTTCGTAGAAGACTTCCTTGCTCGGGAAGTAGGTGTAGAAACTGCCCGTGCCCACACCCGCCTCCTTGGTGATGTCTTCGATATTGACATCCTTGTACCCGTAGCGGCTGAAAAGTTCTTCCCCGACCTTCAAAAAAAGCCGGCGTTTATCTGCACCCATCGACTCCTCTTTGCCTCTCCTTCATTAACGTTTCAGCTGAAAGTCTCGAAATGCCCCCAAGTTGTCCGGCTTTGGCGAACGTTTTCCGCTCTCCAGTTCTCGGATCAGATCCACCACCAATCGATTGCAGGGTACGGGAACCCCTGATCGATCCGCAGCCTGCACGAGCCTGCCGTTGATGAACTCGACCTCGGTCTTGCGGCCCCGTCGAATCGAATCGAGCATAGATGACTCGGTGTCGCGATGCCCGCCTCCGATGATTCGCATGAAAAGATGCTTCAGGAATCGGGAGTATCCCTGGTCCGACAGGAGGCGTTCGATATTCAAACCTCCGCCAAGGGATTCGAGGGTGATCCCCTCGGCTCGGGAGACTTCGACGACTTCCCGGCCGATAGCAAGCATAATATCACGGATCTCCCTGCTTGCAGCCAGCTTTCCAAAAGACAGGCCGGTGATCGCGCCCATGGCGGTGAAGGTCGAGGTGATGGCCAGCTTTGACCAGAGGACTCCCCTGATGTTTTGGGACACCGTCACCGGAAAGATCAGGGATAGCAGGGTTTCCGCGCGCCCCACCGCCGGACTGTCCGAGTGTTCATCCAGCCCTCCGATGATGAAGGGTCCCGAATTGGTAATTCGGTAGACACCGGGGGCATCCATCGAAGCTCCCCAGAGGACACATCCCGGAATCAAGAATCTGCCGCCGATCACTTTGGCCAGATCGAGGGCTACCAAACCGTTCTGGGCCGTGATCACCACCCCGTCTTCAGCCAAGTTGGATTTCAGCTTTTCCACCGCTTCTACCAAACCGTTACTCTTCGTGGCCAGTATCAGCGCATCGAACGGGCTGCCATCGGCTTCCTCCACCAGCCGCGCCGAGCAGACCTGTGACTTTTTGCCCTCCCGAACAGTTAGACCTTGCTTGTTTACTGCTTCAGAGACTCGGGGGTTCCGGTTGATCACCGTAAGCTTGTGATCCTGCTGCACGGCAAGGCGGGCAGCCATTACTCCACCCAGAGCTCCGCAACCAAGGATCGCTACGTTCATACCATTGAATACGGGGGATTCCCATCGGTTGTCAAGTTCCGGATGGCGAAGTATGCCGCCGCTGAGTTCAGGTGCTTAGGTCTGGGATCTGAACCCCGACTAGTAGCGATAGTGTTCGGGCTTGAATGGACCCTCCTTGGGGATCCCCAGATACTCAGCCTGGCTGGGTCGTAGAGTAGTAAGCGTCACGCCCAGATGCTGCAGGTGCAGTCGAGCTACTTCTTCGTCGAGCCGCTTTGGCAGGATGTAGACCTTTTTCTCCAACGTCTTTTGAGCCAACTCCAGCTGAGCCAGAATTTGGTTGGTGAAGCTGGTGCTCATGACGAAACTGGGGTGGCCGGTGGCGCAGCCCAG
>CAZSBH010000002.1:0-127106 GCA_964604845.1 uncultured Spirochaetaceae bacterium
GGAACGGATTTTGATGGAAGATACTGTAAAGAATGATGTTTTAAATATAGCCCGGATCCTCGAGGACCATAGGGCTGAGGAAGTCATCGCCCTTTACATCGGAGAGATGAGCGACTGGACTGATTATTTCATTATATCCACGGTTCGCAGCACGGCCCATTTAAAAGGGCTGGTTCGACTGCTGAATGAGTTCTTGCTTGAGAAATCAATTACCCCTCTAACGCGACGGAAGTCGGTCAACCGGGAAGCCGGATGGGTGCTTATCGATTGTGGACGTTTTGTGGTCCACCTGATGGATCAGGAACACCGGGAGTTTTACGAATTGGAAAAACTGTGGTTTGACAACGAGTTGATCTATTCGTCAAAATCCTCATAGTCCAGATCGTCGTCCTCGTCGACGTCTCCGTCTAGTTCGTCCTCGAACCCTACCTCTTCTTCCTCTTCTTCGAGTTCTTCCTCTTCGTCTTCGAAATCGTCCTCGTCGTAGTCTTCGTCTAGTTCGTCCTCGAACTCTTCCTCGTCTTCGTCTTCGAAATCGTCTTCTTCCTTGTCTTCGTCTTCGTCTTCGTCTTCGTCTTCAAAATCATCGTAGTCGTCTTCGTCCTCGTAGAAGTCCTCATCGCCATAGTCGTCAAAGTCTTCATCACTCGCTTCTATGTACGAATCCAGGGAAGATGATGGCTTCATCCAGAGTTCTTCGTTTGGATAGTGTGTGTGTCGACTCATATCCACCTCGCACTTTGCGCTTGTGTTCAACCCTCAATCTATGATCAAGAATTGAAATATGTCAACTCTTTTTTTCAGCAACTACCGAGTTTTTTGCTCAAGGCCTTTGCCCGTTCACGATTCGTTGACAGCGTGGCTTTTTTCTGTGTATATTCCCCTGCACGGGAAGAGAGGAACCGTTGATCCTGAAGGCTCCCGCCAAGGTTAACCTGCATCTCGAGATCAAGGGTAAAAGACCGGACGGCTATCATGAGATCCTCTCCGTCGTTCAGTGTATCCCGTTGTACGATTATATCCAGATTCGGTCTTTGAAAGAGAAACACGCCCTCCGTGTTGTCTGCGATCCGCCCCTCCCGGCTCGACCCAATATCGCCTCCTTGGCCGTGGCAAGCTTCAGGAATGCGTGTAGAATCGACGACGGCATCGAAGTGATTATTGAGAAGAAGATCCCGGTTGGAGCGGGACTGGCAGGCGGGTCAAGCGACGCAGCTGCGGTTCTAACCGGATTGAACAGACTGTTCGGATCGGTACTAAAACCTGGGCAGCTGCATGATCTGGCCTCGCAAATAGGAAGCGACGTACCCCTGTTCTTCGGAGCTCCCGCCGCTTTGATGTCCGGACGCGGGGAAAAAATCACGGATCTGGTTGCGCGGCAAGATTTCGAACTGGTTTTGGTATATCCGGGATTTCCGATTTCCACCCAGGATGCCTATCAGTGGTTCGACCAGGACACCGAGAGTCTTCCGACGGCTTCTTTCGATCCCGCGCATCTGAGGCTTCTATACGAAAAGAAGCGGGTGGTTTCGTGGGATTTCTTCAACTCCTTTCAATACGTCGTGGAACGCCGTTTTCCGGTGATCAAACGAATTACCGAAATTTTGAGAAGCTCGGGTGCTCACATTGCTGCGGTGACGGGCAGCGGATCCTCGGTTTTTGGGGTCTTTACGGATGGGAAAGCGGCACGATCCGCACGGGATACCCTGGGTCGTGCTTATCCTCATGTATGGATGCTCGTGCCCTTGAAAGATGAGCCTTCCGCGGATTAAAATAGGTGTACCCGCAGGGGAAGGGATGGCAGGAGGTGCACCATGGAGATTACGGACATTCGGATCAAGAGGGTGAGCACCGGGGGTAAGCTCAAGGCCTACGTAACAGTTACTTTTGACGATTGCTTCGTGGTGCATAACCTGAAGATAATTTCAGGAAAAGCGGGAACCTTCATAGCAATGCCGAGCCGCAAGACAAAAACGGGGGAGTACAAGGATATCGCCCACCCCATCAACTCAGAGTTTCGCCACCAGATCCAAAGCGAGATCATCGGCGAGTTTGAAAAGACAAAAGACGAATTTGAATCGGAAGGGGAGGGTGAAGAGGTCGAGGACGATTCTCAAGGGTTAGATAGGGACGACGAACAGGGTTGACAAGCGGCAGGTCAACAGGCATCTACACATCAATTCTTGGGACGTAGGCAAGCGGTAAGCCACCGGTTTTTGGTACCGGCATTTCGCAGGTTCGAATCCTGCCGTCCCAGCTACAATAATCGTTAGAAGGAGAACAGGAATATGGAGCAGAAAACACTCGCGGCCCAGATGAGGCAGCGCCTAGGAAGCGGGGAATCCCGACGTTTGCGGCGGAGCGGAAAAATTCCCGCCGTTGTTTACGGTCCCTCTGCGTCCAAAGCATTGATCATAGACGCTCACGAGTTCAACACGAAATTCATTACGATTTCGGAGAGCACGATCATCAACCTTCAGATCGATGGAGACAGCCACAACGTATTGATTCGAGATTATCAGGAGGATACGATTTCCGGCACGATCACCCATGTGGACTTCTATGAAATCGAGCAGGGGAAAACCTTAAGTACGAATGTGAGCCTGCACCTCGTCGGAGCGCCGGTCGGAGTGCGTGAAGGGGGTGTCCAGGAGAGCTTCGTTCATGAGCTCGAAGTCGAGTGTCTTCCCAAGGATCTGCCCGAACACATCGAAGTGGATATCGCAGCTCTTGAGATCGGGCACTCAATCCACGTTCGGGACATCCAGGCCCCGGCGGGTGTGCAAATACTGAACTCGCCGGATCAGGTCGTCTGTGCGATCGTCCACAAACGTGCTGAAGTCGAAGAGGTGCCGGAAGAGGCCGCGGCGGAAGCTCTTGAAGGGGAAGAGGCCGGGGAAGAAGCCGCAGAGGAGCAGGTCGAGGAGTAAGCCCTGGATCTCACCGTTGTCGGACTGGGGAATCCGGGAAACAGGTACGCTTCGACCCGCCACAATGTGGGTTTCAGGACTGTAGATATCCTGGCGGAGAGGTTCCGAGTAACCTTCAAAAAGCCGTTTCTCAAGAGTTATTCCATCGCCTGGGCGGATATTGGGTCGGGGAGGCTGTATCTGGTCAAACCCCTCACCTACATGAACCATTCAGGGGATATTTTCCCGGATGTTCTCAGACGGACCGGCGCCGCCATCAAGGAGATCCTGGTGGTCTGCGACACCATGGACCTGCCTGTCGGGGAATGCCGAATAAAACGAAGAGGATCTTCCGCCGGGCACAAAGGGTTAGCCGCGATCATCCGGCGGCTGGGGCGGCATGACTTCCCACGGCTCTACATCGGTGTAGGTCGACCGAATCGTCGAACCGACGTGGTGGACTACGTTCTCTCCGAACCCCGAGGCAAGGAGGCAAACCTGCTCGACGAAGCGGTTCAGGCAGCTGCGCTGGGGGTGCTTCAGCTGATGGACGAGGGGCTGGAAAGGGTGATGAATGTCTTCAACAGAAGAATCGAGGGTGGTTGAACGACAAGTCCTCGATTATCTGCGCAGACATGGGATTGCCCAGGGATCGAGAATCTTGGTCGCCCTATCCGGAGGGCCGGATTCCCTCTGTCTGCTCTACATCCTGCACCGACTTAAAAGTAGGTATCCGCTTGAACTGAGCGCCGCCTTTCTTGACCACGGCATCCGGTCCCGCGGCCAGACGGACAAGGATTTGGAGTTCGTCCAGGAGACCTGTTCGAACCTGGGAGTGGATTTGTCCTGGAACAGGTTGCCCCACGGCGTTCTCGTGCAACGCGTCCGGAGTACGGGTAGGAGCCTTGAGGAGGTTGCTCGAGAGTCCCGTTATAATTACTTGAAGACAAGCGCTGCGGAAACGCAATGTGAGTACATCGCCCTGGGCCACACGGCGGACGACCAGGTAGAGACTCTGGTCATGCGTTTTTTTCAGGGCGTGGATCTGAGTGGATTGCCGGGAATCCCGGAAAAGCGGGGCTTTTTTGTCCGTCCCCTTTGCGATTGTACCCGCCCGCAGATCATCCGATATCTTTGCGACGGAAATCTGCACTACCTGACGGACAGCACCAACAAGGACAGACGTTATCTGCGGAACGCCGTACGTCACGACCTGTTGCCGGCAGCCGAAAAGATATTCCCCGGCCTTCGCGGGAGTTTGTTATCCCTCTCAAAAAAGCTCTCCAGATTGAGAACCTATGTTGATTCGGAAAGCAAGAGACGTCTGCCCTGGACCCCCACCCGGGGCGGCTACAGGATCTCGGGGCGGGAGTTTCTCGCAGTTCCGGGGGTGCTGCGCGTGTTCTCCATAACCGCTCTGCTAAACTCGTTGGCCGTGGAACGCAAGAGGATACCCTACAGGTTCCTCTCTCGGGTTGAGGACGATCGTTTTGTCCGCCTTCGACGGATCGTGCTGTCCGGTTACGGAATTCGCCTGTACTGGAGAGGGGAACAGTTGATCCTGGCCGCAGATGTTGTCGGTCACAGCGAAAAAGGTTATTTTATAGTTGTCAGAGGCGAAAACAGGGTAGTGGTCCCCGAAGCAGGGCTCATTTTCGAGTCCTGCAGGTCGAGGGATGATTCTATCTGCATCCTATTTCGTTCCGCCCGATCAGGGGATAGCCTTACCCTCAGGGGGGGCAGTAAAGCAGTTCGGAAGTTGTTTGCCGAGTGGCGAGTGGCTAAACAGGAATGCTGGAAGATCCCGATCCTGGAAGACCGGAGAGGAACCGTCGCCGTCTTTGGCAGCCTGTTCGGGTACAGAGATAGATTTCGCGCCGGAGTGTCATCCGAACGGGAAAAAGACCTAAAGAGTATGGTTCACAGATACGATGTGGAGGTACAGTGAACGGCGACAACAGACAGGACAAGCACGGCCCTGAAGGCCGCCCGCCCCTATTACCCTTTAACAACAGAATTGCCCTTATATCCTTGTTGGTATTGGTTGTCATTTTTATTCTTTTTTTTGCTTACAGCGACCGTGGTACCAGTCAAGAGATTCCCTATTCGGTGTTTCTGAACTATTTGGACCAGGGTTTGATCGATTCCGTGAAGATCGTGGATCAGTACGAGATTCAGGGCACTCTGAAGAATCAGACGGGGGAGATGACGTTTTTCAAAACGGCGATTCCCTATCCCGATTCCACGCTTATGGACAAGCTGCTTGAAAAGAACATCCGGGTTACCGGAGGACCGAAGACCGTCTCTCCATTCCGTGTCTTCATAGAGTTCCTCCCTTGGATATTGGGTTTCGTGTTTATCTGGTTTATGTTCCGGCAGGTACAGGGCAGTGGGAACCGGGCGTTCAACTTCGGTAAGAGCCGAGCCAAACAGTACCTCGATACAGGTAAAAAGATCACCTTCAATGATGTAGCCGGCCAGGAAGAGGCGAAGTATGAGCTCCAGGAAGTGGTGGAGTTTCTTAAAAGCCCGCAGAAATTTTCCAAACTTGGGGCCAAGATTCCCAAAGGAGTTCTGCTGGTCGGGATGCCCGGTACCGGCAAAACCCTGATGGCCAAGGCGATCGCCGGGGAGGCGGATGTAGCCTTTTTTCATATGTCCGGCTCGGATTTTGTAGAGATGTTCGTCGGCGTCGGTGCCAGCCGCGTCAGGGACCTTTTCGAGCAGGGACGAAAGCAGGCCCCTTGCATACTGTTTATCGATGAGTTGGATGCGGTCGGACGGGTTCGCGGTGCCGGCTACGGCGGCGGACATGACGAGCGCGAGCAGACCCTGAACCAGATGCTGGTGGAGATGGACGGCTTCGACACGAAGGATGGTGTGATCATTGTGGCGGCTACCAACCGCCCCGATGTTCTCGATCCGGCATTGCTTCGACCCGGACGCTTCGACAGGCAGGTCGTGATCGATATGCCCGACACCAAAGAGCGGGAAAAAATCCTGAAAATTCACTGCCGGACCATTCCTCTCGATGATGATGTGGACCTGAACAGGGTAGCCAGGGCTACCCCGGGATCTTCCGGGGCGGATTTGGCCAACATGGTGAACGAAGCGGCTCTCTACGGAGCCCGCCGGAACAAGCAAAAGGTGGATATGGAGGATTTCGAGGACGCCAGGGACAAGGCGATGATGGGAATTGCCAGAAAATCCAAGGTGATTCCGCAGAAGGTGAGAAGGATGACCGCCTATCATGAAGCGGGGCATGCCCTGCTTCACTACTATCTGAAAAATGCGGATCCTCTGCACAAGGTTACGATCGTTCCCCATGGTCAGGCTCTTGGGGTCGCCTTTTCACTGCCGGAATCCGACGCCTACTCCCGCAGCGAGGGCTGGCTTCAGGACAGGATCACGATCAGCATGGGTGGCTACGCCGCCGAAGACATCATTTTCCAGGAAAACACAACAGGTGCTCAAAACGATATCGATCAGGCTACGGAGATCGCCCGACGCATGGTCTGCGAATGGGGCATGTCGAAATCTCTCGGCCCGATAGCCTACGGTCAGAAAGAAGAGCCGATATTTCTCGGAAAAGAAATCGCCCGTCACAAGGACTACTCGGAGGAGACGGCTCAGCAAATTGACAAGGAACTAAAAAGTATCGTGGAGTCCGGTCTCAAGCAGGCGAAGGCTCTGCTGACCGAACACAGGGATCATCTCGAGCTGTTGGCCACGACTCTGGTCGAGAAGGAGACCCTCGATGATGCTCAGATCCGGGAGCTATTGGGGTTTCCGGCCAGAAAGAAGATGGAAGAGTAAAAATTTTGCAAGAATTGATACACAAGCGGTATACACTCTGATTGTGTGGATATAGAACGTATGGCTCGCGGAAACACGAGGAGGGTCCTCGTGACCCTTTTATTTTTACTACCCTTAGGGCAGATAACCCATGCCCAGGAAGCAACCACCACTCTTGAGTCCAACATCGCCTACGGCTACTACCTGCAGGCGAAGAGTCTATTCCTTGCGGGGCGTTTCGAATCCGCCGCTCGTCTGCTCGATATCTCTCTCGAGTTCTATCCAAGCTATTCGGAGAGCGCCTTTTTATATGCAAAACTGTTTCTCCGGCAGCAGGAGACTACGCCCCAAGCCATAGATTCTCTTCAAGACGCCATCTCCTCCAACACCTGGGTGGATACGGATCCGTTGATCCCCAGGATCGAACTGGCCAGGGTGTATGTTCGTACGACCCGTTTCCGGCAGGCCCAACAAATCATAGCCGGTCTGGAGGAAACCATTCTGGGAGGAAGGGGGAACCCCGATCTCAGCGGTTTGTGGGCGCAAACATTGATGGGTACCGGAGAATGGGGCAGGGCGGAGGATTTCTTGAGGGACGCGGTACGGCGTTTCCCCCGGAGCTCCGGGCTCTACATGTTGCTCGCCCAGGTGTTGAACCGCCGCGGCAATAGGGTCGAAGCGAAGAAGCTCCTGGAGCGGGGGATCAGGGAGATGCCGACGGATGCGGAGCTGTTGTACCAGCTGGCAGCGTTGGAAACGGACACTGAGATTCGTGTAGAACTGGTCGATCGCTACCTCCGGGTCGGAGGGACCGATCCGGGAGCAGCCCTTCTGGCCATAGTCGGCGGAGCGGGGGATTCGGAGCGCTTCGTGGAGGATTTTTTCCGCTTAGGGGGCAACGGAAGGATCGGATACATCGAGATTTTGCGGGAGTACGGCGGGGGGACGGAAGCGGGGGTTGCCCGGATGCTGGATGGATACACGGGAACACGGATCCTGGATGCGAACCGGGACGGGTACTACGAGCAGCTGTATCGATACGAAGCAGGGCAGTTGCGGTTGTGGACCGCCGATCGGGATCAGGACGGGATTCCCGAAGCCACGATTCGATTTGAGGGGGATGATCCAAGGACCTTGCTTCTGAGCTCCGGTGAAAATCTTCGGTATATGGAGTACACGTACAGCGACTACCCGTATCTGGAAGAGGTTGCCTTCGTTTCCGGCAGTACGCGCCGGCAGTATCGGGTCATTCCCTATCAGCTCGACCGACCGGCGCTCGTTTCTCCAACCCGGCGGGCTTTCTCCTTCGATCTGCGTTCCGATGTAGCCGCCACCGAGGAGTACTTTCGAAAGAATTCGTATCGGATGGAGGAGTATTCGGAGGACAGCATGATCCCGGACCGGGTGTATCACTACTTAAACGGCCGAATTACCCGAATCGATGATAACCCGGATTCCCTGGGGAACTTCTCCCATACAGTCCACTATGCCGGTTCCCTGCCTGCGGAGGGATACCGGGATCTGGACGGCGACGGGGTTCCTGAAATCCGGGAGGAGTTTGCGGAAGGAAGTCTAAGGAGAATTACCCTGGATAAGAATGGAGACGGAGTGAACGAGTTCGAACAGGTATTTGAGTCCGGATCAACCCTGATGTACTGGGACTACAATGATGACGGCCTATTCGACAGCCGAGAGTACGTGCGCACGGACGGTGAAATGGTGCGGGAATTCTCGTCTCGTTTGAACGGGACCTACGATCTGATCTTTGTTGGAGAGACGAGATGAACCGGTTCTTCCTCTTGCTGTTCGTCCCGATTGTTCTGCTTGCCTGTACAACCATAGGAAGCGGTATTGACCCACAAGAAATAGAAGAGCTGCCGTCGGTGCGCTTGGACTCTATTCGATCGAAGATCGATGAAAATCAGCTCACCGAAGCTTTTCAGGACATCTCCTTCCTGAAGCGGAATCCTGAGGAAGGTATACCCGCCGCTGAGCTCGAGGATCTCTCCGGTGTGGTTCTGGACCGAATGGTCGCGGCTTTCGAGGAGCAGGTCGACAATCAGGAGTACTCCGAAGCTTTTCGTTACTACCTGTCGTTGGTCGGGATCGGCAAAGAGGATCAGGTACCGGAATGGTCCGCCCCGCTGCTGCTGTATCGCATGGCTGAATCCAGTCACGATGCCGGCAACAAGCCGCTGGCCTTCTACTATGCTCAACGAGCCCTCGCCTCCGGCTCGACTACGGTGGAGTTGCTGAATTTGTTGCTCAAACTGGCTGGGGAGCTTCAGAACGCAAGGGTGTATCAAATCGCCCTCGAGCAGCTCGAGCAGCAGGGCATTGAACCTCCGGAGGACGCCGCTGCCGCCGCGGTTGGCAACCCCCCGGTAGAGAAGATGGTTCAGGGTACGGTTACCATATGGGTGAACAGGGGGATCAAGCTTGAAAAGGGGATGGGTTTTCCTGACCGGGTGATCGGTAGTGGTTTTTTTATCGACAGCCGTGGATACCTGCTCACAAATTACCACGTGGTTGCCAGCGAGGTAGATCCGGAGTACGAGGGTTATTCGAGGCTCTATATTCGACTTTCCGACAAGGTCGAGGAAAAGATACCCGCACGAGTGGTCGGATACGACCGGATATTCGACCTTGCCCTGATCAAAGCCGAGGTCAAGCCCCAATTTACCTTCTCCTATGGCGGCAGCTCGGATCTCAAAGTCGGCGGCAGGATCATCGCCATCGGCTCGCCGGCTGGTTTGGAGAACACCGTCACCTCCGGTATCGTTTCGGCCACGGGGCGCCGGTTTTTGCAGATGGGGGATGCAATCCAGGTCGATGTACCTATCAACTACGGGAACAGCGGCGGACCGCTTTTGGACGACGGTGGAAAGCTTGTCGGTATCGTCTTCGCCGGGATCGAGCAGTTTGAGGGAGTGAACTTCGCAATCCCCTTTCATTGGGTGGAAAAGGCTCTTCCCCGTTTGTACCGGGGCGATGAAGCCGGGCACCCCTGGCTTGGCATCGCCATGCAGGAGAGTGATAAAGGCCTCGAGGTGATCTATACGGTTCCAGGTTCGCCGGCAGACAGGGCGGGGCTGAAGGAGGGGGACATCCTTGTTTCCCTGAATGGAACGAGCTACACAGCGATCGGGGACATCCAGTCCGCACTGCTCGATCTGGATTATCCGGTGCTCGTCACCCTCGAGTGGCGGCGGGGCGGGCAGTCCTTTTCCGGTGCTCTCAGCCTGGCCGAGCGCCCGTACAGCCCGATCGAAGAGAGTCTGGCTAAAGATCTTCGGGAAAACGTGCTTTTGCCGTTGTTCGGAATGAAGATCGAAAAAACAGGCCAGTTCCTCTGGAGAACCGACTATGCCGTACGCCGCGTACTCCCGGGTTCTATTGCCGACGAGACTGGTTTGTCCAAGGACGACCCGCTGAGTATTCAGGGTTGGGAGCTGGACCAAGAAAACCGCTTTGCTGTGCTGAGGATTTACGTAAAAAAGAGAAAGTCCGGCTTTCTCGAAAGCGCGGTTCAACTAGCCGCCTATTTGGAGACGGATATTTTTATCTAGCTCCTCCCATCAACCAACAACTTTCTTCTAAAGTCGACGGGCGAACTCTTTCAGGGGCCACACCTCACCAACGCTTTACAGGTGCGTTGCATGTGGGAGGAGAACAATCGTGCTCGAGCGTTGACGGTCTTCAGATCCTGAGAGGTGAGCACCTTTCCCGGGTTGACTTCGGGTAGGGAAAGGAGCAGATACTCCACTGCTTCGAAAAGCGGATGCAGGCGGTCCGCCTCTTGTCCGCCGGGCTCTGCAAGTTTCTGCACGACCTCGGAGACGAGGGACTGTTCGTTTTCACAGAAGCTGCGCACCTGCCCCACGCGACCCTTACGGTCGCGAGCGCTGCGTCTACCGGCCTCTATTCGTCCCCTGCTTCCCCGGGAAGGGGAGGGTATGCATATCTGTGCCAACTCGGAAAAGGAGTGGATCTTTTGGGCGCCGACGGGCAGGCCTTCCGGTCCTAAATCGAAGGTTCTTGGGGAGCCGGCAATGATGTTGTGGAGCTGACGGGCGTAGGAATGAAGAACCAGGTCGGTTAGGAGGCGTTTCCCCCGCTTCCCGTCGAGCCACAGCCGCGGACGGGCCAAAAGGGCCTCAAAAGCTGACATCCCACAGGGTTGGGTCCGGGTGCATTCAAAATGCATCGCCCGCTGGGATGGTGCTCCCCGGGCGTGGGGTTGGCCCCGTGGGTAACTGAAATCGAGACCCGTGAACAGGACCGGTCCCTTGGTGATCAATAGAGCGGCTTCCACGGCGGAAACACCGACGGAACCCCGAGGGTGCAGCTGGGTAGGGAGAAGTCCCGCCGCTTCGAGCCTGTCGAATAGCTGCAGCGGATGGAAACGGGTGGAAAAGAAAAACAGTTCGGGAAACAGCCGCAGGCTTTGTGGATTGGAGGTCAGATCGCAGAGCAGTTTGATCCGTGGATCCCGGCAGGGGATAAAATCCAGTACGGTGTAGATTTGTGCATCCAGCGTGAACACCCAGTCGGGTAGCAGACCCGCTTCGCTGAGGACCGGCAGGGAGGTGTCCACAGCCAGAAGAATTATTTGTTTCCGGATCCTGGCAATCCAATCCAGACTCTTTTCCAGAGAGGGACCGGCTCCGGCCACGAGTATCGGACAGTTCGTCGACAATTCTGAAATATCCCCTGCCTCGGGCAGGAAACGAAGATTTGTGAAAAGATTCTTCAGCCACAGATGGGCCATGGTTACCAATGTCAGCTTGTTCTGCCAGAAAAGGCGAATCTCCTCCTCCAGGATTTCCTGCAGTTCCCGATACTCCCGGCGGTACAACTGATACCCCCCACTCAGATGCAGGGGCAAAAGACGTCGAAACCTCCAGAGTCCAAGTTTTTGGGCAACCGCCGCGGCCTGTCTGGGCTGGGCTGTTCGTATGATTGTGAGCCTGTTGCTCTTCGGCAGGGCAGGCCCGGCGCTCAACGCCAATTTGAACAGTCGTTCGTCCACTTCGATACACAGGATGTGGCAGGAATCGGGGATCCTGTCGAGCAGCTCAGGAATTCCATAGCCCAATCCGAGGGAGGGGATAAACACGAGTGTTTTCGGCTCGAAGGTGATTTTCTCCACCCTTCGGATCGCCCCTGCCCGGGGATCCCGGGGCGAGTAAAGGGTTTTCCCTCTATAGGTAATGGTGTAGCCCCGTCCGGTATCGACCAGTCGGGGCTCAACTTCGGTCATTGCCTGGGAAACACGTACTGGTAGAACGTCTGGTCGAAATCGTCCTGTATATAGTCGGGATTGAGGAGCACGTTCTGGAGATCCTGCTCCAGAGTCTGCTGATCGTAGTAGGTATAATAATCATCCAACAGCTCCATCTCCCGTTCCGGGGGTTCACGCACATCGTCGAGCCTGAGTACGATCACTTGATCGTCCAGCAGAATTGGGGAGGAGACCTCTCCGGGAGCCAGCGAGAACGCCTGGACAAAAAAATCCTCGCTGAAGGCAGCGGCGGAGAGGTTGACTTGTTCCTGAGGTGAACGTACGGGAGACAAAAAGTAGTACGACTGGTAGTTGAGGGGGAAGTAGTCCGTCAAACCGACGGAGTAATCGGTTTCAAGGGTAGCACCGAGAAAACCAACATCATCAACCCGCTCCCTGAAGGATTGCGCCTGGCTGAGAACGTAGTCCTCGACCATCCCCTTCTCGTACCGCATCACATAATCTCTGACGATTTGCACCGTTTCCTCAACATCAAAATCCGGTTCAAGAGAAGGTGCGTCGCAGCGGTAGATGACCCAGCCAAAGCGGCTTTCGAGCACGGGAGATATTTCAGTTTCCTGAAGCTGAAAAATGGTCTCCACCGGTTCGTTGTCCTCGAAGTCCGCCTCCAGGTCGTAGTAGTACCGCCATCCCATGTCACCCCCCTTTTCGGCATAGATATCTTTGGAATGGGCTCTGGCCAGCTCCTCGAAGCTGCCCGTCCTGTCGATCAGTTTATTGCGAATCTCTCTGGCTTCCCGCTCGCTGGATTTGATGAGGATACGGCTCAGTTTGATACGCCGGAAGAGCTCCTGATTCTGTTTGGCAAATGCCTCGATCTCTTCCTTCGGGTAGTCTTCGAAGGGGAAGCTGACCAGGCTGAAGCGTCTCTGCTCATCCACCATACTTGCCAGAAACTGTTTTTCCTTGGCGCTCTCCCTCTTGGCCTGAAAAATATCTTGGAGGTACTGATCATGAATCAGCTGTTCCCTGTACAGCTTCCGGTAGACCATGCGCTCGGTACTAGGGGTCGCTTTGTACCGTTCTTCGCTGAACTGTCCATCGATGGTGTACGGTCCCGCAGTGATCAAGGTCTGGTCCACCTTGTCCTCTGAGATCCACACTCCGCTTTCCTCCGCCTCCATAAGGATAGCCGTGTGCAGCACCGTTTGGTCGAAGGCGGTGCGCCAGACCTGGTAGGCCTGGACCTCCAGATCATCCTGCTCCCCCCCCTGCCGCAACTGGTCGGCAATGATGTCTTTTCGCTGGGAGAAGAAATTCCCCGGGAAGAACTCGATAGGCTTGCCCTTGTAGTATCCGAAGATGATTCGGCCGCCGCCGCCTGCGCGGGATAGGGCCGGACCGCCGAGAAAGGTCACAGCGATTATGATCAATATTACTACGCTGAAGGCGTACAGAAAGGGATGAGTTTCTTTTCGCTTCTCAGCGATATTTGTGTCTTTTTGTTTGCGCTTCTGTGTCGCTCTTCGTATCTGTCTTGAGGGCATGAATTATCCTTTTGTTCGATTTATAAGCAGGCTAAAAAATATCACCGAAATCAAGAAAATGTCAATCTCGATTTTGAATCGCAGGTGGCTGGCAATATCAGTTGGGCAGAGATCAGTGGGGCAGAATGACACACTGGACAATTTGACCCAACTGATTTCACAGCCGTAGTTTGCCATTGTGGTTAGCTGTAAAATTATCCCTTTTGATGCTAATTTTCTAGTTTATCACAATGGTCGGCGATACCGTCTGCGTCGAATGGGTCATTTTGCCCACCCGGTCATTCTGATTGAGCCGGGTGAGAACCGCTGACTGTTGGAGAATTTGCGGGGTAGGTATTGACACAAATACATCCCGCTGTAGTATATTAGCTCTGCTGAGGGGGCGTAGCGAAGTTTGGTTATCGCGCCGGCCTGTCAAGCCGGAGATCGCGGGTTCAATCCCCGTCGCTCCCGTAAACCCCGGAATGGGTTTTTTTTTCACCCCGGCAGCGGGCACCCGGATGTCCTCTATCGGAATCCAGACGGGCTGTGGCGCAGTGGCTAGCGCGCTCGGTTCGGGACCGAGAGGCCGGCGGTTCGAATCCGCCCAGCCCGATATAATCCTATAAATAATAAAGATTTACAGACCGCCTATTTTCAGGCGGTCTTTTTTTGCCCGAATTCTGTAGTCGATCGACTACAGAATGTTGAATTTCTTGCAGCGCCGTTCTGTGCTTGTTGTATGGCACGGGAAAAGAGCAAGAACAAGTACCACCTGGTCGCTCGCCCCAATAAAAAAGCTCGCAATAAAATCTGGCACGCCTGGTATTAGCAGGACGGAAAGCGTGTCACCCGGTCCACAGGGAAGCGCCCGAAAAGCGAGGCATCAAAGAGCACACAGTCTATGAACACCGGAAGAACCTGACCACCTACATCATTCCCGAGCTCGGCAGCTCCTATCTCAGCGCCATCAAGCCGGTACAGGTGGAGACCTGGCTCCGGGCCCTGAGCTTGTCCGGGAGCGTTAATTTCCGAATAATACGTAGTGTCAGTAGAATATAAACACACCCTGTCTTTTTTTAATAAGCATATGGCGAAATTATTTGTAGTATCCGCGAGAAAACGCTAGTATAATTCTTAATTAATGTCGGTTCTCCTTTTATCGTGATAACGAAATCGATAATAGGGGTGCACAGCTGACTATACAGAGGTGGAACATTATGCGAAGAACGTTAATTCTTGCTGCAGCAACAATAGTAATATGCTTGGTCGTTTCTACTGCATCCGCACAGCAAAGGAAGTTCGGTCTGGGTGTTGTGCTCGGAGAGCCAACCGGCGTCTCGGCCAAGCTTTGGCTGGGCCCGACTTCGGCGATAGACGGCGTTGTTGCATGGTCCTTCGCCAATAATCCATCAGTCACTGTTCTTGCAGATTATCTGTTTCATTTCTTTGATGTTTTTTCCGTCAAGGAAGGACGTTTACCCCTGTATGTCGGGATTGGGGGAGCAATTTCTATCGCCCCGGAACCGGATTTTGGAGTGCGATTCCCCTTCGGTGTAACCTATCTTTTTGATTCTGCACCCTTGGATGTCTTTTTAGAGGCAGCACCCATTTTCTTGTTTTTCCCGGCCACAACATTTGATTTCAGTGGAGGCATCGGCATTCGTTTCTACTTTCCTACTTCAAAAAAAAGTTGAACAGTAAGAGAGATCCGGTTTTTCTACCTCTGTAGCAAGCATCTTGACATTCGATATAAAGGCACCCTTTTCACCAAGAGCCCTACTTAGGACGATTACCAAAGATTGTTGTTACCCTTTGATGTGACTGTTCCTTTTATCAAAGCTCCCAAAAAGTCGTTGTTATTTCCAAGTATTACTACATCACCTCTAATACTCAGGTCCCGGAAAAGACAGCTGTTGCCATAGATTGTCACTGACCCTTCTATTATCGTGCTTTCTACGCCACTACCAAGAAAGGAGACCTTATTGGCACGAACTTCCAGTTTCTCTCGATAAATACCCGGCTGCAGTTTAACTACAGAGTTATTTGTGAAGGGGCGAATAGCTCGGCTTCGTGGGCCTGCAGGGGGTGATCCTTGCCCTGCCTTCGGACCGGATGGAATTACCATCAGGCAACCTCCCAGTAGAGATGATACAACCAACAACAGAATGACAATTTTTCTCACCTGCTTCCTCCAAATCTTAAGCTGATTGATTAAAATAACTATATCTCAATATCGATAATCTTTGAAACAGAAAATTTCACTACCGCAGATTATCTGAAATCGGGTCATATAGGCTCTCCATGGTCGTATTCTATCGGCTACAGAATCGGATACAGAATTACGGGGTTTCCTGCGCTTTCTGCGCTTTCTGCGCCTTAAATATTCTATAATTCCCGTGTGCAGAAAGAATTACTCGGTTCGGGACCGAGAGGCCGGCGGTTCGAATCCGCCCAGCCCGAGTTTCCTCCGTTCAGTTTATCCACGGGAACGCCGAAGATTTCTTTGGGTCTCTCTATTGTTATGGCGTCTGTAAATTTTTCGGCACACACAGAGCATCACCGTAAATATTCAATTCGGGTGCTCGTATCGATGTTTGTTCTTTTCTTTCTGCTTCCCTGCTCCTTACTGGCCGCTAATGAGAGCTACACCCTAAAAAAGGGAGAAACCCTATACAGGATCTCCCGAAAATTCGACGTGCCCGTAGAGGTCCTCCAAAACTACAATGGGATCGAAAATCCCCAATCTCTCCGCGAGGGCACGAGAATCCAGATTCCCTCCCAGTACAAAGTTGAAAAAGGAGACACCCTGTACAGCATATCGAGAAAACACGAGGTGGATCTCGATGTTCTGATGGAATTCAACGGGATCACAGATTCAGGCAGTCTGAGGGTCGGCACGGTTCTGTATCTGCCGAAATCGGGAGTGCCGATCGTTGACAGCAATGGAAGCTCTCGAACTGCGGCAAAGACGAAGCAAGCCGATCTGCTCTGGCCGCATCCGGGCACGAGGGAATATCTGGACGGACGAATAACCGGAACCCTGATCTACGGAAGCATGGGAGATTCGGTGGTATCAGTTTCCTCGGGCCGAGTGATCTGGGTCGGTCCATACAGGGGTTTCAGTCGGGTGATACTCATTGAAGGGGAAAACGGCTATACTTATGTTTATGCGGGGAACGAGGAAACCCTGGTTGCTGTGGGGGATACGGTGGCGCCTGGAGCCGAAATCGGACGGTTGGGAAAGAACGTTCACCAGGGAGTACCTCAGCTGTATTTCCTCGTCTATCGGAATGGAAAACCCGTAGATCCCTCGCTGGCTCCGCGAAGTTGACTGCCTGGAGGATAGGCACATTTTCATGGATGGAAAGATCTCCGATAGGGAAGATCCTTCCGGGTTAATCAATCAAAACCATGAGCTCGATCCACTGGCTTTGTATCTGAAACAAATTGCCCGCTATCCCCTTCTGAGTGCGGAAGAGGAGCAGTCGATAGGAAGACAGATCGAGAAATGCCGGATAGCCTTGGAAAGGCTGAAGAACCGATACAACAAGGGGCGCATTCGGGCAAGGGCTAATCAGAACAAACGGGAAGTTCATCAGCATCGTCTTGTGCAGGCGAAGTACAGGATGATCAACGGCAACCTCCGCTTGGTCGTGGCCATGGCCAAGAAGTTCCAATATAGGGGTCTTTCCCTGCTTGATCTCATCGACGAAGGGAATATCGGGCTTATTGAAGCGGTTGAACGATTCGACTACAAGAGGGGATGCCGTTTTACCACCTATGGTACCTGGTGGATTCGGCAGGCAATAATCAAAGCTCTGGCAGATAAGGGGCGATTGATCCGAATACCGATTCATATGCTCAACACGATAAAGAAGTGCTATATGGTCGCCAAACATCTGACCCAGGAGCTCGGTAGAAATCCGTCGGCGGAGGAATTGGCTCGTTATATGCATTTGGATGTGAACAAGATCATCCTTGTTCGTAAGCTTAGCCAGGAGACCACATCTCTGGATTCGCCGGTAGATGCCGATCATATCACCAAGCTTGTGGATCTGATCGGAGATCGTGACTCCGACGCACCCTTCGAAACGGTCTTCCACCTCACTCTCCAGGATACCCTGCAAAGGGTTCTGCACAGGCTCAAGCATAGGGAGATGAGGATAATCAAACTTCGCTTCGGACTGGACTGCGACGGCCCGCACTCCTTGGAGGAGACGGGAAAGTTGCTCGGTATCACTCGGGAGCGGGTACGGCAAATCCAGGAAAAGGCCGTCTCCAAGCTCAAGAACTACAGACAAATTCTCGAGCTCAAGGATACCTGGCAGCTTTAATGATCCTTACGTTTCACGCCCCAAAAGGATTGAGCGGGCGGATGTCCCCGCCGCCGGACAAATCGATTACTCACAGAGCCCTGATGACCGCGGGCATCGCGGAGGGCTTGAGTCATGTGCACAACCCGCTGAACACGGGAGACTGTATATCGACCCGGCGCTGTTTGGAGTCACTCGGTGTATCCATTGCGGAGGAACGGAAAGGGGATGCTCAGAGCTCATTGAAAATCGAAGGCAGAGGCACTCGAGGCTTTCAGGAGCCTGCGGACATTATAGACGCGGGGAACTCGGGGACCACCACTAGACTGCTGGCGGGGCTGCTGGCGGGGCAGCGGCTATTTGCGGTTCTTACCGGGGACGCCTCTGTTCGCTCGCGACCAATGCTTCGAGTTGTGAGCCCGCTGCGTCTGATGGGCGCCGATATCAAAGGCCGTCAGGGGGGCCGGTACCTACCTCTGGCTTTTACCTCCGGAGCGGGAAACCTTCAGCCGATTGAGTATCAGCTTCCGATCCCCAGTGCTCAGGTAAAGAGCGCTTTGATTTTCGCCGGCCTGCGTGCAGGGGGAAAAGTGCGTATCGGAGGCGCTATCCACTCGAGGGATCACACCGAGCGCCTGTTCGAGTTCCTCGGTCTGCCCTTGAGTCGGGAAGGACAGTGGCTGACTGTTGAGCCGATCGACCGCATATCCCCATTTGAACTGACCGTTCCCGGCGATATTTCCTCAGCGGCGTTCTTTATCTCCGCGGCCTTGATCTGCGGGCGGGAGCTGAGTGTCAACGGCTGCGGTCTGAATCCGAGCCGGCTCGGTTTCATCGAGGTGATAAAGCGTATGGGAGCCCGATTCGAACTGGAAGAGGGAGAGCCCACCGGGGGAGAGCCCTGGGGCACATTGCACTTGTTTCCCGGTCCATTGCACGGCACGGAGGTTACTACCGACGAGATTCCCTCTCTTATCGATGAGATACCGCTGATTGCTGTGCTCGGTGCGTTCGCCGAAGGGACCACCCGTGTTCGGGGCGCCGGCGAACTACACCACAAAGAGAGCGACCGCCTCGCCGCCGTGGCCAATCTTCTAGGTTCTGTAGGGGGCACTGTGGAGCTGACCGAGGATGGTTTTTCCCTCGAAGGTCCCCAAGCTCTTCGAAGCGGCCTGGTCGATCCGGCGGGAGACCACCGCATCGCCATGGCCGCCGCTGTTCTCGGTGCGGGTGTTAAAGACGGTGTGACCGTTTCCGGCTTCGAAGCCGCCGAGGTCTCATTTCCGGATTTCGTCGGCGTATATCGATCCTTGGGAGGTGAAGTTTCTTGAGCGCTGAGGATAGCCTGCACTTCCAATTCGGGGATTTTCCCTCATCGGTCATCTTCTCTTCTTCGGTTAAACCGGCTCGATTTTCAAGCGGCTCCGGGGTTATACTCGTGTTCGATAAAAACACCCAAAAACTCTTTGCCCCAGCCGGTAAGGCAGAGTACTCTCAGGTCGTTCTTCCCCCGGGAGAAGGGAGCAAGAGTTGGTCGGGAGCCCGGCGGATACTGCATCAGGCACTTGAAACGGGGTTAGGCCGAGATGGTCTGATCGTCGGGGTGGGCGGCGGTATGATCTGCGATTTGGCTGCCTTCAGTGCATCCCTGTTCATGCGGGGCAGTCGTTTGTTTCTTGTCCCCACCAGCTTGCTGGCCATGGTTGACGCCGCGATCGGCGGCAAGACCGCGATCAATCTGGGTGGATATAAGAACATGGCCGGAACTTTCTTTCCCGCCGAACAGATATGGATCGGGGTTTCCGTGTTGAAACATCTCTCCGACGAGGAGTTCCTCTCCGGTATCGGCGAAGCCATCAAGACGGCGCTTCTGGGGGATCAAACCTTGCTCGGGATTTTTCTCGAACAAAAAGACCGGGTCTTGGCCAGGGATCCGGGGGTGATGGAAGATATCGTACGGCGCTGCATCGTTGTGAAGGCGGGCATCGTTGAGGAAGATCTCAAGGAAACGGGGAATCGAGCCTTCTTGAATCTGGGACATACCTTTGCCCATGCTCTGGAAGCGGAAACCGGGTTCAAACGTTGGAGCCACGGCCAGGCCGTAGCCTGGGGCCTGTTCCGGGCCGCACTGCTTTCTGAAACAATCGGACTGGCCGAGAGCAGCTACGTCGCAATGGTAGCTCAAGTGCTCCGGTCCTACGGCTTCTCCCTCCAGACTCTGGAAGGAGTGAAGCCGGAGTCGATTTTAAAGGCCATGCAGGTCGACAAAAAGAAGAGGGGAGGAAAACTTCGGCTTGTGCTTCAGCGGGGAATCGCTGATACTGTTGTCACCGAAGTCGAGGAGAAGCTGATTGTCCAAACGCTTCGGAGTTCCGCGAGGATATTCCCATGAAGATTACCAAGAATATCTACCAGAAGTATTCAAAAAGCTTCGAACCGGGAGAGGTGCTTTTTAAAGAAGGTGAGCACGGGGATGTGATGTTCATCATCATCCAGGGAGAGGTCGAGATCCGTAAGCGCACTTCCGCCAAGACTTTCAAGACCCTGATCACCTTTCATGAAGGGGACATATTTGGTGAGATGGCGCTGATCGAGAAAAAGCCCCGTTCGGCCACGGCCATCGCCCTGAAACCCTGCCGCATGCTGGTGATGAACGAGGCTCTGCTCGACACGATGATCGAGAACAATCCGGATTTTGCCAAGAAGATGATCCGCATCCTCTCCGAACGTATCCGCAAGGCTAATCTCATCATCCAGAACATAGCCAGCACCAACCGTCAGAATCAGATCTTCAGCGGGCTCAAGGCGTACGCCCAGGAAAAGGGTACGTCGACCTTCAAGGGGCACCGGGTAACTTTGGGCGAATTTCACGAATGGGCTCGCAACCGACTGGGAATCGGTGAAAAGGAGATCTCTCAAACCATCGCGGATCTCCTGAAACGCAGAGTGGTGGCGCCATCAGCTCTCGGGAAAGAGGAAATCATCGTAAACCTGAACCGGCAGCTGTATTAGCCCAGCGGTTCTTCAGAGCTCCCCCAAACCCTCCGAGAGTTCCCTGTACAAACGATTGATCTCTCCACTACCCCGCCGGGATTCCTCGCGATCATCCGCCAGGGTCTCAAGACCGTAGAGGCTTTCGTTCAGCGCCGTAAGGTAGTTCCGGGTTCCGCGATACCAATAAGTTCCCCGGCCGTCGGTGTGGAGGGCGAGAAACCCCAGCCGCTTTTTCTTGTTCTTCAAACGGCAAAGCTTCAGCAGATCCTGTAGAGATTCGACTAAGCGCTGGTAATCCTCCGGCAGCGTGAAGCTGCCCTCGGGTGCTCGCTCCAGAATTCCTGCCTTCGGATCTATACGGGGAATCAGTCTCAATATCGTGGAAAGCCGCATCCCGCTGAATAGATCGTGACCCTCGAAGGTGACCTTGCCCCGTAGTTTTTGATAATGGGGGAGCAGGGTGATATCCCCGGAGGTGACCAGAGGTCGGATTTTTCCCCAGGGCAGGACGGCGGTTTTTTTCTTTCCCTTTTCGAGCCGAACCTCGAACAGCTCACCGCCGATTTTCACATAGTTCGTGTAATCCCGTTTTTTCGGGGGCCTGGTTTTATCCGTTTTACCGCCTTCGTGACCGATCAATTGTTTGGCCAACAGGGGAGAGATGCGTTGCAGCCAGGCATGCCGGAGCGGGGACACCGAGTGAGCCCAGGTTCGGGAGGTGCGAACGATTTCCCCGGCGACAATATACGTGGGATTCTCCCGGAACATAACGGAACCTGGATGGATCTGAATCCTCCCGGCGGTGACGGTCTTGTATACGCCCTTGCCCGATCGCGCACAAACGAACTGGATCAGTCCCCGAGCAATTGCACAGAGATAGTCCGCCGCTTCTCCCCCGGAACCTACCGGGATTCCAAGTTCCCCGAGGATTTCCTCCAGCTGGATTTTGATGTTGACGATCTCGTTCATCGTTCTCAGGTCCACGTAGAAACGCTGGCAAAAAAGCTCCGGGTTTTTGCTCTTTCGAAAAGCCCGGAACAGCTTCAGGTAGGAGATAAAGTCTCCCAAGGGATCGCGAAAGGTATGGTGCGCCTTCCGAGCCTCCAACTCCTCTCCGGGGGGGAGGAAGAAGGGATTGCGTGTGGAAAGAAAAGTCACCCCGATCAGGATTTCCTCGAGCACGTCCGGGTAGTGGTCGATCCCTTCCACGATTGCCCGGGCGAGCCGCGGTAGAATCGGGAAGTCCAGCATGCGCCGCCCGATGGGGGTAACCTCCCTGTGTTCATCCAATGCGTCTAGAAGCCGCAGCGTTTCGATTGCGCTCAGGATTCCCTCGCGGTTCGGGGGGGAGAGAAAATCGAAACCCTCGAAATTTTTGATCCCCAGCTCAGCCATGCGCAGCACCACCTCGGAAAGGTCGGTGCGTAGGATCTCTTCGGTGGTGAACAGGGCGCGCAGTTCGTAGTCTTTGCGGGAGTACAGACGATAGCAGACGCCCGGGCGGGTTCTGCCGGCCCGGCCTTTGCGCTGATTCGCCGAGGCTCTTGAGATCGGCACTTCGATCAGCGAGGAGGTGTAGTTGCGCTGGTTGTAGAAATTTATTTTTGCCAACCCGCTGTCGATCACGGCGATAACCCCGTCGATGGTAACGCTGGTTTCCGCGATATTCGTGGCTACGATCACTTTTCGCTTTCCCGGATATTCGATAAAGACCCGTTCCTGCTCCTCTGAGGAAAGCCTGGCATACAGCGGCAGGACCTCCAAAGCCTTTCGAATCGGCAGTGCCTGTATCTGGGCGATGCAGTTCTTGATTGCTCCCTCACCGGGCAGAAAGATCAGGATATCTCCTTTCGGCTCGATATTCCTCACAATTTGAACGATTTTCTCGTTCTTCGCTTCCGGACCGCTTCCCGGTTTCGGCGGGTCGTAGAAAATCCGAACCGGATACATCGGTGTTTCGATATTGACGATGGGACAACCGTCGAAATATTCGCTGAAGATCTCCGCGTTGATCGTCGCTGAAGAGACGACAACCTTGAATTCCGGACGTTCTTGGAGCACCCGCTTGAGGAGTCCCAGTATGAAATCGATATTCAAGCTGCGCTCGTGGGCCTCGTCCACCATGATGACGCTGTACCGGGACAGGCTGTAGTCCGCCTTGATTTCCTGCAGCAGGATCCCATCCGTCATGATCTTGATGCGGGTTCGCTGGTCCGTCTGGTCCTCGAAGCGCATCTTGTAGCCGATTGTTTCAGGGATGCTCGTGCCCTGCTGCCGAGCGATGAACTCGGCGACGGACACCGCGGCGATCCGTCGGGGTTGGGTGACACCGATAACCCTGCTCCGACCGTAGCCGGCCTCCAGGAGGATCTGGGGGATCTGGGTTGTCTTGCCACTGCCGGTCGGGCTTTCGACTACGATGACCTGTTGGTCCTCCAGGGCGTCGAGGACACGCTGTTTTTGTTGATAGACAGGAAGCTGTAAGGGGTCCACGTTTATTTCAGAAGTTCTGAAGCCTTGGCCAGCAATCTTTCGAAGCTGAGGGCTTCGTAGTTCTGCCGGGTGCGTAGGTCTCTCAGGTTATACTCGTTTCGCCCCTTTTCGTTTTCCCCGTGGAAAATGGCCAGAGGAATATTCCGTTTCTCGGCATACTTCAACTGTGCTTTGAGTTTTTTCTCGCCGGGATAGATCTCTGCAGAAAGTCCGTTTTCCCGTAGAGATTTGCTGAGTCTGTGATAGTCCCCTAATAGAGGTTCATCGAGGAACAAAACCAGGATATCCGGAGCGGCTTTTGCCGAGTTTGAAATCCCCAGGTCTTCGAGAGCGGATATAAGGCGGTCCAGTCCGATGGAAGCCCCGACGCCGGGAAGTTTCTCCTTCGTGTAGAGCGAGGCGAGGTCGTTGTAGCGGCCCCCCGAACAGACCGACCCGATATCGGGAACAGGATCGAGGAAGGTTTCAAATACCACACCAGTGTAGTAATCCAGACCGCGGGTGATGGAAGGATCGAGGAGAAGGACCGGATCCAGCTCGCAGGACTCAATGCACTGCAGGATGCTCTCCAGCCTGGCCACAGCCTGACTGTCCTTCGGAAGGGCGGAAGACATTTTATTCAAAGTTTCTCGATTCGTCGCTTCTGTAGTGATAAAGCTAAGGATTTCCCGAGCACGCTGTTTGTCGCTTATCTCGACCAGTTGAGCTTCTACCTCCTCGGTCCCGATTTTTTTCAGCTTGTCGATTGTCCGAAGGACGGGCAGATAAGCGCCTGCCATACCCATGTCCTCGAGCAGTTCGTTGAAAAGCTGCCTGTGGGAAAAGTGAACGTGGAATTCCCGGATCTTGAGAGCCTCCATGCTGTCTGCTATGACCGTCATGATTTCAAAATCCGCCGAAGCTGAATCAACTCCCACGATGTCAAAATCTATCTGGATGAACTCTCTAAAGCGGCCCCGTTGGGTGTTCTCCCCGCGCCAGACTTTCCCCATGTGATAACGCTTGAAGGGCAGGGGGAGCTCATGATAGTGGGCGGCCATGAAACGGGCAAAAGGCACGGTCAGATCGAAACGCAAGGCTATATCCCGCTGTCCATGGTCGAGGAAGCGGTATACCTGTTTGTCCGTCTCCCCCCCACCTTTGCCTAACAGTATTTCCGCGTATTCCATGGCCGGAGTGTCTATCGGAACAAAGCCGAAAGAGCGGAACACCCGGGTGAGCTCTTGCTGAATTTCCAACTTTCTGGACTCCGTCTCCGGGAGGGAATCCCGGAAACCCCTCAGTGTTCTGGGTTCGATGATCTCTGCCATGATTGCTGTTAAAAAGTATCCTTATCGCTTCACTTTCTGTCAAGGCGCAAGGCGCCTCCTATGGCGGGCGCCCCTGGGCACGCGCCCCCTATGTGTGCCCCCCCTGGGCACGCCAAAGCTTGACGGAACGCGTACGATGACTACAATAGGGAGCACTTCAACTTGTAGAACCTGGACGTTAGAATTTGCTTATACGCTACGGCACCTCTCCTGAGGGAAAACCAGTCAAGAAAGCGGAAGTGTATACCGCGGAAGATCATCACATCGATCCTGCTCTGATCGACATAGACGCTCACAAAATCATACGCCGGCTTCGCAGAGAGGGGTTTAAAGCATATATCGTAGGAGGGGCTGTGCGGGATCTGCTTACCGGTCTGAACCCGAAGGATTTCGATATCGCCACTGACGCTGTTCCCCGCCGAATCCGCAAGATCTTTCGCAACTCCAGGATCATAGGGCGACGGTTTCGATTGGTACATATCTACGCCGAACGGAAGGGGAAGCAAAAGATTTTCGAAGTGAGCACGTTCCGCTCGAGCCAAAGCGAAGAACCTCGCCGCGGGGGGAAGCGAAAACAGAAGAGCAACAACATCTACGGCTGTATGGAAGAAGATGTCTGGCGTCGTGATTTCACTATTAATGCTCTGTACTACTGTCCGGAGCGTCGGATCATCATCGACTTTGTCGGCGGCTACAGGGACATTCAGGGACGAAATATCTGTACCCTCATTTCCACGGACGCTTCTTTTGGAGAAGATCCGGTACGGATGATCAGGGGCATCAAATACGCGGAGATGACTGGTTTTCCTCTGCCGATGTCCGTGACCGCTGCGATCAAGAAACACCGGCACAAGCTGGCCGAATGCTCCCCAGCCCGCCTGACCGAAGAGATCTACAAGATCCTCGGCAGCGGCTACGCGGCGGGGATTTTCCTGCGCGCCTACCGGCTGCGCCTTCTCGAAATATTCATGCCGGCACTTCACGAGCGCTGGCGATCACTGAGCCGGCGCCAGATGGTGGAGAATCTACGCTCCGGGTTGGGAGTGCTGGACCAGTGCATGAAAAATGACTCTGCAGACGGAGTGAGCAGAGGCTCCATGTTGGCGTATCTCATGAAGAGTTTTTCCAGGAGTTGGGGGACGGATGCCGCCCCGGAAGATCTGCTCGGATCCGTTGTGGATTGGATCCAGGAAACATGCCGGCCTTTGATTCCCTCGCGCAAGGAAAGCGAGAGGACGGCTCGTTTGCTGCTGCGCTGGATCACTGCATGATTTTTATGCGCTGGAGCAAGGAATCCGCTTTTTCACCGTAGGATTCGGGGTCCAGAGCTTTGGCTTTCAACAGGAACCCCGCCGCCTGATCGTATTGCTGATCGGCGAAAGCATTCACTCCCAAGGCGTAGTTGATCAGGCCGGCGTCGATGCCCAGATCCGAAGCCTGGCGATAAAAGCTCCGAGCGCCGTCAAAATCTTTTTCCTGATAGGCGATCAAACCGAGGTAGTAGTACGGGATGTAGTTGTCGTTTCGAAGTCTGAGAGCCTGCTCGAAGCTCGCCCGGGCTCCTGGAAGGTCCTCCGAGCCGTATTGTTCGACGCCGTACCGTACCAGATCATTGAATGTCATCAGAGAGTTGCTGTACGACTCGAATGATCTCTGAAGTTCCGCCAGATCGACCCATCGGAACGCCTGTTCCAGGACCCGGCGGGAGTTCTCCTCCAGGGACGCCGTGCCGTCGAGGGCGTCCAGAGAATCCCAAAGAATGCGATTGTGGTTTTTCTCCGGACTCTGGAGAAGAAAGTGTACCAATCCCCACGCTGTCGGGTAGAAAATCTCGATATACTCCTGGGCCCGCTCCTTGTTGATGAGCAGCAGATCGCGAAGGGTGTATTTGTCGATGATCTCGGCCTTCGACAGAATCTTTTTAAGAGAATCCAGCCAGGCATAGTTCGCAGCCCAGGAAAAGCCTTCGGTCATCGGATCGTATTGGGAGTATTCCAGATAGGTCGCTATACCCTCCTCGATCCATAGAGGAGCGTGGGGCACGAAGGCGGAGAGAAATTGAATGAATCCATAGTGCAGCAGTGAAGCGCTGAAGTCCTTCTCTTCTCTTTGGAAACCAACCAGTTCACTGCGGTTGGGATCGCTGTAGGAGATATACACGAAATCCGAACGTGTTTCTGAGATGAGCCGGTTGAGATAGCTGTCGTAGGTTTCCTTGTTGGAAAAAACGCGTACCCGCAGCGGAAGCCTGAGTTGGTCGAGATCGTAGTGTAAAAACTCGTTGAAAAGCAAGAGGGCGCCTTCCAGCTTGCGGGCGATCTCCATCGACCCCGTGACATTCAAATCGGAAAACACCCGGTAGTGTTTGCTGGACCAGCTGTAAAGCTCTTGACCCTGGGCAGCCATCGGAATGCTTGAAAAGAGGAGGTGCAGTCCCAGAAGGACTGCAACAAGTCGCAACGTTTTCATAAGCCTCCCACGGATTGTAGGTCGCAATCTCCTATGTCGATTACAATTATAAAGAGGATTGCGGTGTCCTTCGTAATATTATGCCGACATCCGGGGGATGTCAAATGATTAAAATTTTGAGCGTCTACTCCGTCGGGGCTTACTCCGTCGGGGCATTTTGCCCAGAAGCATCGCTATGGGGCGCAAATTCGGAATATCTTCCATAACAATTTTGAGGGATGTGGTCATGGGAACGGCCAGGAGCACCCCCGGAGCTCCCCAGAGCCAACCCCAGAAGAACAGAGCGAAAAAGACAACCGGAATCGTGATCTTCAACCCCGAGCCCACCAGTTTGGGTTCAAGGAGCTGGCCAACCAGATTCTGCAGGATGACGAGAACGGCAAATATCCACAATGCCTTCCCGGCGGAAGCAAACTGCACCAGGGCGATCAGGACGGGTATCAGAACTGAAAACAACGATCCGAGGTAGGGAATGAAATTGAGCACAAAGGTCAAAAAACCAAGGACGATTGCAAACTCCACGTGAAAAAGGGCCAGAGCGACCCCACTGGATACACCTATAATCATGCTGACGAAACTCTTGATCCCCACATACTTGCGCAGGTCGCTGTCGATATGAAGCAGCATCATGACGATCTTCTTGGCCTCTTTACGGGGGAAGCTGCGGAGGAGCTTTCGGGTCACGCTGTACTTGCTGGCCAGTATGAGCAGTGAGAAGAGGAAGACCAAGAGGAAATCCGCCAGCAGATTGGCGATGGATCCGACGGTGGATAAAACGAGTGGACCGATCTGTATTTTTCTCAGTTCATCGAGGACCCGGAGTTCGAAGAAATCCTCCGTCAGCAACTGGAATCGCGCCGCCGCATCGGTAAGCATATTTATGAAGGCGGCCTGGTAGCTCGGTATCTTTCTGGCAAAGTCGAGGCTGTTGTCATACAAGATGTAGCTGAACACGGAAAAGGCGCCCAGAAAAACAACGCCGGCAATGAGCACGGCTATGATTACCGGTACCCGGAGTCTGCGAAGAAAGGCAACCAGAGGGTCCATTAGGTAGGCCAGGAAAGCGGCAACCAGAATAGGAATAAACACGGACCTGGCAAGGCGGAGGACGATCCCGGCGATAAAGATCGTAATGACGGTGAGAAGGATATTACTCGTTACCCGTCTGTCTTGACCTTTTGGATACTCTGCCAATGGTTACATTCACCTCTCTGAGAATCATGCCTGTGAAACTTTCAATATTCTTCGCTATGTATTCCTGCAGCTCGTACAGGGGGGCCGCCACCTGTCCCCGCAGAGGTAGGTGGAGAACGACCTCCAATCCGTATTCGGAGCGTTCTCGATCAACGATCACCTTTTCCACGTTCATCGAGCTGTCAAACTCTTGAACACAGTGAATCACCATTTGGGTGAGCGCAGCTTCGGAGATACTGACGCTGCCCCGACTGGTATACTCGGGCCGCACCACTGTTTTTTCTATGATGTTTCCCGATTTGAGGGGCTGAAAGCGCCGTTTGAAGAAAATTTTCATCGAATCGAGAAAGATGTGGGGATAACTTCTCTTGACCTCCAGGGCGGGTACGGGAATGATGTGCTTGCCTTCGGAGTTGCGGGAGCGGATCGCCGTGGCGATCTCCTCACGGGAGGCGATATCCTCGATCTGCAAAATTTTTGTAGGATGTGGAAGCTGAAGCCTCTTGGCGATCTTCCTCACCATCTTCTCGGATGTTCCGATGATGAGAATCCGTTTGAACTGCTGTTTGCTCAACACCTGACGGATGGTTTCGGCGTGTTTGTCGTCGGCAAACAGGGCTGTACCGATAGCTGCCAGGATACCCTTCTCCTTTTTTGCCGAGCGACCCGCCAAGATCTTCTGGTCCCGGATCAGCAATCCGTCGTCCACAATGATCTCAATGCCGTACTTTCCAGCAACCAGTTTCGCCCGAAAACTTTTTCCCGTGCCGCTTCCGCCTACAAGGGCAAAAACGCGCACCCCGCGAAGGGCATAAACTAGATGATAATAGCTATTCTTTAAAACGGACATTCTCTCCGATGGTTCCAATCGAGAGTGTATTGAGATGCAACCGGGATGTCAATCTTAGAGCAGGATCTCGAGAACCTGACCGGGATCCCGGCAATTTTTAAGTTTCTCTACCAGATCGGACCTGCGAAAAATAAGCGCAAGTTCGGCGATGATCTTGAGATGCAGTACGACCTGATTAGCGCAGATGAGAAAGAAGAGATAGGTCGGTTGACCGTCGAGGGAGTCGAAGTCCACACCAGTTCGGGATATGCCGATTACGATCCGCGGTTCCGGGACGGGACATTCCTCGGGCTTACGTACGTGGGGAATGGCAATTCCTGGAAAAATTGCGGTGGAAACCATCTCTTCCCGTTCGCTGAGCTTCTCTCTAAAGGTGGTGGGATCCTCGTCGAGAAGTTTCGCCTCCACCAGAAGTTCAGTCAGCAGCTCCAATACCGCCTCTTTGCCGCTATCTTCGATATCCAACCGCACCAACTCCGGGCGGAGAAGGGCGGAAAGGGGTAGGGGAAGCTTGTCCGACTCGATCAGAGTTACCAGCTCGCGGTCCGGTAGGGCTTTCATCCGCGAGATCAACCAGTCATCGACAACGGAGCGCATGAACCGCCACTGACTCGCGACTTTTGTCGCTGGAATGTCACCCTGTTGGGCCATGCGCAGAAGAGACCGTTTGGCGATCTTCAGATAGTCCGCCATTTCACTCAAGGTCATTATTTTCGCATTTTCGTACATCAAGAGTAAGTATATTGTTTTTTCTTCTACCGGTCCATCTTGACAAAGTCCGGCATAGGCGGTGAAACTAACAGTCTATCAGTATTCGATATGTACTTCTCACCTTTTCGTGCCCCATGGGTTCCTCGATCACTCTGCGTCTTGCTAGCAGCGGCCTTGCTAGCAGCGGCCTTGCTAGCAGCGACCGCCTCCCTGCTGGTTGTCTCCCCGGAGTTGGTCGGTCACCGGATCTGGAAAAAGCACTACACCCTGTATATCGAACAATCTGAAGATACCGAACGGCTGATCCTTCGCATCGCGGACACCAAACGCTTCGAGGGTGTGGTCTCCAGGTACACCACCGAGGTCTCCTTCAACACTTTTGCCGGGTTCGCATCGATCCCTGTAAACCAGCTGCCGAATCGGCTCGATGTCCTCGACCCGCGCTTCGATCCGTACCTGCAACGGGTCGCGAACCTTTTCAAGGTCGCTTCGGGCAGACAGGGCGAGGCGAGGAGCGGCTTTTGGGAAGTGGTCTACCTCCGCACCGAGAAGAATTTGCTGTCCAGTTATCTCCACCTGCTGGCGCTTCTGGGAAGGGAGGGAGTACGGTGGCGGCTGCTCGAATTCGATCCGCTGGACAGATCGATTCGTTTGCTTCTGTTCCTGTCCTACTGCGTGGTGATAGGATTCTTGGCTTCGAACTGGATGGTGCGGCTGGCCATTGTTTTAGCATCCCTTCCGTGGTTGCTCCTAACGTTGCTCTCCGATTTCCCCTCTCTTCTCGCCTTCTTTCTCATCATGCCCGCCTGGGTACACCTGCTCGAATGGCAGTACGAGAGGTGGCGGGAGAGATTGTTTTTTTCGAGGGATGATCCTGCGCGGAATGCTGTCTCCCGTCCTCTGATCTCCGTGGTGGTTGCGGTAGGGCTGGGGGTGCTTCTCCTCTATCCTGCACCTCTGCTCGGTGCGTTGTTCTCGGTTTTCGGGGCAGTCCTGGCAAGTGCCCTTGTATACTGCTTTCTGGTCGCCGAGGGATTTCGGCGGGCTCACACGCCTTTTCAACCTTTGCCGATATTGGACCGCTTCCATCCACGGCGCAGGAGGATCTCTAGGGAAGCGACCCTGCATCTTTTGATGGCCGTGATCGTGCTGGGTTCATATCCCTCGCTGCGGCTGGGCAGGCTTCGGTCTTTGCCCGTTTCATACAAGATCCAGATGCAGCCGACTACGGGCGATTCGAGGGATCTGTCGTGGAGGGCTCTGGCGGCCCTGTCCGATATCTCTCGGGGCAGCGAGATCCCGAATTTGGCCGACTACTTGAGTCATCGAGCGTTTCAGGAGTCCCTGATGTTCGGGCGTTCCTACGCTTTCCCTACAATGGGCGAACGTATTGTTATTTCCGATTATCACGTCGATGCTGAAGGCTCCCGGATACAAAAGACGTTTCGTGTAGTCAAGCAGTTCAAGGAATCTTGGCTCGAAGGCACCCTTGGCCGAGCGGCCCCGGGAAGCATTCCCCGGCTGTTCGCTGACCAGGAAATAGCCGGGACAGTGGAAATGATCGCTGCAACAGAACCGATCGGCACCGCCGGACTCGGCACCCTACTGGTCCTCTTGTTTTTGATCAGTTTGCTTGTTCCCCGGCATTTTAATTTGACAGCATCCTTATTGTATGCTACTAGGAGTTTGACCCTTAGGAGGCATTGACAGGCAGAATGGCTTCAAAGATACGCACCTTTCCGGGGGGTGGAGTCCACCCCCATGATTACAAGTTTTTGAGTAATGATATTCCAATTCGAAATGCTCCTATTCCACCGGTAGCGGTGATTGCACTGCAGCAACACATGGGAGCGCCGGCGGAGTGTTTGGTCGCACCGGGAGATGTAGTGCGGGAAGGGATGTTGATTGGAAAGGCTCAAGGAGTGTTTTCCGCAAACGTTCACGCCTCGATCCCCGGTAAGGTTAAGGAGCTCAGGGATATCTACCTGGCCACGGGAATCCGCAGCAAGGCTGTGGTCATAGAGTTCGAGGGAGAGTTCGAAGGCGGTGGGACTGCGGAAGCAAACTGGCGGAGCAAGGATCCTCAGGACCTCATGGAATTGATCCGGGATCAAGGAATCGTGGGATTGGGCGGGGCCACCTTTCCGACACCGATCAAGTTCAGTATTCGTGAAGGCAACAAGATCGAGTTTTTCGTGATCAACGGTGTGGAGTGTGAGCCTTTCCTGACATCCGATCATCGTCTGATGGTGGAAAAAACCGAAAGCCTGCTCACGGGTGTCGAGATCGTGCGCCGTATACTTTCTCCGCAACGGGTATTGATCGGTGTGGAAGCGAACAAACCCGACGCCATCGAGGCGCTCAACCGGGAGATTGCCAACAGCGGGCTGGATATAGAGGTCGTTGCGCTGAAGACCAAGTATCCCCAAGGGGATGAGAAACAGCTGCTGAAGGCCTTGATACACCGGGAAGTGCCCTCCGGCGGCCTGCCTCTGGATATCGGTGCTGTGGTCTCCAACGCCGGTACTGTCTACGCGATATACGAGGCAGTGGTGCTGGGGAAGCCCCTTATCGAGCGGATCGTGACCGTCACAGGTCCCGCCCTGAAGAACCCTGCGAACTTCAAGGTTCGGATTGGAACACCCGTAGGAAACCTCCTGGAGGAGTGCGGGGGCTTTATTTCCGCCCCCGGAAAGATCGTTGCCGGCGGACCGATGATGGGTTTCGCCCTGGCGGATCCGGATGTACCGGTAGTAAAAGGAACCTCCGGAATCCTTGCCCTGTCGGAGAAGCAGACCCGGTCCGGGCTGCCGACCCCCTGCATCGGCTGTGGACGCTGCATCGAGGCCTGCCCCTTCGGACTGAGTCCCACCACCTTGTACAAGTGGATCGACCACCAGGAGTACGATGAAGCGATAGCTGCGGGCCTGATGGATTGCAAAGAGTGCGGCTGCTGCGCCTATGTGTGCCCGGCCCGGATACCTCTCGTACAGGGCATGAAGCTGGGGAAAATCATGAAGAAAAAGGGCTGAACTATGGCAGATGTAAAAACCTCTTGGAGCGCCCGCGTCACCGTCTCCCCCCACCTCCACGAAGGAAGCACCACGGCGAAGATCATGATCAGCGTGATCATCTGCCTGCTGCCCGCCGGTGTTTGGGGTGTCTTTGTCTTCGGTCTCTATTCGCTGTACGTGGTGCTGGTATCTGTAGCGGCGAGCGTGCTTACCGAGTTCGTTATCACCCGTCTTCAGGGTCGTTTTACCCTAAACGATTGGAGTGCCGTACTTACGGGAGTCCTGATCGGCTACAACATGCCCCCATCGGTCCCCCTTTACATACCGGTAATTGCATCCGTATTTGCGATTGCGGTGGTAAAGATGGCTTTTGGAGGCTTGGGCCGTAATTGGATGAATCCCGCCCTCGCCGGGCGGGTCTTCGTTACCTTCTCCTGGACAGGCTTCATGACCCGCTGGCAGTCTCCTCTGAACTGGAGCGCCGATGCTGTAACGAGCGCTTCAGTGCTTGGCTTCGTAAAGTCCGGTTTAATGGACTTCGAGGGTTCGGTACGGGGGCCGATCGAGTTCCTGGCTTTGAAAGGTTTTCCGACCAGTGGTGTGGGAACCGCTGGGGGTGGGGGATTACCGGCGCTGCTTGCCCCTCTGGGCAGAATTTTCCCGGCCGGGTACGGTGATCTTTTCCTGGGTAATATCCCCGGCTGCATCGGAGAGGTGTCGGCCCTGCTCCTCCTTCTGGGAAGCATCTACCTGTTCGCAAAAAAAATTATCACCTGGGAAATTCCTGTATCATACATCGGCTCGTTTTCCCTGTTGATCTGGTTTCTCGGCGGTAGACCTTTTGGGGGAGGGGTGTTCACGGGGGACGTACTCTTTCACCTGATGGCGGGAGGACTGATGCTCGGTGCTCTGTATATGGCTACAGATATGGTCAGCTCTCCCCTGACCCGCAGCGGAATGATCATCTACGGAGTGGGGGCGGGTTTCCTCACCTTTTTGATCCGCATCTACGGATCGTTCCCCGAGGGAGTATCCCTGGCCATCATCATCATGAATATGTTCGTTCCGCTGATCAACCGCGCAACCCGCCCCGTTGTCTTCGGGTACGTCAAGGAAGGGAAGGAATGAAAGCCGTAGTACTGACAGGGGTAAAACTGTTTGCCATATGCACCGTAGCCGCCGTTACCCTGGGCGGCGTCAACGCGATAACCGAACCGGTGATCATTCAGCGCAAAATCATGGAGCTTCAACAAGCTCTGAAGGAGCTCACGCCGGACGCTGAGACGGGAGAGGCCGTTACAATCCCGGAGAATCCCGTGGTCTTGAAACGATATCCCGTCACCAAGGAGGGCGACGGGGTTGGGATGCTCCTCGAATTGGAAGGCTCCGGCTACGGCGGGGAGATGAAGATTCTCGCACGTTTCGATCTCTCCGGCTCGATTGCCGCCGTCAGGCTCATGGATGACACGGAAACCCCCGGTCTGGGCAAGAAAGCGGAAAGCCCGGCGTATATGGAGAAATTTCTCGGGTCCGGTTCCCGGGAGAATCCGGTTCCCGTACGCAAGGATATGCTCAAGCCGAGCGAAGCCGATGCCATAACCGGCGCAACCATTACATTTCTTGGAATATCCAAGGCTCTGGCCGAAGGAGCGGCGTACGTCCGTTCCGCCCCTGAAGGAGAGTGACGATGTACAACGAGTTCAGCAAAGGTATATTCAAAGAGAATCCCATATTCATCATCCTCTTGGGCCTGTGCCCCACCCTGGCGGTCTCGACCCAGGTGGTGAATGCCTTGGGAATGGGTGCGGGCGTGATCTTTGTCCTGCTCGGATCTGAAATATTCGTCGCCCTGCTCAAAGATTTCATCCCCGAGAGGGTCCGCATTCCCTCATTTGTCGTTATCATCGCTTCATTCGTCACAATCGTGGATCTGGTCATGCAGGCCTACGCCCCCTCCCTGTCCCGCAACCTCGGGGTGTTCGTTCAGCTGATCGTGGTGAACTGCATCATCTTGGGACGGGCCGAAGCCTTTGCCAGCAAGCGCAAGTTGGGAGAATCCGTGCTCGATGCTCTTGGAATGGGTGTGGGTTTTACCCTGGGACTCCTGTTGATTTCGGCGATCCGGGAGATCCTGGGGGCCGGAACAATCACACTGGTCGCAGTCGGCGGCTTCGGCGGGGTGATCCGCATTCCCGGGCTTTCCAGTCAGCCGGCCAGAGTTTTGGCCCTGGCTCCAGGAGCGCTTCTGGTGATCGGGTTCCTGAAAGCGCTCTTCAATTGGCTCGAGATGCGTAGGAAGGCACGGGTTGCTTGGGCACCTGAGGAAAGACAGGCGGCCGGCGTTCCGGCGGCCGGCGTTCCGGCCTCTGCCGGTACTCCGGCAGCAGGTCCGGTGCCGTCCGCGACGGGAGGCGTATCGTGAGCTATATCGGAATCATCATCACCTTTGTGTTTATCAACAATTTCATCCTCACCCAGTTTCTCGGGCTCTGTCCGTTTATCGGAGTGTCGCGGAAAACCGACTCAGCCGTCGGCATGGGATTCGCAGTGATCTTCGTGATGTCCATGGCCTCCCTGGCAACCTGGGCGGTCTACAGGTTGATTCTGGTGCCATTGAATATCGAGTACCTCCAGACGATCAGCTTCATTCTCATCATCGCCGCCCTGGTTCAGCTCGTCGAGATGGTGATCTTGAAGATTTCTCCGCCGTTGTACAAGGCACTGGGGATCTACCTTCCCCTGATCACGACCAACTGCGCCGTATTGGGAATCGCGTTGATCGCCGTGCGCAGCGAATACAATGCCATGGAGAGCTTTGTAGCCGGGATCGCCGCGGGCTTCGGCTTCCTGCTGGCCATCGTAGTGATGTCTGCGATTCGGGAACGATTGGATAAGGAGTGGGTCCCGAAACCCTTTCGCGGGGTGCCCATTGCCTTTATTACGGCTGGGCTCATGGCACTGGCTTTTATGGCTTTTGACAAAGCCCTGCTCAAGAACCTGCTCGGATAGGAGGAGATCCGGTGGTACTGGTACGCATTTCATACGCCGTGGCATCAGTTGCGGGTTTGGGGATCCTACTAGGATTGGGTTTGGCCTTTGCAGCCCGATTGCTTGCGGTTCGAAAGGATGAGCGGGCGGAAGCCCTCGAGCAGGCCCTTCCTGGAGCAAATTGCGGTGCCTGCGGGTTCGCCGGCTGTGCCGCCTATGCCGCTGAGATTGTCGGTGGAGAGGTCGCCCTGGACCTGTGCACGGTCGGAGGCCCGGATGTCGCCAAACAAGTGGCGATGATCATGGGCATCGAGTATAAAAGCACCTCTGCGGAAAAGCGGGTTCCCCAGGTGCATTGCCGGGGAGGTGTTTCCACCTCCGAGTACGCCTTTGAGTATTCGGGTGTCGAGGATTGCACCGCCCTATACGCACTGTTCGGCGGCAACAAGGTCTGCAAATCCGGCTGTCTCGGATTGGGCAGCTGCATCCGGGTTTGTCCGGTGGATGCGATCTGCTACGACTCCGACGGGCTGGTCTGGGTGAACAAGGAGATCTGCATTTCCTGCGGCCTGTGCGTCAAGATCTGTCCGACCGGTGTGATGCAGTGGCTGCCCTACGATGCGGATTACCTGGTCGCCTGCAGTTCGAAAGACAAGGGCGCTCGGGTGCGCAAATACTGCAAGGTTGGCTGCATAGCCTGCAAGATCTGCGAGAAAAAATCCCCCGAGGGGGGATTCAAAGTCGAGGACAACCTGTCCCGGATCGACTACGCAGCTGCAGGTGACAGGCAGGAGGGGGTCACAGCCTGTCCAACGAAATGCATCGTGGGCAATGATGTTCATACCAGACAATGAGGTCGATCAGCCTGCTATTCGGCACGTACAATCATCAGCCCGATGGAACCCCTCCGGAGCGGTTTGAGACGGTCTATCAACAGGCCTACAAACCATTCCTGAGCCTGCTGTACAAGTATCCGCGAATCCCCGGGGTGCTGCATTACTGCGGATCTCTTTTTGAGTGGCTGGAGGACCAGCACCCCGAGTTTATCATGCTGCTCAAGGAGATGATCAGACGCAAGCAGGTGGAGCTTCTCGGCGGAGGCTATCACGCGCCGGTGCTGGTGCTCCTTCCCGACGGCGACAAGCTGGGTCAGATCGAGAAGTTGAGCACATTCATTCGAACCACCTTCGGTACCCGACCCCGCGGGAGTTGGATAGCCGAACGGGTCTGGGAACCGAGCCTGGCGCGAATCTTGAGCAACAGCGGAATTGAATACACCTTTTTGGATGACCATCATTTCCATATCGTGGGTGTAGAGGAGCAGGACTGCTACCAGCCCTATCTCACCGAGGATCAGGGCAAGACCATCACCATACTTCCCCTCCATCTTTCCCTGCAGCGCATGATCCCCTCCAGCAGTCCCGAGGATCTGATTCTGGAGCTTCACGGAACAGCCGGTCAGACCGGCGGGAAGACCGCCGTAATCCTGGTGCCCGGCGAGACGCTTGCGGAAGTAAAGAGAAATCCTCCCATCTACACAAATGACGGCTGGCTGCCTCGTTTCTTCGATCTTCTGGAGGATAATCGGGAATGGCTTCACCCGAGAAATCCCCGCTACTACATCGAATCTGTACAACCCCGGGGGAGGCTGTACTTCCCCTGCCTATCTTCACTGGAAACCATGAATACCGCCCTATCCCCGAAGCGGCAGAAGGTTTTTCAAGAGATTTCTAAAAGGTTCCGCAAAGCGGAAAGCGTGATCTATCTGCAGAGGGGTTACTTCAGGCAGTTCTTGACGAGATATCCGGAAATCAACCTCTTGTACTCCAGACTCATGTATACCCATGTGCTGGTGAACCAGATCCGCGGCGACAAGTACAAAAAGAAAACCGCCCAAAACGAGCTGTGGAAAGGCCAGACCGGGGCGGTGTACTGGCACGGCCATCACGGCGGTGCCTATTCGAACCATCTCCGCAAGGCGGCATATCGAGCCTTCATCGAAGCCGAAAAGGTAACCCGCAACGCCAGCGGGTTCATGCCGGCGATCATTGCTACGGATTATGATATGGATGGTCACGATGAGTATCTGTATCAGGGCAAGGTGCTCAACGCCTTTGTCCATCGAATGGGGGGGACGCTGCTCGAACTCGACTATCTGCCGAAGGGATGGAACTATCTCGACACGATCGCCCGCTGGCCCGAGCGCTACCACAGGTACAAATATGAAGGATGTGACTGGTATATGCGCAAAGGATTCATTGATCACTTCTTTGCTCCGAATACGACCATCGAGAAGTTTGACAGGATGAGCTATCAGGAGATGGGAGATTTCATCGACCAACCCTTCGAGTTGGAGGAACTAAAACGGGAGCAGCGGAAGTTGATATTGCTTCGCCACGGACAAGTACGAATCAAACGCAAGAGCTATCCCGTTACGGTGAGCAAGAGCTATCGTTTTAAGGAGAACGGGATCGAGTTGTCCATAGCAATTACGAACAACGGACCGGCTCCTGTTGAGCTCTGGTACGGTCTTGAGTTCAATCTGGCCTTGGCGGGCGAGGGAGATGAGTACTCTGATTTCACGGTAAAGATCGGAGAAAAGGAAAAAAGGGTGGGCTGTAAGGCAACGGCCCTCGATTCGATCAGCAGCGTGCGGATAGACGATAAGGCGAATGGTGTGTGCTTGAGCTTGGGGGCGGACAGGGCCTTTTCTCTCTGGAGTCTGCCCGTGCAGACCGTATGCTACGGGTGGGAAGAACGAAGTACCCTGTACCAGTGTTCATGCTTTGTCCCCCAGTGGGAGATCAGCCTGCAACCGGACCAGCACGAAGAATTGAAAGTGGGGATAGATCTACGCAAGGGATAACTTCTTTTCTACGACTTGTTCCAAAGATGGCGGAAGCAGGACTCGAGCCAGGGTTGAACCGGAGCGTAGAGCTCGTCCTGGGATAGAACAAACTCCAGAAGAGCCTCCTCGTATAAACCTTGAAAATAATAGGCCTGAGCGAGGTAAAAACGCACCCGGGCTTCGGTATAGGCGGTCCGTCGGAGGTTCAGGAAACCCTGCAGTTTTGTCTCAGCGCCCCGATAATCCCCAGCTGCGAGATATTCCCGGAGGATCGTCTGCAGACTCGCCGACTCGCCTGCCGCCAACGTGCTCTTGTCTTCAGGCAGGATGACAATGGATGTCTGTGTGGCTTGAAGGGGAGGAGCATCAGATAGGATTCGAGCGATCGCCGCCTGAGTTTGGGGATCAAGCTGCTGCACGGCTCGAGGAAGGGCGAACCGACCATTTGAGTCCTGGCCGAGCTGCAGATAGGGAAGGGAAACGGACGGAGCGGCCTCATAAGCGGGCTGGTTCGGCCGGGTTGGAGAAATCGACCGTATCCTGGCGGCTTGAGCACCCCGGTCTTCCGTCGCCGGTGGTCTATTCGCCGCCGGAGGCAGGGCGACCCGCTGCACCTCGAGGGGAACGGAAATCGGCCGGTCGGTGCTGTTCTGGCCCGCCGCCAGCTCTTGTTTGCCCCGCTTGAACTCTTCGGCGTCGATCACGGCGTAGTAGACCTCTACCCCGGGGATCGGATAGTCGGTGAAGCGGGTGGTGTCCGCCCCAAGCTGAATCGGAGCCTCTGCTTGGAGCAGTTCCTCTGTCCTGCGCATCGGTGTGTTGCTTCGAAACAACAGGAGGTCTCTGTCCGGATTCGAGGATTGGAACATGACCTGAATCGAATCTTCGACGTTCGTCACCTGAATGCCGGTAATACGGGAAGGAAGGCTTTCCTCGGCCGGTTGAACCGCAACCCGAACACTTTCGGAGGTTTTGTTTCGAAAGGGGACGAACAATTCATGGAGTTTGCCCGTCGAATCTTCGATCAACACGGCGTAGTAGTAGGGACGATCTCCAGGAGGGGTGTCTTCGTAGCTCTGGTCATCGGCAGCGAGTTTAGTGACAAGTTGAGCTTGATCGAGGTTTTCCCGTCCGATTTCCTCTGAGTGCCTATACAGGAGAACAAATCCCTGCAGGTCGATGGGATTACGCCAGGTCAGCAGTATATGGGAGTCAACAGCTTTGGCTTTTAGTTTTGATACGAAAGGAGTGGCTGCCTCGGTTCCTGCTACTTGGCTGAATCCGGCGAGGGAGACCTGAAATACGAGAAGAAGCAGGATAACTTTCTTCATACACGTTACTCATCGGCGAGGATTTTTCATAGTTTGACACAAAATAGGAGAATCTTTAAACTTAATCAAGATGTTCGTAGCGGTAGCTTGCGATCTAGGTAGCGAAAATCATCGGGATCGAGTGCATTTAACCTTTCAGGAATATGGTTTCAAGAAGGTGCACGAAGGCCTGTACGAGTCTCTGAGGATAAACGAGCAGGGACTTCTTCGTCTGAAGAGGGAGCTGGATCGTCTGACTGATTCCTACGACTGCTTGCGTTTCTATCAGTACCCGATGGAAAACACCCTGGTCATTTCCGTTCTGAAAGATAAGAAATGGCGCAAGACCGTGGTAAACACCAGCAGAGGGGCTGGTTCCTGATCCGATTTTTAACACTTAGGAAGGCTAGTAATGATAGATGAGTTGCAGACTGAAATTGACCGCCTCGAGGAAGATATCGAAGAATCCTGGAGGCATCTTTGACCCCGATGGGCTGAACACGAAAATTCAATCCCTGGAACAACAGACAGCGGCAGCGGATTTCTGGCAAAATCGAGAACACGCCGAGAACGTACTCACCATGCTGAAGCGACTAAAGAGTACTTACGATCCGTGGCTAAAGCTTAGATTGAGTTTCCAGGATGTGAAAGAACTGTTCGAGCTGGCCGTTGAAGAGGCCGATGAATCTGTAGCCGAAGAGATCAGGACCGGTGTGAAAAGACTGCGGGTAAAATGTGAACAACTGAAGCTTCTCCAGCTGCTGGGGGAGGAGAACGATCCATTTTCCGCTTTCGTGACCATTCACTCCGGAGCCGGGGGAACCGAAGCATGCGACTGGGTGAGCATGCTTCTGCGCATGTACTCGCGGTGGGCTGAGGATCACGGTTTCAAAATCGCCATCATCGATATGCTGGAGGCTGAAGGGGGGATCAAGTCTGTAACCGTGGAGATTACCGGAGAATACGCCTTCGGATTTCTCAAAACCGAGACGGGAGTGCACAGACTCGTCCGCATATCTCCCTTCGATGCTTCCCGAAGAAGGCATACTTCCTTTGCATCGGTTTTCACAACCCCGGTAATCGATGACACCATCGACGTGGAGATCAAACCTGACGATCTGCGAGTCGACACCTATCGTGCAGGAGGAGCCGGGGGACAGCATGTGAACAAAACGGACTCTGCTGTGCGGATCACCCACCTGCCGACCGGCATCGTGGTGCAGTGCCAAAATGAACGCAGCCAGCATAAAAACAAGGCCATGGCCATGAAGGTGCTCCGTTCCCGGCTCTACGAGCACTACAAGGAACAGCAGGACGAGGAGAGAGAAAAGGTGGAGAGCGAGAAGAAAGAGATTGCCTGGGGCAGTCAAATTCGTTCGTACGTCTTTCAGCCGTACTCGATGGTGAAGGATCACAGAACCAAGATCGAGGTGGGGAATGTCCAAGCTGTGATGGACGGGGATATCGACCAATTCATCGAGGGCTATCTCATGAGCGCTGCGGGGGCCAAGAAACAGTGGGCATAAACATCCTAATTGCCGATGATCTCCAATTCATCAAGCTCGTGCTTCGGGATCTCTTGGAAAAGGCCGGTTTTCGCGTTGTTGGGGAAGCCTCCAACGGCGAGGAAGCGATCGAGTTGTTCCTGGACAAACGCCCCGATGTCGTGCTCATGGATATCACCATGCCGAAGATGGACGGATTGACCGCTTTGAAAAAGATACTGAAAATCGATCCGGGTGCGAAAATTATTATGTGTTCCGCCCTGGGACAGCAAACCCTAATCGTTCAGGCGCTGAAAATGGGCGCCAAGGATTTTGTCGTCAAACCCTTTCGGCCCGAGCGGGTAGTCAACTCGATCAAGAAGATCCTCGATATCGAATGAAGTTCCTATCAATCCTGCTGCTCGCCGCCGTATCGGTCACGGTTTGGCCCCAAGATCCCGTCCCCGTCGATGACAGGGAGTATTGGACCGTTGGTGTAGCCGCTTTCGAAGGCAGAACCTTAAGCCGGGAGAACCTCTACCTGACTCAGAGTTTTCCCCTCATGATTCGCGAACGCCTGGAGGCGATCCCGACCCATTTCTTCAGCGATTCTGAAGCCAAAGCCTATCGAAGGGTGATCATCCGGAGGGAGCAGCGACGCCTGGCAGAGGTCATCGGCGCCGACCGGCGTGCGCGGGACGGGCTGTTCTTCACCCCGGGTGAACGGGAGGCCAAAGTTGCGATCTACGAAGATCGTATTGCCGCAAATCTCCTCGCCCTCAGTGCACTGCGGGAGCTGAACCCGGAGGCTATAGCCTTCCCGGAGAGTAAGCCTCTGCGTTTTGCTTCAGGAACAACCGGACAATTGATCTTCGACCAGCCCGTCCGCAGCCCGCTTCAGTCGACCAGGCAGGAGGATTTGGATTCACTGCTTTGGGGTCGCTTTGAAGAAATTCAGGGCTATATCTATGTCGAGGTAAATTTTTTCGATGCCGCCCTGGAGGAGGATGTTTTTTCCTACAGCAATGCGGTGCTGCCGACAGAGCTGTACGAGATATCCGATGAGCTGACCGGGGAACTGGCTTCGATCCTGTGGGGGCGGGACTGGGCCTCCCTGCGGGTGGAAACCGAGCCGCCGAGTGCCTCGGTCTGGCTTGATGACAACTTTCAGGGTCGCACTCCTCTCGAGATACCCTACCTGATTCCCGGAAGCAGGGAACTAAGGGTGGAGGCGCCCGGGTGCCAATCCGTGGTACGTTCGATCGACCTGCCTCCCTATGCCGAGGCGGTACAGCAGATTGTGTTGCCCTTGGAACCCGGTGATTTTTTCGAATTGGACAGTGAACCGGCCGGCGCCGCGGTATACGCGGGATCGAACTGGCTCGGTAATACCCCCCTGTCCGTGGAGAAACCGGATGATCTGAACCGCTTTCTCCTCCGCAAGGAGGGATACCTCGATTTCCCGCTGTATACCGGCTCGGGGGTGGGGGAAACTGTAACCATTCCTCTTATCTCGGATGATATCGATCCCCTCGAGATCCAGAATCAGAGACGGGACGAGTTGTACAGGGCTTTCGGATTCTTCGCCCTGTCAATCCCGGTGCCGCTGTTTTTGTGGGGCTTTGCGAGCGATTACGCCGTAGGGTACAGTCTGGCCGTCAACGAACTGAATTTCGATGAGTCGGAACGCTTCAGGGCTGCCGGTCTGGTGTTTTACTACGGTTACTACGGGGCCCTGGCCGCCAGTACCTCTCTGTTCATAAACATGATGGTACGCCTGGTCCGCTATCTCCGAGCCTCGGATCGGAAAGCCTAGTTTCGGGGAGTTTATGGTGATGAGGAAGTTTTCCTTGGGCAGCAAGCTCCGCGACCTCTTCGGTGCCGTGAATACAGGGTTCTACGATGATCTCGAAGATATTCTGATCGAGGGTGATATCGGACCGGCAACCGCCGCCAAGATCGTCGAGTCTCTCCGGGGGGAGATTCGCGGTACGGGGAACAGGGATAGGGATCGGCTCTACGGGATTCTCAGGTCCCAGCTGGAAGCAACCCTGCGGGTTGAGCCTCTATCTCTGATCGAAAATTCGACGAACCTGCTCTTGATTCTGGGCGTCAACGGTGTGGGAAAAACGACCACGATCGCCAAGTTGGCACAATATTTCCAAAGGGAGCAGGGCAAGACCGTGCTCCTCGCGGCAGCGGATACATTTCGAGCCGCCGCCATCGATCAGCTCGTTCTGTGGGGCAAACGGATCGGTGTGACCGTGATCCGTCAGGATCCTGGATCCGATCCCGGAGCCGTGGTCTTCGACGCCATTTCCAGCGCGGTGGCAAATCGGACCGATCTGGTTATAGCCGACACGGCGGGTCGGATGCACAACAAGGCTCATCTGGTAAGGGAGCTGGGAAAAATCAACAGGATCGCCGGTAACCGCATCTCCGGATCCGCCTACAAAAAAATCCTGGTACTCGATGCCACAACCGGGCAGAATGCACTGCGCCAGGCAGAGGTGTTTCAGGAGGCTGTCGGTGTGGATAGTATCATCCTGGCCAAGTATGACTCGACGGCCAAAGGTGGGATCGTGGTCGCCATATCCGGCGATCTGGGTATTCCCATTTCATTCATGGGGGTCGGAGAGAAGGTAGAGAATCTTATACCTTTTGATAAGGAACTATACCTGAACAGCTTGATCGGAACGCCATGATCGACCTGTCCGTTTCCAGAATCTCCCTGTCCTCCGTTTTTCTGATCCTTGCCGTTCTGCTGTGTTTCCCTCTCCGTGCTCAGGATATCTGGTCGCTTCCGGAAGACTCCTCGGTACGTTATTACGCCTCCAATGATTTGGGAATGCCTTTTGAAGAAATCGGTTGGTACCGCCGGGAGGAGTTTCCCTACCTCCTCGTTGTGAAGAAGGAGGATCACGGGGAGAAGCGGACCCTGCTGCATAAGGGCGAGGAGATCCGCCGGTGGGAGATCGAACCAGAGGAGGAACGAGCCTATGACGGTGGGGTCATCCAGGAGTGGTCCCGGTACGATCTATCGGGCAGGTTGACGGAGGAGCAGCTCTTTGAGGACGGCGAACCGAGCCGGCGTACGGTCTATCACTATCGGGGAGGAATTCTTGCCCTGACCGAAACCTTCGATTCAACGGGGGAGCTCCTGTTCCGGGACGCCTATTCTCTGTCGCCGGAGGGGGAACTGCGAAGGTTCAGCCGGGAAGAGAGAGAAATCAAAACCACCCAGGAGTTGGCTCTGAGCGGTGGAGGCGGCAATCTGGCGGAAGAGCGGTTCGGAAACGTCCAGGACAGAAAGGTCAATCGCTACGATCTGGAAGGCAGGCTGGTCGAGCGGGAGAGGTGGCTCGGGGGAGAGTTGATCGAAAGGGAGCGTTTCGAATACCGTGAGGCCGGAGAGGCGTTGGCGGGCTCGCAACTCGAGCAATTGCAGCTGCAGCGCATAATTCGGCGCAGCTACGATGAGCAGGGCAGACTGATCCGCAGCGTGGCGGAACAAGAGGGTGTCGAGATCGAACAGACCCTCCACCTTCGGGATGAGACGGGGGCAATCGTGGAGACCACCAAGCGGAGTGCACGGGGAATCGAGCATTGGTCGTTCGACTACGGTCCGGAGAACACCCTCAGGCGGGAAGAGTACCGGATCCGGGGAGCTCTGGAGAGAATAACGACCTATTCAACCGACAGCGGGGAAAGTTCCCGCATAGAAGAGCTGTACCGAGAGGGGCAGATCTTCATGAGGATCTACTTCGAGGCCGAAGTAAAGGTGAAGGAAGAGTTTCTTCGCGGCGGGGAGGTCGTCCGGGAGCGGCACTTCTAATGAGGTACAGTTTTGTTGCTTTTATGGGCTTTCGATACTTCCGATCCAGGCGTCGCGGGGTCGGAGCCACCTCCACCGTGCTTTCTATTCTGGGTGTTGCCGTCGGGGTGATGGCCCTCACGGCCGTGATGGGGGTGATGAACGGTTTTCAGCTCGGTTTTATTGAGAGTATTCTGGAGATCAGTTCATACCATATACAGATACAGGAGGTTCAAGGGCAGGGCGACAGCCCCGCACTCGTGGATGTCCTGGACCGCCTGCGCGCTCTGCCCGATGTCCGATCCGCGGTACCCTTCAGTGAACATCAGGCGATCATTGAAGGCAGGTTCGCCGAGCTGCGGGGTTGTCTGATTCGTGGAGTGCCCGTCGATGTACAGCAGTTGGATCCCGCGTTTATGCGGACCCTGGAGATCGTGGCCGGAGATTTCGGGATAGATCGACCGGGAGCTCTAGTGCTTGGGATTGAGCTGTCCCGGCATCTGGGAGTGAATGTGGGGGACAGTGTGTCGATCCTGTCACTGGAGGGCCCCTCCTTCGGCGATCTCCAGCCTTCGCGCCGCTTTTATCAGGTTGCCGGACTGTTTCGAAGCGGGTATTACGAGTTTGATCTTGGCTGGGCTTTCTTCTCCCTCGAAGAAGGTTCCGCACTCAACTCGAGGGTTTCCCCTCCGCTCACTATCGGCGTGAAGATACAGAATCGTTTCCGGGATCAACAGGCTGTCAGGGAGATTCAGAATGTCTTGGACCCCGAGAAATACAGACTCGTCAGCTGGAGGGAATTCAACAGGGCGTTTTTCGGAGCTCTGCGAATGGAAAAAATCATGATGACCGTGCTGATCGGGCTCATCTTCGTTGTAGTGGGCTTCAACATCCATCACGGTTTGCAGAGGGCCGTTCGGGAGCGATTCGAGGAGATCGGCTTGCTCAAGGCTCTGGGGGCATCCGACGCGGCGGTTCGCCGGATATTTGTGCTTGACGGCCTGTTGATAGGAACGATCGGAAGTTTGATCGGACTGCTTCTAGGACTTCTCATATCCGTAAATATTGATACTGTCTTTAGGTTTGCCGAGATGGTTGTAAACGCCGGGCTTGGCTTCATGGACATGCTGCTGTTCCCTCTTGTTCAGTCCACCAGCACCCGTTTCTCCCTGTTTTCCCCCGCCTATTTCTACATCACCGAGGTGCCGAGTACGGTGTTGCCGAGGGAGGCGGTCTTGATTGTCCTTTTTGCTCTCTTTTCTCCGATAGTGGCGGCGGCTGCTGCAGCCGCCCGGGTCAAGGAGGTCAAACCGGCGGAGGTGCTGCGATATGAGTGAGTCTAGTTCGGCGATCCTGGAGGTCAGGGATCTCAAGAAGGTCTACCGCAGCGGTTACGAGGATCTGGTTGTTTTCGCGGATGTCAATCTCAATGTTGAGGAAGGCACCACCGCGGTTATTTCAGGAGAAAGCGGCTCCGGAAAGACAACCCTCCTGAACCTGATCGGTGCCTTGGACTCTACCTCGGACGGGCGGATCATTTTCAATGGCCGGGATATTACGCTCGAGGAGGAAGAAGAGCTCATCGAATTCCGCTCCCGCCATCTGGGGTTCATCTTCCAATTCCACTATCTGCTGAAAGATCTGACGGCTCTCGAGAATGTCCTCGTCCCCTCCCTGATCGCCCGTCTGCCCCGAGCACAGGCTCGCCGGAGAGCGGGGGATCTGCTCGCACAAGTCGGTTTGACCGAACGGATGGACCACTATCCGATCCAGCTGTCCGGCGGTGAACGCCAGCGGGTGGCCGTTGCCCGCGCGCTGATGAATGAACCACAGCTGATCCTTGCGGATGAGCCGACGGGCAATCTGGACGAGCGGAACTCTCGAGCTATTCAGGATCTGCTTTTCGAACTGGTCAAAGCTCATGGGAAAACAATGATTCTGGTAACCCACGCAGCCGAGTTCGCCCGGATGGGGGATGACCAGTATCTTCTCGAGCACCGCCGGCTGAGTAGGGTATGAGAAAGAGCATGCGAGTCGGCCGTCCCCTTGCCCTCTACCTTGGTTTCCGTACATTCATTGGGCGGGGCGGTCGGATTTCCACGAATCTGCTCGGCGGTATCCTCGGAATCGGATTGAGCCTGATTCCCCTGGTCGTGGTCATGAAAGTCGCTGACGGAATGATCGAGGGGATAACTCGACGATACCTGGAGGTAGGCACCTATCATCTGCAGATACATCTGGCCGGAGACGGGAATCTGGACAGTTACGAAGCTCTGGCTGAGCAGATGCGGCAAAAGGCGGGAGTCACGCAGGTGATCGTGGAGCGCCAAGGCATGGGACTTCTGTACACGGAGGCGGCTCGGGGAGCGGTGACCGTTCGGGCGGTGCCGCCTTCGCTGTACGAGGAGGATCGGGATTTCCGCAAGTATTTCAGGATCATTGAGGGATCTTTCGACCTGCAAACACCGGATGCGATGTTGATCGGCCGGGAGATCGCTCTGAAGCTCAAGCTTCGCGTCGGGGAGCAGGTAAAACTTCTGTCCGTGGTGTCTACACGGGGGCGGCGGAGCCTGCCCAGGGTGAGCACCTTTACGGTCGAGGGTATTTTCACCACAGGGTATCAGGAACTGGACAAACTCTGGATCTACATTCCTCTGCACACCGGGACTCGCGTTCTTCCCAGCGACGGTTCCTCGTTGTTCCTGGGCGTGAAGCTGTACGATCCCTTCGATAGAATCGACCAGCAGGTCCGGAGTCTGGAAGAGGATCTGCCCGGAGAAGCGCAGCTTACCAGCTGGTTCGATCTGGAAAGGGCGAATTACAAGTCTTTCCAAACGACCAAGGCGTTGTTGATCTTCGTCATGGCCCTGATCGTGGCGGTAGCTACGATCAACATATCCTCGGCTTTGATCATGGTCGTTATTGAAAAGACCGAAGAAATCGGCATACTCAAAGCCATGGGGGCGCGTCCAAAGGATATTACCCTCGGCTTTTTGCTCACCGGAGTGTGTGTAGGGGCCGTCGGAATCCTCCTGGGCCTGGGGGTGGGATTGGCTGTTGCCGTGAATATCAACTCCGTTCTGGCCGCTGCCGAGCTGCTGGTCAATTACGTGGTGTCCGGATTCCGGTGGTTGGTCTCGCCGATCCTGGAGCTGCAGAACACCGGGCCGGTGCGGGTCTTCAACACTGATTTCTATCTAGAGGAGATTCCCATCCGGATCAGGATGGGCGAACTCGCCGCCGTTGCCGCTGCCTCACTTCTGCTGTCGGCTCTGGCGGCGTTCTTCCCGGCCCGGGCAGCGGCCCGAATAAAACCTCTAGAAGTGTTAAGGAAAATTTGATTTTTCTGGTATTATATCTATTATAAAGATGGTGCAGGAATGAAATGTGAAATATGCGGTGCTCGGAAAGCGGTAATCCACATTCAGCAGGTCATTGGAAAAGAACGGGTTGATCTGCATCTATGCGAAGAGTGCGCCTTGGAGAGAGGGTTCGGAGGTGGAATCGGTGAAAGCGATCACCTCGAGCTGTCCATCTCCAACATGCTCAACGGCCTGGTGGACATCCGGGATATGAAAGAGAAGAAGAACGCGGTGTGCCCTCAATGCGGATCGAATTGGGATTCTATCCGTAAACGCGAGAAGATCGGGTGCGCGGAATGTTACAGCACCTTCAGCCGGGAAATACACTTTCTTCTGGAAAAGATGGGCGCCCAACCAAGACACAAGGGAAAGCTGCCTAAGGGCCTGAACACCTACAAGACGTTCCTGATCGATGTAGTGAAACTGAAGGAGGGACTCAAAGACGCACTCAAACGGGAAGACTATGAAAAGGCTGCTCGTATCCGCGACCGTATCCGGGATTTGGAAAAGACTTCGGAGGACGGCTGATGCGTAGTGACCACGGTTGGTTTTCCGATTCCGGGGCAGAAGACGACGTGGTAGTCTCCAGTCGGATCCGCCTAGCCCGGAATCTGATCGGTATTCCCTTTCCCCCCGCTTTGAGCAAAGAAGAGGAAGAACAGGTCCAGCGGGAGGTCACCGAAGCCTTTGAAAAAAGCAAGTATTCCTTTGAGGCGATCTACCTGGATCGTCTGCCCCCACTTGAACGCAAGATCCTTATGGAACAGAATATCATTTCTCAGGATTTCTGCGTCTCGCCGAACAAGCTGGTTCTTCTGGGCGATGACGGCTGTACCAGTACTATGGTCAACGAGGACGATCACCTCCGAGTTGCCTGCATGCGCACGGGCCTCTGCCTGCAGGAGATATTCGCCGCCGTGGATGACCTGGACAGTCGTTTGGAGGAAAACCTGCACTTCGCTGCGTCGATTGAATGGGGCTATCTTGCCTCAAGGCTGGACAACACCGGTACGGGGTTGAGAGCTTCGGTTATGCTGCATATGCCCGCCCTGGTAACCGACGGTACGATCGGTTGGGCCTTGAAGCGGATCAACCAGATGGGGCTGCAGATCAAGGGCTATTGGGGAGACGGAGATAACTCGCTGGGCGACATGTACCAGATTTCAAATCCCCTGTGTATCGGCTATAAGGAGACGGAGATTCTTGCTTCAGTGGGGGAGGCGGCCCGGGAGCTGGTCGAGTACGAGCGAAAGGCCCGGCAGGAGATAAGCAAGAGCCGTCGAATCGAGTTGGAAGATCGGGTTCACAGAGCCTTCGGTGTTTTGAAGGCCTGCCGCCTGGTATCTTCCAAAGAGGCGATCACCCTGCTTTCCTCGGTCCGCCTGGGAATCAGCCTGGGAATGATCAGCGAGCCGGGGATCGAGGTAATTACGTCCCTCATGATTCGGGCTCAGAAGGCTCATATCCAAAAAATGCTCGACCAAATGGATGACGATACAGATAATAAATTAGTAGATTATACACGAGCAAAATTGATACGGTATGCTCTGGAAGGGCATGTCCGGGAGGACAATAATGTTTAAGGGCTTAACTCAACGAGCTCAAAAGATTTTAACGGTATTGGCCCAGGAAGAGGCAAAACGATTTCACTCCGACCAGCTTCTCCCTGAGCATATTATAATTGCACTGCTCAAAGACGGAGAGGGAGTAGCGGTGAAGGCGCTGCAGAAGGCCAAGGTTGACCTTGGGGAGATGCAGCTGGAGATCGAGCGTTCCCTTCCCATGGGAAAGGGAGGGTTGATTCTGGGCGACGTCCCGCCGTCGAAGCGGGGGAAAAAGATCCTGGAGGATTCGGCCGCGGAAGCGAGAAACATGGGCCACGAGTATATCGGGACCGAGCACCTGCTTCTCGCATCCAGCCAGGAGGCGGACAGCGCAACCACGCGTTACTTGAACCGCAACAAAGTCACATCGGCCAAGTTGAGAGAGCTGATTATCCAAATCAATGGTCTCGGTGATCTGAACCAGCAGGTGCAGCACAAAAAAAAGACCCAGCCTATTACCAGAAAAGCGACCCCCACACTCGACGAGTTCAGCCGCGACCTGACCAAACTGGCCCGGGAAGACAAGCTGGATCCGGTTATCGGTCGGCTGCGGGAGATCCAGAGAGTCGTTCAGATTCTGGCTCGGCGTACGAAGAACAATCCCGTTCTGATCGGGGAGCCCGGAGTGGGCAAGACGGCAATCGTTGAAGGACTCGCTCAGCGGATCGTTACCGGCGATGTTCCCGATATTCTGGGCGGGCGTCGGGTGCTTACGCTGGACCTGGCTTCGCTGGTTGCCGGAACCAAGTACCGTGGTGAGTTTGAAGAGAGGTTGAAGCGGGTCATGAAGGAGATCATGGCCGCGAACAATGTGATTCTCTTTATCGACGAGCTGCACACCCTCATCGGGGCCGGCGGTGCCGAAGGGGCCATCGATGCTTCGAATATGCTTAAGCCCGCTCTTTCCAGAGGCGAGCTCCAATGCATCGGAGCAACGACGCTCAACGAGTATCGGAAATACGTGGAGAAGGATGCCGCTTTGGAGCGAAGGTTCCAACCAATTTACGTAGAAGAACCGAATGTGGAGGAGACTATCGAGATACTGAAGGGGTTGAAAGAGCATTACGGGAAGTTTCACCATGTAACCTACACCTACGAAGCGCTGGAGGCTTCCGCAGCTCTGTCCCACCGCTACATTTCCGATCGATTTCTCCCGGATAAGGCGATCGATCTGATCGATGAAGCGGGCAGCCGTAAGAAGATAGACACCAGTGTACGGCCCAAGGAATTGGCTGATATCGAAAACAAGATCGAGAAGCTGAGTACGGAGAAGAGCAATCTCGTCGCCCAGCAGAACTATGAACGGGCAGCGGCGCTTCGGGACCAGGTGAAAACCCTGCGCGGGCGCATGGACACGATCAAACAGGACTGGGAAGCGAACCTGCGGGTGGAGGAAAATCTGATCGATGTGGAAGACATTCAGACGGTGGTCTCCGAGATCACGGGGATTCCCCTGAATCGAATCGCCCAAAGTGAATCCGAAAAGCTGCTCAAGATCGAGGAAGAGCTGCACAAACGAGTGATCGGTCAGGACGCGGCAATCGGCTCGATCGCCGCGGCGATCCGTCGTTCCCGAACGGGATTGAGCTCGCCGAAGCGGCCCTTGGGATCCTTTATCTTCCTGGGTCCGACCGGGGTAGGAAAAACACTGCTGGCCAAAACGCTGGCTGCCTTCCTTTTCGGAAACGAAGATTCCCTGGTCCGCATCGATATGTCCGATTTTATGGAGAAGCACAACGTCTCCCGATTGGTCGGTGCTCCTCCGGGATATGTGGGCTACGAGGAGGGCGGTCTTCTGACCGAGAAAATCCGAAGGCGTCCATACAGCGTTATCCTGCTCGATGAGATTGAAAAAGCCCATCCGGACGTTTTCAACCTTCTGCTGCAGGTCCTGGAGGAGGGACAGCTGCAGGACAATCTCGGTCATACCGTCAGTTTCCGCAACACCGTGCTGATCATGACCTCCAATGCCGGAGCGCGGGAAATCAGCAAGGATTCATCTCTGGGATTTCACGTGGAAGAGGGAATGATGCGCTACGAGGAGATTCGCACCAGTGCCTTGAGTGAGATGAAACGGCTGTTCAACCCGGAGTTCATCAACAGGGTTGATGAAACCGTCGTCTTCCACAGCCTGAGCCGCGACCATCTTCGGGAAATCCTCGAACTGATGGTAAGGGAAATCCAGGGGCAGCTTACCGAGCAGAATATCAGCTTGCAGATTACCAATCCGGCCCGAACCTTCTTAATTGAAGAGGGTTATGACGAAAAGTACGGTGCCCGGCCGCTGCGCAGAACCTTGCAGAGGTTGGTTGAGGATCCCCTGTCCGTCGATATTCTGAAAGGACGATTCAAGCAGGGCAGTACGATCGTGGTCGACCTGAAGGAGAAGAAGATCTCCTTCCGTGCCAAAAGAGAGCGTAAGATCTCGGATAAAGGGAATCAAGGCAAGCGCGGAAAAGGCGACTCCTCTGGAAAGGATTCTTCCCAGCTGCCCCAGGAAGTGGCGGTACGCTGACCAGCCGCTGGGGAGTAACTGCTGGAGAGAGATTTGCATACCAGGTGAAAACATGCAGATTCAGATGAGAACAGGGAGCCTTGCCTCCCTGTTTTTTCTTGTGTTCCTGCTGCTCTGGGGCGCTCCCGCACCCGGCGATGCCCAAGGTGTGGAGAACCTGTTCGAGGCCGGGAAAAAAGCCTTCCAGGACGGTCTATATGTCATGGCCGGGAGAAATTTCCGTCAGCTGGTCGATCAGTTCCCGGACAGCCCGCTGGCCGACGATGCGGATTATCTCAGTGGTGTATCGGATTTCTATCTCGGCGAGTTCCGCAGCTGCATAGCCGCCCTGGGAAATTACGGCAGGAAGTATCCCCGCTCCGCGAACAACAGAAGGGTGTCCTACTGGCTGGGGAGTGCCCACTTCCAACTCTACAACTATACAGACGCTCTTACTCACCTGAACGACCAGGTGGAGAAATATCCTGACGAGCAGCCCTATTTCGACCATTCCCTTCTCTTGAAGGGTATGGTCGAGGAAAACCTGTCGAAATGGGCCGCGGCCAAGAGCAGCTATGGCCGGCTTTTGGACAGAGAATCGGCACGGGATCTCTGGCCGGAAACCTTGTATCGAGTCGGCGGTATAAACCTGCGTTTTTCCGATTATTCCGCTGCTCTCACCGCCTTTACCCGGATTCTGATCGAGTTTCCCAACTCGCAGTACGCGGGGGAGGCCGTGTTTTTCGTCGGCGAGTGCAGTTTCTTTCTCCACCGCTACTCAGAGGCTGAGCGAAGCTTTCGGTCCGTTCTCGCCGCCGAACCGTCCTTGGAGCAGCGGGAGACCGGTTTGTACCGTTTGGCGATCATTCTTGCCGAACAGGGACGCAACGACCAGGCTCTGGAGATCTGTAATGAGTTGGAACTCCGTTTCCCCCGCGGCCAGTATCTCGATCTCCTCATCCGATTGAAGGCTGATCTGCTGTTCGACCTCGGGCGCTACGACCAGGCCTTCGCAGCCTACTCGGAGGCTTTGGCCGCGGCCGCAGGAAAGGAGGAGCGACAGGTTATCTACTACAACATGGGACTTTCGGCATTTTTGGACGGTGATATGCGAAGATCGGTCGAACCTCTCGAAAAAGCCCTGGAGGGACGTCCGGAGATCTCCGAGCAGAGCCTGTTCCGTTTAGCAGCCGCGCTGACCGATCTAGGGTCGAAGGATCGCGCGGTTATCCGTTTTGAAGAGTTTCGGAAGCGCTTCCCGGCTTCGCAAGCACGGGAGGAAGCCACCAGAATGCTTGCCTCCCTCTATCAGGATGGGGGAGATCTGGAACAAGCGGAAGGGATGTACACCGAGCTGATTACCCGTTATCCTGACTCCCCCTATCAGGACGAGTACCTCTTCAAGCGGGGCAGTTCTTATCTCAAAAGGGAAGCCTCGGCTGTCGCACTCGGAGATTTCTTCTCCTTGACGCAGATGTGGCCGAACTCTCCGTATATTGCCGAAAGCCGGTACAACATCGGCTACATCTATTCCCGGCGGGGAGAATACGCAAGGGCTTTACCATTTTTCGAGCAAGCCCTGAAGGCTGACCCATCACCGGAGCTGGCGGGACGTTCGATCCTAGCCGCGGGGGTTTGTGCCTTCAATGCCGGTGAATATTCCCAGGCTATCCGGTTGTTCCGCAGGAATACCGCTTCCGGAGCCGCCTGGGCCGGGGAGAGTTGGTTCTATCTGGGTAGAACCCATTACAAGCTGGAACAATTGGAAGACGCTTCGGGGAGCTTTGCCCGGGCGGCGGAACTCCTTGGAGGCACCCCCCAGGGGGAAGAGGCGCTTTTTTGGATGGGACTTTGTCAATTCAGGCTCGATAAGCTCATCCCTGCCCAAAAAACCTTCCTCAAGCTGACTGAAATGTATCCGCGGGGCCGGCGAGTCGCAGAGAGCTACTACCGTGCCGGGATATGTGCATCCCAGTTGGACAGCTACCCGGAGAGTATCGACTATTACGACAAAGCGCTTCAGGCAGCTGGATCCCAGACGGCGGAGTACCGGGACGACCTGAATCAGGAAATCCTCTACCAAAAGGGTTTTGCACTTCTCCGGTCGGGAGAGCGGGATCGAGCGGTTGCGACCTACGAAAGCTTGAGTCGGGAATACCCGAACAGCACCCTGGCCTCGGAAGCCTTCTTCAAAATAGCCGAAGAAGATTTTCGGGTCGGCAGCTACAGAAGTGCCGAGCGGGGGTTCTTGCTGGTTAAGGATCGATTCCCGGCAAGTCCCGCCGCCAGATCAGCCCTGTACTGGGCGGGGGTGAGTTCCGCCCGGGAGGGGGACAGGGTGAGCGCTCTGGAGTACCTGATCGGCTACCTCGAAGAGAATCCGGGGGGCGGCGAGGCATCGGCCGGGGGTCTATCCGATGTGGCGATCCGGGAGATCCGTACAGTACTGTCGGGCATCGTCAGTGCAGGGACATCCGCTGAAACAAAAAGCAGCGGAGGGAGAATCTTCGAAGATTTTTACAGGCGGGTCGATCGCAGCCCTTCCCTCGGGGAAGGATTCAAGAACCTGGTGCGCTTCGAATACGCCCGTTTTATTTTCCCCGACAGGCCTGAAGGGTCGATGGCCATCCTCCAGACCATGAGAACCACAGACCTGGTGGAACCGCTGCGCAGCGAGGTGAGCTTTCTGATCGGGGAGTACTATAGAATCAATGGCGAGCTGGACCGGGCGTACGATATCTTCACCGGAATCATCGCCGCCAGCTCCGGACAACCCGGTGCCGCGTCACAGCTCGCAATTGCTCGAATTCTCGAAGACAGGGGGAAAAAGCAGGAAGCGGCGGAGGAGTACCTGAAGGTGCATTTTCTCTATCCCGACCAGCAGGATCTTGCCGCCGAGGGTTTGTACAGTGCAGGCAGACTGTACTGGGATCAGGGCTCAAGAGACCGGGCGGAGCAGCTTTTCGAGAAACTGTCTGAAGAATATCCGGACAGTCCCTGGCTTGAGAAGCTCCCGGAGGGATAGGGGGAAGAGGCTTTCTGAAGTCATGGAAAAATTTGTCGAGTTTATGGACACCACTCTTCGAGACGGGAACAAGCTTCCCTTCGTGGTTCTGGACAGGCACGATCGTCTGGTAATTGCCCGGCAGCTGGCCACCCTGGGGGTTGATATTATCGATGCGGGTTATCCGGCTGCCTCGGCCGAGGAAAAAGAGAGTGTCGAGGCCATCGCCGAGGAGGTTCGGGGGCCTCGGATCTCCGCGCTGTCCCGCGCGGTGCCTGAGGATGTTTGTGAAGCCTGTGAACTGCTGTCCAGAAACGACAGGCCCTGGCTTCACGTGTTTCTTCCCGCCTCCCCCTATTTCCTCAAGGAAGTACTCAAGCTGAAAACCGATCAGGTCTTGGATCTCATAGGACGTTGCCTGGAGGCAGGCTCGGAGCTGCCGCTTCAATTCTCTCTGGGAGAGATCGCCGAGGCGGAGCCCGGATTTCTCATGGAGGCGGCCGCGAGTATCGTCCAGGGGGGTGCGGAAGTCCTCAATTTGGCCGATACCAACGGCAGCATGCATCCGAGCACCGCTGCCGACTTGGTGCGCAGGATCAGGTCGAGCCTCGGACAGGAGCCGAGTGTGCGAATCGGGGTCCATTTTCACAATGACCTTGGTCTGGCTACGGCCAACTCGCTGGCTTGCCTGGAAGCGGGAGCGCGCCACGTCGAATGCACGGTAGGAGGTATCGGGGATCGGGGCGGCATTGCGGCTCTGGAGGAGATTGTGTTCGGTCTGGAAGCATTCCGAGAGCGCTTGAATCTATCCCATCATATACAACTGGATCAGCTCTGGCGTACGTCAACCCTCCTCTCCAGGCTGACCGGCATTCCTCCCCATCCCAACAAGCCGGTTTTAGGAAAATGCGCATTCCGGGAAACCCGGGCTGGGGGAAGCACGGATATCAGGGACGCACTTCCGGAGCATCTTCGGGAGCTCCTGCGGGAGAAGACGATCGGTCGATCCGAGGATGCCCTTTTCGGAGATCAGGAGATGAGTCGTGCCGGATTCAAACAGCAGCTGAAAAACTACCGGCTCGCTGTGGAAGGGGTGGACTTGGACAAGGCCTACGGGCTGTATCAAACCCAAGTGCGTCGGAAAAAGACGGTTTCCTTGAGCGAAGTTCAGTCGATTGTCGAGCAGGCTCGATTGGAGGAAGATCAGAGGGTATACACCCTTGTTTCTTTCAACGTGATGACCGGGAACCAAACCCTGCCCGTAGGTAGTGTCGAGCTGACCAGAGAAGATACGCCGCTTGTGCAATCCGCCACAGGCACGGGACCGGTGGACGCCCTGTGCCGGGCCGTTGACATGGCGGTCGGGCTAAATCCGCGGCTGATCCTCTACTCGGTAGATCACCTCACGGAGGGTAAGGATGCCCGGGCGGAGGTGACCGTTAGTCTGGCTTACCTGGGGAGGCGTTTCCACGGCCACTCAGGATCCACCGATGTGGTGGAGGCCAGCCTAAGGGCGTATCTGGACGCGGTAAACAGCATCGAGACCCACCGCCGTTGCCACCCGGCGGAGGAGTTTTATATAAACGGCGAAGAGCTCTGGTGGGAGTAGCGGCTTATTCGTTGACCCGTTCCACATACTCACGAGTCTCAGAGTTCACCAGGATCTTGTCCCCCTGTTTGATAAATAGAGGGACCTTTACGACCAATCCCGTTTCCAACGTGACCTGTTTGGTCGCCCCGGACACGGTGTCCCCCTTCAGACCCTCTCCCGCTTCCGCTACCGATAGGGCGACTTTGTAGGGCAGTAGGATATCGATCGGTCGTTCATCCCAAAAGGAGAGCTGAACCGTATCTCCCTCCAGAACGAAGAGCTTTTTGTCTTCGTGCCCCTTAATGGCTACGGTGAACTGCTCGTAGGTTTCCAAGTCCATAAAATGATAGTGTTCACCGTCGGCGTAGAGATACTGGGCGTCTCGAGTTTCGACGTTGATGTCCTCGAGCATTTCCTGACTTTTATTTACCTGTTTCAGCACCTGTCCGCTGATCAGGCTTTTCAGTTTCAGGCGGACGAAGGCGGAGCCCTTTCCCGGATTGACGAATTCCCGTTCGACCACTACGTAGGGCTCGTTCTTCACGAGAAGAAAATTTCCTTTTGATATAGCCCCAGCTTTTATCATGAACTCCTATACTAATCACTTCCCTTTCGTGTTGCAAGCCGCAGGGCAATACACCGATCCTGTACCCTGTGTGAGCCTCGTCACCCGGACAGGTCCGCACCGTAGGGAAGGACGCCGTGAATAGAATCTGATTTGAGAAAAAAGAGCAGGAGGCGTTCCAGGCCGAGAGCCACGCCGGAACACTTCGGCAACCCCTGTTGGCGGATGATCCGCAGCAGCTCCCAGTCGCTGGGGTGGACCTCGAGTCCCTGCTGTTTCTTCTTCTCCTGATCTGTGAAGAAGGTTTCGATGCGTTCAGGGTCGGTCTCTTCGGAATAGCAGTTGGCGACCTCGACCCCGGCCAGGTAAAGCTCCCAACGCTCCGCCCATGGAGTACCGGGTTTGTTGCGGGCCAAAGTCGGTATCAGGGCGGGATAATCGTAGAGGATCACGGGTCGGGAGCGGGGTAGGTTGGGTTCAACAGCGGTGAGAAAGAGTTTGTGAAAGAGATCCTCTGAGCGGTCCTCCGGGGTTACCGTAATCCCGCGGCTTCGAGCAGCATCTCTGAGGGCTCCGCTGCTGCCCAGTTGCCGCAGGTCGACCCTAAGGTGTTCAAGGAACGCTTCGGCCATGGACAGACGTAGAAAAGGTGGGGAACAGTCCACCCGGCGGTCCCCCAGGGTAAGAACAGGATCCCTGCCCGCTTTCTCGAAAAGGTGGGCGTACAAATCCTCCATGGTGTCCATGGACTGTAGATAGTCCACGGCCAGGGTGTACCATTCCAGCATGGTGAACTCAGGGTTGTGTAGCGGGCCGGTGGGCTCACTGTTGCGAAACGACTTGCAGATCTGGAAGATGCTTCCACTGCCCTCAGCGATCAGGCGTTTCATCCACAGCTCCGGCGAGGGGATGAGAAACAAATCCCGGTCCCTGCCGTGGGCCGAGCGGTAACAGGTGCGAAATACTTCCAGGCTGCCCTCCGGGATCAGAGTCGGGCATAGCAGGGCTGTGTCCACCTCTAGATAACCCCGATCCAGGAAAAACATTCTGACCAGCTGGAGGAGCTTTGCCCGTTCGCGGAGGGTCTGCAGGTCCGCAGGGGTCATCTTGACATCGCTTTCAAGTTTTTTCCCATTGCCCTGTACCCAATGGACGGAGGCGCCATGGGATGACTATATTCTCAAAAGTATCGGTTCGTGAAGGTGCCGGCAACCGGTTTTTATTCAGCCATGAAGGAGACCATCTTGAATCCAGACAATATTTCCCCCGGCTATCGAAGCGCGGGTTTCGAGGCGATATCCAACAAGGACATGCGGGAATACAGCTCTCGGGCATTACATTTTCGTCATGTAAGCACGGGGTGCGAGGTGTTTCATCTTTGGAACGAAGATCCTGAGAATCTGTTTGCCTTTGTCTTTCGCACTCCCCCCCAGGACGATACAGGGGTGGCTCATATCCTGGAGCACTCGGTTCTCTGCGGCTCGAAACGGTTTGCCCTCAAGGATCCTTTCGTTGTGCTGTTGAAGAGCAGTTTGCAGACCTTTCTCAATGCCTTCACCTTTCCGGATAAAACCGTGTACCCGGCCAGCAGCATGGTTGAAAAGGATTTCTTCAATCTCATGCTGGTGACCGGAGACGCCGTTTTTTTCCCACTCCTTCAGCGGGAGGTGTTCATGCAGGAGGCTCATCATCTGGAACCCTCCGCGGCGGAAGATCAGGCCGATGGGTTGATACGTACCGGAGTCGTTTTCAACGAAATGAAAGGAGTATTTTCCAGCCCCGAATCGATCGTGGCCTATGCCTCGATGCGCAGTCTCTTTCCCGATACACCCTACGGTTTCGAATCCGGCGGCCATCCTAGAGCGATCGCTTCCCTGACCCACGGCCAGCTGCGGGCATTCCACAACCGGTTCTACCATCCGGGGAACTGCCGGATTTTCCTATACGGAAATATCCCCACTCCTCGAACACTCGAATTCCTCGAGGAAAATTTCCTGAAATCATTCGCCCCGGCGAAAATCGACTCTCACCTTGTTCTTCAACCCCGCTGGCAGGAACCGCGAAGGGTGGAGCAGACCTTCCCCATCGAAACGGGCACAGCGGAAAATCTAAAGAAGAAGTCTTCAGTCACACTGAACTGGCTGACCGTGCCGGCTGGCGATCCGCTCAAACTCCTGTCCTTCGAAGTGCTCGCCGAAGTCCTGATCGGCAACGAGGGTGCCCCTCTGCACAGGGCCCTGCTGGAATCGAAGTTGGGGGATGATCTGTCCCCGGCGGCAGGTCTGGAGACGGAGCTGAACGAGCTCACTTTTTCGGTAGGCCTGCGGGGCACGGATCCGGATTCGGCTGAAGGCATTGAGTCCGTAGTATTCGAGACCCTCAGAGCCCTGGTGGATCGGGGAGTGCCGGAAGAAGCGGTACAGGCCGCGCTGCACCGAGTCGAGTTCAGCAATCGTGAGATAACAAGGGGAGGGCGGCCCTACTCCTTGACGCTTATGCGGCGGGCATTGCGGGGTTGGTTGCACGGCAGTGATCCGGAGACCACCCTCGAGTTTCAGCACTGGATGGATGTGCTGAAAGCGGAGGTCGCCAAAGGCGGATTTTTCGAAAGGCTGGTGGAAGGGTATCTGCTTGCCAATCAGCACAGAACGACCGTAGTAGTTCGGCCCGATCCGGATCAGCAGAAACGGGACGAAGAGGAGGAAAAGAAAGAGCTTTCGTCCCTCAGAAAGTCCATGGGACGGGAAGGCCTCCGACGGTTGCAGGTTGATCTGGACAAGCTCAAAATCTTTCAGGAGCAGCAGGATCCTCCGGAGATCCTATCGCGGATTCCGGCGCTGCACCTCAGCGATCTCCGTCGCGATGTGGAAAAGATCCCCACGGAACGGATAGACCCTGGTCCGGTCCTCTTCCACGATCTGCATACCAACGGCATCGTCTATCTCGATCTGGCCTTCGACACGTCGGGAGTCGAAGAACAACTGCGGCACCTCTTGCCTCTTTTCAGCCGAGCGGTCCGAGGCAGTGGTCTGCCCGGCGTGCCGTACTACGACGTCGCTCGCAGGCTTTCCCTGCACACGGGGGGCTTCGGCGCTTCCTTGAGTGCCGATACCAGAGTTGTTTCGCCGGGGGACGTCGAGGAACGGTTGATTTTTCGGGTAAAGATGCTCGAACAGAACCTGGAAGCGGCGGTTGCCCTCGTGCGGGATCTGCTCCTGTCGGCGGACTTTCAAGACCTGGAGAGAATGCGCACGATCGTCCTGGAGATGCGCAATGACCTCAAGGCGTCTCTGGTGCCCGCGGGCAGTCATTACGCGGCCCTGCGGGCCGGGGGACGCCTTTCAGCGGCACTGGCGATCGAGGAACAATGGAAGGGGATCTCCCAGTACATCTGGCTCGATGGGGTCTGCCGGGAACTGCAGCGGGATCTTCCCGAATTGGCTTCCGGCTTGATCACACTCAGAGCATCCCTGCTCTCCTCCTCCGGGCTTGCCGTCAATCTGACCTGTGAGCGAAGCGCCTTGGACAGAGTCATTCCCGTTGTCGGGGAGGCGGTTGCCGCCCTAAGCTATCCCCACTCCCGGCAGGTAGAATCCGGCAAGTCCGAAGGCCCGAATTCGGTCGGTCCGGAGAACAGCCCGGCTGTGGAGACCCTGGTCGGGTCGATGAACGTGAACTTCGTCGCCCACACAATTCCCGGCAGTTCCTTCGGAAGTGAAGAAAATGCGCACGAAACGGTTTTAGCCCACTTCCTGGCTACCGGATTTCTCTGGGAACGGATCCGCATGCAGGGCGGTGCCTACGGCGCCGGCGCGTCTGCGAACGGGCTGGAGGCATTGTTTGGATTTTCTTCCTACCGGGATCCAAACACGCTGGATACGCTGGAAGCTTTTCGGGAGGGACTCCGCTCTGCCGCCAAAGAGCAAGTCGACGGTGATGCTTTTGAAAAGATCGTCCTGGGTGCGGCGGGAAAAGAGGAGCGGCCTATGGCTCCCGGAGAAAAAGGGTTTGTCGCATTGAAACGGGAACTGCTTGGAATCCGGGATGACCAACGCCAGGCGCGGAGGGATGCCTTGATCGGTTGTACACCAGGGCAGATCGCCGCGGCGGCCGAACGTCTGCTGGCCCGCTTCGACAGCGGGGTTACGGCGATCGTCACCCATCCTCGGGCGGTGCAGAGGGACAAAGAGCGCCTGGAAAAGTTGAAGTCCGTCTCGGTTCAGCTTCCGGACTGATCCCCGGCAGCCTCTGCGGGGATCGTCACGGTGACCGTGGTTCCCTGACCGACGACGGATTGAAAGCGCATCGTCCCCCCATGATCTCGAAGGATGCGTTGAGATACCGAAAGCCCGAGCCCGGTTCCGCCTTTCTCCCCGCGGGTGGTAAAAAAAGGATCGGTCACCCGAGTCAGGCTGTCCGGAGAGATTCCGACTCCCTGATCGGCAACCTCGATGCAGACGGCTTTTGCAGCGTTGTCGAAACGGGTGGAGATCCGCACCTGCCGCTTTCTGTCCGGAAGGGATTGGCAGGCGTTGTGCAGCAGATTCATGATCACCTGCTCCATCCCGATCCGGTCCGCGGGAATCTCCGGAATATCGGTCCGGAGAACAAGCTCGAAGCGATCCGTTGCTCTGGCGATCATGTGCCGCGACAGATCCACCACCGTTCGAATCACCTGGTTCAGGTCTGTGGATTCACTCGTGCCCTTCGCGCCTCCCCGAACGAACCTCTTGAGCTCTGAGACGATGTGGTCGATCCTCGTGGTGCTGGCCTCGATTTCAGATAGCGCCGATCCGGCGGCCTCTTTGAAATCCTCGTAGCTCATCCCGGACAGGCGGATATCTTCATCGAATCTTTCAGCGGATTCCGCCAGGGAGAACAGACGGGGCAGGCCATCCAGGAGGAAGCGGGAGTTCAGGCCGATTACCTGATTCGGATTATTCACTTCGTGGGCCACTCCGGCGACCAGGGCGCCGAGGGATGCCAATTTATCCGTCCGCATGAGCTGCTGCTGCTGGATCTGGAGGCGTTCCTCCGCTTCCTTGCGCTCGGAGATGTCGCGGATGATCACGACATCCGCCGCTTCATTCTGCCAGGTGGTGCGCGCACCGGTAATCTCCACTGGGATCACCTTGCCGTGGCGGGAAACGATACAGGTCTCGTAGCAGCGGGGGGCATCCCGTCCGGCCATTCTTTCGCCGAAACGTTGGCTGACGGCTCCAATTTCATCCGGGTGAACGAATCCTGTGAAATGCATTCGTCTCAGGTCGACGGGGCTGTATCCGGAGATCTCGGTTGCGTGCAGATTGGCATAGAGAACCTGACCTTGCTGGGAGAGGATCAGGATGGCGTCGTTGGCGTTTTCAGCAAGAGCTTTGAAGTTCCCCTCCGCCGCCCGCAGGTAGGAGACCATCTGGTTGTATCCTCGGGCGAGCTGTCCGACTTCATCCTCCGACGGCACGGGAACGAACATTTTGTAGTTCCCCGAAGAGACCTGCTGAACAGCCTCGAGGAGAATACTGAGGGGTTTCAGCAAGCCGCGACGGAAGGCCACCGGAAACCCGAGCACTACCAGGACGGTGGTAGCCAGAGCGATGAGGACGATTTTGGAGCAGAAGCGATGAATCCCCAGACGGTACTCGGTGTAGGACAATCCCACCCGGTAGGAAACCCCTCGATCTGTGATCGTGTAGTACATGTAGAAACTGTCGGTGTCGTGAAGATCGAGATACAGGAAGCGGGGGACCAGTCCTCGACGCTCGGGGATCAGTCCCCTGCTGCCGGGTTCGCTTCCCAGACGAAGGATCGCCGTATCAGAGAGCTTCTGAGCGGAAAACTTGAGTGTAGCCGGAGAAGCACTGGCCGGAAGAATGAAGGCTATTCCCGGGGACAGTCCCGTTAGATTCTGATCCCGGATCGACATCTGGGCTTGGTCGATCTCTTTCCGGTAGCTGTCCGCCAAAGAACCGCGGACAACCGGCATCAGGGCGCTGGCGGTAATACCGAAAGCCACCATGATTACGGCCAGCGGGATGCCGACCAGCTTGGTTAGGTAGCTCGTCGGTTGTGGGGAATTGTTGACGTAGACAATAAAGATGAGAAGACATACCAACAAGGAGCCGGTATTGAAAACCAGAGCGTAGGTACTGCGGGGGATTACCTCGGTTTGAGACAGCGTATACGCGACGGCGATTACAGTGGTCGCCAGGGCCAGGAGAGCGAAACTGCGGGCCGACAGGGCCACTGTTCCTGCGGGACGGGCCATACATCGAAATACGCCGAACAAGCGGTTGAAAATACCTGAATCGACCCGTTTCCGCTCATGCTTCGAGGAGCGGTGGACTTTGCGAAGCAGAACCACGATCGACCAGAAGTACCCGACCAATACCAGGAAGCTGACCCTGGGCCCGTACACGTAGGTGAAGTATTCCGCCGTGAAGTCGTACACCACTTCAACGTTGGGGGCTGCAAACAGGGAACCCCAGACGCCGAAGGCCGCCGCTGAAGAGAGTATCAGGACGATGCGGGATTCCCGTGGGTGGTGATTCACCCCGTAGTGATAGGCGAATTGAACGAGGCAGACGACCCCGAATACGATGAGGTTTGAGAATTGTCCGGTGAGCACCGAAGCACTCGAGAACACGGAGTAGCGCACCGTGTAGGAAAGGAGAAGCACGAACAGAGAGCCGAGATATCCCGCCAGATACCAGGTGTCGGGATGTTTTACCTTCAGAGAGAGCAGGTAGCCGGTTATGACGGCCAGGAGCAGCGTCGTGGTCAATGATCCTATGGACAGGGTGCTGAATCTGAGCCAGTTCACGCCGAACCTCCTTCGGATCTCATGACGGGACTCGACCCTTTCTATTCCGGATTGCAGCCTTTTCGCCGCTTGAGCCTTTTGCTGAGTGCTTGGGGGGTGATTCCGAGCAATCCCGCGGCGATCGCCTGGTTGCCCTTGGCCCTAGACAGAGCCTCTTCGATCAACCCCTCGGTAAGTCCTTTCAACGTGGGCAGCTTTTCCGGAAAGGAGAACGCATCTTCGGCAGCGGGAGGATGGATCTCACCACCCGTGTATCCCATGGCCTCGCGAAAGGGTTGGAGAGACAACATTTTTTCCAGCTGGCGGCTTACCGCGTTGAAAATCATCGAGCGAAGCTCCCGAACATTGCCGGGAAAGTCATAGGTTTCCATGAGAGTGAGCAGCTCGGGGGGTACCGCAAGTTTCTTTCTGCCCAGATGCTCTGCGGCTTGATCGTGGAAATGATCGATGAGCAGCGGTAGGTCTGCCTTTCGTTCCCGCAACGGCGGGATGTGGATCTCGTAGGTCTGCAAACGATAGTAGAGATCGCGGCGGAAACGCTCCCCTGCAACCAGTTCGGGGAGCGACCGATGAGTGGCGATGACGAAGCGCGCATTGGTTGTGCGGGGCAGGTCCGACCCAAGGGGGTAGAATTCCCGAGATTCAAGGAGCCGCAGCAGCTTGATCTGGCTGGCCGCGGAAAGATCCCCGATTTCGTCGAGGAAGAGTGTGCCGGAGTTCGCCTGCTGTATCAGTCCTTTGCGGTCACTGTCCGCGCCGGTATACGCACCCTTCGCGTGCCCAAAAAGGGTATCGGCAAATACGTTGTCGTCTAATCCGGCGCTGTTCACCTTGACCAGAGGTCCTCGCCGGGCACTGGCTGCATGGATCGCCTCGGCAAAGAGCTCCTTGCCCGTGCCGGTTTCCCCGGTTACCAGTACTGTTTCCGCTGTCGGCGCGATGGATTCGATGAATCGGAAAATGGCGTGGATTCGATGATCGCGGCTTACGATCGAGCGAAATACCTCCGGATGGCTGATCTTGTCTGCCAATAGACCTTTCCTGAGGGAGTTGTAGCGCCGGGAGAGACGCCGCATGTCGATGGCCCGCCCGACGCCGCTGGTCAGCCTGTTCGGTTCGACAGCCTTGACCATATAGTCAAAGGCTCCCTCCTTCATGCAATCCACGGCCATATCGATGTCTTCTGATGCTGTGACGATGATTACCGGGATATGGGGGTATAACTCGTGGATCTTTCGCAGAAGCTCATCTCCGGTAAGGTGAGGCATGGAGATGTCCAGCAGGACGACCTCCACCTCCTGCTTGTCCAAGAGGGGGAGAACATCCCGGGGATCACTGCAGGTCAGTAGATTGTCGATACCGGCAGATTTCAGCACTTTTCCCATGCTGGAGAGAACTGCCGGTTCATCGTCGACCAGGAGCACGGGTAGCTCGGGGTTCCCTCCGCTGTTCATAACACCTCCCTGCCGTAGATCTCCCCGGTGCATACGGTTTTTGGAATAAATCTTTCAGGGGGTCCGTTGGCTACACAAACTATAGCCTCAACTTCATTGATAGGTCAATGTCGCGGTGGTCGATCGATCCGCACTCCGGCACTCCGGTTTTCAGGGGACTAATACACCGTCCCGGGCCTTCCTAAATTCATCCTTCTGTGCTACTAATGACAGAACTCAAAAGTTTTCGCTTATGAATATGGAATTGTTTGTACTCGGAACAGGCGGCATGATGCCTCTGCCGTCTCGAAGTCTCACCTCGGTGTTGCTGCGGCGCGAAGGGGAGCTGTTTCTCTTCGACTGCGGGGAAGGAACGCAGGTGTCGTTGCGCCGCCTGGCTCTGCGCTGGAAGAAGATATCCGTCATTTTTGTTTCTCACACCCACGCCGATCACGTAACCGGTATTCCCGGTATATTGATGCTCTCCTCCCAGGTGGAGAGGGACGATCCCCTGTACATCATCGGACCGCCCCGGATCAAGGAGTACATTCAGGCCAGTCGGAAAATTCTCGACATGTACATCAACTACGAGATCATCGTGAAAGAGGTTTTCGGAGAGGAGATTGTATTTGAAGGCGACGGGTTCAAAATCCGTTCGTATCCCTTGCATCATACAAAACCCTGCCTGGCCTTCTGCCTGGAAGAAGATATGCGCCCCGGGGTGTTCGATCCGGAGGCTGCCGGCGCTCTGGGCATCCCCAGGGGACCTCTGTGGTCCACCCTCCAATCCGGTACTCCGGTTCGATTAAAAACAGGCGTTGAAGTGGAGCCGGAGCAGGTTATGGGTCCCAGGCGAGCAGGGCGTAAGTTCAGTTTCGTCACCGATACCACGTGGGTTCCCGGCGTGCCGGAGTTTGTACGGGATTCGGATCTGCTGATCTGCGAAGGAATGTTCGGTGAAGAGCTTACAGAAGATGCCGGGGACAAGAAGCACCTTACCGCTGTTCAGGCTGCTCAGATCGCCCGCCAAGGTGGGGTAGCTCGGCTCGGTCTGATCCATTACAGCCCCCGCTACACAGAACGGGACCTTAGGAATCTGCTCCATCAGGCCAAGAAAATTTTTCCCCGAACCTTCCTGACCCGAGACCTTCAGATCATCGATTTGCCCTACGGGGAGTAGGGCGGCTTGCGGTAAAAGCGGTTGCCGATCCCTTGACGTCCTAAGACCGTTGACATTATTTTAAGCAGAAAAGAAAGACAATATCCGGATTTTAGAAAGGTAGATGCATGATCGAAGCAAGTAACCTGGGCAAGCGTTACGGAACCCTGGAAGCGGTTCGGGGAGTCAACTTCTCCATCAACCCGGGAGAGGTGGTGGGGCTGCTCGGCCCCAACGGAGCCGGGAAGACCACAATTATGAAAATACTGACCTGCTACATGTTTCCCAGCTCCGGAAGCGCCACAGTCAACGGCTGGGACATCTTCGAAAGACCGTTGGAGATCAAGAAGCTGGTCGGTTATTTGCCGGAAAATGCGCCGCTGTACACTGATCTGAACGTTTTGGAATACCTCAGCTTCATGGCTGAATCCCGTTCCCTGAAGGGAAATGCCAAGACTGAGAGGATCGAATGGGCGGTGGAAGAGTGTGGTTTGAAGAGCGTTGTCTATCGAAGCATCGATACCATTTCTAAAGGATTTCGGCAGCGCACCGGCCTTGCCCAGGCGATTCTCCACGACCCGGAGATCCTTGTCCTTGATGAACCGACCACGGGCCTCGATCCGAATCAGATCATCGAGGTTCGTGAGCTGATCAAGCGCCTGGGTAAGGAAAAAACCGTCATCCTTTCGACCCACATCCTCCAGGAAGTGGAGGCAACCTGCGGACGTGTCTTGATCCTGAATGAGGGACAAATAGTGGCCAAGGGCAGCCCGGAGGAGATCAACCGGGAGATGAAGGGGGAAGTGCTTCTCGACCTGGTGCTTAAAGGGGACAAAGAGCCTTCCGGCGTGGACCGAGTGTCCGGTGTACGGGATCTGCTGAAAAGCTCCTCCTCGGCGGACGGACTTCATCAACTCAAGATCGCTCTTCTTCCCGATTCCGGTGCCGAGGAAGGGGTATTCGACTGGGCGGTCAAGGAGGGGTACAAAATACTGTCAATGATACCTAAACGCCTCAGTCTTGAAGAGCTGTTTATAAAACTGACTCGGGAAGGAAAAGAGTAATGGTGAGTAATGTCATACCGGTTATCAAGAAAGAACTGAAATCCTATTTCAACTCCCCGATCGCCTATGTTTTAGTGGTGACCTTTCTGGTTTTCTCGAGTGTTTGGGTCTTTTATCTCCAGACCTTCTTTGCCAGCAATATCGCTTCGCTGCGGAGCTTTTTCTCCGTTATTCCGATCGTTTTTATCATCGTAATGCCCGCTCTTACCATGAGGAGCTGGGCGGAGGAGAAAAAGTTGGGAACCTTGGAGGTGCTGTTGACCCTTCCGTTCCGAGAGAGCACCCTCGTGTTGGGCAAGTTCATTGCCGCCCTCGGCCTGCTCCTTATCATGATTCTGTTGACCCTTCCCCTTCCCCTGCTGCTCAGTCGCTTCGGAGATTTTGACTGGGGAGAAATACTGGGGCAGTACATCGGGGTTGTTCTCCTGGGCGCGGCGGGCATTTCCGTTGGTTTGTTTATATCCTCTTTGATGTCCAATCAGATCAGCTCGTTTCTGATCAGTCTGTTTGTGCTGCTCGTGCTCACCCTGATCTCCCAGGTGAATATTGTATTCGCTCTTCCGCCTTGGGCCGCCGCGGTGGTGAACTTCCTGTCCTTCGGCCACCACTTCTCCAACTTCCAGAGGGGGCTTATCGATACCAGGGACCTACTGTACTACGGGATAGTGAGTGCGCTGTTCCTGTATCTCAACACCAAGACACTGGTTTTCAAGAAATGGTAAAGGAAGGGAGAAAATGAAGAAGCGCGCTGAAATAATTCTTTTCATCCTGGGGCTGATCCTCATCCTCCTGATTGGTTTAAACTCGAGCCGATATTTCACTCGGATCGATCTGACGGAGAACAAAGCCTTCACCATTTCCAAGGTTTCCCGCGAGCTGTTCCGGGATATCCCGGACCGGGTGTTTCTGACCTACTACATATCTGACAAGCTGAAGTCTCTGTACGCATTTCCGTTTCAGATCGAAGATTTGCTGTACGAGTACGCCGCCTACTCGCGGGGCAGCATAAAGGTCGAGGTTCTCGATCCCGTGAGAGCCGGTGATCTGACCCGGGCGGAGAGCTTGGGAGTATTTCCACAGCAGATAGAAGTGATCGAGCAGAACGAGAGAAGCTTCGCCCAGGTCTATACGGGGATCGTAATCCAGTATCTCGACCGCTACGAAACAATACCCGTGGTATCCCAGGTGGAGACTCTGGAATACGACCTGACTTCGCGAATTCGCAAAATCGTCACCGAAGAAGAACGTTCCATAGGTATACTGACCGGAGACGCATCCCGGCAGATCCAGACGGATTTCAACACGTTGATGGCCACTCTGTCGGCGGACTTCGCCATCCGGGAGGTCGGCCGGGGAGAGGACATACCGCAGGACATCGATGTTTTGTTCGTTCTCGGCGGGCGGGACCTGGATTCCTTTGATCTGTTCCCCATCGATCAGTATCTGATGCACGGCGGCCGGGCTCTCTTCGCCGTCGAGGGTATGGATCTGGATCTGATGCGGGGAATCGTTCCCCGTAAACTCGAAAACACAGAGATCTTATCGATGCTGGCCAACTACGGTGTGGAGGTGAGACAGGCCTTCGTTTTGGACAAGTATTCCAAAAACTTCCGGATTCCCAGACAGGTATTCGGTCAAATCATGTGGGAGGTGATGGATAAATATCCATACTGGATTAGCGTGGCCAATCAGTTCGTGTCGAAGAGCAACCCGATCACGGCTCGATTCCAAGGGTTGGATCTCCTGTGGGCGAGTCCGCTTCAGATCATCGAACGGCCTGGAATCGAAGCGGAGGTTCTGCTCAGCACGACCCCGGAGGGGTGGATTCAGGATCAAGAGCCCTTTGAAACCAACCCTCAACGAGCCGCGATGCTCGAGTTCATGGAGCATGACAGTGCAGGGCAGTATCCCTTGGCCGTAGCTCTGCGGGGAGCCTTCCCCAGCTATTTCGCAGATCGGGAGATCCCCTCGAGAGTTGGGGAGGAGCGGGAATGGAACGAGGTTGAAGAGCGGGGGAGCGAGACCCGACTGATTGTAGTCGGAGACGCCGACTTTGCAAGTGAGCTGTATCAGTACAGCGGCGGCAACTACAACCCCGAATTCCTGGCCAATGCGGCGGAATGGCTCAGTAATTCCGAAGATCTCCTTGAAATCAAGACCCGGGTGGCCCGGGATTTGCGGTTGAACAAGATCCAGGAACCGGAGGCGCGCCTGCGGGCCGCCCTATTCACTCAGGTGTTCAATCTGATTGTTGTTCCTTTAGCAGTTGTTGTTTTTGGCATCCTCCGTCTTGTCTTCAGACGGCGCAAGGTTGCGATCCGGGAACAGGAGGGTAGATGATGGCAGCTTTATCCTTTCGGCGTAAGATCCTCGTCCTTGGAGCGGCTATAGCCTTACTCGCAGCGGCGTATGTTCTGGGTTTGGTGTTTTCCCCCGCCAGAATGGGAAGGAGAGAGGCGGAAACTCCACTGATTCCTGACTTCAATCGTGAGCGGCGGGACCTGGTGGCCTCTATAGAGCTCACCGGAGCAGAGGGGGCCCTGAGGATGGTCGACAGGGATGGGTCCTGGGTGCTGCCCGGAGGTGGCCATGAGTATCCGGCGTCCCAGTCACGGATCGATGCCTTTTTTGATTTTCTGGCTGAGACCAAGCGCACCCGGGTCGTTACCGAAAATCCCGAGGCCTGGGCGGAGTTCCAGGTGAACGCCGAGGCGCCTCGGCGCATCCGACTGCTCGACGAGGCAGGGAATATTTTAACCGAGATCTTCATCGGCAAGCCCGCCGCCGCCGGTGGTGACGACTATGTTAGGCTTGGCGACAGCAATGAAGTCGTGCTGTCAAACCGCAGCTTTGACTATTATCTAAACGTAGAGGAAAAATTCTGGTCCTACTTGAGAATCTTCCCAGAAGACCTGGAAGGACAGAATCTCATACGTATATCTGTCAACAGCGAAGTACTCTTCGCCGACGGGACCCCCGGCCCTCTGGACTATACCCTTGTCCTCGATGCAGAACAGCGGAGCGTCTGGCGTTTCGCCGACCGACCCCAGCTTCCCCTGGATAGCGGGGAGGTCGATCTTCTGGCCAACAATTTGGCGGATCTGGAGGGAGCGGAGTTCGATGCGGCGGTCGACCGGGCAGAGGCGGGGCTGACGAATCCTGCAGGACGGATTCTGTTGTCCACGGGGGATGACAGGGATTTTCGGCTGCTCATCGGCGGGCCTGCCGGTAAGGATCAGCTCTATGTTGCTCGCCAAGACGGAACTTATATATACAAGGTGTCGGAGTGGCGCTTGAAGGGCATTCTTAAAACCGTGGATGATCTGCTGGCGGAGCAATCGCAGGAGTAGGTGCGTCCCGACTAACGTCCGGCTTTGCCGATGGAGCGAGCAGTGGCAATCGCGCTTCGGTACTTGTCCGGGTCCGCTCGAAACGCGATGATTTGACCGCCCCCGGCGGACTCAGCCTGTTTCAGTGCCTGGCTGACCTCTGTCAGCAGTCTGTTCGGGCTAATCAGTCGTCCATTGCGGGCACTCAAACCGATAGAGATTGTGACCGGCCTGGACCAGGAACCGGAAAGAAGTCTGCTTTGAAAACCGCGGGCTTCCTGTAGAGACCGATCCAGATCCTTGTCGGGAAAGATTAGCGCTACGGCTCTGGAGTCGTATTCGAAAGCCAGGTCCCGGAAGGGAAATGCTTCGAGAACGTGTTTGGCCAGCACTTTGAAATTATGTCTGTCCAGGTCAGGGGAACCGATAAGGAGCATGGAAAGGTCCTGATCCGAAGCGGCGGCCCGTTCCAGCTCCGAGCCAAGGCGCTGCGAAAGATGCTCGTTCCAGCCCAGACCCGTTTCCGGAGAGAACAACCCCGCCGCAGCACCGGTAGAGGTCTCCGCGAGTCCTCGGATTCGCACAGAAGGCGCCCGTGTGGACGCCCGGGGTTTTGGAGCTGCCCCAAGATCCCTGCCGGTGGCCGCAGCCAGCAGGAACACTGCCGCGATCAGCAAGTAGACGAGAACAATATAGAAAATTTCGCGAAGGATTGGATACACCTCCGTCTTTTCCAGATCCCGGAAGATTCCATCGATATATAGATCTTTCCGGATTCCCGGGCTGAACAGCAGGGTGGTGGGGCTTTCGTACAAGGGGCGAATCGCGTAGGCCGGGGTCCCGTTCCAGGGGGTAGAACCCGACGCGCTGGGAGCTTCGACCAGGTAGCGCTGATCTTTGGATATCAGATACAAGATGCCCTCCCTCGAGGAGTAGATGGCGAGGAGGACGAGGCGGTCCGTGGTCAGGAATTCCTGCCTCATGGTGGTCTTGAAATACTCGGAGTTGAAGTCCCCCTCGGCCAGGTACACCGAGAGAGCGGAGATCCTCAAGTTCTCCAAGTTCTCTGTGGATTGCTTACGGTTGCCGTCGATTGTAATCTTGAGACGGTAGGCTGTGAAAATCAGGATAAACAGCAGAAATACAACACTTATAATATAATAAAAGCTGAGGATCCGCCGATTCATCTTACTTTTATTATAGGCAAATCGACGGCATAAGTATACTCTTTTTGCGGTAAGGAGATACAGGATGAAGGTACGTCCCAGAACTCTTCCTCCCGGGTGGTATCCCGGAGGGAGGAGTCAGACGATTATGGAAATCGAGGGGTTCAGCCGCTCCTTCAAGAAACCGGAAATACCCGCAGTCGCCGGCGTCGCCCCTCATGCAGGCTGGAGTTTTTCCGGCTCGATTGCCTGCCACGTGTTCCAAAGCATTCCAAGGGAAATGGATACCGTTGTTGTGATCGGAGGGCACCTGGCACCTCATTCGGGTATTCTGGCTGCCTTCGAGGAGGGTTACGAAACTCCCCTAGGCCTGCTGGAGAGCGATTTAGAGCTCCTCGAGCTTCTTGGCGGGACTCTTACCATACACGATGATCGGTATGCCGACAATACGGTGGAGGTGCAGCTGCCCCTGCTGCAGTACTTCCACCCCAAAGCAAAAGCCCTTCACATGAGGGCTTCTCCCTCCGAGGAGGCGCTGCAATTGGGAGCGGCGCTGGCCGAAGCTGCGACAGTCTTGAACAGAAAGATCGCGGTTGTTGGATCCACGGATCTGACCCACTACGGCGGGAGCTATGGATTTTCGCCTCACGGTTCGGGTCCAAAGGCTGTGAAGTGGGTAAAGGAAGTCAATGACAAGCGTATCGTTGACGCACTGCTGGCCCTGGAACTCGATAACGCTCTGGAGTATGCCCGCCGCGAGCAGTCGGCGTGTTCCGTCGGCGGAGCCGTGGCGGCGGCCCGTTTTGCCGCACAGACGGGTGCGGAGAAAGGGGAGCTCCTCGAGTACAAAACCAGCTACGATGTGTATCCGGGTCCGTCCTTTGTCGGCTACGCGGGGATCATCTTTCCAAAAAGCGGCGAGCGACTTCGATAGACCAGTCCAGCACCTTCCTCAAGCGCAGGTGATCCTTTGCCGGATCCGCCCCGTCGTGCTCGCGAAATGCGGCGGCCGCCGGATACAGAGTAATCCAGAGCGAACGTTGATCCTGATGAAGATCGAGCAGATAACGGCTGATCGGTTTCGTGGGCCGGGGCAGATCCTGCAGACCCTTTACATACCTGCGCAGGAACACCCTCCAATCCGATCGCGGGGCACCGGCGGCTAAAATTTGGCCGCCGAAGGAACGCGCACTCTGTTCTCTGGGTTGCAGCTCGAGGGGGACACCCCTGCCGGGTAGAGGAATCACCCGGGCGTCGAACTCCTGCAGATATCTCTCCAGTCTTTCTTTGTATCCAATCAGAGGCCTGGTGGTGTATCGTAGAATTCCGTGCACCCTGTCCTTCATGATCGTTTGGTTTTTCAGAATGAAGGACAGAAACAGGCTTTCCGTGGGGGATAAAAGATCCTCCTGGGATCGAAACAGGGGATACAGATATGTGTCCCGACAATAGGCTTTTCCCTCGGGGTAGGAAAAATCTACTCCCATAAGATAGATCTCCCGGGCGCCCAGGTACTCCGCCAGGGAAACCGCGGCGTGGGAGACGTTGCCTCCGGAGGTATCTATGAACGGCAACGGTCGCCAGTGCGTGCTCAGATACAGAGACAGGGGATGGCTGCTGGTGAAGAAAGCGCTGCGTTTCGTCAATCGGGTAAGCACCGGCGGTGAAGCCAGGTCGAGGAGCAGCGGGACGTCATCGGGCAGACCTTGAAGAAAATGATGGTAGCTGACCAGCTGGCAATCTATCGAAATCACGAGATCCGGTTTCAATCCGTAGCTGAGAAGGGCGGGCAGAGACGTGTCTGAAGCGATCAGAAACCCCGAATCCCTCATCCCGCGAAGTTCCTCGATCTGGGATTCCAAAGACGGACCGGCACCGGTAATAAACGCCCGGCGAACCGGTTTGACAGTCACCGTGGATGCTTGCACTACGGGAAGATTGGCCAATGTGTTTACGTACCACTTTTTCCCGAACTGGGCTTGTACGGTGTAGTCGTCGGCTACCATGCCGATGAGTTCCTGCATCGCCTGTATCAGCTCATTGTAGTACCGCCCTCCTAACTCGATGCTGGGCCGCAGGGGTACGGTTTTCATGTCGCCGTAGATAGCCGGCAGATAGTCCGAGAGCAAAAATTCTTTGACTTTCTCGGGATCTTCTCCCGAGAGAAGGCGGACTCGGGGGTCGAGGAGAATCCTCCTCAGATCGAGATGTTCCATCACGGCCCGGAGGAAGGCGGGGTCTTTCTCGACAACGACAATTCTTGACACCTCGGAGCTGTCGAGGAAGGGTTCAATCTGATAACCTCCCCCTAGACCGAGAAATACCAGGTAGCCCGCTCCGCGGTAGTTCTGGAAATAACGGCGGCCTTCTTTCTGCGGATCCATGGTGGAGTGCATCTGTATACGACGTTTGCCGACAGCCGGGACCGGGGCACCGCTGCGGCTGTTGATGAAGATAGTCTCCGAACTGGGTCGGGTGTGGCTGATCAACCTGCCCAGCTGGGGGTGATTTGCCGATAGGGCCAGCAGGTTTCGTTCGACCAAAGAGGGTGTACTCATTTCCTTCCCACGAGTTTTTTTGATAAACCGAGGAGGAACTCCACATGATCCTCTAAAACCTCCGCCGTCCGTTTGACCGCAGCCTCTTGTCCCTCGACGCGGAGGATTCTGCGCATTTCGGTTACTGCGGCGGCGTTACATAGAAAAATCAGCGACAAGCTTTCGGAATCGTTCAAGAGCGCTTCCATGGTGCCGCTGCCGGCCACAGCCTTCGCTATTTCTTCGGACCGCCTGATCCAGCGTGTCAGCAGAGAATCGACCAGCCTTAAGCGCCGATGCCTTGGAGGGTGGTTTTTCACCTCCTGAAGCGGTTCCGGGGAAGCGCTCCCGTCTTTGCGCACAAGCCGTTTCAGTTCCTGCTCCCGTATCTCCGGTATTCCAGGCAGTTCCGTGGGTGAGGGGTGTAAGCGACGAATCCTGGTTGAACCCGTCCTGTCGACACCGGCAAACCAACCTGCATAGGTATTCAGAGCTAAGTTGCTGCGTATCCCCCCCTCGTTCCTGACGGCGTGATCCGCGGCCAGTGAGAACAGCTGGTGGTGGAGTGGTTGCAGGCGGTTGACCGCAAGCCAGCTTTCGAAGTTGTTGGGACGAGCGTGGGAGAAAATGTCCCGGTAGCAGAAGTCGAGCCCCGAAAATACGACCAATCCTCTTCTCAAGCGCAAGGCCAGCAGGAGGGCCGTTGCGGAAACAGTGCCCTGGGGCGGGATCGATGGCGCCTCGATTCCAGCGCTCTTCAGCAGTACCCGTTCAAACGGAGCGTCCTGACTGAGCAAAGAGACACGGGGGTCGATCCGCCAGGAACCGACTGCTGCTGAGATCGGCATGGTCAGATGCAGGTTATGTTCTTTCGCGCATTGGAGATGACTGAAGGCATAGTAACCGGGATCTGTCAGAATCGCCATGTCCGGAACCAAACCGTGCTCCAACAGAAAGGAGAGGGAAGAAGGTACGGCCCAAAGCTCGATTCGATCCCTGTGTGAGCGGAGGAAATCGAGGTTGTCCGCGAGCGTAGGGCCTGAAGCCGCGATCACCGTAGTACTTCGGTCGGAGCTCTCAGCCAACTGGAAGATTTTATCGATACCGATGAAATTGGTGAGGCTGTTCCGCAGCCACCGCCTTCCCAATGTGGAAGTGGTAACCAGACTTCCCCTGATTTCCCTGAGCAGCTGATGCACCGCCTGGTTTGCCTCCATGGCCTGAATCGGAAAGATACGCGCGCTAGGCGGCCATTCCACCAATACCAATCCTTCCGCTTCCAGCTCGTGGATTTGTGTGCGCAGGAAGGTCAGCAAAGACTCGGATCTTCCGGGGTGCCAGAACAACCTCTGCGGCAAGTCCGTGCAGAAGGCCTTGCGGACCGTTTCGTCATAAAACAGAGCTATGACCCTGGCGTTGGGATAGCTGTGCGTGAGTTCTTCGTAGATGTAGCCGATTCCCGCACCGAGGAGCAGAACAATCGACGGATGTTGGCTTTTCAGAGTTTGGCGGACAAAACGGCCGGCCTCTTTGTCGGGATCGTAGGGAGAATGAAGATACGTACCGTCTATGTAGGCGGTTCTATTCCCACTCCTCGTGGTTCTGATCTCCAGCATCAGACGATCTCGGCAAGGAATGTGAGCGCCTCTTCAACATTGGCTTCGGGGATGCGTATCCGTTCTTCCAGATCGATCTCCTCTTGTTCTGCAAGCTCCCGAAACAGTCTCTTTAACGTGCCTTTGAGATGATACAGCAGCAACTCCAGATCCCGTTCGGGAGAATGGGTCACTAGGATCAGGATCCGTTCCCGATCGATCTGAAAAACAGGACCTAGGGATTGGAATAAGGAATGAATAACCCTGGCAATGTCCTCGCGCAAACGAAAGGGATCGATATGTGGGTTTCGGGATTTCACCTTTTCGATGACGTCAATGGTGTTTAAGCCGATCATTATCGGCGGCGCACCTGCTGCCATACACGACCGTACAGCATCCAAAACGCATTCTCGAAGAGATTCCGGTTTTTCCAGAATTCCCCGTTTTGCCGTTTCCAGGTGTCTCTCCCGTGCTTGGTAGAACAGCCCGGCGGCACGAGCGGCCAGAGTTTCAAAACCGGGTAGGTCGCTTTGACTGACGACACCTTCCATTTCAGCGATCACGAGAATTCCCATGAACTTGTTCTCATGGATGAAAGGAACGAGTAGTAAGTATTCGAGAGTGGAGAACTCGCGGAAGGAGAAGAAGCGCTGGAATCGTTTCAGCGTGTCCGGATCTGTGAGCAAGAAAACCTTCCCCGCCGCCAGCCGGTTCATGGTTTCATTCGCGCCTAGAGGGATCCGGAGATGATGATTTGTCGTCTTATCGAAGCCGTGGGCGGCCCAAGGAGAAAAGACCAAGCGCATAGGATCGTACAGCAGCAGCGCAGCCCGCTTCAGCCTGAGTTGTTCTTTGGCCAGCGAGAAGAATCGTCCGGGAGCTTCGATCCCATCCTCCAACTCGCTCAAACGGGTCAACAACCCCTCCACATCACAGGCCTCTGAACCTGCCCGATCACCGGCAGGCTCGATTTCTTCGGGTCCTTCCTCCTTTCCGGATTCCTTCCAGATCCGGGGAACCGATTCGGGCGTTTGTTTCCGGATTCCTATCGGTACTTCCTGAAGCGTTCCGGCGGGCACCGCAAGAATTCGATCAAGCTCCGCTTGACCAATATCTCTTGGCGGATGGCTTGAGGGGGAAAAGACTTTGTCAAGGAAGTCAAGGCTTTTTTGTAAAAGGCCGCCGCCGAAATTAGCGGCGCGAGACGCCCTTTGAAATGAGCGCGCTCGCTTGAAAAGACCCATTAGGCCCCCAGACCAAGCTCTTCAAACAGCCTTTTATAGATGCCGAAATATTCAGACTGGGCGAATTCTTTGATTTTTTCTTCAGGGAGTGCTTCGAAAAGTTGATCTAGATACGAAAGGACCGATTTGATATCCGACTGCAAATCTTGGGGGAGATCCTGCGAATTCGACTGGAATTGAGGCTCCTCGCTCTCCTCCTCGAGGCTTCCTAGTTCGTCGGCCTCCAAATCCTCCGGTTCTTCCTGAATCGAAAGATCTTCCACAGAAAGCTCGAGATCCTCCGCATCTTCGGCGGCTTCCAACCCCGTATCCTCCAGATCGTCTAGAGTCAGGACATCATCCTCGGAAGTGTCTTCTTCCCCTGGAAGTTCTTCCAAACTCAAACTTTCCGCAGCTTCTGCTTCCTCCAGCTCCGAAACCTCCCCCGGTTCTTCCAGGCTAAGCCCTTCGAACTCTTCTACCTCTTCTATTTCTTCCAGGCTTGCGTCGGCATCCGGCTCCTCGAGGCTCAAGTTTTCGAGTTCCTCAATTTCACCCAGCTCCGATTCGTCTTCGGCTTCCTCCAGGCTAAGTTCTTCAAACTCTTCCATGTCTTCCAGGGCCGGTACATCCCCCGGTTCTTCCAGATCGAGACCTTCGATCTCTTCGCTCTCTCCCTCAAGTGTCCCTATTTCCTCATCGAGGCTGAGCTCTTCGATATCTTCAAATGATTCGGCTTCATCGAGTAGAAGTTCCTCTTCTTCGGATTTCTCACCGATATCGATTTCTATGGATTCATCTTCCGCCGCCGACGGTTCGAGTTCCTCCAAGGACAGATCGGAATCTTCCAGAGTCAATTCCTCCGACGGTGTCTCTTCCTCCTCGAGATCCAGAGAACCCAGTTCCATGATTTCCTCATCGGCTTCGGCAAGGGCGTCGGTTTCTTCGGGTTCTTCAGCCAGCAGGTCCTCCTCCGAAAGTTCCCCGTCTTCCAGGCTTTCCAGGTTTTCCTCAGGACCCTCGATCTCTTCGGTCACATCAGCGGTGTTTAGAATATTGTCGAGCTCGTCTCCGGTCAGAGCGATTGTCTCGTCCTCTCCCTTCTGGAAGAACCCATCGGAATCCGCAGGGGCTGGTGCAACCTCGACTTTTCCGGGAGGCAGACCTCGTTTACCCAAACCGGCAAGCTCGATTTTGAGGCTCTGAATTTCCTCTTTTATCTGATTCAGATCCTGTTCGATTTTCTCTAGTAAGGTTGAGGATGCTTTCGGTGGAGCCTGCCCCGGTGTCGAGGGGACCCCCTCCACCGTAGCAAGATCCTCGTAGTGTTCCTCTACGATCGCGCTGTCGGAAAGCGGTACCTCAATATCGGTATCCGCGTCGATGTCGATGCCGAACTCTTCCTCTCCCTCCATCTCCGGAAGTCCTTCTATGGCTCCGGCGTCCTGCGGTACGGCAAGGTTGTCGTCGCCCAAGTCATCAAAATCGACATCCAGATCCTCGACGGTCAGCTCGTCTCCCTCATCTTCTGCAAAGGAAGCGCCCTTTCCCAATTCCTCCAGGTCTTCCTCCAGACCGGAGAGTCCCGCTAGATCGTCTTCGGCGTTTTCCTCCAATTCGCCCAGGAGTTGCTCTTCTTCTTCTGTGAGAGCGGATTCATCATCGGATTCCAGATCGGCTAGTTCAAATGCCATGTTCTCTTCCGCCTCTTCCTCGACGTTTTGCGGTTCAACCTTTACCCACACACCGTACTGCTCCAATTGCTGCTCTGCCGCACCATCCGACTCGCTGGTTATGCTTGCGCTTTTCAACACGTTGTCCAGTTCGCTATCAGACAGGGCAATCTCTTCCTCTTCGAGATTCAGTACGGGCTCTCCCTCGGTATTTGCCATTCGTATCTCCTGGGACAGGATATTCCATATAATTATCGGAACATAATCCGCCCTATTAATCTAATATTACCTTTCTAAACGCTTTTTTCAATAGCTAAACCGACCCTGGTTTTGACTTCTGTTAAGAGAAGAATGTTTTAGGCCGTTGATATAGTAGGATGAAAATTCCCCGGATCGTGATCTATATCGCCCTCAGTTTCATGTTAACCTCCCTCTTATTCTTTTTTTTCGGGAGCGGCGGGCTTCTCGATTACGGCAGCCTTCTCGCCTATCGGGCCAACTTGCAGGACAATATCGCCGATCTCGAAGGTACGAACGACGATCTGATAGAGGAGGTCCAAGCTCTGGGCTCCGATCCGGAACGCCTTACCCTCCAGGCGAGAGAGCTCGGTTACTTCCGGGAAGGAGAGAAGGTGATCCGAATCGAAGGGTACAAAGCCGGAAAGAACTACTACACCGTTGGAAAGATCCTCAGAAGAAAGTCGAAGCAGCCCCGGATGGCTTGGCCATTCAAGGCCCTCGGTTTGGGGTTGCCGATCCTGTTTTCTTTAGTGAGTTTATCCGTGAGGAGGCATAAGAACCGTGAAGCTGGAAATCGATGATCCGAAGCTTCTCGAAACTCTGGTCGACGTGCTGGACTCGAATGGAGTGGTGGTTATGCCCTGTGATACCATCTACGGACTCGTGGGAGTCGCTCCGGGAACCGAGGACAAGATACGTAGCTTGAAGGGAAGGCAGGAGAAATCCTTTCTTCGGCTCATTCCCGACCTCCGGTGGCTTCCTCGATTCACAGACAGCGTACTGCCGGAGAAGCTGAAAGCCTATTGGCCCGGAGCTTTGACCGTTATCTTTCCCACCGGGCAGAAGCATGCAGGGACGGTTGCCCTCAGGATCCCGGATGATGCCTTGCTTCTGCGTGTCATGGAAAGGCTCGGGAAGCCGCTTTTTTCCACCAGTGTGAACTCGAGCGGTCAGCCCGCCCTGTGGCGGATCAGAGAGATCATGTCGGCGTTTGAGGCAAGAGTAGATCTGATTGTAGCGGCGGGAGATCGCCCTGAAGGTATTCCCTCTACCATCATCGACATAACCGGAAGGCCGTATCGGCTGCTGCGGCGGGGAGCGGTGGAAATACCGAACGGGTTACTGAAAAACTAGGGGAACAGTCTTTCAATCACCTCTTCCATTCTCTGCACGGGGTGAAAATCGATCCCTTTCTTGACGTGTTCCGGTATATCCGCTAAATCTTTCTCGTTTTGTGCCGGAATTATAATCTCTTTTATCTTGTTGCGTTTGGCAGCGATCACCTTCTCCTTTAAGCCACCGATCGGCAGTACTTGACCTACGAGGGAAAGCTCTCCGGTCATTGCAAGGGAACGTTTTATCTTTCTCTCGGTCGCCAGAGACAACAGGCAGGAGGCCATGGTAATGCCGGCGGAGGGTCCGTCCTTGGGCGTCGCCCCGGCGGGCACGTGAAGGTGAATCTGATTGTGCTCGAAGAACTCCTTGTCCACCCCGAACTGTCCGGCAATGTGGCGGACATAGGTGTAGGCGATGTTCGCCGATTCCTGCATCACATTGCCCAGCTGCCCCGTGAGCCTGAAGCCTTCCTTGCCCGGATTGGCCACAGCCTCGATGGTGAGCATAGCCCCTCCCAACGGCGTCCAAGCCAGACCTAAGGTCATGCCGGGCCGGGATATTTTCTTGATCCCCTCTTCGTAGAAGATGGGTTTCCCCAGATACTCTTCTATCTGGGCCGGATCGATGGCGATGGGAAATTTGAGGGTTTCCAAAACGGATTTTCGAGCCAGCTTTCGATGGATCTTATCCAGGGCTTTCTCGAAATTCCGCAGACCCGCCTCTCGGGCATACCCTTCGGCGATGTCCAGCAGCGCCGCCTTTGAGTATTTCACGTCTTTTTTCTTTAATCCGGTACGCGCCAGGGACTTGGGGATCAGGTATTTGCGGGCTATCGCCACTTTCTCGTCGTTGATATACCCGGAAAGCCTTATGACTTCCATCCTGTCGAGAAGCGGAGCGGGGATCGTGTCCAGAGTATTCGCTGTGGTGATGAACAGGATGTCCGAAATATCGAAGGGCAGATCCAGATAATGATCTCTGAAGGCAACGTTCTGCTCCGAATCCAAGACTTCGAGAAGCGCTGAGGAGGGATCGCCCTGGAAGGATACACCGAGCTTGTCGATCTCGTCGATCATGAATACCGGATCTTTGGTCTTAATGATTTTCAGGCCCTGAATGATCTTGCCGGGCATCGCCCCCACATAGGTGCGGCGATGGCCCTTGATCTCGGCCTCGTCCCTCATGCCGCCGACGGAGAAGCGGAAGAACTTTTTGTTCAGTGCCCGGGCTATTGATTTTCCGACGGAGGTTTTCCCGACACCGGGAGGACCGACCAGACAGAGGATCGATCCCTTGCTGTCCTTCTTGAGCTTGCGAACGGCGAGGTATTCGAGGATACGCTCCTTGACATCGTCCAGCCCGTAGTGGTCCTCATCAAGAATGCGCTTGGCCCGCTGCATATCCAGGTCCTTGACAGGGGGGGAACCCCAGGGAAGACTGACGATCGTGTCGAGGTAATTCCGGGTGACGATGAACTCGGAGGAATTGGCGTCCATTAAGTTGAATTTCTCCAGCTCCTGCTCGATCTGCTCACAAATATCCTCGTCCAAATCGAGTGTGTCGATCACGTCCTTGAAGCGCCGGTATTCGCTGGATTTGGAGTCCACCGGCATTCCCAGCTCTTGCTTGATCGCCTTGAGCTGTTCTTTGAGAAAATACTCCCGCTGGCTCTTGGAGATCTTCTCGTTGATCTGCTTCATGATCCTCTGCTGGATGGACATCAGCTCCTGCTCTTTACGGATAAACACCAGGACTTTCATCATCCGTTCATGTACATCCAAGGTCTCCAGAACAATCTGCTGTTCTTTTCTATCGATGTTGAGGATCGAAGTGATGAAATCGGCGATCTTTCCCGGGTGGTCGATGTTGACCATGCTGAGTCTCATCTGTTCTGAAAACAGGGGATTGTTCTCCGATATCTGCTTCATCTCCGATATCAACGACCGGGTAAGGGCGCGCACCTCGTTGGATTCGAAATTCTTGTCCTCAAGATACTCCGCCGCAACGGTAATCGGATGCTCCTTGTAGATGTATTTCTTGATGCGAAAACGCTTGAGGGTGGAGATGAATATGTTTATCCCGCCGTCCGGCAAATTGACCTTGCGCACGATCTTTGCCACGGTCCCTACCTTGTGAAGGTCATCCCCGGTTGGATCCTCGGCGTCTTCCGTCCTGGTAAGAACAAGTCCGATGAACCCATGCTCGGTCATGATGTGTTCCACCAGCCCCACGTCGCGCGTGTTTGCCACTATCAAAGGGGTAAAAATACCGGGGAAAATCGGCGTCCCCGTAATGGGCAGTATATTCAATTTCGGTGGCATTACCTGGGAGGTCGGGATTATTTGCCTCTCGTCCATTCAGATCCTCTTCCACTTGGTGATTTGATAACAGAGTTGGCTCCCTGAATGTTATCGTAATAGAAAAATAGTAATGCCGACCGGGGTTGTCAAGCTAACCTATGGTCAACCTCGAGATCAACCCGCCGCCAGCGGGAACAAGGCGCTTGCTTCCCTGCAGCTTTCCCAATATTATGATGACAGCTTACGATCGAAGATTGCGGCACGAATAGCAAAAAGCGATGACACGAACTTCAACGACCGAGGCGGTTGTTCTGCGCAAGATCCGAATCGGCGAGATCCACAAAGCCCTTACACTTTTTAGTCCCGAGAAGGGGCTGCTCAGTGCGATCGCTCACGGTGCGTTTAAAATTCGGAGCAGGCTTCGTACCGCATCGGAACCGTTCCATGTGATCCGGGTTTATCTGTACCATGAACCGGTGCACGACCAATACAAAGTCACGGACATCGAGAGCTTGAACGCCCTCGACGGAATTCGACGCAGCGTCGAGCGTTACTATGCCGCCTCGCTCTGGGCCGAGGTGATCATCAGGTCCTATGGCGGGGGGGAAAGCTTCGCCGCACCGTATCGCCTGCTCGTTGATTCGCTGAGCCTCCTCGAACACGCCCAGCAACGCAGCATCACCCATTTGACTTGCCAGTACTTGATGAGATTCCTAGATTTATTGGGCCAGAGGCCGGATCTCGAGCGCTGCGGCATCTGTGCTACCGGATTCGATACCCAATCGGGAGTATATCTTTCGCGGGAAGAACGAGCCCTGGTCTGTCAGCGATGTGCCAAGCCAAGCGCCCTGTTTTTGCCGGCGGGAGCCCAGCGCTACCTGGAACGCACCGCGAAGCTGCCCTTGGAGGCGGCGGCCCGGGTCGGTCTGGAGGATCAATCTCTCCAGGCCGTGAAGGAAGCCGCTTATTTTCTGGTCCAGGCTGCTTTGGAAACAAATCTGAACGCCATAAAGAGTGGGGTGGGGATACTATGAGGATATTTGCGGCTCTTCCTCTACCTGCGCAGGCAGTGAAAAAACTGGAAGAATTGGCGGCGGAGCTCAAAGCGCGCTACCCGGATCTGCGGTCGGTCAAACCGCAGGGGATGCATATAACGATGGTCTTTTTCGGCGAGTTGAACCAGGACCAGGTCCTCGGAGTCATGCGGGTAATGGACAACTCGGAGTTGAAGGTGTCGAGTATCCAGGCGGTTATGGGTGGAATCGGTCAGTTTCCGCCGCAGGGCAGTCCGCGGGTCATCTACTGCCCGATACACAAGGGAGCGCCGGAAATCAGCTATCTGTATCGTCTGTACTACCAGCTGTTATCAAACACCGGCCGCCTATCCATCGATGAGCAGCGCGAATTCACACCCCATATCACCTTAGCCCGCAATAAAGACTCCCGGGTGTCACTGTCGGATGTCGAGGAGCTGTTTCGATTTGAATATTCCCTGATTCTGGACAGGCTCGTCCTGTACCAGTCGATCCTTCGGCCCCAGGGCGCTGAATACAAGGTCATGAAGACCGTGATGCTCGGATAGGAATGGATATGAGAGCGGTCGATTTGATCGTAAAGAAGAGAGAAGGTCAGCCGCTTACGGAGGCGGAGATTTCTTTTCTCATTCAAGGTTACGTGAAAGGCGCCATCCCGGACTATCAGATGTCGAGTTTCGCTATGGCCGTGTACTTCAAGGGTATGAGCTTCGAAGAGACGGGCTATTTGACCAGAGCGATGATCGACTCAGGAGAGGTAATCGATCTGAGCGGGATCGGGGCGCCTCTGGTGGACAAGCATTCTACAGGCGGGGTGGGGGACAAGGTATCCCTGGTCCTGGCGCCGCTGGCTGCTGCCTGCGGCTGTACCGTGCCTATGATGAGCGGCCGAGCCCTTGGCCATACCGGTGGTACATTGGATAAGTTGGAATCCATTCCGGGGTACCGCACCGATTTATCCGTCCAACGCTTCACGGAGCTGCTGAAACGAACCGGTTTTGCCATGACCGGTCAGAGCGAACACATTGTCCCCGCGGATCGCAAGCTCTACGCGCTCAGGGATGTTACCGGCACCGTAGAATCAGTCCCGTTGATCACGGCCAGCATCATGAGCAAGAAGTTTGCCGAAGGTGCGGCCTCTTTAGTCTTCGACGTGAAATGCGGCTCCGGCGCCTTCATGAAAAATTTGGACCAGGCCCGGGAGCTGGCCGTCTCTCTGGTCCGTACCGGGACCAGTCTGGGCAGGCGTATCAGAGCTGTTCTCTCCGATATGGATCAACCCTTGGGCTTGATGGTGGGGAATTTTCTCGAAGTCCGTGAAGTAGTCGAAGCCTTGCGCGGCGGCGGTCCTAAGGATCTTCTCGATCTGACGATTCGACTAACCGCGCATATGCTGGTGCTCGCGGATCTGCAGCCAAACGTTCCTCAGGCCGAAGCTGAATGTCGCAGAAAACTCGAAGACGGATCGGCCTGGGATAAATTCATCGAAAATGTCGAACTCCAGGGGGGTGACACGAAAGCCGTTGAGAACGAAGACGGCGGTCCCCGGGCCAGTCTGATCGAGCCAACGCTTGCGCCGAAATCAGGGGTTCTCCAAAGAATCGATGCTTACAAGATCGGGATCGCCGCCGGACTGCTCGGAGCCAGTAGGGACAAGAAAGAAGACGAGGTACTTCCCGATGTGGGAATCGAGTTGAAAAAAATCCGGGGAGATGCGGTGCAGGCAGGGGAAGTGCTTTGTTTGATCCATGGGCGGAATTCTGAGAGCGTTTCCAGAGCCAGATCCTACGTGGAAGCTGCCTACTCGATCGGAGAGCAGGAGGCGGCACCACGGGACCGCATTCTGGAAGAAATCGGGGAAGATGATCTGGGAAAAAACTGAACTGAATCCCGACGAGGTCAGAGAGATCGCCAGACGATACGATTTGGACCTGATAAGGGCTGCTGTGCTGATCCGTCGTGATTACTTGGAAGGGGAGGCGCTCCGTTTTATTCTCGAAAACGATCCTTTGCTGCTTCACAATCCTTTCCTGTTCAAAGACATGGGCAGGGCGGTAAAGCGAATTCACCAGGCGGTTTCCGAAGGACAAACCATCCAGATCTTTGGAGACCGGGATGTCGACGGGATTACCTCCACGATCCTGCTCCGTGAAGTGCTCCAGAAGCTCGGTGCGCAGGTACGGTGGCAGATCCCCGTGGGTGAAGATGACTACGGACTAACCTTGCAGGTGGTGGAAAGCTGCGCCGCAGAGGGTTGCAAGTTGCTGATCACCGTCGACTGCGGGATCTCGAACAACGAAGAGATTTCCCGGGCCGCTGAGCTGGGGATCGATACGCTCGTTCTGGACCATCACAATCCACCGGAACGCTTGCCCGAAGCGTTTGCAATCGTTGATCCAAAGTGCCGGAACTCTACCTATCCTTTTCGCGATCTTTCCGGCTGTGGCGTCGTGGCCAAGCTGGCCGTGGCCATTACCTTCAGTACATCCCCAATTTTCGACGCACCTATCTGGTTCCTGCATGTACAACCTGCAAACGATACCTTCACTATCGAGGCGGTCAGGCTGGTGAATCTGGTGGTGGAGGAGCGTATCGTCGATACCCTTCCAGCCGGAGGCTCGGGTCTGGCAAGAACGAGATGCTACGGCAAACTCAAGGGGAACAGGGTTCTCGTCTATGATCGGGAGGTCCAGCTGCGATATCTGCGGGAGATGAACGGTGAAGGGGAATTGGAATTGGAGGACATACAGCCCGACATCGCTGCAGTTTTTCCTGAGTTCTCCGGAAAAAGTCTGATTCGAATACGGGAAATGATGGGGACGCTGCGCTTCGACCGCAGGGCAGAGATGGACGTGCTGTTGGAGTTGTACACGGCGATTACCTGGCGCAGGCTCGATCTGGACGCAACGTTAGAGCCGATCCTCGATCTTGCGGCTTTGGGGACGATCGCCGATCTGATGCCCCTGGTCAACGAGAACAAAATAATCGTGCGGCGCGGCCTGGAAGTGATGAGCCGGATGCGGCGTTCCGGTCTTCGGGAACTTCTAATCAGACAGAATTTGCACGGCCGGCGGCTCACCGTAAAAGATATTTCCTGGCATGTCACTCCCGTTCTCAATTCAGCGGGCCGGATGGGGGAGCCCCAGCGAGCGGCCGAGCTTTTCCTGTCCGACACTCAGGCGGACATCGAGGTCATCATCGATTCAATCCTCCAGCTCAATCGACAGCGCAAGCAGCTGGGAGACAAAGTTTGGGATACCTGTTTCCCTCGAGCCCGGGCCAGCTTGGAGCGCACCGCTGGAAAGTTCGTTTTCGTGGCGGATGCATCGATCCGCCGAGGTATCACGGGCATCTTAGCGGCCAGACTGGTGAGTTTTTTTAAAACACCTTCTATCGTTGTATCCCTTGGAGACAGCAAAGCTGTGGGATCCCTGCGGAGCCCGTATCCCGCCCACGGGTTTCTCGATCTGTTCGCCGAATATTTCCTGCATTACGGAGGACACGATCGAGCGGCCGGTTTCAATCTTCCTGCCGATCTATTCGACCAGTTTGAAAACCGTTTCTTCCAGATAGCCCAGACCTACACACCCCCTGATCGAGAAGAAGCAAAGATCTCCGTAGACGCTGAAGTTCCCCCGGCCTATCTCAATCCTGAGCTCATCAAAATCGTGGAGACATTCGAACCGTACGGAGAGGGTTGTCCGCCTCTGGTTTTCCTGACCCGCGGAGTACGTATCGAGCGGGTGGAGATTGTAGGTCGAAAAGATCCGGCTCATGTGAAGATGCTGCTGGCTGCGGATCGTTATAAATGGCCGGCCGTGTACTGGAATGCCGCACCCCGTGCCGGGAAGGATTTCGATCTAAACGATACGGTAGACATCGTGTTTCGACTGAACCGCAACTATTTCATGAACACCGAAACCCTCCAGCTGACGATTCTAGATCTGAAACGATGAGAAAGATCCCGCTGCTCGCTTGTTTGCTCGTCGCTATGCTCTTGCCGGCGCCGATCAGCCCGGAAACCTTACGGCTGCCCGCCGGCTCGGTCGCTTCGATGATCCTCGGTGGAAGGCCCTCCTGTAGAATCTCGGAACAGGGCCGTTATCAATGGTTGCATGGGGAGCTCATCCCTTTGGAGGGGCTCTTCTCCTTCTATGCGGCGGATCAGCCGCCCATCGAGGCCCGGTTTTCCGTGCCGGATCAGACGGTACGGGGAGAGGTGCTGACCGGTTATTTCCAGTTCACCGAGAGCATCGACCGTCTCGACGCCAGCCTGGAACAGCTGGACGGAGACAGCAGCATCACGGTCAAGGGATTTCCTGTCGACGAGGAAGGAAGGACCTGGTATTTCCTGCTGGGAGTCCCCAGCACGGCCGACTCGGGAGAGTATGCATTGCAGGTTCGGGGGTCCCGGGGTAGGCGGTACATCCTTTATTTGGACGACGTGGAGGTTGGCTACAAGAGCTTTGGCAGCGAGGAAATTACCTTCAATCAGTCCCTCTCCGAGCTCATGACCGCTCCGGATCCGCTCAAAATTGTGGAGTTCCATGAGCTGAGTGAGATCCTTTCCTCCTTTCGTTCCCGGTCGCTGTTTCACACGGGGACGTTGTCCGTACCGGTTGAAGCGACGCGGCGGACCTCCCACTACGCCGATCGCCGGTTGTACAGCTATACGGATGGGGGGAGCTCCCGATCTCTACACAATGGGATCGATCTGGCTGCACCGGAGGGTACACCGGTTTTCGCCTCCGGGGCTGGGCGGGTGGTGCTGGCTAAAGAGAGGATCATCACAGGCAACAGCGTGGTGATCGAGCATCTTCCCGGGGTGTTCTCCCTGTACTACCACCTGAGGGATATCGAGGTTCAGGAGGGGCAACGGCTGTATCAGGGGCAGCGAATCGGAACCGTCGGAATGACGGGTCTGGCAACGGGTCCGCACCTTCATTGGGAGTTGCGGGTCTCGGGAGTCGCCGTGGATCCCGATTTTTTTGTAGGCCGACCGATGATTGACAAAACCGTTTTTTCACATAATATTATGGATCAAAATTAGAAGAGGGGAGGTGATTTCCATACCAGCAATCATTGTTGGAGAGGATGAGGTCCTCGAAAAAGCAATCAAACGCTTCAAGCGTATGGTCGAGAAAGAGGGCATCGTTCGTGAGTGGAAACGAAGAGAGTTCTACGAGAAGCCTTCGACGATCCGCAGCCGCAAGAAGAAGGCTATGGAACGAAAGCGGATGAAAAAAATGCACAAGTTCCATAATGGAAGAAAGTTCGAATTCCGCAAGATGTAACGTCGACGTATGTAACAACCGGAGGCCCTTTCTGCCGGATGCAGCAAGGGCCTTATTTGTCCTTGTTCCTTCCCCCAAGCTCGGCGGTGATCTCCTGCCAGGACAGGCCGTTCTTTACGGCGAGCACGGACAAAAAATAGGTCAGATCGGCGATCTCCCACACCAGGTTTCCGCGGTCTCCCGCCGAGACCACCTCCCTCGCTTCCTCCATTATCTTCGACTTGAGATACGCCGGATCGGAGAGCAGCCGGGCCGTGTATGACCGTGCAGGCGGATTATCCCGACGCCGGGCCAACAGATCGTACAGGGTGTGCAGGTTGAAGCGGCGGGAACCGAAGCAGCTGTACGAGCCGGTGTGGCAGGCCGGCCCGTTCTGCCTTACTGAAAAGAGAAGCGCGTCCGAATCGCAGTCGGCCCGGCAGGAAACAAGGTCCTGGCTGTTCCCCGAGACCAGCCCTTTTTCCCAAATTTCCCGGCGGGAGCGGCTGTAGTAGATCCCTTTTCCACCCAGCAGGGCTAGACGCAGCGATTCAGGCGAGCTGTAGGCCAGCATCAACACCTGGCCGTTGGTCTCCTGTACGATCGTGGGTAGAAGGTTGTCCTTAAAAGCAAGAGTGCCGATGAACGCGGCGGCAGGATCCAGCTTGCCCGTATAGAGGGCTGTACCGACCTGGAGATCTGCGCCCAGGGCTAGGATTTCGAGGGCATTTTCCGTTCCGCTGATGCCGCCGGATGCGGTAAGGGGATGGGGCAAGCGCTCTTGCAGCTCCGCCACGGCGGCTGCGTCCAAACCCTGCAGGCTGCCCTCGCGGTCGACGAAGGTACAGAGATAGGAACTGCAGTAGGGAGCCAGTCTCTTCGCCCTTTCGACGACCTTTTCACCGGTGGAGCGGGACCAGCCCTTGTCCACAACGGTTCCCCCGGAATGATCCAGGGCTACCTGGATTTTTGCCGCAGGGAACTGCTCGAGGAACTCCGGCTGCGCCGCGCTGCCGATGATGATCTTCCGCGCCCCGGCACGAAGAAGCTCATCGGCGCGTTCCTTGCTCCTGATCCCGCCGCCTGCCCGCACGTCGGCCACCCGGCAGAGCTTTTTCACCAGTTCCAGGTTGCTGCCCTTTTCTGTGGCGGCGTTCAGGTCTATGACGGCGACCTCGCCGTAGCGGTTGAACTCCGCCGCCAGCTCAAGGGGATCTTTGAGGCAGGTGAGCAGTTGTTCCCGGCCGCCGCGGAGCTGGACGGCGCGGCCGTCCAGAAGGTCAATGCTCGGTATGATCATAGTCTTACCCTTATCCCTCTTTCCTTCAGCTCTCTTTTCAGGGCTCCCACGCTCCACAAGCCATCGTGAAAAATGTTCGCCGCCAGTGCGGCGTCAGCGGAGCCCAGCTTGAAAATCGCAACAAAGCTTTCCGGACCGGCGGCCCCGCCGGAGGCAATAACCGGCACGGGGAGGTTTTCCGCGAACAGCTTGGTCAAAGGAACGTCAAAACCCGCGCGTGTTCCGTCCTGGTCCCAGGAGGTAAGCAGGATTTCCCCGGCTCCCAGTTGCACCGCCTCCCGCGCCCATAAAAAGGCGTCCCGGCCGGCTTCCATCCTGCCTCCATGGGTCAGTACCGTCCAACCGGTCCCGTCCTGTGTTCTTTTCGCGTCTATGGCCACCACACAGCATTGGGAGCCGTGCTCACCTGCGATTTCTCTTATGAGAGGCGGTCGGAGCACCGCGGCGGTGTTCACGCTGATCTTGTCCGCCCCCGCCGCAAGCAGGAGGGCGGCCTGCTGCTGGGAGGATACCCCTCCCCCCACGGTAAAAGGAATCATCAGATGTGAGGCGACCTTTTCCACCACACGGATCAGTGTCCGCCGTCTTTCATGGGTCGCGGAGATGTCCAGAAAAACGATCTCGTCGGCCCCCTGGTTTTGGTAGATCAAAGCCAGCTCAGCCGGATCGCCGACATCCCGCAGGCCTTGAAAACGCACCCCTTTCACCGTCCTGCCCCCGTCCACATCGAGGCAGGGAATGATCCTTTTACAGAGCATCGATCCACCTCCTGATCAGTGCCTGACCGAAATCGCCGCTTTTCTCGGCATGGAACTGATAGGCGGTGATGCCGCCGGTTTTGACGGCGGCACAGAACTCCACCCCGTACTCCGCCGTATAGAGTACCGCTTCCGGGATACCGCATTCGGCGTAAAAGGAATTGACGAAGTAAGCGTACCCGGCCGGGAAGTTTTTTTCTGCCGCCGGGACGACCCAGTTCCAACCGATCTGGGGCACCTTGCCCCAAACGAAACGCTTGACGTTTCCCGGCAGGACCCCCAGACCGGCCTGCCCGGGTGATTCCTCACTGACACCGAATAGGATCTGCATGCCGATACAGATGCCCAGGTAGGGTATTCCTTCCAGCAAGATGTTTTGCAGGGCAGGGACGAAACCCCTGCTTTCCAGGCCCTTCATCACCGCTCCGAACGCGCCGACCCCCGGCAGAACCAATGGATTCTTCCCACTCAGCTCGTCGGCCGAGCTCACAATCCGGAATTCCGCCCCAAGCCGCGTCAGGCAGCGGGCTACACTTCCCATGTTGCCGCCGCCGTATTGAATCAGCTCAATCACCGATCTTTCCTTTGCTGCTCATCACGGTCGCCTCGGAAAGAGGCCGCGTGGCTGCGTACAGGGCTCGGGCGAAAGCCTTGAACACCGCTTCGACGGCGTGATGGTCGCTGTCCCGGTAGTGAAGTTTTATGTGAATCGTGGCTGTCAGAGCGTCGGCCAGGCCTTTGAAAAAGTCGCGCCACAGCCGGGGATCGACTCCACCGATCGGAGCACTCCCGGTGCCCGCCTTCCATACCAGGTTGGGCCGGCCGCAGAGATCCACCGCCGCCTGAGCCAGACTGCCGTCCATGGGGAAGATAAAAAAGCCGCAGCGGGCGATACCGATGAAATCCCCGAGCGCCGAATGGAGCGCCTTGCCCAGTACGATGCCGCAATCCTCGATCAGGTGGTGGGGGTCGACATCGATATCCCCGCTTGCCGTCACCTCCAGCCCCAGCCAGCCATGGCAGGCCAGAACACTGAGCATGTGATTGAGAAAAGGAAGAGGCGATTCGATCCTGGCCGCGCCCGGTTCGTCTAAACGCAGCTTCATCGAAATCGATGTTTCCGCTGTTTCTCTGGTGAGGTCCGCCTCTCTGTTTAGAGCCTCGTTTCCCGAAGCGCCTTTAGCATTCATATCAAAATATTTCTCCTTCGCTCATGCCGGCAGGGGCGCCGACGATTTTTTCCAACCGGTACTCCAGGATGTCCACGGCTCCCGCCGCTATGAGCCTGGGGATGAGCCGCGGCACCTCCTGAATGGGTACTGCGGCCTTGACGGCAAACCCGCTGTTGTTATGCAGGGGGGAAACCGTGGGAGCGCGCATGCAGGGCAGAATCGCGATGACGCCCTCGAAGCGATCCGGAGGTACGTTCATCTCCAGAAGCACCCGGCTGTCCGCCATGAGGACCCCCCTCATCAGGGTGACCATCTCCTTAAGGCGGTTGCGCTTCCACGGGTCCTGCAGGGAAGTCGGGTTCCCGATAAAACGAGTGGTAGAGCGCATGATGCGCTCCACGATAACCAGCTGATTGTGCCACAATGTCGCCCCCGTGGCTGTATTGTCGATGATGATATCCGCATCTTCCGGCGGCATGGCTTCGGTGGCGCCGTGAGTGCGCAGAAACACGGCCTCGAGCCCATTTTTTTCAATAAAGCTCTTAGCCAGGTTCTGGTATTCAGAAGCCACAACAACAGGCTGTCTCCGCCAAGCCTGCTTGGCTGCCAGTTTCGCGGGAACCGCGGCCACCACTTCCACCGGGTCGAATCCCAGGTCGGCCAGTTCGACCACGTCGGCTCCCTGCTCCACAATACAGTCGTAGCCGGTGAAGCCGCAGTCATGCCGCCCCAAATTTACCAGCTTGGGAATGTTTTGGGGTTTCAGCATCTTGGCAGTTATGGCGGGATCGCTGCATTCAGGGCGATAGGAGCGGTCGCTCAGTATAAACTCGATGCCGATGCGGGCCAGGATGCGGAGAACCTTGTCCTGGATGCGGCCTTTCGGCAGGATCATATTCAGCTTTCTTTCTCGGGGCACGTTATCCTCCTCCGGCACCGCGGCAGAAAGCATAAAAAAAGCCCGCTGCCGCGGGCTTTGATCTTTCTAGTGGTGATTGAACGCGCTAATGTGCACGCCGACCTCCACCCGCATGTGTGGTATCGTGGGGGAGATGATGGTGATGCACAGAAACACGCTTGTCCGTCATAAAATTCTGTCCTCCCGATTCACTCTAAGCAGGTAATATAGGTTATTTGGAGATTTACTGTCAAGTCCTCGCGTCGCCTTACAGTACTGACGCATTGGGGATTTCCGGCGCCGCCAAGAGGTTTTCAGACAGCCTCAATTAGTCTTCAGAATATCAGTGTGGAGTAGTCCGGAGCAATGGGAAACAATCTATTTTCATTGCTGTCTTTTTTAAAATGGCGGGGGAATTGGCTGAGCAGATGACATTATTTGCTACTTGATATTGCGGCTTCATCTGGGAGGAGGTGCCCCATAGGACACCTCCTCCCAAAAAAACGGCTCGTACCGGCCAGGTAAGCTGCTTTCGCTTAATGCTTTGATTGTTTAAGAATCTGAAAATATCCCAATTTGCCGGAAAAAAATAGTCTGAAACCCTTATTTCTCTGGGGTAAAAATCCATATCTGGTTAGAAATATCCACAAGTTAAAGCTATTCTACGGACGGATGGAATACTACACACCCACACGGGGTATTGACGATTCTGTTGCGCTATCCTAATATCTATTAGCACTTATAATAGTAGGAGAGACTGCTTGATGAATGAGTGCTCAGAAATTGACACCTTGGAGGCGAAAGCGCACAAAACCGGGGAGGACGCCAAGGCTGCGGCTGAAGACTCCTGGGAGCATCTCGCAGCAGAAACTGAAAATGGTTGGGAAGCACGTAAGTTTTTCTGTACATGCGTTCAAGGCTCGTTTCATATGATTCAGCCCTTTACCATCTCACGTACGACTTGTGGATTTGTCATTCACCCGCAGTATGACCGGAAATTCAATCGATGTATATAATCTACCTCGAAACAAAAACACTCAAGGGGGACAAACATGAAGCGTTTCAGAGTTGCCGTTGCCGTCCTGGTACTGGTTGCCATTGCGGCGCCGCTGTTCGCCGAAAGCGCGCAGACAAGGTGGGAGAACCGTTTCAAGGAGTACTTCAATAACCTGTTGCTCGAAGTGGAGCAGACAAAGAACCCCGCGGAGAAGCGGGTCCTGCTCAACGAGAGCCTCGAGCGGTTCCTGACGGCGATGGACCGGATCCAGAGGCTTCCTTTCCTCAATCAGGAGCAGCGGGAGGCGCTGGCCCGTTTCGACGCCGAGGTGCAGGAAAAACACGATGAGCTCAACGGCGCCGCCGGCTTCGCGATGGTGGCCAACGCGAACCTGGACGACTTCGCTGGGTACATGGTGCAGGATCTGGAGCAGGCCGCGCGAACTACCTTCGTCGTCTCCGGTATCACGATCCTTATCATCATCCTACTCCTGATCATCATCCTGTAACGGCTTGGTGTTTCCAAAGCGCCGGGGTCTGTGGCTTGCCGCGGCCCCGGCGCTCTTGTTGCTCGCCGTCTCCTGTAGGACCGTGGGCCCCGCGTTCGAGCCACCCACCGGTCCACTTCGTTACGCCCTGGTGTTTGTCATTCATGGAGACGGCAGTTACCTCTTCCACGATGACGGCGGAAAGCCCCATGAGGCCGACCAGGTTGCGCTGGAGCAGGCCCGCGCCACCGCTGAAGCGAACCCGGAGGCGGAGGTTTTCGTCTTCCATCAGCGCGACCGCCGCGGTCTGACTGGGAAGAACGGGACCCTGGAACTCTATCGCAACGGAGCATTGGACTTACGGAAGGGCTACCGGAGAGACTCCGGAGGGATGGAAGCGGAGATCGCGCTCTACCGCGACCTCACCCGGCTCGGGTACAGCGCCGACGTGCGGCGCCTCTTCTTGTACTTCGGCCACCAGATACCCGAGCTGCCGCAGCCCGGATATCACGGCTCCATCCCACAAGCCTCGTTCGGCCTGGAGCGGCTCGCCGACGGCATGGCGGGGTTCCTTCCTCCGAGGAACCGGTTCGACCTGGTCGTGCTCTCCACCTGCAACAACGGCACGCCCACCGCCGTCGCGGCCCTTGCGCCGCGGGCGCGTTACCTGGTGGCCTCACCGGCGGACCTCTATCTCTCTTACTTGACCACCGAGACGCTGCATCACCTGGAACGCCGCGAGCCCTTGGAGGTGGGACTCCTTGCCCGCGAGCTGGCGCTCGCCGCTTTTCGGGACCTGACGGAGCGGGTCTCCACCATCGTCACCATCTCAGTCTACGACATCGATACGCTGGCCCCCCGGGTCTCGGAGGCGGCTGCGGAGCTTCAGGCTCGCCTTGCCGGCGCCGACGGTCTACTGAAGCTCTACGACTGTGGGGAAGATCCGCGGTTATCCTGGCTGGCGGGTCTACCGGGGGTCACCATCTACTACCGCCCGCCCCGTTTCGGACGTGAGCGAAGCAAGGAGACTCACTCGGGTCTTCAGTGCTTCCGATAGTAGAGCGAGAGGTGCACCGACCCTCTCGCTGCTGCCCCTTACCCGCTTGACGGCTTTGCTGTCACATGGGGTTGCTGCGGATCGTGCAGGCGCCGTAGGATTGCCCGGCACACGGGCAAGGCGCTGTTGCGCGCTGCGGAGGAGGACAGCCGGGCGCTGGGCAAGAAAGGGATCGCTGCCTGGGGTGTGTTGCTTCCCTTTTTCATGAGGGCTTCGTGGTTCAAGAAGCAGGGCTACAAACCGGTGGACAGGAATGGAATCATGGTGCTGCTCTGGAAGCCCTTCAGCCAGGAAGCTGTAGCTCCCAAGTGGGTACGCCGGAAGAAAAAGCCGGGGAAGACCGCCGGCAGGGTCACGGTCAGCGCCTTTATCAACGGCTGGTGTCCGGCTCAAAACCTGTCTTTTGAACGGGCGCGCCGGGCCGCCGAGCAGTTTGGTGACAAGGTTCTCTTCCAGAAATACGATACCCTGGATCGGGATGTGTTCGAAGAGTGGGGGATTTCCGACGGACTGTTTGTCGACGGAAAGCAGGTCAGAACCGGACCGCCCCCGTCATTCGAAAAGATCGAAGGCCTGATCGAGAAGCGGGTCAGGAAGCTGAAATAGCAGGTCCAAGCATAGAAACTCTTCCACTACCTCCAGGATCTTGAGTGAGATGTCAAGAAGCTCTTTCTCTTCTTCGTACATCCTCTTGAACCGTTTGTTTTTCAGCTTTTCCTTCAGGTGAGAGTCAAATGTCATCATGAATCGCCTCCAGGTCAGACCCGTCAAAACAGGATAAGAAATCAGACTGATATTTCTTCGCTTTCTGGATTTCAGCACGCGATACTTTCGCCGTTACCTTTGCGAAGGCGTATGTCACCACGATAAATCTCCGAAAGCAGAAGAGACACAGAACTCTGAATTGGTCAGCAGATAGTCTGCTTCAGAACTCAGGAATCTCATCCTCGAGTAGATCAGCGTATGGACGGGGAAGCGTTGGTCCTCGGTCCTGCAGATTAGAGGTAAAGCTGCAGATAAGATACTTCCACACATGCAAGAGCTACTCCGAAATTCCATTTTCCCAATGCCACATTCCGAAGACGAACTCTGAGGGTCAGGAGTTGATCTAAAGTATTTCTCAGATTCGATCAATAGGTGCTTCAATGGGTGCTCCAACGTAGAGAAACCGTTGAAGAAACGTTTCAGTCCCAGAAAAAGAGGATATTTCCTTTTCCCAAAGGTGAGGGCGTGTTACAATGACACCGCACCCAAGGTATTGATGATGCTCCAGCGCCGAATTTTAACGAGAACGGCGAGGTTGCTGGTTGTTTCCTGTCTGGTGTTGCTCCTTGGCTGTTCTCGAACAAGACAGTCAGTACAGCCTACCGACGAAAAAACTCTCCGGCTCTATCTCACAGCGAAGAAGCACTACTCAGAACAGAGGCTCGATGCGGCTCTGGATCTGCTTCTCGAGAACCACGAGCAGGCGCCCGATTTCAGCCAAAACTCCTTTCTTCTCGGAAAAGTATTTTATTTCAAGAGTGACTTCCCGCAGGCAGAGCACTACTGGAAGCATACCTTGAAGATCAATCCCTGCCACCTGGATACCCGGAAATGGCTGGCCCGCCTGTTCCTCGACCAGGAAAGAACCGAGGAGGCGGGAAGCATTCTCGCGGATGCTCTGGCGGTCAGTTCGGAGGATCCTGAGCTGTTGATACTTATGGCAAAGGTCAAGCGCAAGCAGGAGGATCTATCCGGAGCGATTGAACTCTATCAGAAGTCCCAAGCCTATACAGAAAGATTGTCCGAAGCTTCCATCGGTCTGGCGGAAATCTACTACGGCTTCGGGTTGAAGGATCGTGCCGAGCTGGAGCTGAAAAAGGCATTGGCGCTGCTCGGCGACGACTCGAGCATCTCTCTTGCTGTCGCGGCAATCTTGGAGCAGATCGAACAGACCGATACGCGGGAAGCTGTACCATGAAGAGGTGCTGTCTTCTCGCCGGAATAATCCTGTTTTTCAGTTCGTGTTTGCTCCTTGAAACCCGAAGAGTTCAAGATCTGTACGTACGGTCCGACTATACCGAGTTGATCAAGCAGGCCGACTTGGTCCTCGATTCGCTCGCCGTACAAAAAGGATTCGATTCACAGCACTTGGAAGCCAATGCCGGCTATATTTTTCGACTCCTACTGGCCAGGAATTCACAGGAACTTCGTCAACCCGGGAAGCTCTTAAAGATCAGTGCTCTGATAAAGGAGGAAGAGTTTTCCCGTAACTTTCAGACCCGCAATACGGTAACCGTCGAGTTGACCGTATTAGAGCCAATATCGAGCGAACCCGTGGCAATCGCCCTGTACAGCGAGAATACGAGGGAGACGATCGAGTCCTACGCCTACCTGCACTCGATCATTCACCGGGCGCTTCGTCGTTTGACCCGCTAAAAGGTCCACAGATGGCCAGTGGAAACCACCGATGTAGATTCCCAGTCTTTGTCCGCATCGGTTATTTGTTATGTGTGATGGCGGCTGTTTCGTACGGCCAAACCAGCGGTTCTTCCCGATTAACTGCAGACCCGGGAAAGGCTTCAGCCGTGGCTCTGACAGATCGGGTGATCCGGATCGATATCGACGAAGCTCTGAAACGTGCCTTTGAAAGCAGTGATGTATTAGGCTTCGCCCGACTGGATTACAGGATCGGGGTTGTCCGGTACAGGCTGAGTGCACGGAGTTTTCTACCGGAGCTCATCTTCGATTACTCACAGGAAGATTCTGTGGCCTATTACGCGACGGATAGACGTCTGCGAAGGATTTCCCTGGGGGTCGATCAGCTGCTGTACGCCGGTGGAAGACGAATCCACCAACGCAGGGTGCTGGCGGACCAGTTGCAGATACAGCAGAGCAATATCGAGAAAATGGAGCAGGAACTGCGTGTTGAAGTGGCGAATCGGTATATCGAGATTCTCAAGCTGCGGCTGCAGATCGCAATTCTCGAGGAGAATCTGTTAACCGGACAAGAACAGATCGCCATTGCCGGGGAGGAGTTGCTCTTGGGGGAGATCACCCGGCTCGACCATGTGGAGATCGTATTAGCCGTGCAAGATCTGGAAATCGAACTGGCTCTGTTGAAACAGGAGGAAAAGCGCCTGGCCTTCGAAATCAAAGAGTTATTGGGCATCGAGGCGACCAGGGTGGTGGAATTGTCGGGAACCATCAACTCCGGTTTTGAGGGAGTGCTGAATGTGGAGGACGTACAGTACTACATCGATGCCGCTGGAAGACATAGCTCCGAGATCCAGCGACGAGAAGCGGAGCTCGCCGCACTACAGGCTGCTTTACGACAGGCTCGGAGCAGCTGGTTGCCCAGGGTTTCCACCCAAGCGGAGATAAGTGTTTCCGGCGAAGGTTTCCCCCTCACGAGTCCGGGTTTTTCTTTGGGGTTGAACCTGGATTTCAGCACCCCATTCATTCCTTTCCGCACCGGAATCACCGCAGGAAGTGATGCACTCGGCGAGCGTTCACTGGGGATGACCTCATCCGCGGATGTGGGGGAGAACCTGGAGGGAGTGCAATCGGTACGAATCGCCGGAATCGATCTCCAAAAGGCTCAAGCCGAGATGCAGAGCTATAAGCGGAGACTTGAATTTTCGGTGCGGCAGCAGTTGGAGACCAGACTCCATCTGCTTGAAAATCTACGGTTGGAAGTTGAAAAACAACAGTTACAGATCCAGAGACACTCGATACAGGCCTTGATGCTCGAGATCGGGGAAATCACCCGTCTCGAATATCTACAGAGTGGGATCGAATTAGCCCGGCTGCGGATGGAGCAGCTCTCCCGCATCGTATCGCTTTTTCAGTTGGAAACATCACTGCTCGCCCTGTGCGGCTTGGACCTGCTGGATAGCAGTCACAACTATATACTCGTCGCCGAGGAGGAAAGGTGAGGTTGTTAGGTAGTAAACGGACCCGGATAATCGGGCTGTCCGCCTGCCTGCTTTCCCTGCTGCTGTGGAATCAAGGGTGTACAGACAGAAATGAACAGGCCGGTGTGTATGAAACACCGGTTGCCAAGAGGATTCGGGTGGCCCACGCTCGCATGCAGACCGTCCGCCCTGTTTTGGAGACTTTTGGCACGTTGGTGTACAAAAGCAAGGCGGATATCTATCCGGGTATTGACGGGACTATAGAGAGCGTCCTGGTTGAGGAAGGACAGCGGGTGTCCGAAGGCCAGCCGCTCGCTATGTTTTCCGAAGAACAGCTGCGCACCAACAGTGAGCAGATCGAGGCGGAGGTGGCGTCGAAACAAGCCCTTCTATCCCTGGCAGAAGAGAGACTGCGGGAGGGGAAGAAGGCCGTAGAAGCCAAGCTCCTGGAAATTCAAAAAGCCAAAGCGGATTTGGCACAGAGAGAGGCGGAGTACAACAATATCTCGAACATCTATTCGAACAAGAAACGCGTGCATGAAGCAGGCGGTATATCCTCAGGAGAATTGGAGGCTCTCAGAACGAAGTTTGTAGCTGCTCAGATGGAGCTTGTCCGGGCGGGAAAAGATCTTGAGATCCAGCAGATCGGTTTTCGAAATGAAGACATCCTGGCGGCAGGTTTGAAAGTACCTGAAGAGGATCAGCAGCGGCGGCTGGTGTTTACAGACATCAATACCCGAATGCTGCTTGCGGAGCGGCGAGTTGCCGAGGCAGAGCTCGGAGCTGCCCGTGCGGAGTTGCGCCGCGTCTCGATGATGCTCGAGGAGACTGTTGTAGAAGCCCCGATCGAGGGAATCGTAGGAATGCGCTTCGTCGAGGTGGGGGAAAAAGCCGGTCGCGACACTCTTCTTTTCACCCTGTTCAATACAGACACTGTCTACGCTCAGGTGGAGGTGGCCGAGAGTGACCTGATAAGTCTACGGGCAGGACAGGAAGCAGATGTTCGCTTTGAAGCCGACGCTCAACGAACGATAGAGGGTAAGGTCGAGCTCATCTCCCCGTACATCAACCCCCAAACCCGAACGGCTCGGGTGCGAATAAGTTTGGACAATTCAAGAGGGGATTACATCCCGGGGATGTTTGCCCGGGTACGGATCTATACGGGTGAGCCCAAGGAGCAGGTTATGGTTCCTCATCAGGCGGTTCTGACTGATCCCCAGGCCCACCCCGGCGGGACCGCAGTTGTCCATGTGGTTCGAAACGAGCGGGTGTTCCGGCAGGAGGTGGTCGTCGGTCAACGCATGGGGGATTCCGTTGTCATTTTGGAAGGTCTTGAGGAAGGGGAAACCGTCGTACTGGATTCCTCGTTGGGATTGCGGGATGGAACGGATGTGGAGGTAGTACCGTGAATAAACCGACGTTCTCGATATCGGCTCTCATTGCTGTTCTTTCCCTTCTCTCATGCGGCCTGATGCTCGAGTTCCCTGACACTTCTGGAATCGAATACTGCCCCAGTGTTGAAAATCAAATCCTCACAACCGGCGAGAACCCTCACATTCGATTTGATTTCGAGACCGACAGAGACTCGGTGGAAGCCCTATTCACCGTGAAGGACGAGGAGGGGGGTATGGCCGGGCAATATCACTGGGATGGACAAAACGTGCAATTCCATCCCGTATCGGGACTGATCCCCGGCAGACGGTACGTACTCTCGTTCTCCGGAAGCTTCTACGACACCCGGGGTGTCGAATACTCGGTAAACCGGATCATCCCGTTTTACTACCTGGCGAGCGGTGGTTCGGCGCCCTATGTGGTGAGCACGAGTCCGGGGCAGGGGGATACGATTGCCTCGGACAACAGCCTGCGTATTCTTTTCTCGAAGGATATCGATCCTGCTTCATTGGTTCGGGGGTTCGGCATAGATCCACATACGGACACAACCGCCAGCTGGGAGAACGGAACCTCTGAGCTGGTGCTGACGCCCAAGGAGGGATGGAAGCACTGCCAGTGCTACACGATTGAATTCTCCGAGGAGATCCTGGATACCGACGGCATCCCCCTGGCAGAGCAGAAAGAAGTCGTGTTCTGGGTACAGGAGGATGTTGAAGCGCCCCTTGTTATCAGCATAAAACCCGCTTTCAACCTGCCGGCTCAGCTCTATCCGGAGACCGGCGGCAGTCTCGAAGAACAAATAGATCTCGAGAGGGTGTTGCGCGTCGCATTCAGCGAAGCCATGGAACAATCCGGCACCGAGGCTGCACTGATCTTAGATCCTCCCGTATCCGCCATCCTGGTCTGGTTGGATGGGTTGACGCTGGTGTTGGTGCCGGATGTTGGATTTGCCCCGGATACCGAATATCTTCTCGATTTCACAGCGGAAGCTGTCGACCTGGTGGGAAATCCCCTGAGCAACTTTGAATCCGTCGGTTTTCGCACGATCTCCGGACTGATCGAGGTCAGCACCGAGCTTGTTCACGACGGGATTATCCTAGGCCCCGAGGATTATACGACCGCAACGGGAATTGAAATCGAACCCTACCCGATCACTTCCAACTATGACTACACTTTTGCATTCGATTTTACAGGGGCCGTGTTTGACAGCAACAGCGAGAAAATGGCGGTTCAGGAGGCGATCTCTCTTATCTGCCTTTTCCCTTACGACGGGGTGGTAAATCCGATAGCCACCGGTTTTTCCTGGACGGCAGACAACCGGCTCAGTATTACCTTTTCCGATCTCCAGGCATCTACAAGCGCCCAGTGTATCTACTATCTACTGTGCATTCGGGGTGATCCAGGGGGCGTAGGCACAGATGACGGCAGGCGACTGGAAAAGGATCTCGAGCAGCTGCTTATCGCCGCGGTGGAGTAAAGGAGGGTAGGGATGAGGCGTTGTACGATCTCGATTCTGATTGCTTTCCTTTCCAGTTGTTCCTTCATTGTCGAACTGCTGAACATGGAAGCGGCGGAGATCACATCTTGGTCCCCGAACCGAGAATGCGTAGCGGTGGAGGAGGTTCCCTGCATTACTGTTTGCTTTTCGAACTCCATGAACAGGCCTCTTTGTGAAGAGGCATTTTCTTTGAGCAGAGACGCCGACAGGGTGAGGGGGAACTTCGCCTGGAGGGAGAAAGATACCGTGTTGGTTTTTTTTCCGGCGGTCCCTGTTGCCAAAAGTTGCCGCTATACCCTGGCGGTGGCTGCCACAGCCGAGGATATCTACGGTAATTCTCTTGCCCAATCCTTTACCTTTGGATTTATTACCGGCGAAGAGCTTACACCTCCGGAAGTGCTCTCCCATGCGCCAATCGACGGAGCGACTGGGGTATCGCCTCGAGAATCTATACGCATTGTTTTTTCCGAACCCATTGACGAGGCGAGTTTTTACAGTGGCTTTTCTCTTTTCCCCTCGACCAGCGGTGGATTTCGGTGGTTCTCGAATGGGGAGGAAGTGCATTTTCTACCCCTTGCGGATTATCAATTCGGGGGAAGCTATGAGGTGGTACTGAGCCAGGAGATATCCGACAGGTCGGGAAACCGACTTGAAGGAGATTTTCAATTCTGCTTTCGAGTGCAAGAGGTGATTGAGCCGTCAATAGTATCCGTGGAAACCGTGGAGGGCGGCCGGATCCTCCCACAGTCCGGCGGCGGCATCGATCCGTCCTTGGAAATCGAGAAGGACGAGAGATTTCTGCTGACCTTTTCTCAAGGCCTATCGGAGGAGAGGAAGATCGGTCTGATCAAGGTTGATCCTCACACCACCTTCACGGTGACCTGGAACGGGGAGAACAGATCCTGCATTCTTGGTTTTGACGAATATTTGCTTTGGAACCGGGTGTACAGGATGGAGGTACTCGGACAGATTTATACATTTGTGATCAACGGACCGAAGTCAATGCCGATCACGGTGACGGGGATCAGTTATTGTGCGGATCTGGAGGCTCCTCCGGGAATCGATAAGTTTGTTCCCCTTCAATTCGCCGGAAATTATGATTTCGGTGATTCCGTAGCCCCTGCATTCGATTTTCATCTTCATCATGCCGAGGGCGCGCAGATCGACCTGGGATCTTTCCTCAAGTCTCTCGATATTGTTATCGCCCCCGCGTGCATCTCCCTCATGCCACTCGATATCCGAATTTCACCGTTGGCTGTTGATCCAGAACCCCTTCCGGCTCCGGAGGAGAGCGTGGTGCGCCTACTCTGCACGTTGATCGAAGACCCTGCTGTCTCAGGTACGATTACCTTTCGGCTGGATACAACGCTGCAGGACAATCTCTCCAATCGCCTGACGGAGGATTTTGTGCTGCTTATAAACAACTAGGGTGGCACGAAGGTGAAACTGGTCAAAAGAGCAGCCGAGCATCCCGTTTCGGTGCTTATGGTCTATGCCGCGGTAGTGAGCTTCGGACTGGTATCCTTTGCCCAGTTGAATCGGGAATTGCTGCCGAGCCTACCCGTACCCGCAGCTCGGGTCGTTACGGAGTATCGGGGCATTCCGGCCTCGGAGATCGAAACTCTGGTTACTATCCCCGTGGAAAACGCCCTATCTTCCGTGAAGGCTGTTCGGGAAATCAGCTCTATCAGCAGGGATGAGCTGTCCGCGGTACACCTCCTCTTCGATTGGAAAGTGGATCGCCAACAGGCTGCGGTGGAGATCAGGGAGAAAATCGATGCCCTTTATCCTTTCCTTCCCCATGGGGCGCGCAAGCCCTTGGTCTTTGCGACCGAAGACATTTCTGACCAACCGGTGCTGACGCTGGCCGTGATCCCCGTATCGGGACGAAGGATTCGGGATATCAGCAATCTCGTGAGGGGAGAACTGGCGACAAGACTTCAACAGATTTCCGGAGTTGCCTCATTACGTATCGTAGGGCTCGAGGAAGCGGAGATCAGGGTCGATGCTGATGGACAAAAATTGGCAGCCGCGGGGGTGCCCTTACAGGTGGTGGCCCACATTGTTGCTTCCTCGATCTATGATGCTCCTCTGGGAACGGTGATTGAGGGTGAGCGGGAGTATCTGGTCAAAGCGACGACAGACGTCGATACCGTAGAAGAGATACGTCAGATTCCGGTTGCCACCGCGGGTGACGGATCCGTTGTACCGGTCGAAGAGTTCGCCCGCGTGTATTGGGATGTCAGAGAACGGACGTCTTTTTTCCACCACAACGGAAGAGAAGCCGTCGGGATCTTCATCTCAAAAACGCCGGACGGTGGAAGCCTGAATACGGTTCGGCATGTACGCAACTCACTCAAGACCTTGGGACCCATGTTCGCCAATGATCTCGAAGTTCAGATCATAGAGGATCCGACCGGAGCGATCGAGTCGGGAATCCGAAACCTTCTCATTGCGATGGCTTTGGGGTGCCTCTCCGTTTTTCTTGTCCTATTGCTTCTTTTTAGACGAGCGACAGTTCCGCTCATTGTGTCCGCCTCGATTCCAGCGGCAATGACGGTGGTGTTTCTATTCATGAGATTCGCCGGAATCAGTCTCAACATCATTTCCCTTTCAGGCATCGTGATCGGCATAGGGATGATCGTGGACAACAGCATCGTTGTTCTATACTCCCTCATTCAGGCCCGGGCAGTGGGAGCAAAGAGCATAGCCGCTGCCGCCGATAGAAGCACTACGGCGATAATCGGTTCCACGATGACGACTCTCCTGGTATTTCTGCCGATTGTGTTCATCCAGGGCGTAACGGGGGCTTTGTTCCGGGATTTAGCTTTGACCGTCTCCTGTCTGCTGATTGCCTCCTTTCTATGCGCCGTTACCCTGACACCGGCGCTCTATACATTGATCGGGTCAAAGAGAATAACGGGAACGCTCACCTCTGGTTCCGTCGCCGGGATGCGTCGTGTCTATATCAGATATCTCGAGAAGGCGCTGAAGCATCCGTTTATTGCCGTGGTACTACTGGCTTTCTTGGTGGTGGCCGGGATCATTTCGTTTGTATACCTGCCTAAACGAATCTTGCCGAACATCGCATCCGGGGAATATGAGATCCGGGCTGGTTTTCCGGCGGGGACGCCGATCGACCTTTGCAGGTCGCGAAGTCAGGAGATCGCGCTCGATTTATACACACTTGGCGGGGTAGATTCCGTCTTCGCTGCAGCCGGCTATGATCGTAGTACTTTGTTGGATCGCAGCGAACCGGACAGGGATCCTCGTTGTGTTCGTTTCCATATTCATCTATCTGACATCCGGGAACAACCCTCCTCAGCGGTACTGACGGAAATCGGCGAAATCTTGGAACAGGTTCCGAACGTTCACTATACCCTATCTCAACCTCCGGATTCTGTTCGCCTGCTTCTCGGTGCTTCGGATGTCATGCAGTATCGCCTAACCGGTAAAGATCGCGAATTGCTAGTAGAAACGGCAAAACACACCGCGGAGAAACTCACAGACGATCGCTTGGTCAGCGCTTCTGCCCTTGATACTGTCGGGGAGGCCCCTCGCATCCAGCTTACCCTTGAACCGGCAAGATTGGCATCCCATCAGGCAGAACCGGCAGTCGTGCTCGATTCCTTGCGCACAGCATTGCAGGGCCACACAGGAGCCCAAATTCACTCCGGGGGAAGAAGCGTAGATATTCGAGTCCGCCTGGATCCGGCGGATCTGGCCACGGAGGATCAGCAAAAGCGGATTCGAATCCCTGTTGGACCCGAGCTTGTTGAGACGGGAGTCCTGGCTACCTTCGTGCACACTCACTCATATCAGGAGCTTCATCGTTTCAATCGCGCACCCGCGGTGACTCTGACCGTGCATCCTGTGTCCGGCTGTGCAGACAAGGTGACGACTTTTCTTTCTACGGGTGCTGAACATTTCGGTGAATTGTTGACCGTCTCGGCATTGAAGCAGAATCAGCGACATATTTTATTTGTTTTTTTCTTTGCTCTGATCCTCATGTATCTTCTGCTAGGCGCACAGTTTGAATCCTTCGTTCTTCCCCTTGTTCTTCTATCATCTCTCCCGCCTGCCGTAGCCGGCGGTCTGTTTGCCCTCTTACTGTGCGGGTACAGCCTGAATATCAACTCGTTCCTGGGAATTTTGATTTTGCTCGGTACGGCAGTAAACATCTCGATTATCCTTGTTGTCGGTTATACGGGGCAACGGCCGATTACCCGCAAACACATTTTGAACTCGAGCGTTGATCGGCTCGAACCTGTCGCTGCAACCGTGCTGTCTACGATTGTCGCTATGATTCCGATCGCTGTGCACTCGGCCGGAGAGGCGGTTCTCCAAAGCAACACCGCAGTCGCCCTCATCGGCGGGCTCCTCGTCGGTCTGGTTTCCATACTGCTGATCTTCCCCGTGCTTTACGATCGGTTGAGCGGTGCTTCCCGATCTCGGCGGCGATGAATTATCGGAAAAGTTGGATCGAGAAACCCAGAAGGGTTTCCCTGCTGCTTATATTCTTGTGTATACTGATCGTCCTGTTAGCCGCATCGGTGCCTCTCGGGTATCTACCCAGGTCCCAGAACAAATCAGTTTCAGTAACCATTGAATGCCGGGGGTCTTTTGAAGAGGAGATCGAGCGCACAATAGTGGACCCCCTGGAGGCGAGCATAGCCCATGTAGCGGGAATTATAGAGATCTTTTCGGTCGCCGACAGGGGCAAAGCCCGCTTGATCATCACCTTCTCATCGGACACGGACCTCGATACAGACTTCCTCTCGATTAGAGAGGTTGTCTATGCAGCATATGCGGAATTCCCCTCAAACGTGCAACGACCGGTAATTTTGAAGAGCGACCCCCTTGGACAACCTGTGTTTATCGCTGGATTTCCGATCGGCGGCGACCTGAGTGAGGAGGATCTGGAGCGAATTTTTGAGAATGTAGAGGGCGGCGGTGAAATCGAAATCACCGGGGGCTTCGAATCCGAGGTCGTGGTTGAATACGACCTGCAGAAATTGTCGGTGTCTCATCTTGTTCTGGAAGATCTGATACAGAGGATAAGAGGCTCCAACATCGTGGGTGGATTCGGTCCGGAAAATGAAGAACCCTATATCCTGGACACCCGGTTCCGAAAGCCAGAGCAGCTGCTGGATCTACCGATCGCCGCCGGAGTTAAACTCCGGGATGTGGCGACCGTCGGGATAGAACAACGCAGGACAGAATCACTGGGAAGGGTAGACGGGAGAAAACGTTTGCTCGTCTATGTCCAGCCGACCGGCGATGCCAATCTGCTGGCACTGTGCAGCCGGCTGGAAGGGCTGGTCGCGAATCTTCCAGCCGGGGAGATTTTGTACAGCTATGGGCGTCTTGTTCGGGGAGCCCTTGAACAGGTTCTCTATGCCGTGGCTGCCGGGATCTGCTTCGTAGTGCTGCTTACAATTCTATTTTTGGGAAGACTGTTTCCGGCCGTCATGATCAGTGCGAACATTCCCTTTTCCGTTCTTGTTTCACTCGCTGCCTTGCGGCTATCGGGGGAGGAACTCAACATTGTGACCCTCTCGGGTATTGCCGTAGGCGTCGGACTGGTAATCGATGCAGGTGTCATCTTCGTTGAGGAGTACTTCCGATCAGGTATGAACTACCGAAAGGCGGTGTTCGTGTCTCGAGGTCCTATTCTGTTCTCCGCCGCCACGACGGTTGCGGTTTTCTTCCCCCTGTTTTTTGCTCCTTCGGTGTTGGTCCATCAGTTTAAAGGTCTTGCCGTCTCGGTAGCCGGGTCGGTGGTCGCCTCCTGTCTATTTGTTTTCCTCTTCCTTCCCACCTTCCTCCACTGGTTCTATCGAACCCGCAGAGCTGCTTGCACATCGACGGGCAGACAAGAGTTGGGGATTCTGAAGTTTGGTCGTGGAAAGGATATGATCCTAGGCTGCTTTCGTGCTCTTGTCTCCATGCTCAACAGGATCCGCTGGCCGATTTCGATTGCTGCTGTTGTCACGGTCTGTGCCGTTTTTATCACGGCATTCGGATCGGTGAGGGGGGGAATGGGAATTTCAGGACTGAGGGATGAAGTGATTCATTTCTCCGTGGAGTATCCCAGCGGTTATACAAAGGAGTTCATCCTGCAGGCGGTTTCCCCCTTAGAACGAACGCTGTTGGCCTATGGAGGTGTGGATCGGGTGAGCAGCCGCTATGAACGCGAGCGGGCGACCTTCTATCTACAGACGGCAGAAGCCGTGAACACGGGGCAGTTAGTGGACTTCCTCCGCGAGCAGAAAGAAATTCTTGGGGAAGGGTTCCTTCATTTCCCCGATGGCAGCACCGAAGGAACGTCGTTTTCTCTGACACTCTCGGGTCCAAGGTTGGATGAGTTGAAAAGGTTGGCGGTGCAGCTGGCTCGGGACCTTCAAGGGATGCCCGCAGCCGAAGAGGTAGTTTTCCATTTCAAAGACGTGCTTCCTGCAAGGACGCTGCATGTCGATCTGGCAAAGGTTGCCCAGGCAGGAGCGGATCCGGGGCGGTTGTACTCCCGGATGTATTGGGCCTTATCCGCACCCGTTTTAGACAAGTGGACAACCGGTCCGGAGGAAATGGATATCAAGCTGCAATCGAAAAACCTCAAGGAAGACGAACGGAGTGTAGAGAAGTTGCTGCAGCTACCCTCCCGGTCCGGTGCCCTGCCGATCGGATCGCTCGTGCAGGTGACCGATCAACAGCAGAGCGGAAGGATCTACCACCTCAATCGATCCAGGGCTCTGAGCCTCTCCATTCTGACTGACTGGAGCAGCAGAGCCAGACTCCTGCGGACCACCCGGAGGATCCTGGAATCTTTTCCTTTTCCACCGGAATACCGGGGGGACATCGGCAGGGAAGTGGAAGAGGAGATTCTGCTGGGCAAAGCCGTGCTGGTCAGCCTAGGTCTCGCGGTGCTGCTGATCTTCTTCATACTCATGTTTCAGTTTGAATCGATCCGCATATCCGGTATCATCCTGCTTCAAATTCCCTGCTCCTTCGTCTGTCCTTTCCTGGCTATGAAGGCAATTTCATGGTCCTTCACTTTGCCTGTGATCATCGGTCTGATCTTAACGAGCGGGATTGCCGTGAACAATGCCATCCTCGTGTTTGTCGATCTTTGCGCAGGCCGCCTAACCGTAGAAAGAGTCTACGAGGCGTTAGTGAAAAAACTAAGACCTCTGCTTGTGTCATCCCTTACGACAATCGCCGGGGTTCTGCCGTTATTGTTAGCAGGAAAAGCAGGTAGAGGAGTACTCGCTCCACTTTCCCTAACCGTGTCTATGGGGATCGCCGGATCACTTGTTGCACTGGTTGTGACCCTGTCTGTCGTGGCTGTCAGAGAATAAAGGGTGCCCTGAAGCACGCACCCCCGCGGCCGCTCTAGAATCCGGAGTTGTTGATGACCTCTCGATACCAGTGGGCGCTCTCCTTCAGGACACGGGCTTGAGTTTTATAGTCTACGTACACGATACCAAATCGTTTGCTGTAGCCATGGGCCCATTCGAAGTTGTCGATCAGGCTCCATACATAATAGCCCTTGAGCTTGACCCCAGCCTGTATAGCCTTGTGTGCCGCGCTGAAGTGGTCCCGCAGATAGCTGATTCGTTCGTCGTCTCGAATCTGCCCGTTCGCCGATTGAACATCCCTGCAGGCAATCCCGTTTTCCGTGACATAGAGCGCGGGGGGATCGTAGTCCTTCTGGATCCGGGTGAGAAGCGAATACAGCCCATCCGGATACACTTCCCAGTCCATGTCGGTGAACCGGACCCCTTGATAGTCCGGCCGGAGCTCCGCAAACAGCTCGTTTTGTCTCTCCGGCCGGCGAAGGATCTTGCGCATGTAGTAGTTCACGCCGAGGAAATCGACACGGCTCTTTTTGAAATACTCGAGGTCTTCGGATTCGATTCTCGGGGTCTCGTACCGCTGCCGATACAGCTCGAGCATGTCCTCGGGATACTGACCTTTGAATATCGGATCGAGAAACCATCGGTTCTGATAGCCGTCGTAGTACTGAGCGGCCTGCTCGTCTTCCGGAGAATCCGTATCCGGATAAGCGGGGGCGATATTCAGGGTGATCCCGATTTGGCCGTCTGCTTTCTTGTACTCTTGAAAAAGCTGAACTGCCTGAGCGTGGGAGAGAAGCAGGTGGTGGGAGACCTGCAGAGCCGTTTCCGCGTCCCGTACCCCCGGAGCGTGGTCGCCGGTTTTATGTCCCACATAGGCAGCCACCCAGGGTTCGTTGTGGGTGATCCACAGCTGCACCCGGTCGCAAAGCGCCCCAAAGATGGTGCCCGCAAAATCCAAGAAGTATTTTACGGTGTCCCGCTGCCCCCAACCCCCCTTGTCCTGAAGGATCTGAGGCAAATCCCAGTGATAGAGGGTGATCATGGGAACGATTCCGCTGGCTAAAAGCTCGTCAACCAGGCGCTGGTAGAAATCGATGCCGGCGGGGTTGATCTTTCCGCTGCCGCTGGGATATATCCGCGCCCAGGCGATGGAAAACCGATACGATTTCAGACCGATCGCCTTCATAAGCCGGATGTCTTCCCTGTATCGATGATAATGTTCGCAGGCAATATCCCCGTTCTGGTTCTTGTATACTTTTCCAGGCGTGTGGCTGAAACGGTCCCATATGGTCTCCCCGCGACCATCTTCGTTCACGGCACCCTCGATCTGATACGAAGCTGTTGCCGTACCCCAAAGGAAATCTTTCGGGAATTGTATCCCTGTCACCTGAGTCCTCCAATCTGCATTTTTTATTGACTCCGTTATGTGTACGTGGAAATTGATCGATAATGAAAAAAAGGGAGGCCCCTGGGGTTTCCACCTCCTTTGCCCAGGGGCTTCGCCTCCTTATTTTATCTTATCTTCCACATATCATATCCGATTCGCTTCCTTTTGCAAGATAGTTTTAATTCTCCTCCGCCTCGATCGAAAAGGACCAAACGATCAGCCCCATTGATAACCCGAAAGAAATTCCTCCTGTGACCAGGAAGCCCCGGGCTATGGCCTTCAGGGCGGAACGGGCGATCGCAGCAAACACTTCGGCAATCTCTGCGCTGTACCAGACATCGGAAACAACCCAGGAGCTTAGCCCGTACTCGATCCAGGGCCACCCCGCCGCTATCCGGATCGATATCCCGCCGATCAGGATCAGTACGGCGGGAATAAACAGCGGCCAACCCAGCCACTGCACGATCCGGCGGCGATCCTCACCACCGACAAAGGCCGCACCCACCCAGAAGCTCGCCGCAACCAGAGCCAAGAGAATGTTGACCCAGATCAGCCGGTTTGTCCCGACGAAGCCGGTCCAAAACTCATCCTCCGGCGTATAGTCGAAATATATCGTATCGGGGGGCTGGGGATAGGTGTCAGGCAGACCGTCGAGGAATGCAGGGAGGGCTTCTACTATCGCCTCCGCAACCCGTTCTTCGGAAAGCTCCGCAGGTCGACAGCGAGGCAACTTTGCCCCCGGAGCGAAAGCCTCTTCACCGGCAGAGCAGACGGGAAGATTTGCCGCCAAGGAGCGGGCGAACCGATCCCCCGCCTCGCCCCGGAGCCTGTCCTTCAAAGGCGTCAGATCGACGGTCATTTCCAAAACGGAAGCACGTCCCTCGACCGCATCGAAGGCAGCGTTGACCAGGGTTACAGCCTGGGAACGCAGATAGTTCGGGGTAACCACCTCCCGCAGGGCTTTGGCCAGGGCATCACCGGGAATGCCGCCGAACTCGCTAACCTCGAATATCCGTTCCTGCTCCCAGGCTGTTTCGCTCAGGATCGCTTCGTAGATGCGTTCATCCGAGACCAGTTGCAGGTAGAATCCTCGGTTAAAAGCCCAGGTGCTGACAGAAAAGGTCATGAGGGCAGCCAGTAACAGGGGGAAAACAAGAACGGCGACCAGGACGGCCGCAAGAGCTTTACGCATGGGCGGTAACTCCTCGCAGAGATTATCTCTTAGTTAGGTTGTAACTCCTTTTCAGGGTTATCAGGAACACACCGGCTATGATGAGAGCCACGCCGATCCACTGAATCGGATGTAAACTCTCTTGGAAGACCACTACGCCGCCGAATACCGGAATGGCGATGGTATTGGCCGCGAAAGCCGGGATCAATTGGATCGCTTTTCCCCTCCGGTAGGCAAACTGCATAACCAGCATCGACAACAGAGAGATCACGATCCAGGCCAGAGCCCAGGGATTCGATAATAGATCAGCCCCCTTCTTCAACAGCATGGTAATCGGTGTTTCGATCCGGAAGTGAAAGCGGAGTAATGGTTGGGACAGACCGCGTGGGGAGATAGATACTTTTTGAAATAGTGGAACGAAGCCTCCTATGGCTCCGGCGAATCCCGCGATCACGATGCCGACGATTTTGTTACCTCTTCTGAATGAAAACCAGAGCAACAGATATGTACCGCAGACTGCGGGCAGGTAGATGTAGAGGGCGGACAAAGAGGGCTCTTTGGCGATCATGTCGAGCTTGAAAGAACCGATAAGAATTGCTGCAACAATAACCGTGAAAACACCGATCAACTCTTGTTTTGAAATACCCTCGTGCATATAGAGATGGGAAAAGACGGCCAGGGAAGCCAAACCGGAGCCGGACATCGCACCCACCAAAGATGCGTTTCCGATCGATACCGCGTATAGGATCAAGAACACGGCGACGGGCATCGAGAATGTCGATAGGATCCAAACGATTAGCCCCTTGGTTCTATGGCGGTCGGTGATCGCGAGCCCTATCTTCTGACCCGCCTGGGCAATGGAATGGATCGAATAGCCTGCAGAAGCAACGAGAAGAGAAATTACGGCGGTCATCACAGCAAAGACAAAAATTTACACTCGATGGTAGTATGTTTCACACTTCCTTCGTATTGTTCTGGTATTATGGCAGGTATTGCCAGAAAGTCCATTGTTCGTGCAGGTTTTCTGAAAGTATAATCATACCACGACGAGGAGCCGGTACATGGACAAAACTGATCTTCCGAAAAATATACTCGACACCGATCCCCGGATCGATCCGAGTGTATTTGTCGCACGGGGTGCCCAGATTGTGGGAGACGTACGATTGGCCGCGGGTTCTTCGATCTGGTACAACGCGGTTCTCCGGGGGGACATCAATTATGTAGAGGTCGGTGCCAACAGCAACATTCAAGACGGCTCAATCCTTCACGTGGAAAACGACAGACCCTGCATTGTGCAGGACAATGTCACGGTCGGACATGGGGTGATCCTTCATGCCTGCACAGTCGAATCCGACTGCTTGATCGGAATGGGAGCGATCATACTGTCCGGAGCCCTAATAGGAAGGGGAAGCATCATCGCCGCCGGGACTCTGATCCGGGAAAACGTCGTTGTTGAGCCCCTCTCCCTGATGGCGGGCGTTCCGGGCCGCTTGATTCGCCAGACTGACGAGAACAGCAGCCAAACCAACCAGCGGTGGGCACAGAAATACGTGGAAGCGGCAAAAGCTCATCGGAAAAAAGGATTTTCCGCCTGATCAACGCTTTGCAGGAACAACTGAAATTGTGAGTTTTAAACTCGAAAACCCGTTGGGTTTTCACCGATAAGGTATATAGATAGTAAGAGACAGCTGCCGTTACACATGGGGATCCATATCACTGTCACCACGCTTAAAACTTACCTGTTTTCTCTTCTGTTTTTGATCGCCGCTTCCCACTCCGGTTTCTGCCAAGAAAAACCTGTCGTGGGAATTCTGCCCTTCGAATCCGTGAAAGTCTCTCGGGCCGACGCCGGTAACGTGTACGTGTTCATGGAGACTAGTTTTATCGATACCGGGGTATACGAGGTCGTAACTGCCGAGCAGAGGGACCAAATCCTGGCAACCGCAGGGAACACTACGTCTGAGTGCAACGACATTGACTGCGCCGTAGAAATAGGGCGCAAGTTGTCGGCAGATCATATCGTACTCGGATCCGTCGCTCGAGCCGAGGGCCGGTACATCGTGAATGCCAAGGTCATTGCGGTCGCTGCCTCCCGCACCATCGCTGCGGATTCTATCAGTGCTGCAGAGGTAGAGGATCTTGAAACGGCTTGCAGAGATTTGACCATGGGCTTGGTGAGAAAAGCCGTGCCGGGAAGCCTGGTAGAGGAGCAGGATCCAGGAACTTCGGAAGCTTACGGTGCCGCGGGGGCGGTCGGGCAGGGTGGTGAAGCATCGCCGAGCGGTCCGGAAACCCGGCTGCCGAATGAGGGAGCAGGGATCCGTCCGGATCTTACCCCGGGGCTGACGGAAAAACTCGGTAAAGCCGATCTGTGGCCTCTGGTGAACATCTGCGGCGGTATGTTTCTACTCGAGCTCGGTAACTTTATGGGAAGCACGGGTTTCGAGCTGCGCCGCAAGATCTCCGATTCCTATGTTGATTACAGCGAAGCGAGTTGGAACTTCGACGAGCTGTGGAAGACCTACAACAGCGCCTATTTCGGCTACTTCTTCACAACCACCCTGTCCTACGTATCCTGGTCCCTGGCTGTCGCTTCGGTCCCCACCTACCTGGCGGTTTTTCCCGATAGGACTTTCCGTCTATCCCGTTGGGGGAAGACCCTCTTCACCGCGGGGGCGGCTGTATCCATCGCCGGCAATGTGCTCGACCTGATGGCCGGTGCCCAGCGCTACACCAATGACTTCCTCTACGAAGACTACATGGCTGCCGGGACCGATTTGGACGAGCTGTACACCCGGTATCGGAACGGCCACATCCTCTACAGCATCGAGAGATTGAGCAGCTACGCCTTCTGGCTGATCGGGGGGGCAGGGATGATCACCGCCTTTTTCATCCCAGGTCCTAAGGAGGAACCCATCTCCGGGTTTTGGGACAAGGCCTCCCTCGTGGCCGGTGTCTCTCTGGTTGGACTGGGAAGCGTTACCCGAACGGTGGCCTTGAACCACAGGCAGACCTTCATCGAGAATGATGGATCGGACGAGAACGCCTACGACCGATACGTCCTGAACAGTGTTCTGTCCTACGGATTCTGGGCCGTTGGCGGTCTAGGGATACTGCTGCCCTTTTTTACGGATATCGGGGGCGGGAAGGCGACGGCCGATGACCAGCACGCGCCTGCGGATGAGCTTAGGCCGGAGAAACTGCGGCTGCTTCCGCTGCCCAACGGAATTATGCTGCGGATTTCATATTAGCTAAGGAGATCGGTGTGGGGAAAACGATCAGATGTATAGGGATTATCCTTCTTTGCGCCGTGGTTGTGAGCTGTGATGTGTTCTTTGTTTCCCGAGGAGGCCGTTACAATCCTTTGGATCCGGACAACGAGTTTGTCGAGGTATATCCTCAGATCGACGGCTATGCTGAGGGTATCGATTGGTTCGACTCTGATACCACTATGTTCGCACAGACCAGTCCAACATCCTCTGCCATAGTGATGCGCTTCAATGTCAACGATATCCCCGATGATTTTGACAGTATATACTTGAGGTTGTATAAATCTGTAGGAACCTTTCCCGAAACGGTTATCAAGATTCATCCGATTATTGCAGATTGGACAACCATTACTGATTATTACACCCTCTCACAAGGCGATTTTATCGATGTGGATGTATTCACTCGACACTATCCCCGGATGGACCGCGGATTCGAGCTTATTAATCTGGGTCCGATCGTAGCAGGATCAACCGCCAGCATCCGGTATGGAATCGTGATTTTTTCCGAGTCTGATCGGATAGAGTTCCAAGCAATGGAAACTCCTGATCCGCTATGGAAACCTCGGCTCTATATATCAACGAAATGATGAATCGTAGGACGAATGTGAGAATAAACAGAAATCGATTTCCCATTTGTTTAATACTCCTGCCGGCCGTTTTCCTCTGCCTGACCGCGGTACACGGATTCTCTCTTCCGGCAAATATCGCCTTTCTGTCCATCGACAACGTGAGCGCCAACCCCCGCTACGACTATCTGGAAGGGATCATTCGGGGCCTGCTGCTCTTCGACCTTTCAGGAGCCCAGGATATCGAGGTCGTAAACCGAAGCGATCTGGACGACATCCTGAGGGAGCAGGAGCTGCAGCTCAGCAGCCTGGCGGAGGATCAGAACAGGGCCATCGAGGTCGGCAGGATCCTTGGAGCGGATTACCTGCTGAGGGGGGAGTACGTCTTTCTGGGCAGGGATGTCCTGATTACGGTTCGCCTGCTCGATGTGGCCAGCGCCCGCACCCTTACCTTTTCCGAGCGCGGAGCCAGCGAAAATACACTGCACGCGATATCCGAACAGATCATCTTCCGGTTGACAGGACGGGAGGCGGCTCTGCAGTCGGATCAGCACGACCGTTCGATCATCTCGCTCCAGGATGAGAAACCGGGTTCGGTCCACTTGTTCTCCCATCTAATAGACGCGGAGATCTTTGTGGATGATGAGTTCATCGGCTATACAACGGGGGATCCCCGTGTTCCCTTCGGGATCGAGGATCTGTCACCGGGAACCCACCGCCTGCGCATCCACCTTTCCGGTTTTGGTGTTGTCAAGCAGCCGGAAATTACCTTCCACGACTGGGAGGAGGAGGTGGAGATCCAACCGGGAAAACGGAGCGTTGTCCGGGCCAAGGCCCGCCATTTCAATGAGATCATCTACAACCTTCAACGGTTGGTCTGGGAAGACATCAGCTTCCGGGAGTTGGAGGCAGCGGGGAGCGTCCGCCGGGAACATGATGCCTCCTTCATAGACCGGGAGGGTCGGCCTGTCCCGATCGAGCTGGTCGCAGAGGCTCGACGCCGGGACGATGTATTAGAGTATACGGTGGTGATCAACTACGAAGGCCAGATCCACAGCTACGACCTGTCCGGTCCGATCCAGGAGCAACGGGAAATCAGGGAGATGATCGGCAAAGTGGAAGTGTGGCTGGAGGTGGACTCCAGCGAAGTTTCTTACTCCGTTCGCCGTCACGATATCGCCCAAAACATGTTCCGATAGATCTACATCATCCCGCAATTATTCGCTATGCTATAATCACGACCGTTGGGATCCATCCGAATACTCGCCGAACGGGAGGGAGCGCGCCGGGGCGCGAAGGAGAAACGCAGATGAAACCAAAAGCCGCTGTCTGGAAGCTGTATATTCCGCCGCTGTTCGCCCTGGTGTTCCTGTCCTGCATGGGATTTGGCGGTAGAGCAGAGTATGCCATGGAGCCGGTTGAGCCGGGGCTTTCAGAATCTCCACCCTTGCGGGAGGAAGAGCCCAAGAGTACCGGGACGGAAAAGAGGGAAAGCGCCGCCGGTGAAAGCGGTGAATCTCTCTGGAGCGGGGAAGCGGATGCTGCGGGTGTCGCCGAGGCAGTGCCGGAGGAGAAAGCGGCGCCTTCGGGAACCGTAACGACCCGTTCTTCCGGTACTTCCACAAGACCTCAAGTCTCAGGTCTGAAAGCCGGTTTTGCCGACGACAACAAGCAGTTCAACTACTTCGTGCAATTCTTGGCCACCTACGGTGAGCGGGTCAACCATATACCGATTCCCATCGAAGAACGGATCATCCTCAAGGTCCAAGGCAGCGAAGGCAAGTCTATTCCCAACGCCGCGATCGCCGTGTACGGGCCGAATCGTAGTCTTCTCTGCAGGGGAACGACCTATGCCGACGGAAGTTTTCTCCTGTTCCCCGCCGAATACGGAGATCAGAAGGGGTATACCGTAGAGGTCACGCACAACCAACAGCGAAGGACCGTTTCCCTCGATCGTTTCGGCCGGCGGGAGATCCTGATCACCTTTGAAGCGCCTAGGGTCGAAATGAGCCGGATTCCATTGGATCTGCTCTTTATCCTCGATACAACCGGAAGCATGGGTGAAGAAATTCAACGACTGAAAACCACGATCGAGCTCATCAAACTCAATCTGGCCTCCCTTTCGTCGAAACCGCGGGTACGATTCGGGATGGTCTTGTACAAGGATCGCGGGGATGAATACGTGACCGAGGTCGTTCCTTTCACCGAAAACCTCCGGGAGTTCCAATCGGCTCTCGATGTGGTAGAAGCTTCCGGAGGAGGGGATACGCCGGAGGATCTCCAGTCCGCACTCGAGCAGGCCACGAGGTTGTCCTGGAGTCATGGCGGGGTGCGCCTCGGTTTCATCATTACAGACGCGCCGCCGCACCTGGACTACGGCCAGCGATATACCTACGCGCAAGCGGTCAAGGATGCGAAAGAGAAGGGGATAAAGATTTTCAGTGTAGGAACAGGTGGTCTTGACCTGCTGGGAGAGGTCGTACTACGGCAGATTGCCCAGTACACTTCGGCGAAGTATATATTCCTAACCTACGGTGAGACCGGCGAGAGCGAAGGCGGGACGCCGGGCAGTGTCAGTCACCACACCGGGGCCAACTATCAGACGGACAAGCTGGAAGCCATCATTATCCGTTTCGCCAAGGAGGAATTGTCCCATATCACCGACCAGCCCATCGATGAGGAGGAGGAGTATTTCACGGCCAGCAAGATCGGTGCGGAGGAGAGGGAGGAGACGCTGAACAAGCTCTTTTCCATGGCGGTCTCCCAACTGATTGACTATTCGACGGTTCGAATCTCCAAAGGTACCGCTGCAGCCGTACTTCCTCTCAGCCCGGCCCAAATACACTTGAGTCTAAACTCGGAGTACTTCACGGAGCAATTGATTTTAAGCTTCGGGAAGGACAAGATGTTCAAGGAGCTTTTCCGAATCGTGGAGCGCAAAGATCTTCAAGATGTTCTGGAAGAGCTGGAATTACAGCTGTCGGATTTGGCCGAGGAGCAGGGGGCTGCAAAGGTCGGAGAGCTGATCGGGGCGCAGCTGCTCATCATCGGGAAGCTCTATTCCACGGCTAAGGGATACGAGCTGTTTCTGAAGCTGGTGAGGGTTGAAACCGGAGAAGTACTGAGCGTTACCAAAGCGATCATCGACAAGGAACTTGGCTTGGAGGCTTGAGCGATAGCATGATGGATACCTATAAACGGACGATCAACGAGCTGCAGAGGGGTATAGAAAAAAACACCAGCGAGGTCCACCTCTGCTTGAGAAAATTAGGGGAATACCTTTCCTACCAGGAAGCCGGGGCGTTGGCTACCCCGGAGATGAAGGAACTCCACAAGCGGATTCAAGACCTGCGCCACCAGCTTCCCGAGAGCCGTCAACTGGTGAAGAAAATACTACAATCTGTTACCCGTAGCGAGGAGCTTGAACGGGAGATTCGAAACAGGAAGGCCCGGATTGCCGAGCTGGCAGAGAGAAACCAGGAGATCTGCGAGGCTATCGGCCGGGCGGCCTACACAGCGTATAAGAGCTTGAAGGCTCCGAGGGAGGAGTACCGGGAGTTGTTTGAACCGTTGAGGCGGCAGGAACAAGAGCTGGAGGAACTGGAAGCAGAGTATGACGAGCTTCAGGCTCACACAAAAGAGGGTAAATTCTTTCGTATTTTTCGTGAGACCGGGCGTTCCCTCTTCTTGAAGGGTATCCTTTCTCTGAGACGGAAAGCCGTCGGCAAGTCGTTTCACGAGGTGGGGAGGCGATTCTGTAATTCGGAATTGGACCCCGAACTGAAGGCCGGTGGGCTGCGGGAAGCCCTGGCCCCCTATGAGGCGAATGAGAAAACAATCGACACCTTACATCGGGAGACGGGGAAGCTCGGAGAGGACAAGGAGAGAATGTGGAACGAGTTGAAAACTCTCGGTGCGGACAAATCCCATCAGAAACGTGTACGGGAAATCGAAACGGAAATCCAGCGTATCGAAGGGCAGCTGCACGACGCCTTTGAGGCTCTTGGAAGTCTTTTCCGGGGTACACGATCCGGTGGGTACACGGATGTCGAAGCTTCGAGTATTGTCAAACAGATCGAGGAGATAGAACTACAGAATCGGAAAAATCGAAAACAAATAGAAAGGCTCAAGGCGGCCATGCGCATCGATTCGATTCGCGACCAACTCGGCAACGTTGCCGATAGGATTTCGAAGCTGGAGGCTGATATCGAATCACGGCAGCGGGAAATTGACACCCTTCGCGTTCAGCTCTCGGAAGGACAGAAGGAGATCCAACAACTTCAGAAGGTTCGAGGATCCGAACAGACATTGTTACAATATCCAAAAGGCGCAGCACAGGGAGAAAAAAGCTGATGGGGACAATCGATCTTCGCTCCGACACGGTGACCAAGCCGACACAAGATATGCGCGAAGCCATGTATCGCGCGGAAGTAGGGGATGATGTGTATGGTGAAGACCCTACGGTAAACGAATTGGAGGCCTTTGCCGCGGAGGTGGTCGGAAAGGAATCCGCCCTGTTTGTGCCTTCCGGAACGTTCGGGAACCAACTTGCCCTGTTCACCCACTGCAGGCGGGGTAATGAAGTGGTGCTGAGCGATCAGAGCCATATCGTGCAGCATGAGGCGGGAGCTGCAGCGGTGATCGCCGGTGCCCAGCTTCGAACCGTCACTCCGCGGGGAGCGTATCCGGTTTGGGAGGAGATCGAGGCCCATATTAGGCGCGGGCAGGATATCCACTGTCCGCAGACAGATCTTATCGCCTTGGAGAACGCTCTCGGCAATGGAGAGGTCATGCCGCTTCAGGTCATGGAGGATATCCTGAATCACGCCCACGAGTTGAATGTCCCGGTGCACCTCGACGGTGCTCGCCTGTTCAACGCCGCCCATTATCTCGAAGTAGAAGGCAGGCGGATCGCCGAGCTGACCGATTCGGTGATGTTTTGCCTTTCAAAGGGTTTGTGCGCGCCCGTGGGTTCGATGTTGGCTGGCAGCAGAGAGTTCATTCAGGCAGCCCGAAAGAAACGAAAAATCATGGGCGGCGGAATGCGGCAGGCCGGAGTGATTGCCGCCGCAGGGCTGGTAGCTCTCCGACAGATGCGCCAGAGACTGCCGGAGGACCGGATCAAGGCGGAAGAGCTGGCTCGTACATTTTGCAAACTCGGGATCTTCGAGGTCCAGCCGGAGCCGGTGAAGATCAATATGTTCTTTCTGCGTTACCGGGACCCCGGTGACGGGGACAGGGAGCAGCGGCTGGTGGAGGAGCTTCTCCGTGAGGGCGTGTGCATAAATCCACCCGACGATGGTTGGATACGCATCGTTACCCATCACGATATTCCCGCTGAGGTTGCTCAGCAAGCCTGCCGAATCATTGAACGTGCCGTCGGTTCGGTAGGCTCGTGAATCCCAGACAGCTGGCTGTTGCCTACGGGAAAAAACCCTACGACCTGGTCTTGACCTTGCTCCAGGAAATGGACATCGCCGCGGAGCTCAATCCCGGGGACCACGTGCTGCTCAAACCCAACCTGGTCATGGCCCGAGAGGCTTCCTCCGGGATAACGACCCATCCGCAGCTGGTGGAGGGGGTGATCCGGTACCTCCTTGAGGTGGGAGTCAAGAGAATCACCGTGGCCGAGAGCAGCTGGACCGGGGGGGATACCCGTCGGGCGTTCCGGGTCTGCGGCTACGAGGCACTGGAGAAGAAGTTCGCCGGAAACGGAGTTCGTCTGCTCGATCTAAAGAGCGATCCCATTCGTACCTTCGAGGTGCGGGGCGGTCGATTCAAGGTGTGCAGGTGCCCATTGGAGGCGGACTATCTGGTGAATCTTCCCGTTCTAAAGGGACATGGTGCAACCCGTATGACCTGCGCCTTGAAGAATATGAAGGGCTGCATCCCCGATTCGGAGAAACGGCGTTATCATGCGGAAGGACTCCACGAGCCAATTGCTCTGCTGAACACTTTGATCCGACAGAACCTGGTTATCGTGGATGGTATCTGTGGTGATCCTACTTCGGAAACCGGAGGCAATCCTCTGGCCATGGACAGGGTGATCCTGGGCAAAGATCCGGTATTGGTAGACAGCTATGTCGCCGAGTTGATGGGCTACCGTCCCGAAACGATCAGGCACATCGCTTTAGCCGCCGAATACGGTGTCGGAGTCATGGACACCCTTTCCGCCCAAATACGGGAAATCGGCCAACCCGATTTTGTAAAAATTCCCCCTCAGGGCAGGGGCGAGCTGGATCGACTGAAAGCCTACATCTTGGATCGTCAGGCCTGTTCCGCCTGCTACGGCAGCACACTGTACGCGCTGCAACGCCTTCTTGAAACCAACCAGTTGAGCCGTCTGCGAGAGAAGGTATGCGTCGGCCAGGGATATCGGGACCTCCGGATGAATGGTTTGGGGATCGGCGCTTGTACCGGAGGGTTCCAGAGATTCGTGAACGGATGTCCTCCAAAAGCTCGCGACATATTCGAGTTCCTTCAATCGTCTCTGGTTTAGCTTCTCCGCTTGAAGGATCGGCACGATGCCTGAATTGCCGGAGGTGGAAAATCTATCCCGGGGCTTGGCTGCTCAAGTTCTGGGGCTTACAATCGAGGATGTCCGCTGTCATTTCCCAGCCGTGCTGGACCCTGATCCTGATCGTTTCGTCGACGCTGTGCGGGGTCGCAGCTTCGAAGATCTCCGCAGACACGGCAAGTACCTGTTCTTGCGGTTGAGTGGGGATGTGACTGTGGCGCTTCATCTTCGTATGACAGGGCAGCTGCTTCTCATTCCCAAAGTGCAGAGTGTCGACAAACACACCCATCTCGAAGTGTTTTTGGAGAGTCAGGAGATGAAGATCGTCTTTCGGGACGTGCGCAAATTCGGCAGATTGAAACTCCTAGAGGGAGGGGTAGAAGAGTTCCTTAGAGAAAAGAAACTGGGACCGGATGCGCTGGGAATCTCCGCATTACAGCTTCACAGCTCATTGAGGAAGACCGGACGCTGCATCAAGGCCGCTCTCTTAGATCAGACCGTCGTCGCGGGATTGGGAAATATCTACACGGATGAAATCCTCTTCCGGGAGCAGATCTCCCCTCTCAGCCCGGCACGTGCCCTGGACTCCGAGCGAACCGCGTCGCTCCTTCGTTCCGTGCACAGGATTCTCCGCACCGCGATCCGAAGAAAGGGCACGACAATCTCCGATTACGTAGACTCCCGAGGGGAGAAGGGAAGCTTCCAGCATGCGCTCATGGTCTACGGCCGCGAGGGTCAGCCTTGCAACAGATGTGGTATGCCGATAGTTAAAACCCGTGTGGCCGGGCGGGGCACCTATTTCTGTCCCGCCTGCCAGTGCTAGTACCTCGAGTCTCAATATGGACACTGGCCGGCTTTGGTGGTACGGTTTAATTGATGAGTGATCCGACAGCGGGGGATTCCCGGGATGTACCTGTTCTGGAGAGCGTGGACGAGGCGGAGGGGGGCGGACAACTGGAGCCCAATGCACAAGCCCTGCTCTATCTTCTGCGGATATATACCATCAACCATCGTACCGCTCGTGTTGAGAAAACCGAGTTCATCAATTTTGTAAAGAATTATGCCGGCCGCTACACCCTGAAGTTCCCTCAAATGGATTCGTATATACAACACACCGAGGGTATGGTCGATACCTATCTGAGGGTTTTGACCGACCACGGGCTGTGCAGCCTCGAAAAGGAAGGACAGGAGGTTCGCTGGATATTCTTCCCCCACTACTTCATCGAAGCCCTGCACAGAGCCTATAAAAGGATTGAGGCAAAACCCGGCATACCCTTCCCATCGGAGGATGATCTAAAAATCACGATTCCGGAACATCTGATCACAGATATCAATATTAAAACGGATTTCGTATCCGCCCTTGGAGAGCTTCAAACCGAGAGACCCCAGATCCTTCGTCTTGCCTTCCCCGAACTCGTCAATCCTATCCTGGTTAGTTCGGATCTGGTGGAGCAGAAGCTGATGGAGTTGGCTGTATACAAACTGAGGGAGCACCTGCAGAGCAGAAACAACGCCAGCTACGTAATGCACAGGCTCCATCCGGCGCTCCGAGGAAACGAGCGGGCCTTGCGGGACATGATTGCAGTGGTCATAACAAAACCGGGCCGGGCGATCGGAACGCTACTAGAGCCCTCTGATTTTTCCTTTCGCTTCTGGGCGCATTTTGCCAATTTCGTGCTTCAGGAACATAAAGATATCTCGGAAAAGACGACGGAGGAACACGGCTACTGTCAGGCGGCCTATCTGATCGGTTTCTACAATGTGCACTACAGGGGAAAGCAGCAGAGGCAGAATGAAAAATCGATCATGGTGAAAAAATTCGAGACCCAGTTCCATAAGTATCCATATGCGTACACCTTGAAGGACCTCTACTCCGTTCGCGATGAAAAGGGTTTGCCACTGATCCGGAAAAGCACTAGGGATGCGTTTCTGGAGTTCTTGGAGACAAGAACCAAATCAGAAGGGTATGAGTCTCTGCCCGAACTCGTTCACATCAAGACGGTGCACGGGAAGGATTACTACATTCACAAAGATCTCCTCATCCCTCTGTTCGTGAAGATGCTTCACGAACAGACCAGAGACATAAAGGATTATTACATAGAAGAGTGGGAGAAGCTGCTCAAAGAAAATAGACGAATTCTGGCCATGGCCGATGATCAGGAGTTTATGCGGGATTTAGATATCACCCTGAAAAACCGAACCCCGTTTCTCTACTCCCTCCTGAACTACAATCTTCTCTATCTAGCCAAGGAACAGGGGAAGATCAGCTACGATATGGCCAGGACAATCGATCAAGTCTTGGACGAAAAGCGGAAACAGCTCCATCCGTTGCCAATGGTCCTGGCTTTGAGTAGAAAAGAATTGTTGGATGATGCGAAGCTCAGAGTACCCTTCTGGAAACGTCTGACGGTATTTCGCGGACTGTTTTATTTCTTTCGGAATCTGTTTCGTGGCATCAAGAAAACCTTGAATAAGTCGAGAGAACGGAAAGGACGGCCGGAACCCTCCCTGCAGCATCCGGAAGCGGGCACGGATTCCGCAGCAACACTGAGCCCCGCCGCCCCTTCAAGCCCTCGACCCGCGGAAGCGGCGGGATCGACAACGCTTCGCCCCATATCGAGCAAACAGCTGGTCGCCTACCGCAAGGCCGTGCATGATCTAAAGCTGGAATTCGTAGGCGGCGAGAAAACGATTCCGCAGAGCTTGAAAGAGTTGATGGAGAAGTGGAATCCCCTCTACGATTCGCAATCCAGAACGAATCTGGTGGAAGACGTCAATGCCATGGTTCGGGATTATCTGCGTAATATTCGAAGAACCTCTCGGGGCAGTCCTCCCGATGCAGGTAGAATTCGCTCGCTGGCGGATAAACTATCGGCGAATAAGTCTTTTGACAGGATTAAACACAAGGATTATTTCACCCGGTATATCGAAGTATACATGATCAAGCTTCTCGGAGAGCGCTGATCCGCCACCCAGGATCTGTCTGAACGATCGGAGTTTTCACTAGTAGACAAAGGGGATCGTTTTCTTCGATATCCGGTATTCCGCGGCCAGCTTCCCAGGCTGTTCCCCGTCCATCTCCAGCAGCACCTCTTCGCCGAAGGCACTGATGTGCACAGACTTTCCACGCAGGGAGGTGACCTCGGGTTCATCGAGGTGCTGTCCTGAGTAGATCAGTTTTATCTTTCGAAGCAGGGTGAGCCTGCTCATACGTGAAATGATGATGATGTCGAGCAGTCCGTCGGTTATTTCGGCGTCGGGGGCGATCATCATACTCCCTCCGAAATACTTGCCATTGCTGACCGCAACCAGCAGGGTGGGTTTCTCATGGACTAGCTTTCCATCGACTGATATCTTGAGCATTGGGTTCTTCAGGGTGCTCAAACAGCGGATCACGCCGATCAGGAATGGGAGTTTGCCCCGGAAATGTTTTGACGCCTTGTTCACCGCGTCGGCGGTGGTAGCGGAAAAACCGAGACTCGACTCGTTGATGAACAGACGATTTGTCTCCTCTCCGGCAGCATTGAC
>CAZSBH010000002.1:127206-136311 GCA_964604845.1 uncultured Spirochaetaceae bacterium
GCTTCCCGGGTTAGGGCCGTCGCATGCATGCTTCCCCCGGTGTACTGGTAATCCGACGAACCCAGGGCGGAATGAATTTGGGGCTGCCACTCCCGCCAGAGGCGGCCGGTGCTTGCACCGCCGGCATGAGGGTTGACTACGAAGAAAAATCGTTTGGCCGCCATCGCATACCCCTTATGGAAAGGTAATGTCTACCATAACTGCAAAATTATTACAGAACAAGCATAATTTTACGAAAACGGATCACAGAAGCTACGAAACCGCCAAGAGGGTAGGTAATTGCTCAGGAGCAACTTGACAGAAGGAAGGGAGTGGCCGTTAATTAGTGTATATATATACAACGTCAGGATTATAAGAGGCAACCGCGTGGAAGATAGTGTGAAAATTGTACCGGTAATCACCCGGGGGCAGAGAATGGAGTTTATAAAAATGCCCTGGCGCTTGTATCGCAATGATCCCCACTGGGTGCCCCCTCTCATCGTGGACCAGCGGGAATACCTGGATCCCAAGCGAGGAGTTTTCTTCGATCACGGAGAGGCCCAGCTTTTCCTGGCCCGCCGTAAAGATCTAACCGTTGGAAGAGTATCCGCTCACGTGAATTATCTCTACGATGAGCGGTACGGAGAAGAAACAGGATTTTTCGGATTTTTTGAATGTGAAGAAGATCCCGGGACAGCGGAAGCCCTGTTCGCATCTGTAGAGAAGTATCTGAAAGAGAGAGGGAAAAAGAAAATCCTCGGACCGATGAACTTCGGCGTGTACGATGAAATTGGTATTTTGGTACAAGGATTCGACAGCCCCCCGATCGTCATGAATCTCCACAATCCCCCCTACTATGCGCCCCTGCTGGAAGGGATAGGTTTTGAAAAGGAGATCGACTGGTACGCCTATCACGGGTATGTCAAAGACCATGATCAGGTGAATCCCAAGCTGTTTTCCCTCAAGGACAAGCTCGCAAAGCGCAGCAAACTAAAGTTGCGGAGCATCGATCTCAAGCACGTGGACAGGGAGGCGGCGATTATCGATCGGATTTTCAAGCCGGCTTGGAGCCAGAATTGGGGACATGTGCCTTGGACGGACAGGGAGCTGGCCCGGCTTGTGGATGCGGTTAAAAGGATCGCTCTTCCCGAGCTGTCATTTGTGGCTGAGATCCAAGGCGAGCCCGTCGGCGTCGCTCTCTCCATAGCCGACGCCAATGTGGCCGTCAAGAAGATCAACGGGAGGCTTTTCCCTTTCGGTTTCCTGACAATGCTATGGGGTGTTAAAAAGACCGACCGCTTCCGCCACATTCTGATGGGAGTTCTCGAAGAACACCGCAACAAGGGTATCGAGATCGCCTTCTATACGGAGATAGTGAAAAACGCTAAAAAATACGGATACAGGGAAGTGGAGATGTCGAACATCGTGGAGAGCAACTACTCGATGCGCAACTCCCTGAAACATCTTCCGGTCAGGATCTACAAGACGTATCGGATCTACAAAAAGGAAATCTGATGCCTATGGACAGTGACAAGTTGAAAGAACAGGTGGAACTCATTCGACAGGTATTCGAATACGTTCAGTTGTTCAAGGGAAAGACGATCGTCCTCAAGATCGACGGTTCTGTGATGAATCATTCTTTCCTTCCGATGCTGGTCAAGGATCTCGTGCTGCTGCACCGACAGGGGATTCAGATCGTGCTGATCCCGGGAGCCAAGGAGAGGATCAATGACGTTCTGACCCGCTACAACATCCCGTGGGAGACAATAAGGGGAATTCGCATCTCCACTCCGGAAGCCATACCTTTTATAAAAATGGCCGCATTCGATGTATCCAATCGACTGATGACCCAGCTGGCGGAAAACAACACCAGTGCCATCATCGGCAATTGGGTGCGTGCCAGGAGTTTGGGGGTACTCAAAGGTATAGACTATCAAGACACGGGAACGGTGGAGAAGATCAATGTGGGTTTGGTTCGGAAGGCTTTGGAGGATGGACTGATTCCCATTTTTCCGAATATCGGTTGGAGTGCGAGCGGAAAGCCCTACAACATTTCATCGAATGAGCTTGCCTATATTCTTGCCAGGTCCCTGAAAGCGGAGAAACTGTTCTACATCTTTCCCCACCAGGGGGTCAACGCCGTTAAATATACGTTGCCTGAAGGGATAGCCATATCTTCAGAAGGTGTTGTGACTCATCTTAGCGTTGATCAAGCGAACAGCTTCCTCAAACTGAATGCCGGCAAAGACCAGGATGAGATGGTCGAGCTGATCAGGTTGGGGTGTAAAGCCTGTAGCGAGGGGGTCGCCAGAGTCCACATCGTTAATGGAAAAATCGAGGGGGTCATCCTGAAAGAGATTTTTTCCAGCCGTGGCTGCGGGACAATGATCTACACAAACGAGCATGAAAACATCCGGCAGATGCATCTTGCCGACATCCCGGAGGTGCTGCGGATCATGAATCCCTTCGTAGAGGAAGAAATACTGCTGCCGAGGAATGAGGAGGATCTGGCCGCCCAGGTCGATGAGTTTGTCGTTTACGAGGTGGACAATATCCTCCACGCATGTGGGGCTCTGTTTCCGGCAGCCGACGCATCGGGCAGGGGAGAGATCGCCGCTATTGCCGTCGACCGTACCTATACGGGACTCGGAATAGGCAAGCGGATTCTCTCCTTTCTTGTGGACAGGGCGAGGAGCATGAACATAGGAAATCTGTATGTGCTAACGACCCAAACGACAGACTGGTTCCTTCAGTTCGGCTTCATAGAAGGAGGGCTTCAGGACCTGCCCGCAAATAAACGCAAGGACTACAACAGGCTGCGAAACTCCCGGGTGTTGCTCCTTGATCTGGAGGATTTTCGGAACGCCCCATAGTAGTTGTCCGTTCGGGATCTTATCCAACCTCCAAACATAACACGTTTTTCGCGCATACTCTTTCGTATCCGAAGGACTGCAGCCCAGAGGACAGAGGCAAGCACCGCGATGACACAGGCGATCGGAAACCAGTCTCCCCACCTGGTGTACAAAGTAAATTTGTTCTCGGGCAGCGGTATACGGGCTACGGCATAGCCCTCTGTGTAAGGTTCCGGTGAACCCGGCTGAATCCGACCCACCGCGTCTATGTATACGGTGTACCCCGATGAGGTGGTGCGCAGCACAGGCCGGTGATTTTCTACGGCCCGAAACAGCGAAAATAGACCGTGTTGCCGTCCCTCCACCGGTGAAAGTGACCAGTAGTCATTGCTCATGTTCAGGATGATATCTACATCCTGAAGGACAAAGCGGCGAACATGATCGGAAAAGGCATCCTCGAAACAGATCGGAGTGGCAATTCTCATCTTTTCATGCTGATATACCACCCTGGAATCCCCGATTCCCCAGTTCGAGATATCGTACTGTTGAAACATCTCGTACAGGCGGACAAACTTTTTTTTGTCGAGGGGGAAGTATTCGGAGAACGGCACCAGGTTGATCTTGTGGTAGAAACCATTTATTTCTCCCTGCCCGTCGAGGAGCACGGAGGAGTTGAAGTTTCGTCGAATCCTCTCTCCCTGTGGATCGAGGATCATGGCGTGATCCTGGGTACCGGTCATCAGCCATGTATGCAACTCCTTCTGATAGTCTCGAAATTCCTGGACAACCCGACCCCAGTAGGAATTCTGTCTTTCAGGCATGGACCAGTAACGGATATCGAGTTTGAACCCTCCTTCGGGCCAGGCTACGAGGTCCGGTTTGTTGGGTAGTTGCTGAAGAGCCTGGTCCGTGAGCTCCATCAGTTTCTCGAAGTTCTGCCGGTATTCGTGCTTTCTCGGATCCGTATTCTGTTGGAGCAGGACTATAGTCGCCTTCTCTGTATCGGGTCGGCCGTATAGTCTGTGCTGCACCGCAGCCAGAATCACCGTTCCGGTGACGAGGCAGATCCCGAAAATCCCTGCGAATACCGCGATCGGGAACAAAACCTGGGGGTGCTGTATTCGTGCTTTGACTCGTGCTACGAGGTTTCGCCAGGATGTTCCTGCATCGGCGGGAATTCCCGTGTTGGGAGCGGAGCTTCCGCCGAACCCGTTCCATCGAGTCACCGAGGCTGCTGCTGCCCACGCGATCGAGGAATTGCAAAGCAGCACCACAAAATTGACACCCCACACGCCTGTGATCGAGGCGATCTGGATCATCGGGAGGAATCGAAATTGGGTGGTCCCGATGATACCCCACGGATAGCCCAAGATACCGATAGAGCGAACATAATCGAAGACAACCCATGCTGCCGGAATGATCAAGAAGCCCCACTTGCCGCTTAGTTTAATCAGCAGGACAAGGGGAATCATGAACAGCAAGAACTCCACCACAAAGGCGATTGTGATCAGATGAAGAGATACATAATCATAGGTGCCGTGCCAGTAGTTGATGATCAAGGCCTGCAGCGTTCCGAACACGACCCCATAGAAAACGCCGATTGTGGGTTTTGATGTGATCAGGACGAGGAGCAGCGGCACAATAGAGATCCAGGCCAACCACCCGATCCCGTCCAGTCTGACCATGGAGGGAAAAGAAAACCCAAACAACACAGCCGAGAGCAGGACCCACGCAAGAGCCCAATTGGTGATATACCTGCGGACCCAGTCTTGTTGACCGGAAATCCCGCCGGCTCTGCGTTTTTTCTGACATACGTAATAGACACCGTTTAGAATCAGGATAGGACCATATCGAAGCAAGGCATAAAGCTGTTCCAAGGCTGTGCTTTCAGCCAGCTGCAGCTGACCGCTGCTCGCTATGTAGCGCTGAACGTAGTCCATGTTCGCGCTGAGCGCGTAGATGTAGGCGAATACAAAGAGGATCAAGGCGGGAGCCCATACGATCTCGATGAGGAAACCGGGATCGCACCCAGCTGTCGCAAGAATGCCCACCATCAGTTGCAGCCCCAGAAGGACAAGAACCAGATAGTCGGTGAAGCCGATTCCCTTTGTCTGTACGGCCAACTCTTGCCGCATGTCGAGGGGCTCGCCGTCCTTTCCGATTCCCTGGAGCATCGTTTCGAGGCTTTCGGAAACAAAGCGTCCTGAGCGCAGGATGGATCCTTCCTTCACGTCCCGGATCGACACGTTGACTTCGAAATGGTTGCTTGTGGAATAGATCCAGGCAATGGCGAACCGCTCCAATTCAAGCTCTTGAGCGATTTTCTGAGCCTCCTCGTAATCCACAGGTTTGAGTTTGGATTTTTCGAACTCCGGATCGGTTCGAATGAAGTACTCTTCGATGAAGCTGTGGCTGGTGATGGAGTAGGAATTGGTCAAAGCGATCTGTTTCTCGATAAAAGCGGAGACTTCGGCGATCTGATCGGTGCTTAGATTCGTGGCAAAGGGTGGAAAAAGCATAAGGGTGGGACGCTGAATGAAGCTGATCGGACCGGTGAAGCAGAGGATCAACTCGATCACCGCTACTGCAACAGCGAGGATCCCAAAAATCCGAAGTTGGACGGTTTTGATAGAAACTGCTGTGTTTCGAAACAAACAAGAGATTTTCATGACATTTGCAGAGCAAGCTTCGTGCCATATAGAAAAATCCCTGTAGTTCTATTTCAGGTAATGAATTATGTTTACAGTGCTGTCAAGGCAAGTCTATGAACCTCCGGATTCCGGTTTAGCCGCTCTGTTGCGGTAATTTTCTGAAATATATAGAAATAGGTCAATACGCCGTTGTACAGCCGGATAGCCGAAAGTTGACAGGCATTGCTGTGGGAAGGCAAATTTTAAAGTACTGTAAATACTCCAGCTTTAAGGTGACCATGCCAGTTGGCTTGATTTTTTCGGGTTTTTCATTGATGATATTATAAAAGTTATAATGATGTTCAAAACAAAAAAAGTATCGGCCCATGAAATTGTGCTATCGATCTCCGGATCGATGACCGGGGAGTCGGTGAACTTATTCGAGCGAGCTTTAGATTCCCTGCAGAAGAGCAGCTACCGGACGATTACTCTGGATCTTTCCAATGTTGCTGATGTTAGCTCAATATTTGTAGGACACATCCTGCACTGCCACAAGAACCTCGTATCCGAGAACCGGACTATCCGCATCTGCGGCTATAAGGATTCGGTAGGAGAAATCCTGAAGCTGCTGAACGTCAACAACAGCATTCAAATGGAAAGGGATCCGATCTAACCCCCGTCAACTTTTATTGATAGATCCGCCTATTCCGCAACTTCTTATAAATCAGTTAGTTAGTGCTGATTGCCTGACATCTGTCCGGATAAAAGTTTAGAACGATCAATCATCGCCTCTCCGGCTCTAATCCCTGGCTCCACAGGTACTTACTTCCGCTGCCATTTTTGGCACAGGACTTGCTCATTAAATAAATACGGACATCAATCCAAGGAACGGAAGAATCAAGGTGAATGCGAAAACTGCTTAGCCTGTCCATCCATACCGGTTTCCCGTTTCAATAAAAGCTAGGAGGAAGAGAAGATGAAAATCCGTTTTGTGCTCGTGGTGCTTACCCTTCTGATTGTTTCCATTGTGTCGTGGCCGAGTGGGCAGGAAGAAGGGGGTGGATCGGGGCGGGGCAAATACCTGGCTGCCCGAGGACTCATTATTCCTCAGGAAGAAGTGCGTGTCAATTCCTACATCGCCTCGATCGATTACAACTATCCCATACCGGAAGATCTCATAGGGGTACGCCTGTACACCGGCCATCGGCAGATTGTTTCCGGTGGACAGGAGGAGATCCTGCAGATCGGCATCCAGGCGGGGAAGCTTCCTTTCGAAGCGCTGCCACCCATGAACCTGGCATTCGTGATCGATCACAGCGGATCGATGGCGGGGCAGGACAAGCTGGAGTGGGTGAAGCAGGCCTTTGATGTATTTATCCGGCAGGTACGGGATATCGATTTCGTATCCCTGGTCATCTTTGACGACACAGCTGCGGTGGTATTCCCGTCTACCCGGATGAACAGTCCGGAGAAACGGAACCGATTCAGACGAGCCGTCGAGGAAATAGAGCCGGACGGGGGTACCAACCTGGTAGCCGGGTTGAAGCTGGGCTACGAGCAGGTCATGTCCAATTACCGGAAGGAGTACACCAACCGGGTTCTGTTTCTAACCGACGGTATGGGCACCTCCGATGGTATCCTGGAAATGGCGGACAGTTATCGCCAAGTGGGAATCAACGTTTCTACGATCGGAGTGGGACGCGGTTTCGATCACAATCTGATGAGAGAACTGGCTAAGAGCGGCGGCGGTAGTTCCCGCTTCATAGCCGACGCGGAAGAGATGCAAAAAATATTCGGCTCTGAACTGGATCGGATGGTGGTGCCCACGGCTCGAGATCTGGAGATGGAGCTGGAGTTCCTGCTCCCGGTTCAGGACATTGAGACCTGGGGATACAATCATCGGATCGACGGGCAAAAGGTCACCTTCTCTCAAGCTACGCTGCATCACGGGGATTACGAGACCATTGTGGTCCGCTTTGTCCTCCCGCCTTTGGATTCGGTCGGGGAAGTCCCCCTGTTTCGTTTTCAGATGAAGTATGCTGACTTAGATGGGAAAAACTATCGTTGGGGCTCCAAAGAGATCTATACCAACGTGGTAGAGGCGGAGAGCCAGCTGGCGGGTTATTCCAACAGCCGGGTGCTGCGGGCCGGAACCATGCTCTTTTTTGCTGAAGGTCTGATCCGAATTGCGGATGTCTATTTTGCCGGAAAGGAAGAACTGGCTAAGATCAATGAACTTCGCAACCAACTGTTCGAGGAAGCCAAGGCCCGAACAGAGGATATAGAATCCATAACATATGAAGAGTTGACCAGCCCGGAGGTTGTGGCGCTGGAAGGCCGGTTCAATCAGCGGGTTCGAACGGCCTTGGACATGACCGTGGAGACCCGTAAAGTGCTCCTGAATGCAAAAGTACGACTGGATGAGAATGCATTTGATGATGAAATCCAGATCCTCAACAACTATATCAAGACGCTGGGGGGAGAACTGGAGCTGGGGGACGAACAGATAGATCAAACCATGGTGCAGACCGAACTGTACCCGGCATACGGCGCCCAATCCCTGGATCAACAGCTGCAGCTGCTCTTTCGGGAAGTAGTGCTCGAGCTGCGGCAGGTTTCCAGTGGGAAACTGGCGGTGTCCGGGTTTTCCTACAACAACCGGCAAGATTCCGCTCTCATCGTCCTGCTCAACGAAAAAGCGGTTTCCGATTTAGCGGGATTGGAGCAACTGCGGATTCTTGAACGGGGTAAGCTCGAAGCGGTGTTGACTGAACAGGAGTTAGCCCTCTCCGATCTGGTGGATACGGAGAACGCCATTCAAGTCGGCCGCATCATGGCGGCGGATCTGCTGTTGACCGGTACGGTGATCGAAATGGCCCAGTCGGTGATCATCTTCAGCCGCATCATCGATGTTGTATCCGGGGAGATCGAATCCGCCGCTCAGGTGATCATCCCAAAGAGTGCAGATCTGGAGCGGTTGCTACATGCTTAGTCCCTGAATCCATCCAAGAACAACCCGGTTGTGTTGCTGTAAATGGGGCCATGGGGCCCCATTTACAGTGTTCATCACATCAAGGCTGTCCAGCCACGGGGATCACTTGCATTCAAGACAGTTCCTCCCTGCAGGAGGAGCTGTACGATTTTGGTTCGATAACCCAGAGTCGCCGAACTATCGAAAAACTGCTCCGAGGATTGCTTGCGAGCGATTTCTTGGGTGGGGTGATACCCTTTGATACTCTTTTTTTGCAGACCAAAGTCATTTCGAATATATTTTGGATATGATGAGCACAGGAAAGACAAGGCTCATATTCTGCGAGCGCGAATTCCATCTGGTATGTACTTGGTTGTGTTATAGAGAAGGATTTTGTCGGAAGAAACAAGAAGCACGAAAAAAGTACCTATGATGCATATGGAAGAGCAATTCCGGCATGCCAGAGGAAACGACCTAGGGATCCTGAGACTTCCGTACGGCCAGCAACAGCTCGCTATGTACATCCTCCTTCCCGATGAAGGAGAGGATCTGGATGCGATCATTGGCAAGCTGGATGATGAATCCTGGTACAGTTTAGAGTCCGAACTGGAAGTAAAAGAAGTAAGCCTTGCGATGCCCAAATACAGGATGGAGTACAGAAAGAGCCTTAAGG
>CAZSBH010000003.1:0-36508 GCA_964604845.1 uncultured Spirochaetaceae bacterium
GTCAGACTACAGCATGGGACAAGAAAATGCTACTTTTCATCACCCGGTTGTTTTATAATCTCGATTCTTAGGGTTCGACGATTTCCGGCGCCTGGATACCTACGTGAAAGGGCTCCTCAGGGCAGTACCTGAAACCCCTCTTTGGCCGCCGCTTCCCGCAGACGAACGTCACTGCAGATGAAAGGGAGAGTCTGAGGATTTTCCTCAGAGGCGACCAGGGCGGCACCTAATTGCAGAGCATCAGCGCTGCGCAACCGGTGCACGCGCAGCAGGCGCATCGCGCGTTGACGGAGTTTGTTAGTGGGTTGGGTCTCGATCCACGCAGCAGCGAGGGTATCGAAACGCTTTTGAAGCTGATCAAAATCAGTCCGCTCGATCGAACCTTCCCGGAGCAATCGGTTAAACGCCGAGACACATTCAACTAGACTGCCCCACCAGGCAATCACATGCGGGTCCTCGCCCAGTAGAGACAGATGGGACTTTGTATCGTCCTGCTCGACAAACAGAAGGATGAACGCTGATGAATCCCAGAATCTCATCGGTCCTCCCGTTCTTCAATCAAGAATTGAACGGCGTTCACACCACCCGGAAGGCGTGGTCTCTTCCAAGTCAGGAATTCCTCGAGATCCAGAGTGTGTCTGGGTGTGCTCACCAAACCCTGGCGAACCAGGCGGGCAATCCTGTCGCTGTTCGTATCGCTGTCTGCCGCAACGGGTTCCAATCTGGCAACCGGTTTATTGCGATCCAGGATCAGGATTGTCGTGCCGCTTTTCACTTCATCGAGGAGCCGGGAAAGGTTGTTGCTGCCGGCTGTAAAATCGACAACTAACAACCTTGGCGAGACAAGCGGTGACTGAGAAACCCCTGCGCCGCATGGCACCGATACTTTCGGGGTTGACGAAGGGATCGACCTGTTGAATGATAGGCAGTCTATGGCGAAACCAGGCGGATCGGTAGCGGATATCTCGAACTCGTCGGCACGGCTGCTGCTCGATCTGGAGCGGATCACGGTAAGATTATGGGACCGCCTCATCTTTGCGGGTACCAGCTGGCAGATCCGGGAGGGCCAGCAATGGGCAGTCCTGGGACCCAATGCCTCCGGAAAGACCGCCCTGGCTCGAGCGATCTGCGGTGAGCTGCCCTGCTCCGCAGGCCGCATTCACCGTTATGTTAGCCGGAACGGTTACGATGGGATCGGATTCGTTTCTTTCGAGCTTCATCAGCGGCTCATGGCCCGGGACGCAGACAGGGACCTGAGCCGTTTTGCCGGGCTTGCCGGCGGCCATGTGTACGGCCTGACAACAGCCAGCGACACGATCCAGGAGGGGCTTGCCGAGCCGGACCCGGCTCATTTCAAACGGGTTACCGAGCTGTTCGGAATCGGCAAGCTTCTGGACCGTCCGCTTCGCGTCCTTTCCAATGGCGAGAGCAGAAAAACCCTCATCGCTCGGGCCCTGATGAGAAAACCGGAGCTGCTGATTCTGGACGAACCCTTCGACGGGCTTGACGCCGCCTCACAGCGGCGGCTGGAAACGGTTCTACGGGACCTGATTCGCAGCGGACTTCACCTGGTTCTGATCACCCACCGGGAGGACGAGGTCATCCCGGATATTTCCCACGTGCTCTGTGTCAAGGACTGCCGTGTAGTTTCCCAGGGGAAAAGACAGGAAGTGTTGACCCCTGAAACGTTGGAAACCCTGTACGCTGCGGAGGAGGAAGACCGGGAGCCGGTGAAGAGCCGATCCATGGACGCCAACGTCGAAAAGGAACCGATCATCGAGTTCCGACAGGTGAGCGTACGCTACGGTGAAACCCTGGCGCTCCGTTCCCTAGATTGGACCATGAGGCGGGGGGAAAATTGGGCGATCCTGGGTCCGAACGGCTCCGGAAAAACCACCCTGATCAGCCTGGTCTACGCGGACAATCTCCAGGCCTACGCCAACGATATCCGCCTGTTCGGGAAAAAGCGGGGCAGCGGTGAGAGCATCTGGGAGATCAAGCAGCGTATCGGGCTGGTCTCTCCCCATCTTCAGGCGGGCTACCGCCTGGATCTGCGGGTCTTCGACGTGGTGGTCTCGGGCTTCTTCGATTCCACGGGGTTGTATCGGCGGCCGACCGAACAGCAGCAGGCGGCGGCGGCGGAATGGATCGAGCGGCTGGGTATCGCCGATTTGCGCGATCGGATCTTCAGCCAGCTGTCCTACGGGGAGCGGCGTCTGGTGATCATCGTCCGAGCCCTGGTGAAGAATCCGGAGTTGCTGGCCCTGGATGAGCCCTGCCAGGGCCTCGATCCGGCCAATCGCAGGCGGGTGCTGTCCATGGTCGACTGTATCGCCTTCGATACGCCCGCGCAGATCCTCTACGTCACCCACCGGCGGGACGAGATGCCCCGCTGCATCACCAACGTGCTGCGGCTGGGTTGATTGCGATGGGGTTGAATCGGGGGGCCTGCGGGAGGGTGCCCCAAAACCCACCCCCGAGCCCGCGGCTAATCGGGTGTCCGGCGAACCGCTCCCCGATCCGCTGACGTGGCAAGATGGGCGTAGGCCTTCAGCGCTTTGGAGACCACCCGGCTGCGCCCGGCCGGGGTAAATGCTTCGCTGCCGCGCGCCTGTTCTCTGGCCCGCCGTTCGGATAGCTCCTCCTCCGCTACCTCCACATCGATGCTCCGGGCCGGAATATCGATGGAGATACTGTCCCCGTCTTCCACCAGGGCGATGCCGCCGCCCGCAGCAGCCTCCGGCGACACATGCCCGATGGCCAGCCCGGAGGTCCCTCCGGAAAACCGGCCGTCCGTCACCAGAGCGCATACCTTGCCCAGGTGTCGGGATTTGAGGTAGGAGGTGGGATAGAGCATCTCCTGCATGCCCGGTCCTCCCTTGGGACCCTCGTAGCGGATGACCACCACATCTCCGGATTTCACCGTGCCGTCAAGAATCCCCTCGCAGGCTGCCTCCTGGGAGAAGAAGATTCTGGCCGGTCCTTTGAAACTCAGGATCGATGCGTCCACCCCGGCGGTCTTGACGATGCAACCGTCCCGGGCGATGTTCCCGTAGAGCACGGCCAGCCCGCCGTCGCAGGAATAACAGTGCTCGATATCCCGGATGCAGCCCTTCTCCCGGTCCCGGTCCAGCTCCTTGTAGCTGGAATCCTGGGATCCCATGACCAGGTTCCGCTTTCTACCCGGGGCGGAATAGTAAAGCGCTAACGCTTCCTCGGTAACCGAATCCGATCGGATATCGTACCTCTCCAGAGCTTCCCTCAGGCTCAGGCCGTCCACCCGCTTCACCGATGTGTCCATCAGCCCTCCTCTGTTCAGCTCGGCCATAATCCCCAAGATGCCTCCGGCCCGGTTGACATCCTCCACGTGATGGGAGGAGCTGGGAGCCACCTTGCAGAGGCAGGGGACCTTTCGGGACAGTGCATCGATGTCTGCCATGGTGAAATCCACCTCCGCCTCATTGGCCACGGCCAGAAGATGCAGCACCGTGTTCGTCGAACCGCCCATGGCGATATCCAGAGCCATGGAGTTCTCGAAAGCCTTCTTGGTGGCGATCGATCGCGGCAGGACGGAGTCGTCTTCCCGGAAGTAGTAGGCCTCGGCCATCTCCACGATACGGGCGGCGGCCCGCTCGAACAGTCCCGTACGATTCTTGTGGGTCGCCAGAACCGTACCGTTTCCGGGCAAGGCCATACCGATTGCTTCGTTGAGGCAGTTCATGGAGTTGGCCGTGAACATGCCCGAACAACTGCCGCAGGTCGGACAGGCTATCTGCTCGATCTGCCGGATCTCCTCATCGGAGACCGACTCATCGGCGCTGAGCACCATGGCGTCGACCAGGTTGTAGTGGTTTGTTCCCAGCACACCGGCTTCCATCGGTCCGCCGGATACGAAGATCGTGGGCAGGTTCAACCGCATGGCGGCCATGAGCATCCCCGGGGTGATCTTGTCGCAGTTGCTGATACAGACCAGGGCGTCCACCGTGTGGGCGTTGCACATGTACTCGACGCTGTCCGCGATCAGGTCGCGGGAGGGCAGTGAGTACAGCATACCCCCGTGACCCATGGCGATCCCGTCATCTATGGCGATGGTGTTGAACTCGGCGGCGAAGCAGCCTTTGCTCTCTATGATCCGCTTCACCTGCTGCCCGATCTCGTGTAGATGCACGTGTCCGGGCACGAACTGGGTGAAGGAGTTGGCGATAGCAATGACCGGTCGGCCGATCTGCTCCTCTTTCATGCCATTGGCCCGCCAGAGGCTCCTGGCGCCGGCCATGCGTCGTCCCTGGGTAGTGATGTTGCTGCGTAAAGTGATGGCCAATTTGTCCTCCCTAACCTTTCCAGTTCTCCGGCCTGAGCGAGCGCACGGCCGCACCGGCCCGCCACATCTCGGATTCCCGGATCTCCTTCAGCTCCGCGTCGAGTTTCTCCTGGTAATCCGGGGCGCTGTTGGCCTTGATCACGATGGCCGTCTCCGCACCGTCCTTAACGGATTGGTACAGCTTCTTGAAAACCGGGAGCACCGCCTCTTTGAAGCGCGGTTTCCAGTCCAGCGCGCCACGTTGAGCCGTGGTGCTGCAGTTGGCGTACATCCAGTCCATGCCGTTCTCCGCCACCAGCCTGATCAGGCTCTGGGTCAGCTCTTCCACGGTCTCGTTGAAGGCCTCGCTGGGGGTATGTCCGTTTTCACGGAGCACGTCGTACTGGGCCTCAAACACCCCCGCCAACGCGCCCATGAGCACGCCCCGCTCTCCGGTCAAATCACTGTACACTTCTCCCTCGAAGGTCGTGGGGAAGAGGTATCCGGAGCCGATGGCGATGCCGACGGCCAGGGCCCGCTCTTTCGCCCGGCCCGTGACATCCTGGAATACGGCATAGCTGGAGTTGATCCCGCTTCCGGCCAGGTAATTGCTGCGTACACTGGCACCGGAACCCTTGGGCGCCACCAGGATCACGTCTATGTTGTCAGGTGGAATGATGCCGGTCTGTTCCTTGTACACGATGGAGAAACCGTGAGAAAAATAGAGGGCATCCCCTTCCTTGAGACACGGTTTCAGCAGGGGCCACACGATTTTCTGACCCGCATCCGAGATGAGGTACTGGATGATGGTTCCTTTGCTGGCCGCTTCCTCGATATCAAAAAGCGTCTGGCCGGGAACCCAGCCGTCCTTGACAGCCTTGTCCCACTCCCTCTTGAACTTGGGGGACTGGCCGATGATCACCTTGAAACCGTTGTCGCGCATGTTCAACGACTGAGCCGGCCCCTGCACCCCGTAGCCGATTACCGCGATGACCTCGTCCTTCAGCACCTCCCGGGCCTTTTCCAGGGGGAACTCCTCTCTCATTACGATGTCTTCTTCCGTACCGCCAAAATTTATCTTTGCCATCAGTCTTTCTCCCTTCTCTATTATAATTTGAAGTCCCGTATTATGGCATATTTCCTCGGTTTTGCCCATAAAAAGAAGCCGTTCCGGTGCTATTCCGGCGGTCCTGGGACAAAAACCGCAGCTTCCGCCTGCCAGTTCCTGCTGACTGGAGGCGGCTTGCGTTTGATATAACAGGCAGCATCCTTCCTCTGCTTAATCAACGCCGGCAGCATCTCTTTCCAAGCAGCCCGCAGGCATTAGAGATTGTTTATTCGAGATTCGCGTGCCTTCTCAGTATATCCTCCGCGGTGATCCCGGGAGTCGTAGTGTCCCCGGCCACGAACGCATCCATCCCCAAATGCATGAGGCGCATGATGAAAGCTCTCCCCATCAAGAGAGTTCTACCAAAACCGAAAAGAAAGACTCGCCTGGCGTTCAGAATTCCGGAAACCAGCTGATCGATCTCGCCTGATCATTGCTCCAGCAGCCACGTCGCTGTAGACTGGAGTTATCTCAGGAGGAGCAAAGATGAATGATCAGAGGAAAAACCTTTCACAACCTGGGCTGCCCAGGGGATTTGTTGGCTGGATACTAGCTAGGATAATGCCGTTAGCGCACAGCCCGATATACAAACGTGTATCTAAGGCCTTGAATTTGCAGCCTAAAGATTATCTTGTTGAGGTTGCATGCGGTGGCGGAAATTTCTTGAAAAATTATGCATCACATGTCCAGGGAGTTGCTGGCCTTGACCTCTCTGATGTCCAGGTCAAAATGGCGAAATGGAAGCTCAGGGGCCGTATCGCAGCAGGAACAGCAGAGATCGTGCAGGGCGACGCCTCACAGCTGCCCTGGAAGGATAACAGTTTCAGCGTAGGTACCACAATGGGTAGTTTCATTGGATTTCCCGAGCCGTTAAAGTCGTTGAAGGAAATATATCGTGTGCTGCGATCTGGAGGAAGAGCGGTAGTCAGTATAGAGTTCAATGCTGAAGATGGAAAAGACCATTCGAAGGAGATTGAGAAGCATGGGATGAGGATCTGGACGGAAGGCGAGGTACGAGCGATGATGAAAGAAGCTGGATTCTCAGAAATTTCTATTTCCTATGACAAAGGGCTCGGAATGCCTAAAATGATGTTCGCGTATGGTGTGAAACGGTAGTGAAGGCCCGCATCAAGAGGAAATTGCACTGTGGGAGGTTTAACTCCCCTGATTGAACTGAATCAGTCCGACTCTATAGAAAGCTCCGCCTCGAGGCTCGAACCGAAGCGCTTCAGGGCGTCGATGCCGCCGGTGAACTTCCCCAGCGGCACAACGGCGGAGGCGGCCCGAGGCCGTTCATCAGTGCTGGCCGGGGTGGGACCGAAGAAGAAGCACAGCGCACTGCCCGGCGGCCAGTAGGCGATCTCACCGACCTCCAAGAGCTCCCGTGCGCTGGCATCCGCGTGGATTGCCAGGCCGCAGTCTCCATAGAACTCCTCTCCCCAGCGGGACATGCGTACCGTCAGAGGAAGCGCCTCCAGCAGCAGTTCCGCCGCGGGTGAGTCATTCAGCTCGGCGGAAAAAATCCGACCCTCGATCTTAATCGACAGTGAAGTGCTCATCGTACCTTATGATACAGCAATCCACGGATTTCTCAAGCCGACAGGGCTGATGGGGCTAGCCATCGAAGCGGGCGCGGGCCAGGACAGTCACTTCCCCGAGACCGCGGAGGAGCAGCGTAAAACCTTCCGGATCCTCCTCTGCAAAGGCACGAAGCTCGGCTACGGTTCGCTCGAAACGCTCCCGGTACTTGCGGTGGGCGAACTTGCGAAGCAGCCAGAGGATCCGTTTTTGAAGCGCGTCCCGGTCGCTTGCTTCTTCCCGCCGGCTCGAAGCCCTGAGGATTTCAAGCAGTACCTGGATCTCCTCCTGCCGGTCTGCGCACTCGCACGCACTTAGCTTCTCCAGCAGCGGCGGAAGGTCAACCGCAGCATCGATCATTCCGGCCGCCTCGGGACCGAAGCGGTAGAGATGGGGCATGGGCAGATGAAAAATCCTGCCATCCATCCGGATCGGCAGAGAATCAAGGTTCCCTGAGCCGAGGGAGAAGTGGCGCCGTATCTTTTCGGGACAGAAGGAACGCTTCATCACGACCGCCAGCCGATTGGCCAGCACAGCCCGCCCCAGCCGTTCGCGATCCGCAGCCGATGTCGATCGCTCTCTGTCGAGGAGCAGCACGAACTCGAGATTGTGAACCTGCCTGGCGATGCTCTGCTTACCCCCCCGATACTTCACGTACTCGTTGCTGAAAAGCTCGACCCTGCCCTGGCCGGCCAACAGCTCCACCAGTTCATCGAAAGGAATGATCCCTTCGGTGTTGTAGCTCAGCACGATGTGCCGGGCGTCGATTGCCTCGAGGAGCTCCCGAAAGGCACCTCCGGCGCTGCGGCGATAGCAGTAAGCCGAGCGGGTCTTCACCCAGTCCTTTCGAATCCCGGCCTTGCGTTTCAGCCGGCCGTCGCCGCGAAGCTCATTGTTCACCGGCGGTTTGTCCCACAGGGCGATGGTATTCAGCAGATGGTAGTTGCTGCCGTACTGGTGCTGATTGTAGGGCGGATCGAGATAGCACAGATCCGCCGGCCGGGAGCGGACGAACTGAATCGCATCCTGGCAGTCGACCTCGGCTTTTCCGGGAGCATCGATCACGACGGGCATCTGGAGACGGATCGGGGAAAGGATGCGTCCCAGGGCATCCCGGCCGTGCCCGCCGAAACCCTTGTGGCAGGCCTTGAACACCCCGGAGGTATTGGTGTGGGTGGCGCACTGGTACAGCAGGGAGGCCAGGAGGAGAAGCTTCTCCTTATAGATCCCGCGCCCCGGATACAGCTCCTCGATCCGGCTGCGGATCGCGTCGATGATCAGGGCGTTTTCCCTCGTGTAGAACAGACGCTCCGTGCGGTAGTCGGCGGCCTCGGTGCTGGCCGGCGCATAGTAGCGGGAGATGTAACGATCCGCCTCCGGCGGCGGGGGGAGGGCGTTGAGCTCCGCCAGCATCCCCTCCGGTCCTCCCCGTGATCGAAACAGCCCTCGAGCCTCCGAGCTGCCGATAGACAGATGGGAATAATTGAGCACGTAGGCGTAGTACTCCCAGTCGTTGGCCAGCACCCGAAAACCCAGATAGCGGGCCAGCCTGGCTACACTTCCCGAACCGGCAAAGGGGTCGAGAAACACAGGAGTATGGCCGGTGGAGCGGCCGGTGGAGCGGCCTCCACTGCGCCCGCAATCACCGATCTTGGAAAACACCTGGTAGAGCAGGGGCTGAAGGCTGCGCTTGTTCCCGATATAAGCGATGAGCTGCTTCTTCAAATACGGGTGATCCAGATCAAAGGGCAGACGTCCCTGCCGCATCCCCTGTGTCATATGTTGACTTTAATGGTCATTTTTCCTATTTTCAATGCTACATGAAGGATACTGCCGACAAAGAATCCGTTTTTCAGGCATCAGAAGTCGGATCGGCCCAGGCGGTACGCCGGGGCGTCGCCCGCCTCATCGAAAACATCAGATCCGTCATCTATATCGATACCCGTAAACTCGAGTATATCATCGCCGCTCAGATCGCCGGCGGTCACGTGATGCTGGCCGATGCTCACGGAGTCGGGAAGACCTCCCTGGCCAGAGCTCTGGCCGGATCGATTCAATGGGTGCAGGATGATTCCTCGAAGGACAGTCGCAGGGTCAAGTACTTCAGCCGCATCCAGTGCACCGTGGACCTGCTGCCTCAGGACATCCTTGGCTTCAGCCGCTTTCTCGGCACCTCCAGCCGGCTGGCCTTTATTCGCGGTCCGATCTTCGCTCACTACATTCTCTGCGACGAGATCAACCTGTTGACGCCAAAGACTCAAGGGTCCTTCTTTCAGGCCATGGAAGAGCAGACCGTCACCGTGGAGAGCAAGACCTACACGCTTCCCGATCCCTTCTTCATCATAGCCACGATGAACCTCAAAGGCGTGCATCTGTTCCCCCTTCCTGCACCGCAGTTGGATCGTTTCATGGTGCAGCTGTCCATGGGCTATCCCGATTCCCAGGATGAAGCGGCGATCATCAAACAGCACGGTCGGGACGACGCCTGGAGCCGTTTCGCTCCTGTGGTGACCTCCACCGAGATGCTACAGTGGCAGAGGCTGGTGGACAGCGTGAGCATCCACTCGGATATCATCGACTACATCGTTACCTGCATCCGTCAGACCCGACATCACCCGGATGTGCTGATGGGAGCGAGCCCCCGCACAGGAGTCAAAGTGTCCCGGCTGGCCCGTGCCGTAGCCCTGCTGCGGGGACAGGACTACGTGACGATCGATCTGGTAAAAGAGATCTTCCTGACCGCGGTATCTCACCGCCTGGTGATGCAGGATGCCTCCCAGTCCTCCATACCCCTTCTCGAGGAGATCCTTAAAACCGTTCCCGTCACGGCATGAACGAACCCCTGGTCAGGACCCCCAGCCCTTCCATTCGGTCGACCTTCCGGCATTGGCTGGAGAATTTTCTCTTCCACTACCCGCTGACACTGGCCGGTTCTCTGCTGCTCCTGGCAGCTCTGTACCTGTTGGGCCGGGGACTGGCCCAGGAAAATCCCTATGGAGTACTCCTGGCCCTGCTGGCGCTGCTGGTGCTCACCGCGCTTTCGGTTACAGCCAGGCTTCAGGCCAATGCCTTTCGGCGCAGACAGGCCCATTGGCATTGGGATTCCTCTGTCGGGCTGTACGCCCGCCGGGCGGGCTTGAGTCAAGCCCTGATCACCGATTCTGTGCGCACCCTGCCCTTCTTCCGTGTTCATTTTGCCGTCAGGGGAACTCTCAAGGTAGGCCGAAAGGCGATCCTGCGGATGCGGCGGGAAATTTCCTTTGCCCAGGGCACACGCCACCCCATTGGCGTGTACTTTCCCCTCTGCGGTACGTTCACGTGCACCGGAGGATTCGCGGTGAGGGACATCTTCGGCCTGAGCCTTGCCCGTTTCGGTGAGGAGCTGAGGCGAAATCTTGCGATCCAACCGGCCTCCTTTACCCAGAAGAGCATCCCTCTTCCCGAGCCCTCTGTGGGTTTTGAAGAGACCAGCCGGAAACGAAGCTCCGAAGAGGAAAAATACTACATGCGGGAGTATCTGCCGGGAGATCGCTTCCGGGATATCAACTGGAAGGTCTCCAGCCGTTTGGACGAACTGATCACCCGGATATCCCCGGTGACTCAGGAAAAGACGACGATCCTCCCCGTCGTCTTTCGCAACTTCCGGGACAAGGAACGGGAGAATCTGGATTCGATCATGCACCTGAACATCATCAAGAGCTGGCTGATGGCCTTCCTGCGGGCCATGAAGCAGGAGCACTCGGAGATGCATTTTCGGATCACCTCCGGGGCGGGAAGCTGGCTCCTTCAAAGCGACGAGGACATCGAGCGCTTCGGATGGGAGCTTCCCGGAATCTTTTTCCAGAGGGAAGCGGGGGCGGCGTTTCAATCCCCCGCCGAGGAAGAACTCTTCGTCTTTTCCACGGCTTTCGACCGCGGCCTACCCACCTTTCTATCCTCCCAGGCTCAGGCCAGACAGTACGTCTTCCGAACCACCGCTGCTGGGGCGGGGGAAGAGGGCGACAGCACGGCGGTGGTGCTGTTTCAGCCCGGCTGCGCCTGTCTGCCTGGATCCTGGATCCTGCGCAAGGAAGCGGGGCTCAAGGCTCCCCGTGTGCCCTCCCCCACCCTTGGAAGGTTGGAGGAGGAAGCGTTGTCCGTGAGGGTACTGTAGATGAAGACATTTCTCTTTTTTTCCCGGCTTGCCCTTTACCTGATCACCTTTGCCCTGCCGATCCTGCACCCGGCCATCGTGGTGTCCTACGATCGGGTGGGACTGATCTTCGCATTTCTACTGGTCCCGGCACAGATGTTCATCGCCTTCTTTCTCTCCCCTCCGCGTTTCCGGATTCGTACCTGGCTTCTGGCCGCGGGCGCTCCGATCGGAATTTTCGTCCTCGCTATCGCCGGCTTTGAGCTTTCCACCCTGCTTTACATCCTCGGTGCTGTGGCCGCTTTTGCCCTGACCACACTCGTGTTCAAGACAGACGGGTTCGGCCGCTCCGTCGCCGTGCTCGAACCGTTCCTCCTCGGGATGGTTGCCTACAGGATATTGAGCTTCTCGAGGGCTTCCGAAGAGCTGGCCCGTCAGGCCAGCGGGATAACCCAGGCCATTCTCATTCTCATTCCGCTTGCCTTTCTTCTGCACGGGATCGTTTTGTACTTGAGCGTGTTTCACACCAGAGGCAACAGGCGGGGTGTTCGGGAGGTGGTCCTCTTTCTCCTGATCGCCGTACCGCTGTTCCTGGTGGTGAGTTTCATCCTGCCTCCCGACTTTGTAAGCCACTCGATCGCCCTGAACCGGATCGAAAGAGATATCAAACCCAAGCCGGTGCCTCTCGACGACCAAGGTCCGGGCTGGCCCGGGGGAAACCTCCTGTCAGAGGACGGGGAATGGCTGGAATTGCTGGGGGAGCAGCAGGGCGATGGGGATTCTACCGAAGGGAATCCGGGCCGGAGCGGTAAGAATGCCCTCGAGGGGATCCCTTCGGATCAGTGGAACGAAGCGGGGCTGGAACAGGGAGCGGAGGGCAAGCAGTACGCCGTGATGGTCCTGGCCAGCCCGGTTGAGCCCGTGTACGCCGCGGATGCCTATTTTGGGGATTTCGATCCCGAGGCTGGATTTCTCTTTTCCAGGCAAGACCCTCTGAATGAGCTGACTTACCTGCGCTTTCTGGAAACCTGGAAAAACCAGGATCTCCCTGATGAGCGGCTGCGCCAGAGCACCGAGATAACCTACTTCTCGACCCTGCCGGAACGCTATCTTCCCTTCAGACCGGAGAGCATCGAACCTACAGTACTCAAGAGGCAGTACAATCCCTTTCAGTACTCCTACACAGCGGCTTCCCAGATCAGCCGCTCCGGGCCGCGGGATTGGGCTGCGATCCCGGGTTTGAGCCAGGCGGATCGGATCCGGATGAGCCCCTTCCTCCAGATCCCCCTATCGGAGGAACGCCGAAGGATCTTCGCTTCCTTCCTCGAGGAGGCGGTAGGCGACACAACAGGCTACTACGAACGGATCGAGGCGATCTTGAAGAGCTTCTCCAGCTTCCAATACGACATCGGCTTCGACGACACCACTTCGGTGGGCAAGATGGAGATATTCCTCACGGAGAAGAGGCAGGGAGACTGCACCGAGTTTTCCAACACCGCGGCGATCCTTCTTCGCCTGGCGGGGATCCCCGCCCGGGTAGTGACCGGCTACCTCGCCTCTCGGGATCTGCAGAGCTTTGCCCACCTGCGCGGACTGTTCATGCTGAGGGAAGCGATCCCCGAGCTACAAGAGTACCCGTTCCGGGACCTGTACCTCGTGACCACGGCCCAGCGCCACTCCTGGGTCCAGGTCTACATCCCTTCTTTCGGCTGGGTGGACTTCGAATCCACAACCTATGCGCTTCCGCCGCCGCCGGGACGCAATCCCAACTCGATGAACGTAGTGATCCCCCTGATTCAGGGTGAGCAGGTGGAGCGCCGGATCTTCAGATTCCCCTGGCTCCTGGCTCTGCAGTTCCTGCTCGTTCTGGTCGTATTGACGCTGCTGGGGATCTACATTTTCCGTTTTGCCCGTGAGATCTACCTGAATACGGTGGCTCGACGGGAGGACCTCCGCGGACTGAAAGCCCTCTATACGCTCCTGCTCATCAAGCTGGCGGTGCGGGGATTCGAGGTGAAGAGGCCCTTCCTGACTCCGGTGGAGTACGCGGAAGATCACCCGGAGCTTGCGGGATTCGCCGAGATCTACACCATGCTGCGCTTCCGGGAAACCCTCGAGCCTGCCGAGCGAGTCGCAGCCTGGGCAGCTCTGCGGGGAAGCTACAGGGAGATCCTCGAGGCAAACCGGCGACCCGGTCTTCTGGCCGCCCTGCAGCGGGCCTTCAGCATGAAAGGGTTGTACTACTCGTGAGATTGGCTCGACAGCTCCTGATCATCGCAGTCAGCCTGCTCGGGCTTTCCGCTCTGCTCGGGCTCTCCGCTTGCCGGCACCGCTCCGACTGGGTGATGTTCCGCGGCCAGCAGGGCCGGGGCTACACCGCCAATGCCCTGAGACCGCCCCTGGCAGCCAAATGGAAGCTTCAGCTTCAACTGGAAGCTGAACCGACCTACGCCTTCAATAATCCCGTGGTCCTGGGGAATACGATCTATTTCGGATCTACGGATGGTAATTTCTACGCGCTGGATATCGAAAGCGGATATATGAACTGGGTCTTCAAGACCAGGGGGGCGATCAACTCGATCCCCTTTGCGGACGGACAGAATGTCTACTTCGGCAACAACATGGGCAAGCTCTACGCCGTTTCCCAGGAAGACGGCGCCGAGATTTGGGCTTTTCAAACGGATTCAACGGTTCAATCGTCGATCGTCGGCTACGAGAATTTTATCATCTTCACCAGCGACGGAGGAACGGCCTACTTCGTCACCCCGGACGGTGAGGAACTGTTCACCCTTCCCAACCCGGTATGGCACTACAATACTTTCCAGGTGTACGATGACGTGCTGTACTTCGCCCCCGGACCGCCCACCCGTCCCCACGCATTCGGAGCCTTTGACTTGAACGAGAGAGCCTACCTGTGGATTCTCGACACCTCGCTCTTTCAAGCTGTCTGGTACTCCTTCCCCGCCCTGAGAGGAGATCTCCTGTACTTCTCTACGGCCACCTACAGGGGGGAATACTGGAACTTCGATTACTACGCCTTCGAACGGGAGACCGGGCAGATGATCTGGAAGTACTCGGATCTCTCCGACTGGGGAGATATGTTCCGGGTCGACTCCCAGGCGATGTTTTCCCAAAACATGAAGCTCCTCGATTACCTGGCCCCCGCCATCTGGAGAAACCTGGTCATTTACACCAGCGGCGATACTCTGGTACGGGCTTTCCAGACGGGAAACGGAGCCCTGGCCTGGACACGATCTTTCGATCTGCCCACCTCCAGCGCCCCGACCGTGGCAGGAAACAGGATCTACTTCGGAATCGAGGGAGACGAGGCCTACCAGGCGGGAGTTACCGAAGGGCGAAAGCCCCGACTGGTCTGTCTGGCCGCCAAGAACGGGCGGCTGCTCTGGGAGATGGAGTTGGAGGGATCTCTGCTCAGCGCTCCGGTCATCGCCGGCAAGTGGATGGTATTCGGTACGGATAGGAATTACTTCTACGTTCTGGAAGAGGTGTACTGAGCTTCGGTCGGGGTGGCGCGCCCCTCGCGACGGGCAGCACCAATAAACCTGCGGGATTTCTCTCCGGTATTTTTGACACAACAATTTGTTTTCTGATATAGTTAACGAAAGGAGTTTCGCATGAAGATTGAACCTAAAAAGAATTGTACCTATGCTCTAGTTGTACCTACCAGTATGGGAGTACGTTTAACCCCTATCAGCGGACAACCGGTGCACTGCAGTGATACGTTCATCATGCAGGCGACCAGTGCCGAATCAAACGTGGCCAGCGTTTCTTCTTACCTTGGATTGCCCGTGAAAATACTCACGACCTTTGTCAAGGACAGCCCGATCGCCCGGTTTATCAAGGACAACCTTGCCAGCCGTCATATGGACTACGAGGCGGTTGAAGTGGATCAGGGCGGTCCCTGGGGCTATCGTCATCAGATGAATATTGCCGACACCGGGTACGGATCGCGCGGGCCGCGGGTTCACAACGATCGCGCCGGAGAGGTGGGCCGGACCCTGAATGCAAAAGACTTCGACCTGGACCGGATTTTCGGTAAGGAAGGCGTGCAGATTATACATATGTCGGGACTTGTCGCGGCTCTCTCTCCCGAGACCGGGCTATTTTGTCTGGAACTTGCCCGGGCGGCGAAGAAACACGGTACGCGGATCTCTTTTGATCTCAACCATCGCGCCTCGTTCTGGAAAGGCCGGGAGGACGAACTGCGTAAGATCTTCCGGGAAATTGCCAGTGTATCGGACATACTTGTGGGCAACGAGGAAGATTTTCAGCTTTGTTTGAACATCGAAGGACCGGAAGCAGGCGGAAAAGATATCGGAGCGAAAATTAATAACTTCAAAGGTATGATCGACAGAGCCAAGAAGGCTTTCCCCAAAGCTTCGGTATTCGCCACCACGTTACGTGAGGTTGTCAGTGCCAACAGCCATCTCTGGGGTGCTGTCATGGCGGAGGACGAAAACTGGCACATCGTGGAACCCCGTGAAATCACCGTATTGGATCGTATCGGCGGCGGGGATGGTTTTGTCGGCGGCGTGCTCTATGCCATCCTGAAGGGTTGGGACGCGGAGAAGTGGGTGCAATTCGGCTGGGCATCCGGTGCGATGGTAACAACCCTTCTGACCGACTACGGCCAACCTGCGGATGAAGAACAAATCTGGAGTATCTGGGAAGGCAATGCGCGGGTGAAAAGATAGCAATACATGCCATGCAAAGGATCAGGAGGATCCCCCATCAAGGAATCCAGAGTCATTTTCATCGAGCTTCCCGACAGCAGCAGCCATCGGGAAAGGCTGGCCGCTACAGTGAAGCTGATCGAAGCTTCGGAATTCGCTCACATCATCGAACCCAAGCACAAGGTGGCGATAAAGCTCCACGTGGGCGAGAACAATAACAATACCCACGTCTCTCCGGATCTCATCAAACCCATTGTCTCCACTGTGAAAAAGAAGGCCGCTCTCCCCTTCTTGACGGAAACCAGCACCCTTTACAAGGGCCGGCGCTCCAACGCCGTGGATCACATCATTCAGGCCTTCGATCACGGATTTACCTACGAACGGACCGGCGCCCCCTTCATCATGGCCGACGGTTTGTCCGGAAACACAGAGATCGAAGTGCCGATCGACGGGGTCGTCTTCGACAAAGTGAACATCGCCCGGGAGATCGTATTCGCCGATGCGCTCCTCGCCGTCTCTCATCCCACCGGACACCCCGGGATGGGCCTCGGGGCCTGTATCAAGAACCTCGGCATGGGTCTGTCCAGCCGGATCGGCAAGCTGCGCCAGCATTCCTCGGTCAAGCCGTACATCGATACCGCGGCCTGCACCTTCTGCCGGAAGTGCCTCCAGTGGTGCCCCGTTGACGCTGTTGTAGAGAAAAAGGAGAAGGCCTTCATCCTCGAGGAGAAGTGCATCGGCTGCGGCGAATGCCTCAGCGTGTGCAATTTCGACGCGGTCCGCTACAATTGGGGAGTTGAGTCGGCGGATCTTCAGCAGCGGGTAGCCGAGCATGCCCTGGGTGTGTTGCGGAACAAGGGGGACCGGTGTTTCTTTTTCAACTTTCTCATCGATATGACCGAAGGGTGTGACTGCGTCGGCAGCCGGCAGAAACCGATCATGCCGGACGTCGGCATACTGGCCTCCCCCGATCCGGTCGCGATCGACCAGGCGACCCTCGATCTCACTTCCAGGCGCCATGGAGACAGCCTGGCCAAGAAGAGCGAGCCTGGATTGGATCCAACGATCCAACTCGAGCACGCCGAGAAAATCGGCCTCGGTTCCCGGACCTACAGGCTGCAAACTCTCTAAAGAGAAATCCGAAGCAGCCTAATTTTAACTACAACTGGCTAAGGAGCTCAACGGATGAAAAAAATGAAAGTTGCTACGGTTCAATTCAACCACAAACCTGGAGACAAGGAATTTAACCTAAAAAAAATCCGTGAGTTTGTTGAATATGCTGCAGGCAGTGATGTGGATTTAATCGTTTTTCCTGAAATGTGTATTACCGGATACTGGCACGTAAGAAATTTATCGAAACCGGAGCTTGAGTCGCTGGCGGAGCCGATTCCTTCGGGAGCATCCGTTCAAAGGATTATTGATCTTTCAAAAAAACATAACATAACCATCGGAGCCGGTTTGATAGAGAGTGCCGCAGAAGATAAGCTGCACAATGCTTATATCGTCGCTATGCCAAACGGGCACATCGAATTTCATAGAAAACTTCATTGTTTCATCAGTGAATACATGAGCAGTGGTAACGAGTATACGGTATTCGATCTGCCGCAAGGTGTTAAGGCAGGAATTCTAATCTGCTACGATAACAATATCATAGAAAACGTACGAATCACGGCATTGAAAGGCGCGGAAATTCTTCTGGCTCCTCATCAGACCGGCGGATGTCTTACCCCAAGTCCAAGATGCATGGGTAAAATAGATCCACAACTCTGGTTGAACCGTAAAAGTGACCCAGGAGCGATCGAGGCGGAGTTTCGAGGGCCGAAGGGAAGGGAATGGCTTATGCATTGGCTTCCCGCTCGCGCACATGATAACGGGATGTTCCTGATTTTCAGCAATGGCGTCGGTTTGGATGATGATGAGGTCAGAACAGGAAATTCCATGATCATAGACCCCTACGGAGATATACTGGCGGAAACATGGAAAGCTGAAGATGAAATCGTAATTGCCGAAATCGACCTGACGGTCCGTGATAAAAGCACTGGACAGCGATGGATTGTCAGTCGCCGACCTGATCTTTACAAACCACTGACCGAACATACGGGAAAAGAAGAAAACACGCGAAAAGTCCGCTTCTCGTTTGGAAAATAGGCCGATTCAAGGATCTGGCGATCCTCAATTCGAATCATAACAATTTGCTCTGCCCCGGCACATGCACAGAACTGCACTTCCCGTTAAAAAAACGTTTCGATAGGAGGAAATGAAACAATGAGAAAGCTCATCAGATCCTTTATCGGGAGTAGACTGCTTCAGCAGAGGAGGTTGACCTCATAGACAGCCGGTCGACCTCGTTTGAGAGGCGGCGAGATCAACGGGCCGGGGTATGGAAGGAGAACATCCGGTAGGCGGCTCATCTCTCGGTCCACCAGGCAAGGCGAAGAAAAGAAAGGAAAACCGTCAGGAAACGACGGCGGTCGAGTGAGCGGTCTTGCCCTCGAACTCCTGCTTCTCCGCGAAGATGGTCTTCATCGAGGCTGGAAGCTTGGAATAGATGTCATTGGAGATGCTCAAGGTGCCCGGTTTCGTGGCCTGTTTCTCCAGGTGAGCCGCGTAGTTGATCACATCCGAGACGATCCGGCCCGTGTCTTCGAGAAACTTCACCGTACCGAAATCCATGGCAATCCGCAGGCAGATGTCGTCCTTAATCGGTTTGTAGGGCTGGACGTTGAATACGGGCATGGTATAGAGGATTTCCAAAGCACAGCTGACGGCATCGGGGATACTCTTCTCTGCCCGGAAGGCGAACAGGCCACCATCCCCCGCCCAGTTCCACATCCGGCCTTCGTACAGGTCGAGCTTGTGCTTCAAGAATCCCCATAGCCGGTAGTAGACCTTCTCCATCATGCCGGGTTTGTGCCTACGCACCAGCTCGCTGTTTTGACAGATATCCACCGAAGCGATCACCGTGGGATATTCCTTTCCATTGCGCAGCGCCCCCCAGTTGAGCAGGCTCGACTTGTCCTCTTTGACATTGATGATCTTGCGCTTCTGGTAGTCGTAGAAGACCCCGGTACGGGACAGCCTGTAGAGAATATTCTCCAGCCCCACGAGCGTGACGTTGCGACCATTCAACGGCACCCCCTCCAGCTCGAAGGCGAAGGTAAACAGATCCAGGATTTTCTTCTTGTTCTCGCACTCCTGGACGAGGGTTTTAGCCGCGTTCAAAGGGGAAATACTCACTCCCCTGTCCACCCCGGAAATCGTGTGGGTGCTGAAGCTGTGATCCTTGAAAATGTAGCCGCCGATCGCCTCGATATCTTTGAAGGTGAGGCTCTTGCCCAACATTTCGGTGAGATCTTTTACCAGTGACGTATCAAACATAGAGGAATTCTAGCGGATCATAGCTTCTCCTGTCAACAAGCCCCGAGAATTTTCGATATTGCACGGCTGCAGCCGTCGAAAGGGCGGCGAATCAGGTCGTTTTGTCCGGGAAGGGACAGAGGTCGCTTATGGAACAGTCCGGACAGAGAGGTTTCCGGGCCGGGCAAATCCGTCTGCCATGCTCGTTGACAACCATGGAGAAGCGGGTTCGCTTCTCCTCAGGCACCAGATCCCGCATGCTGAACTCGATCTTGTCCGGGTTGGTTTCGTCGCTCAGCTCCAGCCGTCCGATCACCCGCTTGAAGTGGGTATCCACGATGATCGCCGGAATACCATAGCAGTTGCCGGCCACTACATTGGCGGTTTTCCTGCCCACCCCCGGGAGCTGTACCAGCCCCTCCACGGTGTGGGGGAGCCGGCCGGCGAATTGATGCTGAACCGCCTTGGCCATGTTCAGCAGGCTCTTGGCCTTATTTCTGTAGAAGCCCGTGCTCTTGATCATGCCCTCCAGATCAGCCTGATCCGCAGCGGCTAATCCGGCCGGATCGGGGTAGCGACGGAAAAGCTCGGGAGTAACCTTGTTTACCATTTCGTCGGTACATTGGGCCGCCAGGATGGTGGCCGTCAGCAGCTCGAAAGCATTGCCGTACTCCAAATGCGGACGAGCCTCCGGGTACTTTCCGTCGAGGATTTCGAAGATCCGTGCTGCCCGCTCACTTCTTCCTTGCTTTGAAAAATCCATCGATCTCCTCCAGACTCATGCAGTTCAAGATATGTTCCGATCCCAACCAGGCCTTTCGTGCCATCAGCACTCCATAGCGCATGTACCGCAGATCCTCCGGTGAATGGGCATCCGGACAGAGGGCGATGCGGATCCCCTGACGGGCGGCTCGTTTGAGAGCCGGCCAATCCGGATCGAGGCGGTGGGGGTTGCAGTTGTGCTCCAGGACCACGTTGTTCTGTTTCAGCCTCGCAAACAGTTTCTCCTCGTCATACTCATAACCCGCCCGGGAGAGCAGGAGTGCGCCGCTGGGATGCCCCAGGATGGTCAGGTAGGGATTACTCACCGCTTGCAGCAACCGGGTCGTGGCAGCCTCCGGACTCATGGTGAGGTTGGAATGTACCGAGCCGATGACGAAATCCAGATCGGCCAGAACCTCTTGGGGATAGTCAAGGCTGCCGTCACCCAGGATGTCCGACTCGATGCCGCAGAAGATCCGAAAAGGGGACAGCCGCTCGTTCACCTCGGCGGCCTCTGCCATCTGTTTCCGCAGCCGCTCCACGGACAGTCCTCCGGCGTAGCCGGCGCTGCGGGAATGATCGCTCAAACACAGATAGCCATAGCCGAGCTCCCGGCAGCTCCGGGCCATCTCTTCGATGCTGACCAAACCGTCGGAGTAGCTCGAGTGTACGTGGATCATCCCCTTGATATCCCCGGCTTCGACCAGACGGGGAAGCTTCCCCGACTCCGCTATTTCCACCTCCTCCTCCCCCTCTCGGATCTCCGGAGGAATCCAGGGTAAGCCGAGGCTGCGATAGACGGACTGTTCGTCCGTCAGCGGCAGGGTTTCCTCCCCCCGAAACACCCCGTACTCGTTCATTTTCAGATCCATGGATTTGGCCCGACTCCGCAAGGCGGTGTTGTGCTCTTTCGATCCGGTGAAGTGCTGCAGTGCAGAAGGCTCGCTCTCCGACTTCACCAACCGGAAATCCACCTGCAAGCCTTTGCGGCGGATCGACACTTTGGTTTCCCCCGCACCCAATACTCCTTCAATATCGGGACCGGTGTCCGCAAGCTCGGTGAGGGTGGCGCGCAAGCGGACAGGATCCGCACCTTCAAGCGGAATCAGGAGGATGTCCGCATCCTTCAAAATCCGCTTTCCCCGACGCAGGCTGCCAGCGATGTGGATGTTCTTGAAAAGACCGCTGCGGGTCAGTTGCTCGACGAGCTCGGAAGCGATGCTTTCCGCCTCGGGGTAGAGGTGCATCTCCTGGAACTGTTTCTTGAAGGCGATCGACTTGAGGATCTTGGCTTGAGATTTCTCACCGAAGCCTTCGAGAGCCAGCAACCGGTTCTCCCGGCAGGCGTACTCCAGCTCTCCAAGGTCGGAGATCCCCAGCTTCTGCCAGAGTAGACGAACCCGTTTGGGACCCAACCCGCCGAGGGTGAGAAGCTCCTCCAGGCCGGCCGGGAATCCCGCCTTCAGCTCCTCCAAAACCGTGGATCTGCCGGCAGTGACCAACTCCCGAAGCACCTCCCCGATCCCCTTGCCGATGCCCTGGATACCGGAGAGCCGGTCCTCCTCCACCAGGGTAGTGAAGCTCTCCGGGTGCTTCTCCACGATGCGTCCGGCCCGCTCAAAAGCACGGGACTTGAAGGGATTTTCCCCGGCCAGCTCCTGGTACACGGCGATCTGTTTCAGGATCGACCCGAGCTCTTTGTTGTTCATAATTTTGGAATTTGCGGAAGGTGGTCGAAATGACTGTCACGGCTGAACAGGAGAAGGCTGTGCTGGACCGCCAATGTAGCGATCCAGATATCGTGTACTGGGATCATGGTTCCCTGGCTTCGCAGTTGAAAAAACAAACGGGCAAAATGAAAGATCGACTGCTCATCAGCAAATAGAAGGAAGACTCGGCGCCGGTTCAAGAAGCTGGCAAGGACTTTTTCGTTTTCTCGACTTCGACTGCCGGCCATAAAGCCCGCTCTCAGCTCGGCGAGTACGACGAAGGGAACTCCTATCCGCTCCGCTCGTTGAAAAGCCCACAGGGCATCCGGGAGGTTGTCACAGAAATCACGGTATCTGTTTGTGTCGATGACGATCCTCATTTCCAAAGCTCCGGATCGATTCTGTGCTGTTCCTCGATCGCCTTGTCGAACTCCGGGTCGTCGACCCAGGTTCCGGCCAAATCATCGAGATCATGATAGACGATTTCTTCGCCGGTCAGTCCCAGTCCGCGTTCTAGGATCTCAAGTGATACCTGGTTGAGGCTCTTTTCTTGGCGTTTGGCCAGCTCCTTCAAGAGTTTCTTCACTCGCTCGGGAACACGGCGGATCGTAAGCTGATGTCTTTCCATGCCTGCATTGTAATCAAAAAATGCATGCGTCGTCAAGAACGCAGATCAAAAAAGCCAAAGTTGTCCGCCCCGACCGAACAGTGCCTCCAGGTCCGTCTTCAGCACCTCGGTGAAGGCGGAGGTAATCGGCATGAGCTGCCGCTCCAGGTAGTGATCGTAGTCGATTGGGGCGCTGACCCGGCCTTCGGGCTGCGGTCCCTCGCGGGTGATCAGGTAGCGGATCAACCCACGCTGCTCCGAAGGGGGCAGCAGGGCAGCCGCCTTGACGTGGGGTGGGGTGCTTCGGGTGTAGGCGGAGATGGATTTGCGCAGAGCCTTGCGGTACACGAGCTTCCCATCCAGTTCTCCCCGGTACAGTGCTTCGACCACTTCCTTGATGTAGAGCTGAATGTCCGAAAGCGGTTGCTTCAAGAACAACAGTTCGAGCATTCGGATCTGGAACTCGTGGGCCAGGTCGGTCCAGTCGCGGCGCACCGCCTCCATACCCTTGACCTCGATCCGGCCTTGCACATCCTCCCGCGAACCTCTGTCGTCCGGGGATCCGGATCCCCCCCCTGTCTCGACGGCCAGAAAACCCGCGTACCCTTTGGCCCTGCCCTTTTCCGTGCGGCTATCCCCGCCCCGCAGCGGAGGCAGGAAGAAGCGGCTGTACCTCTTTTCAAAAACCAAGGTCAGCCGGGGCCGGACTCCGTAGTTCTCGATCAGATGTTCGTCCAGAGCCTCGTTCACCAGACGGCAGATCTCCTCCCCATCCAGGGAAGCCACCGCGGGAGGCTCCGGAACACCGTTCGCGGGTTGTGCCAAGGACCGCGCTCCGGAGGCAAGAATGGTGACGAAGAGGGAATCCGTATCGCCGTACAGCACCGTGTAGCCCCGGTCTTCCAGGAAGGTCTTGCACCAGCTGACGATGCGCTGCCCGAAGCTGGTGATGGCGCCGGCCAGGTCGGAACCGGCAAATCGGCAACCCCGAGCCCCGAGCACCCCATAGAAGGAGTTCATGATGATCTTGTATACGAAGGAAGCTACGGCGTCTCCCTTTTCCTGTGCCTCGCCGCGGCGTTCGAAGAAACGGTCGAGTAATTCAGGCAGGATGCCCGGTTTGCGGCTGAACAGAGCCCCATTGGGAGCTCGGATCGGCGGTTGGCCCTCCGCACCTTCCTCGGCGCCGTTTCGCTCCCGGAGCTCCTCCTCCCCGTCGGGAAGGTAGCTCACCGGATCGATGTTGAAGGTACGGATGATCGACGGGTACAGGCTCTGAAAATCGAAGACCAGCACATCATCGAACACTCCCGGACGGGGGGTCAGGATGATTCCACCGGGGGCTCCCTCCATGGGTAGGGGATCCACTCCGAAAGTGGGTGCTACCATCCCCCGCTGGTGTAGCGCCTCGATGTAGAGGTGCTCGAAGGCGGCGATGCTGGTCCAAGCCAGGTCCGGCGCCACCCCGATCAAGATGCAGCGGCGCAGGGTGAGCTCGAACAACCCGGTCTTGGCAAAGATTTGGTGCACCAGCCGGGCATCCTGCAGACAGTAGGCGCAGAGCTCCTTGGGTTCTTCCCGGTACAGGCGTTCGATCGCCCGGATACGGTCCTCCCCTTCCTGCTGCTCGATTCGTTTGCCGTATCCCAGGATCCCCTCGGCGACCGTCTCCAGGCTGTAGTCCTCGAAGGTCTCCGGGGAGGCTCTCACGATTCGCACTCCATCCCAAACCTGCCTTCCGGGCACGATGACCCTGCTTCCCCTACCCTCGCTTTGGGGCAGATACACCGCCGTTTCCCGGGAGCGGCCGAGGGAGAAAGAAATTCCGTAGCGCCGGAAACGTTCCGAGAGAACCTGAAAGTCGAAATCGATCACATTCCAGCCGGTCAGGACGTCGGGGTCAAAGGCGGCAAGCCGGTCGCGAAAGGCCAGGAGCAGCGACTTCTCATCGCTGAAGCACTCCACCCCCTGTTCGTGCAGCTCAGGACCCAGGAACAGCACCACCTCACCCGGATCCGTTGATGCTCGGAAGGGATCCTGGGAGCTGAGGGCGATAGCCCGAACCGCCTGGGTCCGGATATCCGTCTCGATATCGATGGAGAGTACGGACAGCCGGGGCATCCAACAGCCCGGCTCCAGCTCGGGATTCACGAACACCAGATCAACGTAGCGGCCCCCTTTGGCTTCCCCACGGATGCGTACGGAACCGTGTATCAGCCGCTCCAGGCGAAACTGATCCCCCACCCTGAGATCCGCCTCGTAGGTGCGCGTCCCCACCAGCTGCAAAGCATCTCTGAGCCTCCTCTTTGCTTCCTGGGTCGCGCAGCCCACCTGCCGGCACGCTTGACCGTCCATCGTGCGGAGCCGGCTCTGCAGCAGCTCCACCGCCCCGCCGTGGAAGGACTGATCCCCCCCAGCCAGGGATTCTGCTGTCTGCTCAACGGCTGGGGTATCGTTCTCCCGGATATAGAAGTTGGGCTGATAACGGTTCTCGACAACGGCGAAGGTCGACCCGTCTTCGATGCGGCCGACCAGGTACAGAGCGGTACGGCCCTTTTTACTGCGAGCGTAGGAATGAACAATGAATCCCTCTAAGGTTGCGCTCATGATCGTAAATATTCACTATAACACGGGGGGCTTCCGGGATGACAGCGGCCCGGTTAGCCGCTATTGATCAAGCTGTTGAGGCCACTGTACCATCGGTTCAGGGCTATCGGGAAGGATACCGAGGGTGACAGCTAAGACAATCGCCGATCTCATCTCTGTGCTGGGAGGCGCCGCGGCCGTTCGAGGCGACCCGTCCGTCGGAGTCCGTGGAATGGCATACGATTCCCGACGCGTCCAGGCGGGAGATCTTTTCGCGGCGTTGACAGGTTTGCACACAGACGGGCACCGCTTTGTCGAGCAGGCGATCGAAAGAGGCGCAGCGGCGGTCCTGCACCAGACAGAGCTCGGCACCTACCAAGACCGGGTTGCCTATATCCAGGTTCCCGACTCAAGACAGGCCATGTCCGCATTGGCAGCAGCCCTGTACGATCATCCCTCCCGCGAGCTGTCCGTGATCGGAGTGACCGGAACCGACGGCAAGAGCACCACTGTATGGTTGATCCATCAGCTCCTCGAAGCGCTCGGAAAACCCTGCGGCTTCATCTCGACGGTCCAGGTCAAGACTCACTCCGCGGTAAAAAAAAATCCCCTCCGCCAGTCCACTCCTGAAGCCCCGGATATTCAGCGGATGCTGCGCCGGATGGTGGAGGCGGGGAAACGTTACTCCGTGATCGAGGCAACCTCCCACGGGCTGTCCGCCAGGACTGGTCGCCTATCGACGGTGGAGTTTGCCGCCGCCGTGTGCACAAATATCAGCCACGAACATCTGGAGTTCCACGGCAGCTTTGATCAGTACAGATCCGATAAGGCGAATTTGTTTCGTGGGCTCTCTGCGGAAGGATTCGGTGTAGTGAATCTCGATGATCCCAACCACCAATATCTCATCGATCAGTCCGCCGCTCCCGTACTGGGCTACGGCATAGAAAATAGCGCGGCTGATCTATATGCCGCGAAGATCCGGTCCGATCTCTCCGGCTCGAGTTTCACCCTGCAAAACCGATTCGGGGCGCAGCCGGCCCGGATCAACCTGCCCGGCGCCTACAACCTGGCCAACCTCCTGGCCGCTGCTGTGACGGTTCTGCGCCTCGTTCCGGTTCAGCTGGAAGATCTGGTCCGCCTCTTCCCCGATCTTCAGGGGATACCGGGGCGGATGGAACAGGTCACCGCCGGCCAGCCCTTCGAGGTGATCGTGGATTACGCCCACACACCCCAATCCTTCAGCCAACTCTTTCCCCTGGTCCGCACCCATACCGAGGGGCGTTTGATCGCAGTGTTCGGATCCGCCGGAGAACGGGACGTGGAGAAACGTCCCCTCCAGGGCCAGCTGGCGGCTCGTTTCTGCGACATCGTGGTCCTGGCCGATGAAGATCCCCGGGGCGAGGATCCGGTTGCCATTCTGGAGGAGATCGCTGCAGGCTGTCGGCAAGAGGATCCCGGGCGGAGAGAGGGGGAGAACCTTTTTCTTATCCCCGACCGCCGACAGGCGATCGCCCGGGCTTTCACCCTGGCCGGAGCGGGGGACACGGTACTTCTTTTAGGAAAGGGGCACGAGGAAAGTATCATCTACGCCGATGGACTGATACAGTGGCAGGAGGGGCAGACGGCTCGGCAGATTCTCGGGGAAATGGGCTGGAAGCCATGAGGCTGATTCCCTCGATACTTCTGATCCCACTGCTCCTGTGCTCCATGGTTTCGAGCGCTCAGGAAACCGGCAGCGGCGATGCCGGAGATAATCCACCGCGCCTGGCGGGGATCGTGGATCTGGATTCTCTCTCCCTGCTGTGGGGCGACTCCGACGGCGAATCTCCTGCTGACCCAGAACCTCTCGACATTGCTGCAACTCCCGACGGACCGGTCATTCTTTTTTCGGATCGATACGTCTCCTTAGGCCTCCACCTGGAGATGACCGGACGGACCGTTCAGGATACGAAATCCGTTCTGCCCAAAAAGTATATACCGTCCCGCCTGCTGATTAACCCGCTCCTCGAGCCGATGATGTACGGTGCCGACAGTGGTGCACTTCTGCTCTTTCATCGAGACAGCGAAACCCCGGAGCGCTTCGAAACAAGCATCACCCAACCCATCGAGGCCGTCGGCCTACGACGGGGAGGAATTGTCCTGTCCGACGGGAAGCGGCTGTACCTGTTCAGCCGCCGGGGAAACGAGCTGTCCCGCCGGGAGATCACCCTGCCCTCCCGCTTCACCACCGGACTAAGCGCCGACGATCAGGATCGTTTGTGGGTCTACGACCTGCAAGCCCGCAAAGCTCGGGTGCTCGACCAGGCGGGTTCAGAGTTGTTTGCCATAACCCCGGACTTGCGCGGGGGAACCCTGCTTTTCCCGCAGGTGTTTCAAGCCCGTTGGGATGGGGGCTTTTTTCTAGGAACGGCGGGGGAGCTGTGGTGCTTCGACCCGGATGGATCCGCACGCTGGAAGCTGAACCAGTTCAACGCCGGATATCGGCAGGGACTGCCCGCATTCTACCGGGTAGCAGACGGACCGGAATCCTCCTTCTACGTTCTCGACCCTCTCGGGAATCGGATCATGAAGTTTGTCGAACATGCCACCGGGATTGTCAAAGACGAGGATCCAGTAGACAGCACCTTGGCTGCAGGATTTGAAAGGATCGGGACGATAGCCTCACAGCAGAACGAGCTCCTCGGCTTCTGCCTGGAAGAGGAGCTCTTCCTTCAAGCGGCCTATTTTCAGCGCAGCCGGAGTGAAGGCCCGGTGGTTACCGATCTGGCCGGGCGTATCAGGAGCAAACAGGCCAGGCTCCTGTCAGATCTGGCCAAACGACTGGAAAACGGACTCCGGCTTCCCGAGGCGGAAGCGGCTTACAACCGCGGTTTGATCCTATACCGGGAGCTGCGCAGTTTGGACCCGGTAGATCCCCGCTACCCGGAAACCATCCGGGAGCTGAGCCGGCGGCGAAACGGTGTTCGAGACATCTTGACAGCGGAAACCGTGTTAACCGCCGAGTTGGAGGCACACTCTGCATCGGATCGGCGGGAGGAACTGCGCATCCTGTTCGTCAACATCTCCAGGAGCACCGTGGAGCAGGTCGAGATCCAAGCCCGCTTCAGCGGATATCCCGATTCCCGGTGGCTGGGATCTCCTATACATATTCCCCCGGGCGGCCGGGCCGTCGTGACCCTACCCTTCTCGGGAAGTGCGACCGGCCCCGTCACCGGCGAGGACCTGCGTGTCGTCCTCAACATCGTGGTGAAGTTCCTCCACGATCAGCAGGGCAAGTTCCAATACTTCCAGCTCCCCGTCGTTTTCCCTGCCGGCTCTCTGCATCTCCCTGAGAACGAGTAGCCGATCCCAACCGCCGCTGCGTCCAACCCCCGAGACCGTTCCGCTGAGAATCTGCAACAAACACGCTCGATGAAATCAGGACTTCGCAAAGAGGAGTCGAATGCCGTATAGTAGTACCATGGGTTTGATTACTGTATGCATCCTGTTCGGCGGCAGGTCGGGAGAGCACGAAGTCTCCTGCCGCTCTGCAGCCTCGGTGGCCCGCAATCTCGATCCTGAAAGATACCGGCAGGTGCTGATCGGGATCGACGAAGAGGGAAAGTGGCATCTTCAACAAGACGCTCGTTTTCAAACAGCCCCCTACGGGGAGAGGCTGTCGGTGTTGCCGGCGGCGGAAAACGTTTCCCTTGAGCCCGCGGTCGGACTGGTCGCGGCTTCCAGGCCGATCCCTGTGGACGTAGTGTTTCCCGTTCTTCACGGTACCTTCGGAGAGGACGGAACTGTTCAGGGTCTTTTGGAGATCGCAAATCTTCCCTACGTCGGTGCCGGGGTATTGGGGAGCTCCCTGGCCATGGACAAGCAGAAGACCAAGGAAATCTGGAAACAATCCGGGTTTCCCGTGGTGGATTTTGTCACTGTGCGGGACGGCTACGTCCGGAGTATCGGCATAATTCTGGAGCGATTCGGCTTTCCGCTGTTCGTAAAACCTGTAACAGCCGGATCGTCCATCGGGATCACGAAGGTGCATACGAAGGAGCAGCTACGAACGGCCATCGCCGAGGCGCTTTGCTTCGATACAAAAGCCATGGTGGAACCGGCCGTCGATGCCCGAGAAATCGAGTGCGCGGTTCTGGGAAACGAGACGGCGGAAGCCTTCGAACCGGGGGAGATCCTCCCGAGTCACGAGTTTTACAGCTACGAAGCCAAATACGTCGATCCGGAGGGCGCGGAGCTGAAGCTGCCTGCGGAACTTCCCGATAACCTGAGCGAAGAGATTCGCCGGCTTGCCGTGGCTGCTTTCCAGGCTGTGGAGTGCTCCGGCATGGCCCGAGTTGATTTTTTCCTCGAAAAGAAGACCAATCGTATCCTGCTCAACGAGATCAACACAATTCCCGGATTTACCAATATCAGCATGTACCCCAAGATGTGCGAAGCCTCGGGGCTGACCTACCCGAGACTTCTGGACAGGCTGATCGAGCTGGCCTTTGAACGCCACGGCAGACGGGGGGCTTTGCGCTACAATCTGTAGAAGAGGATTTCCTGGACGCAATTAAATGAACGCGGTATATATAGAGAGAATAGGGAGAAGATGCTATGCGCGAGGGATTCGAAAAGTACCTGAAGACACTTCCCGTGATTCCGGAAGTCGCCGTGAAGATCGTGTCCATTGCCGAGGACAAACTGGACATCTCCTTCAAGGATTTGGAGGACATGATCAAAGTAGACCCCGGCCTGACCGCTAGGATCCTGAAGATCGCCAATTCGGCTCTTTACGCAAGACAGCGGGAGATCAAGAGCCTGCAGATGGCGATCACTCTTCTTGGTTTCAATAATTTGAAGAGCCTCGTTCTGTTGGTCACGGCCTCGGGCACTTTTTCCCGTTTCCAGAAAGATCCCTTTTATCAGTACTTCTGGAAGCATTCGATTTTGACGGCTTTCTTGGCCAGACATATCGCCATCCGGAGCAATCGGAAGGACGTCGCCGAGGACTGTTTCATCGCCGGCCTGCTTCACGATATCGGCCAGGTTGCCTTCTACAATGCCGACCGGGAGCAGTATCAACCAGCCGTAACTGCGTTGCTGGAAGGAAAGACACCGGTGGAGGAGATCGAAGACAGAATATACGGTACTAACCATCGCGAAATCGGCTCTTCTCTTCTGTTAAAATGGAGCTTTCCTGAAGTATTTGTGGACACGGCCCGGGAACACCAGAGCCTGAACATCACCTCCGCCCACAAGGCCTCGATCATCATTGTGTCGATAGGGGATCTGGTGGCGGAGATCATCAGAGTCGACGGTATAGATCCGGCCAGCGAACAGCTCCTTCTTGAACTGCTGGCGCACGCCGATCTTTCACAAAACGACCTCGAGTACTACAAGACATCCTTTATGGCGGATTTATCGGAAGATCCCCTATTCCTGGAGTGCCGAAACCTATTCGGGATCGCGGACTAATCACGAAATAGAGCAAGAATGAAAATAGGGAACTACTCCTTGTATTCCGTACCGGCCGGGCGTTTCAAACTGGATGGGGGTGCGATGTTCGGCGTAGTTCCCAAAGTGTTGTGGAGTAAAGCCCATCCTGCCGACGATCTCAACCGTATCGAAATGGTCTCTCGTTGTCTGCTGATCGTGGGGGAGGGCAAGGTCATTCTGGTGAACTCCGGCATCGGGAATCACTGGGGGGAAAAGGAGCGCTCCATCTACGGCATCAGCGATGCCGTAGATATTTCCCGTTCCCTCGGGGAGTTGGGCTACGAGCCGCAGGATGTGACCCACGTCATTCAGACCCATTTGCACTTCGATCACATCGGCGGAGGCACGGAGATTCGAGGGCAGGTCCGGCTCCCCTCCTTTCCCGATGCCCTTTACTACACACAGGAGAGGCACTACCAGTGGGCATGCAACCCCTCGGAGAGGGACAGGGCGAGCTTTATAGCCGACCACTGGGAGTGCATCGTTGGCAGCGGCCGGATGCGGTGGGTGCAGGGGGAAACGGAGATTCTCCCCGGCATATTCCTACACCTCGTGCACGGGCATACACCCTACCAACAGCTGCCCAGAATAACAGATGGAAGCTCGACGCTGTTGTTCTGCTCCGATCTCATTCCTCTGGCTTCCCAGGTGAGAATCCCTTGGACCATGGGTTACGACCTCCGTCCCGTGGATACGGTACGGGAGAAGAAAGAAGTCTTGGCCAAAGCGGCAAGTCATGACTGGCTCCTCTTCCTCGAGCACGACCCGAAGTACGAGCTGTGCAAGGTTGCCTTCAAAGAAGAGGGATTTGCAATCTCGGAACCACTCAGCCTGTAGGACCGAAGCTACGCGACTCCCCGCTGCCGTGATCGAACCAGCCCGGCCAGGCGCTTGATTCCTTCGCGGATTTCCTCGTTGCTGGAATAGGAAAAGTTGAGACGCATCGTGTTGTGACCCCCGCCCGTGGGATAGAACGCCGAGCCGACGACGTAAGCGACATTTCTCTCGATGGCTTCTTTGAACATCTCGTCTGCGTCCATCTGTTCGGGAAGGGTGATCCAGAAAAATATGCCGCCCCGGGGAACCACCCAGCCCAAACCGTGAATACGGGGCATGAATTCCTCTAGGGCTTCGCGCATGCATTGAAGCTTGCGTCGATAAAGGTTGATGTTGGCCTCTATCCGCTTTTCCAGCAGCCCGCGACGGAGGAACTCCTCGGCAATCTTTTGGCTCAAGGCGGAGGTGCACAGATCGGTGGCCTGCTTGGCCTGCACTATCTTGTCGATCACCACGCTATCGGCGCAGATCCAGCCCAGGCGGATCCCGGGGGAAAGAATCTTGGAAAAGGTAAACAGATTGATGACCCGGCGGGTCGGAGGGGCGAAGCCGGTGCCGGCCAAGCCGGTGGAAACAGCTCGGCTCCGGGCTTCCAGGGCTCCGATCAGGGGCAGGTCTTCACCGGAGTAACGCAACCACTTGTAGGGCACATCCTCAACGATGATCAGGTCGAACTCCTCGGCGATGTGAAGGAGCTCTTTTCGCCTCTGTAGACTCATCGTGACCCCGCTGGGATTCTGAAAATCGGGGATCGTGTAGATGAACTTGGGCATGTTCTGATAGTATTCGATCCCGCTGCCGGCATCTTTTTTCAACTCCCGCAGCTGTCGGTGCAGAAGATCCGTTTTCAGGCCTTGTTCATCCATATCAATGGGAAGAAAGCGGACACCGTAAGACCTGAAGGCACTGACCGCTCCGAGGTAGCTGGGATTCTCCACAACCACGGTGTCTCCCCGGTCGATGAAGATCTTTCCCATCAGATCGAGGGACTGCTGACTGGCCGTGGTTACGATCAACTCCTCCCGGCTGACCCGGAGTCCGTGCTCCGCAACAAACTCGACCAGCAGATCGCGGAACGAGGACAACCCTTCGGTGGCGCTATACTGCAGCGTGACCTGGGGTTCGTTTTCGAAAATGCCGTCGCAGATCTCTTTCAGTTCCTCGTGGGGAAAAGTCTCGGGATTGGGTAGTCCGCCGGCAAAGGAGATGAGACCGGGCTTATTGGTCAGCTTGAGGAGCTCCCGTATGATTGACCTGCTCATCCTGCGGGCCGATATGGAATAGTGGTGCTTTATATCCGTGTGCATTTTATAAAAACCTCCCTTTGATTACCTCAACCACTCACTGATAATACCTCGCTCCTTGACCAGATGGTAGCGAATAAAGGCGTTCAGACAGGCCATGGCGCGCTCCGCGGTAAGATAGGTGGGCACACCCCCAGAGTCTATCACCTGCCCGAACCTGTTGTACACCGCGTCGGCCCCGCTGACCACGTTAACCGAGACCACCGTCGGCTTGTTATGCTTGTGTACGATTTCAACGATTCTAGCGGCGATGTTCTTCTCGTAATGCTCGATCTCCTCGTCGGTGGTGTGCAGGAGCTGGGCCTGCGGAACGATCGAGATACATAGGGCATCCACGGTCGGAGAGCTGAGCATGATGTCGATGCAGCGCTCGAACTGCTCGTCGGAGACCATGGCTGTCAAGTCGAGCAGGGGTTCGGCATTGACGTAGGGTGGGATGATGCTTTTCAGCTTCGCGACGGTCTGTTTGTCCAATCTGGCCAGCACCAGGTCCCCCAGGTTGTCCGCGGCATAGGTTTTCTCATAACCCGCATTGGCGATCACCGCCACCCGGTTTCCCGCAACCTTGCATTCGTGCAGGAGAGCGAAGGTCTTCACAAAATCACCGTGATCGATCATGGAATCGGCAACGATCAGTCCGGCCTGCTTCATCGCCGCCTTGGCTACTTCGTACTCCCCGGCAATACTGGCCGTGTGGGAGCGGGTAGCCATCTGCCCCGCCTCTGTCCGGCCGGCCTTATAGACGACGATGGGTTTTCTGCAATGGGAGGTGATGTTGAAAAACTTCCGGCCCGCCGCGGGATTGAATCCTTCGATATACAGGCCGATCACATCCACCATGGGATCCTCTTCGAAGTACTGAACCAGATCGGAAGGATCGATATCGAGCTGATTGCCGTAGCTGACGATTACTTTGGGACTGATCGCACTCCTCAGGTTGTAGATCTCCATGATCCCGACCGCTCCACTCTGGCTCAGGATAGCCACGTTCTTCTCCTGCTCGAGGTTGACCTTGAACTTTTCTTCCGGGATGAAGAAGGTATTCAGACCGGGATGTTCCGCGTCCCCCGCATAGACCACTCCCAGGCAGTTTGGCCCCATGATCCGGATTTCGCTGTTCCGAGCCACCGAGAGAATCTTCTCCTCCAGATCCCGGTTCTTCCTGGTTTCACTGAATCCACCCGGAATCAGTAGGATCGCTCTCACCCCTTTTCTGGCACAATCTTCGACCACGGTGACCGTAGCCTCCGCCGGAACGGTGATGATGGCCAGATCCACGGGATCCGGGATATCTGTAACGGATTTGTACAGAACTACAGATCTGCCCGATATCTTTGTCTTTCCCCCCTTGATGTTCACACAGAAGACATCTTCCCGCTTCAGATCGATCAGATTCTTGACGATGATGTTGCCTGCCTTGCTGCTGTCGGAGGTGCTGATTCCTACGACAGCGATGCCTGTGGGCTCAAACAGGGGACGCAGTGTCTCCTTCGGCTTGATGCTCATATCCACGGGTCGTTTCTTTTTTCTGCCAAAGGTGGCATAGCCGTCGATGGCGATCAGATTCCCGTAGTGGTCAAACACGAGGGGATTGATTTCAAACTCGGTCAACACGAATTTGGTTGGGGAAGAAAAAAAGTTGGAGAAGCCGCTGGCCAGGGCGCTGAACTTCACCTCCGCATCGACGATCTTTGAGAGATAGTCGGCATGCCCTTCGGTGAGATATTTGCCACTGATGTGAGTGGATGCCATCAGGGCGTTGGCCCACTGTCTGTCCAATGGCGGCAGGATCAGGTTAGGTGAGGAAAAATGGCTGGCAAAATGCTCGGCATCGGTTCCCCCCTTGCTGAAGGAAATGACGGGGCCGAAAGCCGTACTTTCCCGAAAGCCCAGCAGGATCTCGTTGCCCAGATCCTTGGAGTAGTCTACGTACTCCACCAGCAGCACTCCTTCGACGGCCACGTTTTGTTTACCGAATTGCTGCCCCATCTCCCCGACCGAGTACTTCACGAAATCGAGGTCCTTGTAGACGATCTTGATCCCCCCGGCTTTCTGTTTATGCGCTATCTCGCTGGATATAACCTTGAGCACGATCCTGTCGGACGAGAATACGGAGAGAGTACTGTGGGTGATGTCCTTCTCATCCCTGGCGATGATGTAGGTCGGTGTTTTGATTTGAAGCTCCGCCAGGATCTCATATACTTCGAATTCGAACAGTTGCTGCCGTCCTTCGGCAGCGGCGTTTTCAAGAATGGTTTCAACGCTATTCAACCAGGGTTGATTTTCCGCGATACTCAATCCATTCATCCCTTCCTCCTGATCCGGTGAAGCTCCCCCATCCCGGCGATGATTCGGGACAACACCTCCCAGAGTAGAGCGACACTCGGTATCTCTACGTTCTCCGCAGGCGTATGCACCGCCCGGATTTCGGGTCCTATCGAAGCCATTTCCAGGTTCGGGGCGATCCCCATGAAGATTCCGCACTCCAATCCGGCGTGGTAGGCTTTCTGCGTCACCGGTTTGCCTAGGACGGCGCGGTAGTGCTCCTGCACCAGCCGGTTGAACGGGGAGGTTGCCTTCGCTGTCCAACCGGGAAGGCGGCTGTGCTGCTTGACCTCAGCACCGTGCTTCTCGCCGATACTTCTCAACCGCCTCCCCAGTTCGTCCAACTCCACGGAGCTGCGGTAACTTGCATTGATCTCGAACCCATCCTCTTTGCCCCTGACCCGGGCAAGATTGTTGGAGCTCTTCACCAGGCCCTCGATATCCTTACTGAACTCCAAAGGCCCATGGGGTATCTCTTTCAGGAGCCGGCAGATCGTTTCTGTTCGTTCTCTTGTATAGGCTTTTTCCTGATCGACCTCGTTTATGGAAATCTCAAGACCCGGCTCGTTTACACGAAATTGCGACAGGGTTTGCTCCCGCCACTTTTCCAGCAGGGAGATTCCCCGCCGCTTCGATTCCGCCGGAAGCAACACGGTACAGCCGGTTCTGGCTGGAATCGAGTTGGTGGCCTCCCCTCCTTCGAAACGACCGATCCGAACAGGAAAGGTCTCACGAAGGATCTCCAATGCTCCTATGGCCAACTTGATAGAGTTGAGTCGGGGACGGTGGATGTCGATTCCCGAATGTCCCCCCGCCAAACCGAAGATCGAAATCGAAAGGGCTGCGTACCCGGTGGTTGTCTCCAAGCGCGCCGGAACTGTGTAATCGACAACCTCGTAGCCGGCGGTTCCGACGGTAATGATGCCGGTTTCCTCGCTGTCCAGATTCAGCAGATAGCTGCCCGAGAAGAAGCCCGACTGCACGCCCAGAGCCCCGGTTGCCCCATCCTCCTCGTCAACGGTGAGCAGCACCTCGAGGGTTCCATACGTGAGCCGGGGATCGATCAGAGCTGCCAGGCAATAGGCGACACCGATCCCATTGTCCGCTCCCAGGGTGGTTCCTTCTGCAGACACGCTCGATCCATCCAAGCAGACGGGAATCGGATCGTTGTCGAAATCTATGCTGACTCCATCTTCCTTGACACATACCATGTCCAGGTGAGCCTGTAAAACGAGGGCAGGATAGTCCTCGCAACCGGGGGAGGCAGCCCGACTGAGCAGCAGGTTTCCGACGCTGTCTTCGCTGCAGGGTATGTTTTGCTTTGTCGCCCACTCTTTGATCCAGACACGTATTTTCTGTTCCTTTTTCGAACAATGGGGAATGCGGGTGATCTGTTCAAATAAAAGCCAAACCAGGGGAGGGTCAAGATCTGCCAGGACGGGCTTTCCTTCTCCACGAGTTGTCACAGTACCTTCACCCTACAGCATAAACGTCCCTCAGTCAAGTTCGGGCAAATATTCCTCGCTTTTTTTCACGTATTTTGTATATATATTTGTAATTTTAATGTAACTACCAGCATTTTTATGGTAAAATCCCAGAAATGGTAAAATTGACCACGCGCGGTTACGAATGTACACTGGAACATGAGGGCTGTGGTGGGAATGCAGATGCCCGGTCAGGGGTGCCCGGCCAGGGGTGCCCGGCCAGGGGTGCTTTGGGCCCGGCGATATT
>CAZSBH010000003.1:36608-98106 GCA_964604845.1 uncultured Spirochaetaceae bacterium
CAGGGGTGCCCGGCCAGGGGTGCCCGGCCAGGGGTGCTTTGGGCCCGGCGATATTACTATTATGACGACAGCAGGAGGATGACATGGGAAAAAAAGGAAGACTCGAATTCATGAAGATGAAGCAGGCCGGGCAGAAGCTGACCTGGATCACCGCCTACGACTACCCGATCGCCCACTTCGCCGAGGAGGTGGGGATGGACATGATTCTGGTAGGGGACTCTCTCGGTATGGTGGTCTATGGATACGACAGCACCATCCCGGTTACCATGGAGGAGTGCCTGATCCACTGCCGGGCCGTACGCCGGGGAGCACCGAAAACCTTTGTAATCGGCGATATGCCCTTTCTCTCCTACCAGGTCTCCATCCCGGAGGCGGTGCGAAACGCCGGACGCTTCCTCAAAGAAGCGAACATGGACGCGATCAAGCTGGAAGGCGGCCGCAGGGTCATTCCGCAAATACGGGGGATCGTGGATGCGGGGATCCTGGTGATCGGGCACATCGGTCTTACCCCTCAATCCAGCGGGCAGCTCGGCGGTTTCAAAGCACAGGGCCGGACAGCGGAAAGCGCCGAAGATTTAATCAAAGACGCTTTGGCGATCGAAGAGGCCGGAGCCTTTGCCCTGCTGCTCGAGGCGGTTCCGCCGGAGCTGGGAAAGGCGATCGCGGAGTGCCTGGGTATTCCCGTGTACGGAATCGGCGCCGGGCAGTACACGGACGGACAGCTTCTGATCAATGGGGATATGCTGGGTTACTTCGAAGCCTTTACTCCCAAGTTCGTGAAGAAGTACGCCAACCTGGCCGAGATAATCACCGCCGCCCTGAAGGAATATGTGGACGACGTACATCAAGGCCGCTTTCCCGGACCGGAGCACTCCTACAGCGTTCTGAAAGAGGAGTTGGAGAAGTTCAACAAAGTGGTGGAGCGCTACAAGGGCGCCCGGAAAAAATAGTTCCCTCAAGGGGCGCCGACATGAACCGGCCTTTTCGGATCGATACCGACAGCCTCGATTCCAGCTATCAGGTCACTCTGGAGATCTCCGCCCTCCAGTACTTTCCCTGGCTGATTTCCCAGGCGGTGCAGGCGATCGAAAAGGAGGAGCTGAAGGCGGGAATCCCTGTACTGGCCGCCCCACTGCTGCACCGCCGGGATTGACCTATGTCGCCGTCACCCCGAGTGGATGTGTAGAGTAATCTACATCATATCATCAAGAACCATGAGGAGATTGGCGTCTTTGTGGTTCAGCGCATTATAATATTGTAGGAAGATCGAGGTGCACCGACCGGACACCCCAATCCCGGTTAAGCTTGTAGCTTTAGACTACCAGCGGTTTCGAGAACCGCCGCGGCCGCCACCGCCGCGAGGGCGGTCTTCTCGTGGCCTGCTCATATTCACGGTCAAGCTGCGCCCTTCGAGTTCCGTTCCATTGAGAGCGTCAATAGCCGCCTGGCACTCTTCCGGGGTGCTCATCTCCACGAAGCCGAAGCCCCGCGAGCGATCCGTGTACCTGTCCGTGATAACTTTGGCGGATTCAACAGTACCGTGAGCCGCGAAAAGCTCGTGGAGCTGCTCATCCGTTATCGAGTACGGCAGGCCGCCGACATAGAGTTTTTTGTTCATCCTCTCCTCCTAGTGAGTGTTCCTGTCATCGCCCTTCGATACTCACCGTGAGAGAAGCAAAACAAGGCATGTACTGATACCACTGTCTGGTCGGTTGTTTCTTACGGTGCAATATTCAAGGTCAACACCATCGGGCTTGTTTTTTCCTGTAAATTTGACTTCAGCAAGCCCCTTCTGAAGATCACCAGCTAAAATTATACAATTTCTTCATCGTAGTCAACCATACAAACGAGGGCTGTGCGACCACCTTCGGCTCCAGAGATGGTCTTCCCGGCTGGTCGCCTCAAGCCCGCCTTGAACTTTCCCCGGATTATCTGCTACGGTTGGGCAGGAGAAAAAGCGAAGATGAAAGAATACAAGATGCCCCATCCCAATCATGAAAATCACCTCTGCTATCTTGAGAATATCGGCTATATCCAGGAGTTTCCTGAAGTGTATAAAGACCTGGTGAAGCGGGGAAAGTTCTTCTGCAAGATCTGCGGTCGGGTCGCCAAGAGCGAAGAGAACCTCTGCATACCTGAAAAGTTGTAGTTGCTCCATCGCGGACTAGCCAAATGTTGCCACGATTCCGGCATCTATAAATCGTCTGTCAATCGATCAGATCCACTTCTTGGCAAAAGCGCTTAAGCCCGTGGAGGCCTTGGCCAGCACCAGGGGTGTCGCGCACTGCCTGGCGATCTGTTCGGCCACCGTGGGGACTCCTACCTGACGAAGGAACGAACCAGCCAGTCCCAGCGCTACCAGATCGTGTTTCTCCGCTTCCTGCAGAACCGCCTTTACCGGGTCCATCGGGGGTGTATCTTTCAACTGGACCTTGACGGGTCGGTACTCGACTCGGCGGAGCAGTCTTTCCAGATAGCGCTCCTCCGACCAAATACCTCTCTGCCTGTGTGCCGCCCCCCGCACGGGCATGGCCGTGATTCCCCCGTCGTTCTCGTGGACCATCCGCTCCGCCGTGTCCAGCGCGAAGGCGTCACCGGCTTCGCCGAACAGGGGAACCAGGATGTTCTTGAAGGACTTGCTGCCGCAATCCTTCAGAATCACGATGTCGCAGGGGGCGCGGGAAATCACCGGATCCAGGGTACTTCCGATTCGGAAACGCCGGTCCCGGCCTTTCCCGTGCCAGCCCATGATCAACAAATCGATCTTTTTCTCCCGAACGGCGCTGGTGATTCCCCGTGCGATATTGCGGCAGTAGCGGAAGGTCGTTGTCACGGGGAAACGCTGTACCAGGTACAGCATGGCCTCTACGATTCCCTCGCGCCCCTCGGTCATGTACGTCTCCGCGTCGCTTAAAGCCACCTGGTCCGGAACCGGCACCATATGGAGCAGCTTGATTCGGGAGGGTCGGGATCTGCCGATCTTGTGGGTGTTCCATACCAATGATATTGCGTTCTCCGGGTTGGCCACCGGTACCATGATCCTGTACTCATCTCCCTCCGGCGCCTCCATCTCTTCGAGGACACGGATCTCGCTTTCCGCCGGCAAGGCCCGGCTGCGGGAATAGAATCTGTAAATAAAGATACCGGCGAGGATCCAGGCGGGAGCAACGATCAGGGCGATCAAGCTCATGTGCCTGAGCTCCGCGGCCAGCACCACCTGTACGGAAATTGCGAGCATGGGCACGATGGGAAACAGCGGTGTCAGGTAGCCGTACTGCAGTTCGTCGCTCATGTTCAGACGGATCTTGATGACGCAGAGGTTCACCAGGAAGAAGAGGAAGAGGAACATCATACTGGCGCTCGAGGCCACATCCATCGTCGGCAGGACCGTAGCCACCACTATAACAATGAATCCCGTGGCCAGGAGAGCAAACCAAGGGGTCCTTCTACGTTTGGAGATTCTGTCGAAAAGCTTCGGAAGCATCCGGTCCCTGCCAAGGGCGTAAGAGGCGCGGGTGGCGGAATAGATCGTGGCGTTGAGCGCCGATGTAGAGGCGAAGATGACCGCCAGGGTAAGCAGGAAATTACCGAAGGGGATCAGCCTGGCCACCGCCTCTCCAAAACCGCGCTCCCGAAAGCTTCCGATCCACTGCCAGGGTTCACCGGTTACACCCGGAGATCCTGCCTTCACCGCGATCACCGCGGCGAAGGCAACCGCCACATAGGTAATTCCCACAACATAGACGGAATAGAGCATGGCCTTGGGCAGGTTTTTCTTCGGCTCGACGGCTTCATCTCCCGCTTGAGCGATCACCTCAAACCCTTCGAAGGCTACATAGGTGAACCCCATGGTGATGAACAAACGTGACCAGCCGAAGGGAAGGAATGATTGGAAGTTGCGTAAACGGGATGGATCTCGGATCGCTACTACCAGTCCAACCACGCCGATCGCAATCAGAAACAAGGTCTGTCCAGCCGTCATGATGGCTCCGATTTTCCCCGTCTCCGAAGCTCCGCGGTAGTTGATATACAGGAAGAACAGTGCAATCAGCACGGCCACCGGCTTTACCAAAACGGTGGGCATGGCCAGCCACGACAGGAGCCCGAGTTTATTCATATAGCGAACCGTGTAGATGGCAAAGGTGATGGCGTACATGCTTCCTGCTACGCTCGAGGCAAACCACTCCATCCAGCCGGCCAGGAAGCTCGTCCCTCTGCCGAAGCCGATACGGGCGAAGTTGTAGGCGCCTCCCGCTCTGGGGATGGCCGAGCTGAGCTCGGCGTAGGACATCGCGGTGAAAAGGGCTAAAAGCGTGTTGAGGGCAAAGGTGAGAAGCACCCCCCCGGGACCGGCGATACGGATGGCATTTCCTATGCCTAAGAACACACCGGCACCGATCATCATGCCCAGACCCATCATGGTCAGGTGAAAGAGGTTCAGGTCTCGGGACAGTTCGGTCGTGACTGCGGGTTTATCCATGCCTATTCTGCATGATATCGCGATAGGTAGTTCGGTTCATACGGGATATCTTTTCGATCTGCCTGCGGCTGTAAAACACGAAGGCCGATACAGCACCCAGGCAGAACACGATGACTACGACTCCGATGATAATATCCAACACTGCGTGATCCTCCCGCCTGCAACCAAATTGAACCTTATTGACAGGCTCCGGGCCTGTCAAGACTAAGGGGCGCCATGGCTGAAATCTCCGGGATCAGATAAAGCGTTCCATGAGCGAGGGGATACTGGGTGCCTTGCCCTTGGCACTGTAGCGCTTGAGAGCGCTCTCGTGCAGATGCCGCAGCCGTGCATCCAGGGTCGGTTTTCGGATGCTGTAGAATACTCCCGTGTAGATCGGATCGGCAGAGTAGGCCAGTTCCATGGCTGCAGATTTGTTACTTGGAAGGTGCTCTTCCGGCAGGGGTTGGATCCGCTCCCGCAGCGCCTTCCAGGGGAGCACCGGATACGTTACACAGGGGGAGAGGATGTGAACAACGGCGAAACCGGGGTGCCGGATCGCTTCGGTGATGATCCCCGCCATTTTTTCGATCTGCAGACTGGTCGTACGTGCTATAAAGGAGACATCGTAGGCGAGAAGGATGGGAAGCACGTCCAGGGCATCTTCGGGCGAGCCGTACGGGGAGGTCTTGGTAACGCAGCCCCAAGGGGTGGTCGGGGAAGATTGACCCTTGGTCAGACCGTACGTCTGGTTGTCGAGGATCAGAAAGGTCAGATCCACGTTCTTGCGGGCCGCATGGGGCAGATGTCCTCCGCCGATGCCCAGGCTGTCTCCGTCGCCTCCCACGACAAGCACCGTCAGATCGGGGCGGGCCGTCTTCACTCCCGTGGCGATCGGCAGGGCTCGCCCGTGGGTTCCGTGCAGGGCATAGGTATCGAGGTAGTGGGAAAAGCGCCCCGAGCAACCGATCCCGGAGACAACGACCGTCTGTTCCGCCGGAACCTTCAGGCTGCCGAGAGCCTTCTCAACCCCCCGGAGCACACCGTAGTTGCCGCAACCGGAGCACCATACAGGGAGGATCTGTTTCCTTCTATAGTTTGGCGATGCTGTACTCATCGATGATCCCCGCCACTTTTTCGATTCCCCGCAGGATCTCCTCCGGTGTTATGGGTATGCCTTCGCACTTGTGAAGCTCGATCGCTTTGACTCCGAAATGTGCCTTAATGTGGTGGGCAAACTGCCCCGTATAGTTTTCTTCTACAATAATAACATGTTCCAGGCGAACGAGGAAGTTCGATATCTGTCGATGGGGCATCGGAGACAACGTGTGGGGATGCATATGCCGCACATGAATGCCCCTTTCTTCGGCCAGATAACGGGCCTCCCGAATCGCTCCATAGGTCGAACCCCAGCCGAGAATCCCGATCTTGGCATCGGCCCGGCCCCAGATCTCGATCGGATTGGCGTCGAAGGATCGGGCGATTACCTCCATCTTGCGAAAACGCTTCCTGCTCATCTGCAGGTGATTCTCCGGTGTATAGTCGGGATGTCCGGTCTCCGTGTGCTCCAGACCGGTAGCCAGATACTGGCAGCCCGGGATCCCCGGTCGGGCTATGGGTGAGACTCCATCCGCGGTTATCCGGAAACGACGGTAGTCCTGCAACTCCTTCACCGTTGGTTCGGCTCTATCGATCAGGTTGATAAACTCAGGCTGGGGAATCTTGACCTTGGTGCGGGCAACGTGACTGTCCAGCTGGATGATGTGGGATAGATCGGGCATGATCACTGTAGCCTTTCGCAGCCCGATCGACTGATCGGTGAGCATTATCACGGGAAGTTGGTAGCGTTCGGCCAGGTTGAAGGCCCGGATCGTCTGGTAGAAGCTGTCCTCCACGGAGGTGGGAGCCAGGACGATCCGGGGGGACTCTCCTGAGACACCGTAGATGGCCAGGTTCAGATCCGATTGCTCGGTCTTTGTGGGCAGTCCCGTGCTGGGCCCGCCCCGCTGTACGTCCACCAGTACCAGGGGAACTTCGATCATCGAGGCCAGGTTGAGTTGTTCCGTCATCAGCTGAAGTCCAGGCCCCGATGTGGGCACGAGGGCTTTCTCTCCGGCAAAGGAGGCACCGATGGCCGCCGATACGGCCGCGATCTCATCCTCCATCTGCAGAGCTCTGCCCTCCACCAGAGGAAACAGGCGGGTCAGGGTCTCGAAGATCGGTGTAGCCGGCGTAATAGGGTAGCTGGCGGCGAAGCGGCAGCCCGCCACCAGGGCACCGAGGGCGATGGCCTCATTTCCCGATAGCAGCATATACTGAGACCCCTTGGGCCTCAGATCGGCCATGAGCAGGATACGCCGCCATCCCTGCTCGGCTGCATAGGCGTATCCCGACCGCAGGGCAGTAAGGTTGTGCTTCACCGTCTCTGCACCCTTGGCTGCAAAGCGGTCGCCGACGAGGTTTTCGAGAACCCGTTGTTTCATCTCGACCAGATAACCCAGGGCACCGAGAGCAACGATGTTCTTTCCCAGTACGCTTCCCGTCGCCTTTTTGGACAGCTCTGTCATCGGCAGGGCGAGAAGCGTTGCTTCCAGATCGGGGGGAGGCTGAACGGCTTGGGGATCGTAGACCAGGGTACCGCCTTTTTTCAGTTCCTTGATCGTACGGTCGAAGGCCTGCTGGTTGAACACTACCAGGCAGTCCAGTTTGCTACCCAGGGAGTAGATCGTCCAGTCCCGAACACGGATCTGCACCATGGCAAATCCTCCCCGCATCTCCGCCGGGTAGGTTAGAAAGGTAAAAACGTGGTACTCGGTGCGGGCGGCGGCCCGGGCGAACAGCTCTCCGCAGCTGATCACCCCCTCGCCTCCCTCCCCGGCAACGCGGAGGATAAAGTCGACCTCTGAATAAAAGGATTTCTTCCCTGTCGTCATGACTCACCGCCTGTTCATTTCCCTTCCCCCTCCCCGAGTATCGAGATGATCCGCTGGTAGTATCGTTCGTATTCGCTCCACGGACACTTTCCCGATAGAGGGATATATAAGCCAATTCTAGCGGATCGACAGATCTTGGACAAGCTCGTATAGATTCTGAGATGATTCAATGGCGTTGGTACGCATAGATTTGCGTATCAGTTGACAAGGTTCGGGTGCAAGCCCCTCGCAGCGAGGCGAAATTCTTTGCTTCTCCGCGAAAAAAACACTACATTTTGAAAACGAATAATGCACGCCAACCACGGGAAGATGACAAAACGAGAGTTTCAGGTAGAAAACGAATACCAGTACAATCGAAAAGGGCCGGTTAGGTGGGTCTTCTCGCACCTGATGCGCTACCCCCTTCTTCCTCTTGCTCTGATTGCAGGCGCGGTTGCCAACAACTTAGCTTACAGCTATATCCAGGTATTCGTCGGCAGAGCTTTCGATGTCATCCGGGTGCCGGGTTTCGAGCTCTCCGCCCTGGTTATTCCCGTAATCGCGATTTTGGTATCCGCCGCCGGTCAGGGAGTTACTGGAGTCATGCGGAACTTCGCCGTCGAGGTCCTCGCCCAGAAAGTCGAGAAAGATTCCCGGGAAGAGTTGTACGCCAGTCTGCTGGGCAAAAGCCAGACCTTCCACAGCCGCCAGCGCATCGGCGATATCATGGCCCGGGCTACGAACGACGTTCACATGTTGAACATGATGTTCAGCCCGGGGGTGATGCTGATTATTGACTCCGCCCTAGCCTTGGTGGTGCCGGTGGTCATGATCGGGTTGATCGATCCCGCCCTCCTCCTCGTACCTCTGATCTTCACGGTGCTGTTGGCCGTCACAGTTGCCGATTATACCCGGCAACTCAAGCCGGTAAGCATCGCCCAGAGGGAACAGTTCGGTGTGATGAATGCCGGTATGACCGAAGCTGTGGCGGGGATCGAGGTGGTCAAAGCGAACGTACGGGAACGCTACGAGTGGGACAAGTTTACAGGCAACGCCCGGCGGTTCCGGGATTATTTCGTACGACAGGGCATCATCCAGGCCCGCTATCTGCCCATGTTGATGTTCAGCCTCTGCTGGGGCGCGGGGCTGTTTCACGCCCTGCTTCTCTGGCGAAGCGGAGCGGTGACCCTGGGCAACGTCGTCGCCTTTATGGGACTGTTTGGAACCCTGCGGTTTACCACCTTTATATCGATCTTCTCCTTCAACCTGGCGCAGCTGGGAATGGCCAGCGCCGGACGAATCATCAACATGATCAATACAGAGACCGAGCTGGATGAAAATCGGGAAGGGGTGGATCAGGAAATCCGGGGCCAGGTGGTCTTCGACGGCGTGAGCTTCGGCTATAACGGCTCTCCCGTGCTCGAGAATATCAGTTTTCAGGCCCGCCCCGGGGAGACCGTAGCCATCGTGGGACAGACGGGAAGCGGAAAAACCACCCTGACCCGTCTGATCAACCGCATCTTCGATACCACCTCCGGGGCAGTGCTTATCGATGGTGTCAACGTGCAGGACTGGAGCCTGAAGGCTCTACGGTCTCAGATCTCCACAATTGAGCAGGATGTGTTCCTCTTCTCCCGTACGCTGAGGGAGAATATCTCCTTCGGGCAGGCCGAAGCCGGTCGGGAGGAGATTGAAGGAGCCGCTCGAGAAGCCCAAGCCGATGGCTTCATCAATTCCTTTCCTGAAGGTTACGAAACGGTGATCGGGGAGCGCGGGGTGACTCTCTCCGGCGGCCAGCGCCAGAGAATCGCCATTGCTCGGGCCTTCCTAACCAATCCCAAGATCCTGATCCTGGATGATTCCACCAGCGCCATCGATAGTGCTACCGAGGATCAAATCCAGCAGGCCATGCGCCGTATCTCGAGCGAACGCACGACCTTCATCATCACCCACAGGCTGAGCCAGATCCGGTGGGCTGACCGTATCCTGGTTCTGGACAAAGGTAAACTGATCGACCAGGGAAACCACGAGGAACTGCTGGAGCGCAGTGCCGAATACCGGCGGATCTTCTCCCGTTACGAGAAAAGAGAGAACCATGCCCTTTCTTCTTGACGGACTGGACACGGAAGACTACGACCGCAACTACAAGGACTCCGAGCTGCTTCGCCGTATCGCCGGTTATTTTCGTCCCGCCCGGAGACAGATGCTGCTGGCCTCCGCAATGCTGACCTTGAACTCCGCCGCCGGAACCGCCGGTCCCATTGTGATCGCCCGCGCGCTGGACCTGGTAGTTGAAAACCCATCGACTCAGAATTTGCTCCTCCTCTCACTCGGCGTACTGCTTCTCGGTGTATTCGCCTGGAGTTTCAACTATGTCCGCCAGGTCGTATCGGCAAAGGTTGTTGGAAACGTGGTTTTGAAATTGCGGGAGGATGTGTTCGACGCGGTTGTGGCCAACGACCTTTCATTTTTCGATGAGCATCCCTCAGGCAAGATCGTCAGCCGGGTCACCTCGGATACCCAAGACTTCTCTAATGTGGTTACCCTCGTCCTGGACGTAGCCAGTCAGCTGCTTCTGGTAGTGTTGTTGGCCGTCTGGTTGCTTTTTATAAATGCACGCCTGACTCTGCTGATCTTTGCCATGAGTCCGGTTGCCTTTGGTATTGCCCTGGCCTTTCGCCGCATCGCTCGAAGGGTAACCCGCGGGGCCAAGCGCGTCACCGCGGTGATCAACGCGGAGATTCAGGAGTCGATCAGCGGGATCGTGGTGGCCAAGAGCTTCCGCCAGGAACATTCCATCTGGAATCGCTTTCTCGACAACAATAAGAAGGCCTACCGGGTAGGCCTGGCGCGCGGACTGGTCATGAACAGCATATTCCCGATCCTAGGAACGACCTCCGGCATGGCCATAGCCCTGCTTGTGTACGCGGGGGGGACGGCGGTACGCTCCGGACAATTCAGCCCCGGTGATTGGTATCTGTTCATGCAGGCGGTGACCTTTTTCTGGTGGCCTTTGATCAGCATCGCCAGCTTCTGGAGCCAATTTCAGGACGGGTTGGCCGCGGCGGAGCGAGTGTTCGCATTGATCGACGCAAAGCCAAAAGTCGTACAGACTGCCCGGGAGCCGATCGAACGATTAGCGGGAAAAATCGAGTTCAAGAAGCTCTCCTTCTCCTACACCGGCCGTGAGCAGGTGCTGGCCGATTTTTCTCTCACCATCCCGGCGGGAGAAAATCTCGCAGTAGTTGGACATACCGGAGCGGGAAAGAGCTCCCTGGTTCGATTGATCGGAAGATACTACGAGTTTCAAGGCGGGGAGCTTCTCATCGATGGTACAGACATCCGCAGGCTCGATCTCGAAGCGTACCGCCGCCAGCTCGGCTTCGTGCCCCAGGACCCTTTTCTGTTCTCCGGTACGGTCAAAGAAAACATCCGCTACGGGTTTCCGGAGGCAACCGACGACCAGGTCTGTGCGGCGGCGATGCGCATCTCGGGCGGAAGTTGGCTCGAAGTTCTTGCCGGCGGTATGGACACGGAGGTGGGTGCGCGGGGCGCCAGTCTTTCCATGGGACAGCGTCAACTGGTAGCCCTGGCCCGGGTGTTGTTGAAGGATCCGTCCATACTCATTCTCGACGAGGCTACGGCCAGCATCGATCCCTTCACCGAGGCCCAAATCCAGGAAGGGTTGGAGATGGTCATGAGCAACCGAACCTCGATTGTCATCGCCCACCGCCTGTCCACGGTTCGTCACGCCGACAGGATCGTCGTGGTGCAGCAGGGCCGTATCATCGAGACCGGGACCCACGATGAACTCCTGTCCCGAGGCGGTCACTACGCCGAGCTGTACAACACCTACTTCCGCCACCAGAGCCTGGAATACGCGGAGAGCTTCGCCCGCTGATCCCGGGCACCCCTGGTCGGGCACCCCTGGCGCAGGTGCGTGCGGGGTTGACACCCAGCCTGCCGCTCGGTAGTATAAACTTTATCAATACAATCAGCTTAATATTTCCGGCTATGAAACGATATAACAAAACCAAAATTTTTCTCTTTGTCGGCGTGCTCGGGATCGCTGCGGCTGCCCTGCTGGGCTGCTCCGGGCAGAAACAGGCGGCAGTCGATGTCGACAACGGCGAAGCCGGCCCATGGATATCGGGAATCGGCGGCGCCTACCCGCTGGTCGAAGGTCTCCATGTAACGGGACAGCCCGTCGATATCGACATCGATACCTATCGGCTGAAGATATCGGGGGCGGTGGAAGCCCCTCAAAGCCTCAGCCTGGCCGAGATCCAGGCAATGGAGGCGCAGCGGGAGCTCGTCACCCTGGTCTGCCCGGGTTTCTTCGTCGACGAAGGATACTGGACCGGGGCAAGAATCGGCGATCTTCTCTCCCGAGCCAAGATCAAGGACGGAGCCACCCGGGTGACTTTCATCAGCGCCGACGGAGGCTACAGTGCCAGTCTTGGGCTCGACGAGGTGATGGGAGAGGGGATGCTGATCGCCTATTCCTTCGACGACAAACCTCTGCCCAAAGTTCACGGGTACCCCCTGCGAGTGGTGGCCAAGGATCAGCAGGGGAACCGTTGGGTCAAGTGGCTCGGCGAAATCGTGGTCCAGTAACGATTACCCGAGCAACGGCCGGCAGCATGGTGATCCTCAAAGCCATCGAGAAAGCCCTTACCCAATAATCCTCGAACACTGATCGGCTCCCTGCCGGCTTGGGATTCCCCGATTCCTTGACAGCACCGGAATATAGTTATATAATACAGTTACATTCTGATACCAAAATATAGTTCTGCAGAGGATCGGCAATGAAAGCAATCACGATTCGAGGGATCGATGAGGAAATCGAAAGCCGCTTAAGAAGGAAGGCTCAGGAATCCGGAGACAGCATCAACACTACATTGTTGAAACTACTCCGGAAAGCCCTTGACCTGGACAAGGAGAAACCCTATCCCGAGTATCACGACCTGGACGGTTTGGCGGGTACGTGGAGCACGGAGGACGAAGAGGAGTTCAACAAATCTCAAGAGGGTTTTACACGGATCGACAGGGACCTGTGGACATGAAGCGGATCCTTATCGATACGAATGTGTACTCCGCATACAAAACAGGAAACCCAGATGTGATTCGCGATTTTCAGAGCTTCGAGGAAATCCACATCAATATCACGGTTCTCGCAGAACTTCTAGCTGGATTCAAAGCAGGCTCGAAAGAAGCTCTGAATCGAGAAGAATTGAAACTGTTTTTGAACAGCCCACGCGTCGTCCTGGATCAGGTAACTGAGGGGACGGCGGAGTTCTATGCCCATATCTATCTGGTTTTGCGCAGCAAGGGCACCCCGATTCCTACCAACGATATATGGATCGCCGCCTCGGCAATGCAAAACGGTTGTGCTCTTTACTCTTTAGATAAGCATTTCAAAGTGGTGGATGGCCTGCTTTTGGTCTGAGTGCCACGAACGGGGCGGGGTTTTCCGAATTCTCGACACCGCCGATATTCCGTTTACAGAGCGGACGGGAAATCATATTATTACTCAGTGAAATCCAGGATGTGGTTTAAAAAAGTTCACCTCTCCCAAGCCGATCAGGCAGACAGGCATTATTATGCCTCCCTCACGCCGGAACGGCGACTTGAAATCGTGCAGGAGTTAAGGGAAATAGCCTACAAATTCGGATATGAAGATCGAAAAAGACTATGAAGAATTCTTAAACCTGACTGAATAAGACTTTCTCGATCCGGAGCAGGTCATTCAAATCAGATACGAACCGGTTCGCATCGATATTTTTACCTCAATCGCCGGATGCTCTTTCAGCGACGCCTGGGAAAGCAGGACCACCGCCCGCTATGGATCCGTCGATGCGGTTTTCATCGGCAGACAGGCGCTGATCAGGTCCAAACGAGCCAGTGGACGCAAACAGAATTTGGCGGACTTGGAGCTTCTGGAAGCTACTGATTGATTCAGCAACCCCAGCCCCTCAAGCTAATCCCGGATTCCAAAGAAATTTAGCCAGATCGATCCGGCCCGTCTCGTCCACGTGAATCCCCTCACCCTCGAGCAGCAGCCTCTGCTCCTCGAATCCTCCGCCGATCGGCAGGGAGATGCTTCCCCGGCTGTTGATGATCCGATGCCAGGACAGGTTGTCTTTTCTGGAGGAAGAGTGCAGCAGCCAGGCTACCTGCCGGGCGGCTCTGTGATTACCGGCGCAGGCGGCGATCTGCCCATAGGTTGCAACCTTGCCGAAGGGAATGTCGCTGATCGCCTGTTTCGCTCGATCACTGAAAGACGGTTCTCTCATCCCCTGATTATATCTCAACCCGGTTCCAAGGCAAGACCGCCTGTCTGTCAGTACGATTCAGCTTGCCTCCTGACGTCGGTATCGCTATTATGAGTCGGAATCGAGGAAAGAACAGATGTAGACAACAGGAGAATACGATGCAACTGAGCGATCTGGTCAACGACGGCTACATGGAAAAAAAGGACCTGAACTGCGCCGAGACCATTCTATACGGGGCCAACGAGATGTACCGCCTCGGTCTGGATGTCAATGCTTTAAAACTAGCTGCGGGCTTTGGCGGCGGGATGGGAATAGAGGCGACCTGCGGCGCCCTGACCGGGGCGGTGATGGTACTGGGCAGGATCTTCGCCAGGGACAAGGGACACGACACCCCCCGCCTAAAAGAGCTGTGTGCCGAGTTCCTCGAGGAATATCGAAGTCAGATGGGGGATATCGACTGCACACCCCTCAAAGAGCGCTACCGGAGCGAGGAGCTAGAATGCCGGACAGTGGTGCTGAAATCCGCGGAGATTCTGGAGAGCATAGTCGAGAGGGAATCAGAGGACTGAGGCTGCCGTTTCTTTTCCCATCTGAAACGCCTTCCGGTTGACCTGCACAACTTTCTCTCCCTTGGGGGAGAACAGCTCATCGATAGCGGCGAGCAGACTTTTTTCCTGCACGGGCAGGTAGGCCGAAGCGGCGCCCACCATGACCATGTTGGTCGACCGGGCAGACCCCGCCTGCCGGGCCAGGGCGGCGGCTTCGACCAGCCGGGCGGATGGAAGCCCGCGAATTTTCGCGTAGATACTCTCCAGCTCCGGATAGGTTGGTATGTTCTTCACGGGGTCCGTAGAGCTGACCAGCACCCCGTCGGCTCTGAGATAGGCCAGATAGCGCAACGATTCGATCGGCTCCATACTGAGAATCATGTCGGCGCTGGCCTTGCCGATCAGGTCGCTGACGATGATCTGATCGGAGAGACGAAGATGGGCCTGAACCGATCCTCCACGCTGGGCCATCCCATGGACCTCGGACTGACGCACGACAAGACCATCCTTCATCGCCCCCAAAGCGATGATCGCCGCCACCGACAACACGCCCTGACCTCCTACACCGGCCAGGATCACATCGTAGTTCATTCCCCGGCCTCCTTCTTCCTTTTCTCCTTCAGCGTCTGAATGCAATCCCGCAGGGCTATGATCACCGAAACCCCGTCGTACTCCACCTCCCGCCGGATGATCCCGGCATTTTCCTCCGTGTGCTTCTTCAGCGGTGCGACCAGTTTAATGTGATCAGGATCCACTCCGATGCCGTGAACCAGCTTCTCCAAACGGGAGGAGGTCAGGATCGTCTGCTGACCGCCCGTCATGGCCGTGGTACTGTTGTCCAGGATGAGCAGGGTCATGTTGGCTCCTGAGGCTACCGCGTCGACCAGCGGTGTGATCCCCGAATGGAGAAAGGTGCTGTCTCCGATCACCGCCACCACAGGGTGAAATCCCGCCTGAGAGGCTCCCTTGGCCATACCCACGGAAGCGCCCATGCAGAGGCAGGTCTCGATGGCCTGGTAGGGGGGAAGATAGCCAAGGGTGTAGCAGCCGATGTCGGAGGTGACGATCCTCTGCTCGAACCCGGCCACTGCCAGGTTCAGGGCGTCGTAGCTGTCCCGATGGGGACAACCCGCACAGAGCTGAGGAGGTCGAGCGGGCACCTCCAGACCGGACACATCGATCCCATTTTTTTGCTCGAGGCCCAAAGCCCCCCGCACGTTATCCGGCGTCAACTCTCCCGTGCGGGGTAGAGCCCCGTCCTCCCTGCCCGTAATCTCCACGGAAGTAGGCAGGATACCCAGGAGCGCTTTCTCGACGAAGGAGAACCCCTCCTCGATGACCACAATCCTCTTCACCCGTTCGGCCAGCCGGCGAACCTTCTGCACCGGAATCGGATACACGCTGATGTGCAGGTGGGAGGGTCGAACCGGAAGCTCTTCCCGATTCTCCATGTAGTAGTTCCAGCCCAAACCCGCCGTGATGACCCCGAAATCGGAAAACTCTTCATTCAATTCCAAGGTGTTGTAGGGGGAGTTCTCCGCATAGGCGAGGAACTGTCCCTGATTTTCGAGGAGTGCCGCCCAGAGCTTTCGGGCAGTTGCCGGTAGCAGCATCCAACCGGCTTTTTCAGTCGACTTGTTCAGGGGATTTTGAGCCCGGCGTTCCCCTGTTCGGACCACAGCCCGGGAGTGGGCGATCCGGGTGGTCAGACGCACCATGACGGGGATGTGAAACGCTTCAGAAAGATCGAAGGCTTCCCGGGTCATCTCGTACACTTCCCCTTGGGTCCTCGGCTCCAGGCAGATGATCCGGGCATAGTCGGCGTAGAAACGGCTGTCCTGCTCATTCTGGGAGGAGTGCATGCCCGGGTCGTCGGCCACCGCCAGCACCAGCCCGCCGTGAATGGCCAGCAGTGCCGAGTTGATAAAGGGATCGGCAGCCACGTTCAGGCCGACGTGCTTCATGCTGACCAGGGCTCGCCGTCCCACCAGGGACACACCCACCGCCGCCTCGTAGGCCGTTTTTTCGTTGGAACACCACTCGGCCACGAAATCACCGTATTTGGGAGCCGCTGCCTGCAGGTACTCCATAATCTCTGAAGAGGGGGTACCCGGGTAGGCGTAAGCCGCCGTGATTCCGGAATCGATCGCCCCCATGGCCAGGGCTTCGTCTCCCAAGAGGACCATCTCAGGCATCAAGAACTCCTTTTTCAAATTGGATCGATAACCCTGGCATCATACACACTCTTTCTGAGGGAATCAATACGGGGTGAGACGAGCGCCGGCTAATGATCTTTGACAATTGGACTTGTTTCTAAAATAATCTTTGCTATAATTGCTGTATAGTCAACGTTTATACGGATACCGAAAAATGAAACAAATAGACGACACAAATCGCCGGATCCTGAACATACTCCAGGAACGCGGATCGATCACCAACGCCGAACTGGCCGGGTTAATCGGTCTGGCCCCCGCCACGGTCTTCGAACGGGTGAAAAAGCTGGAAAAGAACGGGATCATCACGGACTATGTCGCCCTGGTGGACCCGCAGACGGTCGGCAAGGCCATCATCGCGTTCGTCTTCATCACGATGAACGACTACACCCAGGAGACCATACAGCACCTATCGGTGGAAATCAGCAAAATGCCGGAGGTACTGGAATGCTACCGGTTGTCCGGAGACAAGGACTACCTCCTGAAGGTCGTGGCCGACGACATCCCCAGCTACGACGCCTTCGTTTTCAACAAGTTAGCCCGCCTCCAGAAGGTGGGCAAGTTCAGCAGCATGTTCGTCCTCTCCACGGTGAAGCATCAGACCAAGATCGAGCTGGAGGCGAGCAGCGCAGCCGAGGGCACTTCCTCCCGCTCATGAACCGCTGAACGTTGCAGAGCGGAGCCGACGATCCGATCGATCAGCTCCCGGTAGCTCATCCCGACCGCCGTGGCGATCATAGGCAGATCCGAATGGGTCGGGTGCAGACCCGCCAGGGGATTCAATTCGAGGACACTTGGGCGTCCCGCTGCGTCGAGGCGTATGTCGACCCGGCCGGCGTCCCGGCAGCCCAAAAGCCTCCAGACCCGGAGGGCGACGGTTTCGGCATCCCGGGCATCCGGGTCCCGAGTGAAGCGGTACTCTACCAACTCCTCGCACTTCTCCTTGTTGAGGTAGGAGTACACTCCCTCCTCCCCCCCTTCCCGGATGACGACCTCCAGCGTTCCGAGGGCGTAGGCCCGCTCGCCGCTGCCGACGATTCCCACTGTGAACTCCCGGCCGGGGAGATACTCCTCCACGAGCACCGGCTGCCGGTAGCGGGCTAAAAGGTCAATACACCCCTGTCTAAGCTCGGTCGGGTTCTCGATTCTGGAAGCCGCGGTGATCCCCTTGCCCGTGCCTTCGGCCACGGGTTTGGCGAATAGAGGATAGCTCAAGTCGAGGCCATCCAGGTCCGCCTCCTCCGTCACCAACGCAAAAGCCGGTGTGGGAAGACCGGCATCCCGCAGGATGCTCTTGGTGAAGCCCTTGTGCAGGCACACAGCCATGACGCAGGGATCGGAAAAGGTGTAGTCGACACGGTATGCATCGAGAAGCGCCGGGATCAGAGCTTCCCTGCCCAACCCGTACAGTCCTTCGGCGATGTTGAAAACCAGATCCCAGCGCTCTCCAGCCACGAGCCGGCGGGTCAGCTCCTGTGCATTGCCGATTTGAATCGGTGTGTGACCCAGCTCGGACAGGGCCGTGGTTATCGCCTCGACCGTGGCCGGACTGTCGAACTCAGCGGTCTGCTCCTCCGAGTAACCAAGCGCCAGATATTGGCTGCGCAGATCGTAGGTCAGCCCTATACGCAGATTTCTTGCCGATGCCCGATTAAAGCTCGGCGTAGATTCGCTTTTCATAATAGTTCCTTCAGGTAGATGATCTTGGCGTCTCCCGGAGCGTAGAAATCCGGTATCAGCGCCTCCTGGCGGTATCCCCGCCTGCTGTAAAACATCCGGGTCGACTCGTACTGGCTGCGGCTGGAGGTTTCAACATAGACCCGGCTTCCCCCAATACTCCGGATCGCCCCTTCGCTTTCCGTCAGCAGCAGCGTACCCAGGCCGAGATCTCGGAAGCGGTCCTGGACCGCGATCCAGTACAGGTCGAAAGACGACACGGTACAGGGAATCGGACCAAAACAGCTGTAACCGAGGGATTGTCCCGACGGGGGATCGGGATCGACGAACAGGAAGTGGTAGCCGCTCAAAACACCCTGGGCCAGTCGTGCCTGCACGAGCTCCACGGCCAACTCGATTTCCGCAGGGCTGAAAAATCCGGTGGATTCGGCGATCCGGCGCACCCCGGCGAGATCACCGGGATGGACCTCATCCCGAAGGAATATGGACACACCCCCTACAGTACGGCGCCCGGGTGCGGCCAGCAGGCTCATGACCGCCCCCCTACCCCGGGCCGAACCAGCGCTCCCCGGCGAAAACCCAGGGAAACATCAGGTTCCACCGCCGGCTGCAGGATCCTCTGCACCAGGTCCTTGTAGGACAATCCGGCCCGGGCTGCCGCCGCGGCCAGACCGGCATCCGGGGAAAGGCAGGGATTGGGATTCACCTCCAAGACCCAGGGTTGCCCCAGCGAGTCGACCCGGAAGTCCACCCTGGAGTAGCCTTCGATTCCCAATTCTCTCCAGCATGCGCAGGCCAGATTGCGCAGCTCATCCAGCAAAGACCGATCCGCCCTTTCGAAGTCGAAACGGCGCACCGTGTGCTGGTAATCGAAAGACGCAGGGACCCACTTGGCGGCGTAGCCGACGATACGCGGCTTGTCCGCCGGATAGTCGACGAACAGCATTTCCGCCGGCGGGAGAATCTCCGGTTCCGATTCCTTCTCGAGCACGGAAATGTTGAACTCCCGGCCCTCGATGTAGGATTCCACAAAGACATCTTCACGCCTGGGGGAGTGGGCTGTGGTGCTGAACGTCCCCGCGCTCAGACGATCGAGCAACTGATCCCTGTCGGGGAATAACCGCTCCAACCCTTGCGAACCGTTGTCCCACACGGATTTGACCAGGTAGGGGGGATCGAATCCGGGTCCGTCGGCAAGAGTTTCCTCCAACCCGGCCCATTCCGGGGTTGGGATACCCGCTTTGCTCAGCAACCGTTTGGCCAAAACCTTGTTGGAGGCTAAAAACATAGCTTCGCCGGCGGATCCCGTGTAGGCAAGGCCAAGATAATCCAACAGGGTAGTTGCCAGATAGAGCAGACGGTCCTGTCCCTCGACGGATTCCACCAGATTGAACACGGCAGCGGGACGCAGTTCCTGCAGTCTGTCGGCGGCTTTGCTCAGATCGAGGGTCAGTGGCAGGGAAATCGGCTCGTACCCCAGAGTGCTCAGGGCACCGCAGACCTTCTCCACTTCCACCAGTACGTCTTGTTCATCCGGCCTGGCATCGGCGGGAACCTGCCCGAAAAGCACCACTATCCGATTCTGTCTGTTCACGTTTATAACGCGATTCTAGGATGGATGCTTTTCGGCACTGGGCCAGGGAATTTCGGCTCGTGCAGAATCCGGATAGCGAAAGACCTTTCCCTCGTAGTTGCGCAGCAGGAGCTCCTCCCCTTCCCTGCCCACCACATATTCGGGAAGGAGGGGGATTTTTCCGCCTCCTCCGGGGGCATCGATCACGTAGGTGGGTACGGCGTACCCCGAGGTATGTCCTCTCAAACCGGCGATGATCTCCAGGCCTTTCTCTACGGGGGTGCGGAAATGGGCCGAACCGAGGATGGGATCACACTGGTACAGGTAGTAGGGTTTGACCCGCAGGCGCAGAAGGCCGTGGACCAGGGCTTTCATCGTCTCCACGCTGTCATTGATTCCAGCCAGCAATACGGTCTGGCTGCCCAAGGGGACGCCCGCATCGGCCAGGCGGGCGCAGGCTGTGCCGGTCTCCGGAGTCAGTTCCTCAGGATGAGTGAAGTGGATGCTCATCCAGAGGGGGTGGTAGCGCTTGAGGAGGCGTACCAGATTTGGGGTGATACGCTGGGGAAGCACTACGGGCACCTTGGTTCCGATCCTCAGCATTTCCACATGGGGGATCTTCCTCAAGCGGCTCAACAGCCACTCGAGTTTTTCGTCGCTCAGGGTCAGAGGATCTCCACCGGATAGAAGCACATCCCGCACCCGGGGGGTGTTCTCGATGTACTCGATCGCTCGCTGCCAGCGGCGCTTCAATCCCGCTGGGCCGTGCTCGGCGCCGACGATCCTGGAGCGGGTGCAGTATCGGCAATTCGTCGAGCAGAAGTGGGTGACCAGGAACAAGACCCGATCAGGGTAGCGGTGTACCAGACCCGGCACGGGGCTGTTATCGTCCTCGCCCAGAGGATCTTCCGCCTCTCCCGGAGATCGAAGATACTCATCATTCGCAGGGACTACGGTGCGGCGCAGAGGCTGTCGGCAATCCATCGGATCGAGAAGACCTGCGTAGTAGGGGGTAACGGCCAAGGGTAGGGTTCCCCGATGACGGAGAACCGCAGTCATCTCGTCCATGCTCAGCTCGAGAATCGTCCCAAGTTCTTCGAGACTTCGGACCCGGTGCCGCAGTTGCCAGTGCCAATCGTTCCACTGCGCTAGGCTTGATTCCGGGAAAAAGGTTTTGCGGAACCTTTCCGAGGCTGAACTGATGGGGAATCTGTAAATGGTAGGAGGTGGACTGGGAACTAGGGTGGGGTAATGTTCATAGAAGGGAAAGCTGGACTGGTGTGTATCGATGCGCTCCCGCCGCTTTCTGCGTTGTGGGCCAATCCGAGGGTCAGACAACGGCTGTTCTGACTGGGTCGGCTCCACGTCGACGACCTCGACGAAATCCGGCTCGAGGAAGGTGGATTTTCGGGGATTCGTACTGAGATCCGGAGGTTCGTCCTCCTCGGTGGCACAAGGTTGTTCTGTCTCCATGTCTTATGGGACTCCTTTGCTGTCGAAGGGTTCAAGGAAGCCTTCTCTTCCTTGAAGTCTTCTAGCGACAAGTTGCCACCGAGGGGCAGAAGGGCAGGTACTTCAGAACGCGATGCGCTCACACTTTTCCAATGCCTCACAGTATTCTTAAAGTCGAATCATAGTATAATATACAGAAAATACAAGAGATTTTCCTAATATTTTGTTAAAATTGATGGGAATATGATATCAATTAGAAGGATCTACAGCGGAGCATTGGCCACGGACGCCGACAAGATCCGCCAGGTTCAGGAGATATTCCGCAGCAACTTTTCTTCGATCGCCTCGTACGCCGACAAGATCCCCGACCTGCTGGACAATCCCTTTACCTACGGGTATCGCACCATCCTGCTCGTGTCCCAGGGAACGGACCGGCGGGTCACCGGGTTTTCCCTGTTTCTTCATTTTCCGGAAATTAAAAGCTCCCTCCTCGATTTCATCGCCATCGGTCCCAAGATCAAGGGCGGCGGGTTGGGCAGCGCTCTGTATGAAGCCACCCGGGACATGCTCCAGCGCCTCGGTTCCCGCGGTCTGTACATGGAGGCCCTCCCCGATGATCCGACACTGGTGAGGGATCCGGTGGTTCTCAAGGAAAATCGCGAGCGCCTGAAGTTCTACGAGTACTACGGAGTGTACCCCATCGTCGGGACCGCCTACGAAACCCCGATCGACGAATCTCCCGCACCCTATCTGTTCTTCGATCCTCTGGGGAGAAAACAACCACTGGGCAGAAGGGAATGCCGGGCTGCGGTGCGGCTGATTCTCCAGCGCAAGTACAGCCAGGTGGTGAGTCCGGAGTATATCGAGATGGTGGTTCGCTCGATCAAGGATGATCCTGTGCGTTTCCGTGAGCCCCGCTACCACAGGATCGAAACGCCGACGCCGGCGCCGATGCGGGGTGAACGACTGCAGCGGGGGATGGTTTTGGTGAGCTCTACGATTCATCGCATCCACCACGTGCGGGAACGAGGGTATGTCGAGCGACCGGCTCGGATCGAGATCTTGGATCAAGTTCTCACGGACACGCAGCTCTTTGACCGCATCACCCCTAAATCCCACGGGGAAAAAGTGGTCCGGGAGGTCCACGATCCTGATTTCGTGAATTATCTGAAAACCGTGTGCGAGAAGCTCGCTCCCAGCCGTCCCGTGTATCCCTACGTCTTTCCGATCCGTCGACCCGAACGGAAGCCAAAGGAGCTGGCCGTTCGGGCGGGATACTACTGCATCGACACCTTCACTCCTTTGGATCAGAATGCCTACATTGCCGCCAGAGCCGCGGTAGACGTCGCGTTGAGCGCGGCGGAAGAACTGCAGGAAGGGCGCCCGGTCGCCTACGCTCTCTGCCGACCCCCGGGTCACCATGCCGGGCGGCGCGTGTTCGGAGGCTTCTGCTACTTCAACAACGCCGCCATAGCCGCCCAGTGGCTGTCCAGGGAGGGGAAGGTGGCGATTCTAGATATCGATTTTCATCACGGAAACGGAACGCAGGATATATTCTGGACCCGTGCCGATGTGCTCACCCTGTCGATCCACGGCCATCCGAACGTCGCCTATCCTTACTTCTCGGGATTCACCGACGAGATCGGAGAAGGATTCGGTCGCGGATTCAACAAGAACTTTCCCCTTCCCGAAAACGCCGGTGACCAGCTGTATCTGGACACCCTGGACAGGGCGCTGGAGCTGATCCACAGGTTCAAACCTGTTTTCGTCGTTCTCTCTCTGGGCTACGACACGATGACTGGAGATCCGACCGGTTCCTTCGCTCTAAGTGTAAGGGCGTTTCGGACGATCGGCTCCCGGGTGGCTGCACTCCACCGACCTCTGCTCATCGTACAGGAGGGCGGCTACAGCTTGCGCAACCTGCGGCGGGGCTCTACGGCTATTTTTCGCGGAATCAATAAAATGCTGCTTGAAGAGTGAGGAGCTCTCTCCCTAGCTTCGGATATATCAAGAAGGTTGGAAACTTACCCCTTCCACCTTGTGCTGTTCATAGGCATACAGCAACAACTGCTCGGTTTTTTCCCAGCTCAAGCAGGGATCGGTGATCGAGACCCCGTATTTGAGCTGGCTCAGGTCTCGGGGAATCTCCTGCCGGCCGCCGAAGAGGTTGCTCTCCATCATAAAACCGATTACCTCCCGGCAGCCGGAAGCCCGGGATTCGAGCAGGCTGCGCAGGACCTCTTCCTGGCGCTCGGCTCTCTTGTCGGAGTTGCCGTGGCTGCAATCAACCATGATGGCAGGCAGAAACCCCGCCTCTTTCAGCAGCTCTGCGGTGTAGACAATTTCCGGTTTGCGGTAGTTGATGCCGGTGCGGCTTCCCCTGAGGATAATGTGGGTGTCGGTATTGCCCTTTGTGCCCAAAACACTGGTTTTCCCCTCCTGGTCGATGCCGATGAAGTGATGGGGATGACGAGCCGAGGCCATGGCATCAATGGCGATTTGGAGATTTCCGTCGGTGCCGTTCTTGAAACCGACGGGCATGGACAGGCCGCTGACCATATTGCGGTGGGTCTGGCTCTCGGTTGTTCGAGCCCCGATAGCAGCCCAACTGATCAAATCGTCCACGTACTGGGGCACGATCGGATCGAGCATTTCCGTAGCCGCCGCCTGGCCCATCCCGGTAATCTCGAGAAGAAGGCGCCGAGCCAGGGCCAGCCCTTCGGAGATCTGGTAGCTTCCGTCGAGATGGGGATCGACGATCATGCCCCGCCATCCAATCGTGGTGCGGGGTTTCTCGAAGTACACCCTCATCAGGATGTAGATCCGCTCCTTTACCCGGTCGTGTAACGCCTGCAACCGCCGGGCGTAGTCGATCGCGGCTTTGTAGTCATGGATCGAACAGGGGCCCACGACCGCTAACAGGCGGTCGTCCTGTCGAGCCAGGATTCTCTTGATCACTTCCCGGCTTTCCACAACCGTGGCGGCGGAGTCCTCCGGCAAGGGGAACTTTTTTTTCAGCTCCAGAGGGCTGATCAGCGGGTCGACAAAGCGAATACGTAAATCACTCGTTTTTTTCAAAGGGTCACTCCACGTGTTATGGGAGTTTTCAGTATGCCACGTTTGCCTCAAGCTGTATAGACGGATCCCGGTGTTGCCCCACAGCTGGTCGCGGGTGCATCGCTCCACACAGTGGTTCAATTTTCCTTGACTTTGGCTCCTATGCTTTCTAATTTCAAGATAGGACTACCCGAGGAGGAAGTTGTTGTGAATGGAAAATCGTCACTAAATATGAGCGAGAACGTCGCCGCTCTGATCGCCTACCTGTTCGGCTGGCTCTCCGGATTGATCATCTTTCTCCTGGAGAAGGAGAGCCGGTTCGTTCGCTTCCACGCACTACAATCCCTGATCTTCTTCGGGGCAATGAGCCTGATCCTCGGGGTCTTGGGACGGATTCCCGTTATCGGCTGGGTCTTCGCCGTGGTCGGAGGAATCGCCACATTCGGCTACTGGATCATCGGAATGATCAAGGCCTATCAGGGGGAACTCTTCCGCTTCCCCGTCGTCGGCGATATTGCCGCGGGCCAGATCAAAGAATAGACTTCCGGAGAGGTTTTCACACTCAAGTTTTTTTCAACTTTTTTGATTCTTTATATTGACAAATAGACTTAACACCGTTATTTTAACATCGTTAAAAGACTGCAAGTAGAAGATGACACGGCTGGCAAACCCCGAGCTCCCAGAAAAACTCCTCAGCGAGGCGGAAAATATCGTAATCCGCTCCGGTCACGAAGCACTGAACATGCGGGATTTAGCCAGGCGCGTCGGGGTCACAGCCACAGCCATATACCACTACTTCGACAGCAAGGAAGCTCTGCTCCTGCAGATCAAGCTGCAGGCGGCGGAAAAATTGAATCGCCGGATCCGCGGGATCGATCCGAACCTCGATCCCATGGAGACGGTTCATCAACTCGGAGAACAGTACATTGCTTTTGCAGAAGAGAACCCCCGGCTTTACCGCCTGCTCTTCGAAACGCCGATCGGCAGCACGCCCCTGGGGGAAAAGGATCAACCGGTACTCTACTACACCTACTACGTTGCCCGAAATGCTCTGGAGCGTCTGGCTGCCGGCGGGAAGTACCCCCACGACCCTCGCTACGGCGCCGTGATGGGGTGGACCATGCTGCATGGATTCTGCTCTCTGCTGATGTCGGGGAGCCTGGAGCTGGTCGAGGGGATGAACCGGGAAGAGCTCAAGGATCTGTTTTTGCGCTTCTATACCGGCGGGGGAGATCCGGAGCGGCACAAGTGAAGGGTTCGATTTTTTTGCATCAAGACTTAACAGTGTTATATTAACTTTGTTACATCAGGAGGAAAAAAGATGAAGATCATCGTCCTAAACGGAAGTCCGAAAGGGCCAATCAGCGTGACCATGCAGTACGTGGAGTACATAGCCCGCCGGCATCCCGAGCATGAGTTGAAGGTGTTCCACGTGGCTCAGAAAATCCATGGTCTGGAAAAGGATCCTGAGCGCTTCGATGAGATCGTACAGGAGGTGCGCTCCGCCGATGGAGTCCTCTGGGCCTTTCCCCTGTACATCCTGCTGGTCAGCTCCCAGTACAAACACTTCATCGAGCTGATTCGGGAGCGCAAGGCAGCGGATGCCTTTCAGGGGCGCTATGCCGCCGCACTGTCCACATCGATCAACTTCTACGACAGCAGCGCCCACGCCTACATACGTGGCATCAGCGAAGACCTGGGCATGAAGTACCTCGGGTTCTACTCCGCCAACATGCACGACCTGATGAAGGCGGAGGAACGCAGACGCCTCGAGCTGTTCGCCGAAGACTTTTTCATCGGAATTTCCACTCAGGCAGCGACACCGCGGATGTATCAGCCCCCGAAACACCGGCCGGTCCGCCTGCCCCTGCAGCCGGCGACACACCGAGTCTCCACCGGGGGCAAGAGGGTTGTGATTCTGACCGACGCACGGCCCCATCAAAACGGTCTCCTGGCCATGATCGAGAGATTCACGGGCGGCTTGGCTGGTGAGGTCGAGGTACACAACCTATACGACCTCGATATCAAAGGGGGCTGTATGGGTTGTCTGCGCTGCGGGTTCGACAACCGCTGCGCCTATACGGGAAAGGACGGCTTCACGGACTTCTACAATTTCACGGTCAAGCAGGCCGACGTGATCGTGTTCGCCGGAGCTGTCGTAGACAGGCAGCTTTCCTGGAAGTGGCGGCAGTTCTTCGACAGGAGCTTCTTCAACTGCCACACCCCTTCCCTCGTGGGCAAACAGATCGCCTTTCTGATCAGCGGTCCCCTCAGCCAGCTGCCTGAGCTGCGCCAGGTCTACGAAGCCTGGATGGAGATCCAGCAGTCCAACCTGGTGGGCTTTGTCTCCGACGAAGTAAACGGCGGCTGCGGGATCGAAGAGAGCCTCGACTCCCTGGCAACTCAGCTGATCCGGCAGGCTCGAAGCGGCTACATTCGACCTCGAACCTTTCTCGGCATCGCCGGCATGAAGGTCTTCCGGGACGACATCTGGGGGGGCTTGCGGATCGTGTTCCGGGCCGATCACAAAGCCTACAAGAAGCTCGGGGTATACGACTTTCCCCAAAACAAGATCGGCCGGCGGATCCTGGTGCGCCTGGGTTGGTTCATCACCGGGCTCCCGGGTATACGCAAACACTTTCCAAGGATGATCAAGCAGCAGATGATTCAGCCGTTTCAGAAGGTGCTGCAGAAGGCCTGATGCGTGAGCGGCCGCTTCGGTTGGGGACTACCGAAAAACAACGGTTGAAAAATGGCCGGAGAGGCTCAAAGCCCATACAAACGGCGGCAGTTTTCAGCGATCACGGCCGCCGCCGCCTGCTCCGTCACCTCCTTGATCTCGGCGACAGCCCGCAACGCGTAGAGGATATTTGCCGGTTCATTTCTCTGCTGCGGATCCGGTCCCAAGACAGGGCTGTCGGACTCGAGTAGCAGCGAACCCAGCGGCAGGGCGCGAACGAGCTTCTGCTTCTGTCGGGAACGGACGATCGACGGGGGAACCGAGAAGAAGTATCCCGCCTCCACCGCGGGACCGGCGGTCGAAACCTTGCCGTCAAAAGCGTGCAGCTGGACCCGCAGCGCTCCCCAATCGAGCAGCGCCGCGATCACCTGCCGTCCCGACGAACGGCTGTGCACGTTAAGGGGAAGATCCAGTTCTATGGACAGATCGACGAATCTGCGGAAAATATTTTCCTGTACGCTCCTGTCCGCTTCCTCCTTGACGATCCAGCGGTCCAGGCCCACTTCACCGATGGCTACGAGGCTGTCCCGGCGGCTGCGGATGAGGCGGCAGATCTCGCCGACTTGCTCGAGATCCAGGACATCGGGAAACAGCCCGAGGGCCGGACGCAGCACCGGGTGGGTCTCCGACAGTTGCAGCACTTTGGAGGCGTCGCTGAGTGTTTCTCCCACACAGATGATTGTGCCGATACCCGCGCTTCGGGCTCGATCCAGAACCGTATCCCGGTCCTGATCGAAGCGGGCATCCGCCAGGTGAGCGTGGGTGTCTACCAGCGTGTACTCGGGCATGACCGGCTAAACGAATCCCAACATATTTGTAATCCAACCGAAGCAAAGGTTTGTGTAGATTTCAGCCGCCGGACTCCAGGAACGCCAAAATCTTCTCCCGCATTTCATCGCGGATGCGGCGCACCTCGACGAGCTTCTCCTCATGGCCGCCTTTGACTTTGGACGGATCGTCGAAGGGCCAGTGCAGACGGTGGCCTCCGCCGGGAAAAATGGGACAGCGTTCCGCCGCGTCCTTGCTGCATACGGTGATCACGTAGTCGTAGCTCCTGCCTTCCCGGTAATAATCGTAGACACTGTTCGTGCTCTTGCCCGACAGATCGATCCCCTCCTCCTTCATCACTTCCACAACCAACGGATTGATCGTGCCCGGCTCCAAGCCTGCGCTCTCCACGGCAAACCGCTTTCTCCCGTATTTTCGTAGGTACGCCTCGGCCATCTGACTCCTGGCGCTGTTGTGCACACAGATGAACAAAACTTTCTCCATTTAGATTCACCTCGTCCCTGATCGAAGTCGATAACGACACCTATTATGTTTTCTCGCGCTGTAATTCCGGCTCGAGCCGGTGGACGCTTTTTAGTTTTTCAGCAGGGCCAGCTGGTGCGGACTGCGGGTCAGCATTCCGCTGACCCCGAAGGAGTAGATCTTGAGGGTGTAACCGCCTTCCACCCCGGCCTCGTAGGAAGCCGTGGTCAGGAAGTACTCACCTTCGGTTTCGGCGAACAGCTCCAACCGGGAGATGTAGGTCTGCTCGTTGTGGTCATCGTTCTCGGCGTAGAATCCGTCGGGACCTTCTACTATCAGAAGCGTGTCGAGATCTTCGGAGGTCATCTCCAGAATCAGGTGTTCCCCCTCCTCTATGTTCAGGGGGTGAATCTCAAAATAGCCGTACTCCTCGAGCTCCGTATCCTCAAAATCGAGATATCCGCTGATCTCCTGAACATTCATCTGCTCCCCGAGCAGCACGCGCAGTGAGTACCTTCCCTGTTCACCACCTGCGTACGAGGTGGCGAATACTTCGTAAACACCACGCGCCTCGGCGATGAAATCGATCCGGCTCTCCGATTCCTCCAGGTAGTCGTCGTTGATCATTCTCGGACCCTGGGGCGGCTTGAGCACCAAGAAAGAATCGAACTCTTCCGACTGCATCGACAGGATTACCCGCTGATTGCTCTGCAGCTCCACCGTGTAGCTGTCGTAGTGCTCGCCTTTGACGGAGACCGGATCCCGGGCGTCCAGAACGCCCGTGTAGGAGTCGATTTCCCGCAGTCTTTCCCGGTTTACCGTCAGCAGGTATTCTCCCTGCTCCCCTTCCTCGTAGGAGGTGACTTTGATCTTCCAAGTCCCGGGAACGTCGACCAGGACATCCAGGCGGGCGTCGCCGTCATCGCTGTAATCGTCGTTTTCGACCTCCGTCCCGTCGGGGGACTCCAGGTGTAGATAGGCGTCGAAGTCATAGGAGCGGAGTGTGGCGACGATCCGGTCTCCGGCGGTGAGCTGAAAGGGGTAGGTGTCGAAATAGCGCCCTAGCCTTGTATCCCCCGGCCCGAGCTCCCCCGGATATCTCATGGACTGGGAAAAACCCGCGGCGGCTACAAACAACGCAGCGGCTACCAAAACGCAGAGGGCATGGTTTCGCAGTGGTTCGCCAGATCGCATCGCAACATCCTCTCAATCGGCAAAATTTCAAGGACTTTTCAGTATCGGAACTGCCAATGGGGATTATAGCCCATTTGGTGGTGATTTTCCGGCTTGGATTGAGCCTCGACGATGCCTCGTGTTTGACCTCGAATTCGCGGGTGTTTTGAGTCTGCCTCTCAAACCAACCTGTCGAGGATTTTTATAGCCTGATTCAGGTTATCCTCTACAAAGGCCCTGCGGGATAGTGCGACCTTGTGCTCCCCCGGATTCCACTCCGAGTGCCAGTAGCCGATCCGGCCGTCGGAGTTGTGCGAGAGGAGCAGATGTTCCCAGGCCTTCTCCACCTCGGGAGAACCGGGATGGGTCTGCTCGGCCGCCAAGATCTTTACCCGCACCTGCTGGGTGAGCTCCCACAAGGCCGTGGCCTCCCCCTCGGTAAAGGTTTCGATCTTGGTGTTCCCCAGGAAATCCTCCAGAACCACTTCCCGCTGCGGCGGATGGTTCTCGATAAACTCTCCGATGGTGGTGAAGCGGGTGCCGGAAAGCTCGGCCAACCCCGACAGAAACTCCTCGAAAACACCTTCTGTACCTGTAAAACCGCTGTTGAAAGCGTCTATGAAGATTGTCTCGGCGTCCCGTTTGAACAGAAGCAATCCATCGGGATTCTCGTCGGCGAACCGTTTCACCCCTTCGATTACCTCCTTCACGGGCTGCTGGCCTTTCATCATCACTTTTAGAAAGCGGGAAGGAAGACCTGGAAGCTGGTAGGCGGCGGGCACCACGGTCATGCGGACATCCCGGCTCACAGCGGTGTAGGAGGTGTGTATCTCCGCGCTCTTCGCCGTACCGGGTTCGTCCCCAAAATCCATATTGCGAGATCTTTCAAGCAGGCTGGACAGCACGATAACCCACTGGAGTCCCTCGCTTTGCAGGACCTTGACCATGTCGTAGGTATAGGCCATTTCCGAAGGGAGAAATCCCATGGGATCGATTCCGAACACCTCCCTGTCGATCTCCAGACCCCTTCGGATCTGCCGGGCCATCTCCGCCGGCAGGAGCAGTTGAGGGATCGGATGGGTGTAGGTGTAGGTGCCCAGTTCGAAGGCTTCGCCCAGGTTCTCCTTGATGGTGTCCAGCACACCGGGGTCCATCTGCTGGAGGGTGCGGGTGGAGAAACCGGAGAGAAACAGGTCCGCCCTGGCGCCGTACTTAAGAAGAAGTCGGAGCAGGGGGATGTATCCCTGTTCGATGATCGGCCGCTCCTCCCCGACTTCGATGACGCTGCGCTGAATGTTGAAGTTGAAGGCAAAGGCTATATGAGTCATAGAGCCCATTGTAACGCCCGTACAGGTTTAGGCAAGGACCGTTTCATGTAGACTCCCAAATGACTCAACGGGAGTAGAACAGCAAACAAGCAGGAATGTGCCTGGAGAGAAAGACCTTGACAGCGGAAATTCTGGCACCAGCCGGTGGATCCGCTGTATGGCTTATTCCCTGACCCTGCCGGGTTTGTTCTGTAAGTTCTGTGAACAACCTAAGCCTTTAATCCCGACAGAGTTATCCCCTGCACGAAATATTTCTGGGCGAAGGCGTAGAGGACAACCAGAGGAAGGAGGGTGAAGAGGGAACCTGCCATCTTCAGATTTTCGTTCACGTCGTACTGGCGGGTAAAAGCGGCCAGCCCAATAGTCAAAGTCATCCTCTTCTGGGAGCTCAGGTACAGGATCGGGCGCAGCAGGTCGTTCCAGGATGACATGACCCCAAAAATGAACAGGGTGGCCAAAGACGGCAAGGAGAGGGGTAGAAATATCCGCCAGTAAATACCGAAGATCGTACAGCCGTCGATTCGACCAGCGTCTTCTAAATCTGTTGGAACGGTCATGAAAAACTGCCGGAGCATGAAGGTGCCGAAGGAGCCAGCCAGCCAGGAAGGGACGATGAGGGCGGGGAAGAGGGGATGGTCGATCCAGCCCAACCCCATCATTATAAGAAATTCAGGGATGATCATTACTTGAAGGGGGATCATCATGGTGGCTAAAAGCAGGGCGAAGAAGACATCCCGGCCCCAGAACTTCAGCCGGGCGAAAGCGAACCCTGCCAGGGAGCAGGTAAATAGTTGGCCGACCCCCGTCATCAAGGCCACATAGATCGAGTTTAGGCTGTAACGCAGAAAATGATGCTTGAGCAGGACATCCTTAAAGTTACTCCAATAGAATTTTTCAGGGATCAGACGGGGAGGGATCTCCTGCAGCACACCCCTGCCCTTCAGAGAGGTTGACAGCATCCAGGCAAACGGTACCACGATGGTCAAGGCTATGGCCGTTAGGATCAGGTAATGTATGCAGCGACCAAGAAAAATCTTTACCTTTCTTCGGGTAGATATCATTGATAGTGCACCCACCGTTTCTGAAAACGGAACTGGATGAAGGTGATAACCGCCACCATGAGGAACAGAACGTAAGCCTGAGCGGCACCGTACCCCATTCTGTAGAAGCTGAAAGCGTTGAGGAAGATGGAAATGACCAGAACGTTGGTGGAATTGGCCGGCCCACCGACAGCGCCTCCTTCACCGGCAGCAGGGGCTGTCATTATATAGACCAGATCGAAGATCTGGAAGGAACGGATAATGGTGATGATGATCACGAAGAAGGTGGTCGGTGACAGGAGGGGGAGGACGATCCTGAAAAAGCGCTTGATTTTCCCCGCTCCATCCACCCAGGCGGCATCCAGCAGCTCCTGAGGAACCCCCTGAAGCCCGGCGAGAAAGATGACCATGGCGTATCCCATGGTCAACCAGACATTGACCAAGACAAGGGTAAACAGAGCCGTCTTAGGGCTTCCCAACCACTCAGGGCCGATTATACCGAAGACGGCTTTGATCAGGTAGTTGACCAGGCCGAAAAGAGGATTGAGCAACCAGGCCCAGATCGTTCCCACCGCAGCCACGGCGCTGATCACCGGCAGGAAGTAGATGGCCCTGAAGATCACGATCCCTCTCAGCTTATTGTTGACCAGAACCGCCAGCATGAGGGAAGAGATCACACCGAGAGGTAGGAACATCAGGGTGAATTTGAGGGTATTGAAGAATACCTGATGAAAATCCTTGTCTTCTAGTAGCTCCTTGTAGTTCTGAAGACCGATCCACACCCCTCCTTCAAAGGGATTGTACTTCTGAAAGCCTAGCAGAAAAGACCAGACAACAGGCCCCAGGCGGAATACGAACAGACCAACCAGCATGGGCAGAATGAAGATAAAGGGGGCGATGTGCTTCTCGAAGCGGGTCGAGCCGAAAGGATTCTTCATGGCGGCTATTTTGAAAACGGCTTCGGTTCCCAAAGAAACCGAAGCCGTGCAAGCAGCGATCCTGCCCTAGTACCTGGCTAGGACCTTATCTATTTTTTCTGCCATCTCCGCCATCACTGTGTCGACATTACCTTCCCCTAGCAGGATCTTGTCGAAATCCGAGGCGGCGACCTGATCGCTCCACTCCGGCCAACCCGGGGCGAAGGTAACATTCTTGCCGATCAGTTCTCCCGCTTTCAGCACCAGGTCCTTGTTCTTGGGAAGCATATTTTTCTCCGCCCAGGCGTCGGAAAGGGCGCTTTTTTTCCAGATGGATACTTTTCCTCCCAGGACCGAGTCTATAGGTCTTCCCGGGCCAGCCATGTATTCAGTCCAAGCCCAGGATTCATCCGGATATTTGGTGAAGGCGGAAATGGCGTAGGAGTCAGGCCATCCGAAGCTTACGTATTTGCCTCCGGAACCCGGGCCCAGCGGAAGATAGGTAATGCCAAATGGATCCGCCAGACTCTTTCTATACGTGTCGATGCGCCAGCTGCCCTCGGTGCACATGGCGATTTTCCCGGTCGTAAAGAACGTACTCACGCCCTTGGTCTGAGCCGGTGTCGGGGATACCTTGTCCTTTATTACCAGGTCCGCCAGGAATTTCATCGCCTCTTTGCCTTTACCTTCATTGAGAAGGCATCTCTTGAAATCGTCACTCACCATCTGCGCGCCGTTGTTGTACACATACGACCAAGTGTGGGTGTACCGTCCCTTGACCCAGTAGCCCCACTGGTCTGCGTTGCCGTCTCCGTCGATATCCTTGGTCAGCTTGATGGCCATGTTCCGCATGTCGTCCCACGTCCACTTCTCCGGGGGATACGGGAGCCCTGCTTCATCGAAGAGGCGCATGTTGTAATAAAAAATGCATACTACCCAGGCATAGGGAAAGGCGTACATGTTGCCATTGGAATTAGGTGCCCGCAAGACATTGAACACGCTTTCGAAGTAGTTGCTTTTGTCGAGTTTGTCCACGTAAGGCTGCAGATCTAGAAGCGCCCCCATCCTTTGATTGTCCTTAACCCTGTCTACCGCCATCCAAAACACGTCGGGCAGGGTCTTGGCGGCAGCCATGGCCTGAATCTTTTCCCAGAACTGTGCATAGGCAATACCTTCCACAGTTATGGAGACATTCGGATTCAGCTCGTGGAATTTTTGTGCCAGAGCCTGCTCCTTCTCAACGATCTGAGGATCCCACATCATGTAACGGAGCTCGACCTTTCCGGCCACCTTTTCTTGCTGCCCTGTAGCAAAAGCGAAGCCCAAAATCAGCAGCAATAAGCAGAAACATATTGAGAATCTTTTCATAACTTACCTCCTGACGGCAATTATAGAATCCAATGTTTTTCTTGTCAAATTCTATTCGCTTTGAGGCAGAGATTGCGATCTGGAATGACAATGCCACCTCGGATACCTAGTTTAAAATGATCCGCTTCGATGAGTTCAAGCTGTTTCAGTAGAGATCGAGAAAATCTGAAGGTCCTGTCCGATCCCCTTGGTGCTCGAGCTACTCTTCCAGATGCAGCAGCCGTTCCGCGTTCCCGTGCAGTATCTTCTCCAGGTCTTCGTCCGGTAATCCGAGGAAGCGCATGATCCGGTGCTGCTCTTCCAGATAAGTCATGGTAAAGGTTCTGGGAAACCAGCTGGAATCGGTGGCAAAGAGCATACGATCCGGGCCGACGGTCTCGTAGAACTTGCGAAACAGATCCTGAAGAGTCAGAGGGTAGGCCATCCAGCGGATCCACTGGTTCGAGCCCGAGCTGTCCACGTATACGTTGGGGCAGGTCCAGCAGAGGTGCAGGAGCTCCGTCGGGTATCCGGCTCCGAAGTGAGGAACGATGAAGTCGACCCGGGGAAAAGCTTTGGCCGCATCGTGCAGGGATAGAGGATTGATGTTGATATGGGAGCTCACGCCCCCGGAACTGCCGAGGACACCAAAGTGGATGAGCACCGGCACCTCGTACTCGCCGCAGATCTCCCACAGGGGGAAAAGCGCGGGATCGCTGATCGGACGGTCCAGGGACGGGCCGAGGAGCTTGTAGCCCTTCAAGCCTAGATCTTTGAGAGCCCGTTCCAGCTCCCCGGCGGCATTCGGGGCAAACGGGTGATGGTGGGCGAATCCGACAAAGCGGTCGGGATGGTGGCCCACGATTGCGGCCAAGCGTTCATTTCCACCGCCGGAGACAAAAACCACCCTTTCGATCTCTTTTTCAACGATATCCCGATACCAGCGGTCCGAAGCTTCTCTGTCGTCCTCCACCTCTTCCCGCTCCGATGGGAAGTTATATGCCTTTCTCCAGATCTCCCCCTGCACATCCCGGCTTTTCACTTTCTTCTGCTTGGTAATTTGAGGGGACACCTGGGCATATCCCGGGAACCAGTCTCCCGATACGGGAAAGTGGGAATGGACGTCAACGACCTTGATGCCCTGAATCATGGTTTTGCTCCGTCGATCAGTCGCAAGATGTTCGCTCCCATGATCAGGGAGATCTCTTCCCTCCCGAGCTCCAGGCTTCTCAGAATAGACAGCTGTTGGTCGAGCACCGCCTTCCGATACCCCCGCGACAGCATTCGGGAATCGGTTCCGAAGATGATCCGTTCGGGCCCGAACACCTCGAGGCTTCTTTCAAACACCTGGGAAAGGGTGATCCGGTAGGGAAGGTAATCGATCCAGACGTTCTTCCCGCAGGTATCGACGTAGAGATTGTTGACATGGTAGGCCAGGAAGAGAACCTCGCGGAAGTACCCCGCCCCGAAGTGAGCGATGATGAAGGGAACCTCCGGAAAATCCTTGAGCACCGGATGGAGCTCGAGCGGATTGGCGAAGCGCAGGTCCGACTCGTACTGAAGGGTTATTCCCAGATGGAAAAGAACGGGAATGCCCAGAGTGCGGCACTCCTCGTATACCGGATACACGGACTGATCCGAGGGTAGAAATCCCATGGTGGTGGGGTAGAGTTTGAGCCCGACGTATCCCTCCTCCAGGACACGTCTGCGCAAGAGCTCAGGCGCTTTTGGATCCTTCGGATCTACCGTGGCGAAGGCGAAAAACCGCTCCCGCTTGGCCTGTACGACCTCGGTCAGCTCATCCTCCTCCGGATAGAGGGAGACGAAAACCGCCTTGTCGACTTCGTGGCGATCCAGCTCCTCAGCCCAATCCTGAGCTATCTTTTCGGGGGGATCGTTGTTTTCTTCTCCGAGCTCGCTGTTGTATTTCTTTTGAAATCCCTCCGACCACAGTGCAAACGCCCGCCTGTAGCCTTCGTCCCTCTCCGCCAGCCGTTGCCTGACCCTGCTGTTGGAGCGTGCCGTGAGGATATGCATATGTGCATCGACAATTTCTATGCCCTTAACCATTGCTGCTCCCGCCGTCCGCTGTATTGCCGTCCATCACTACTATCTGGAAAACTCCAGGGTGGCCAGGGTCCCCTCCATCTGCAAAACGATCGCCGGCATCTGCTTGTATCGATACAGGACCTTGGCGCCGTTGCTGCGGGTCAGCCGGTAACCGTTCATCCGGATGCGCACCGACAGCCCCGGAGAGGAGGCGCGGATCTCCAGGCGGTTGCCATCGAGCCACCGGTACTCCACACCGATATCGTCTTGCCGCTGAAGGCTCTCATGGGCTTCGCGCAGGGTGACGAAGCGAATCCACGGGTAGTGCTTGTTTACGAAGTCGATCATGCTTGCAAACTCATCCTTCAGCTCCGACCAACTCATACCCCGGGACCGATTGAGATCGAAGATATCATCGGCGTGGATGAAGTGGGCCCAGATCCCGGCACCCGAAGCCGCGGCTACCGTGAGTTGTCGTACGGCCGGAGTAAAGGCGTAGCCGCTGGAGGTACGGGGGATCAGATACACATCCGCGAAGCGCGGATGGGGCCCGAACTCGCTGCGGGTCTCTTCACCCATTCCTGAACGCAGGAAGGACATTACTTTGATGGAAGGGAAGACGTTGTGCAGCGCCGCAATCCCCGTCTCGGAGATGATGTTGTTCGGAGCGATATAGGCATGGGGGAGTGTGTGCTCTCCGAACAGACCGATCCACTCCCGCTTGGCCGCCTCGAGGGAACGTTCCATAGCCTGCTGAGAAGGCCAGACCGCCACATTGACCTTGGTCTTATCCTCTGTCAGAGAGATGTGGTTGTATCCGTGAAATCCCAGCTCCTGTCCGCTCTCCAGGATCTCCCGGGCGATCTTGACCGTTGCCTGATTCTCAGCCACAAAAAACTCACCACCCCCAAAGGGAGGCTCAATGTTGGCATTGTAGTTGAACACCAGGTAGCTGATGTAGGGAATGCCCCGCCGGGAGAAGAAATCCTTGATGTCCGGCCAGAATTGGCGGGTGTAGAACTCCGTATCCTTTACCGACAGAGGAGCCTTGACCACGTTGAACATCGGGATCGGCCAGTCGTCCACGAACACGATGCCCAAACCGGCGGTGGAGGCGATTCCGACCGGCCGCACATAGAGAAAGGATTCGAGGATGAATCCCTGAAAGTCTCCTGTAAGGAAGCCGTTCCAGTTCCAGCTCAGTACTCGACCGTTTCCCCTGTTCACCGTCCACAACAGGGGATGGCTCTCCTTCTGGCTGTAGGCCAGGATCTCAGCATCCGAAGCCGGGGAGGTGGTACCGGCCAGCCACAGGAAGGTCGACTCCTCCAGCGAAAGCCCCTCCCCCAGCAGGAAACCTTCCCGGAAGCGATACCCTACCTTCGCTGCCGGCTTTCCCCGGGCACGGGTCTGTCCCAGGACGGGCGCCAGCTTTTGAAAGTTTCCTCCCACCAGAGATACCAGACCGCCCCCCTGCTCGAGAAGATCCTCGAGCACCTCCGGATCGAGATCCGCGTCGCTTTTCAGGATCAATCCCGCCGCCGTGAAGGGGCGCAGATCTCCTGGGACCAGAAGGGGAAGCTTTTCCTTTTCGATGACCTCGAAGGGCAGCTTGGCCCGCCGCAGCACCGCTAGAGTGTATTCCAGGGTTTTGGCGGTCGCCGTGTCGCCGCTTTCGGCAAGAAGGGCGACCCGCTCCTGCTCCGCCCGGGGAAACAGGGCTTCTTCGAGGAAGGCTTCCACGTTGAGGAGCAACTTCACCTTGCCCCCTTCCATCCGGTAGATGTAGCGGGACAGGGCGAAGCCCCCATTGCGGTTGGTTACGATCACAGGACTGGGATCGTAGTCGCGATCCGTCCGCTTGATCGATAGATACACTTTGAGATTGCGGTCATGCTGGAGGAAACGGTAGAAGAGGCTGGAGGTCTGCAGGTCCTGCGACCCCTGAAACTCCACCATGCCTGAATCTTTGATCACAATCTTTAGGACCCCCGCATCCTGAGTCCAGTTGCCGAAGTACAATATTCCGAGGCGGGAGAGGGTCAGGTTGAGCCTGGTGGGCGGTACATATTTCTTGCTGTCCCGGTCCTGGTAGGCGCCGAAATTGTCAAAAACCAGCACCTTGATCCCCCGATCCATAACACCCTCGAGGAACTCCAGATACTGTTCCGGCCGGGACATGGCCGCGCCTCGGTACCAGCTGATCACAGCCCGGACGCGATCCACGGTCCGGGTGTCAGGGATGCCTTTGTCGATATCCCAGTAGCGGACGGTGAAGCCCATCTGCTTGAGGGGTCGGGAGAGGTAGAAGAAGATCTCGTTTTCCTTCTCCGTCTGTCCCTCCGAAGATTTGTACAGGGCCAGGATCTCCCGCTCGAAGGTCAGAGACAGGGCTCCCTGAACGGGTAAGACCAGCAGGACGAGCAGAATAATGCCCAATAGTCGTATTCGCGATCTCATCTGACTAATTCCTTCTATATAATACCAATTTAATATAGCTCTTCCTCCTTGAGGGGACAACAAATCACAGATTCATCTGCGGTTCCATTCCCGCAATTACGGTGCCAACAGCCTCGGTACTTGAGAAGAAAAACCGAGACCGATATACAAGGAGCGGTAGTCTCCCGAATTATACTCGAACGGGCCGCTGAAGGCGGTTCGCAGGTAGTAATAGGCATCACCCCTGCTCAAACCCACGTTTCCTTCTACTTCGAACTTCGCCTCATCTTCACTCCCGGCTTCCCAGGACATACCGGCTACAGCCCTCAAACTGACGTTCAGACTGCTCGCTTCGCCGACAGGGATCCAGGCGGAGCTGGAAAGTCCGCCGTTGGCACCCATGACCCGATCGGGGGAGTAGTAATCCGCCTGTTCCGGTTGATCTGTAGTTTCGAAGACAAAGCTTCCCAACAAATTCAGCTCCACGTAGGGCTCATCGAGGCGCAGGATGCCCAGGATCAACTCCTGAGCTGCGGCGTAGATCCAGTTGCTGTCTGTTCCTCCAAAATCAAAACCAAGATCTTGTGACACATGTTCCACCTTGCCGTAGGTGCGCATCGAGCTATAGCGGAACGGGTAGGCTTTGATAAAGGACAGAGCCGTGCTTATATTCAGCTCGGCTGCTTCCGAATAAAACTCGGAAGTTTGCGGCAGATCCGTCTGGCTCTTCCACCCCCAGGAGAGTCCGCCGTTTAAATAGAAATACTGGCCCAGAGCCCAACCGAAATCCAAACCCGCATGAGGAGCTGCTTCCAGAACACCGAGATCGGAAAAGGCTCCCAGATCCTCGCCGGAGAAATGGGCTCCGATAGCGGGAGTGAGGGTCAGCTTCAATCTGTAGAGGTACAGAGAAATACCGATGTTTAGATCGTGGATCAGATAGGTCTCAGGATCGATCTCCACGGCATCCGCCGTGTAGTGAAAGTTCAAACCGACCACCGTGTTGAGCCAGGTGCTGTAGGAGACCTCGCTTCGCATGGTGAGCCGGGAGCTCTCGATCAGAGTATAGGCTTTCAAATCGAAGCTGTCCGCATGCTGACGGGCCAGTTGGTTGTAGCGGGCGCTGACGTTTTCGTACAGCGGATCGGACCAGTACACCCGCTGGTAGTTGTTCATGGCCTGTTTCCAGTCCCCGCTCCACTCGTAAATAGTGCCAAGGTCGTAGATCGTTTCAATATCCCAGGGATCGATGGCCAGCACCTGCTTGTACTGGCGGATCGCTTCGGGGAAGTTTTGCTCTCTCAGGTAGAAATCCCCCAGCTCATTGCGGATCAGGTAGGTGTTCTCGCCCAGCCGATACATGCTTCTGATCAGCCGGTTCTGGTAAAGGTGCTTCAGCGTTGCCTGCTTCTCCTGGAGATCGCGGGTCTTCTCCTGGGCAAGCTTCTCTGCCGCTTCCAGACCGTCGAGGGCCGCCCGCACGTCTGAGTCGACATCTCTCACAACAGCGGTCGAGCTTGCCTCCGGGACCTCGGTACTGTCGCGTAGATCTTTCAACTGTTCCCAATAGGGAAGAAGGGAGAAGCCATCGAACTGACCCGTTTCCAGGACCTTGAAAGCCTCGGGAACCTCCGTTTGCCAGAGGAGGATTCGAAACAGAGCGGTCTGATATTGCCGAGGAAGATTTTTGGCATCCGCTCTGGAAACGAAGCGACGTTCCGCACCGTCCAGCTTCCCTTCGGCCAGATAGATCTTCCCAAGTACGTAATCAGCCAGTACGCTGTCCAAAGACTCGAGCTCCTCGACGAAACTTCTGCGGTCCCATTCCCATCGAATTGGCTTTATGATCTTCTCGAAATTTTCCGCCGCCGTGGCCTCCTCCTCCGTGAAATCAGGCAAGATATCCCAGTCCGCGTCGCAAACGCCCGCCACATCGTCAATCTGGTCCACCAGGCGTTTTGCTTTGTCCAACGCCAGAGCCAGAGCCTGCTCGGCAGCCTTGAGAGTGTCTTGCGGATCCTCCCCTTCCGGGACCGGCGGAGCCTCATCCTTGTCCCGGGCCGCTTGAACCTGCTGCTGGAACTTGGCGTACGTTTTCTCGGCATCCTCATATCTGGATCGTGTTGCACCGATCTCGCTCCTCTGTTCTTTGATCAGCCCCGGGATACGGTTACAGAAAACGAGGTACAAATAGCTCCTGTCCAGAAGTTCAAGGAGGCGGAGGGAGTTCTGATCGAGCTGGTTGATCTCGATGAAGGCATGATTAGCCAACACATTCTGAAGCTCCCCTATGGCTTTTCTGCGCTTTCCGTTCCAGAAATAAGTCTGAGCCAGGGTTTCCCGCAGCTCCAAGTTGTCCGGCTGCCGCTCGAGCTCCGCTTCGTAGCCGGCGATTACCTCTTCTCTCAAACTCTCTTTGGTGTAAAACAGCTCCAGATACTGAGACAGTTTGGGAGAGGATTGAAAGGAAGCGCTGACCAGCTTCTGGACCTCTTCAGCCTTGTTTAATCTGTCCAAACGGGTGTAGATATTCACCAAGAGCAAATACAGTTCGAGTCTGTCTTGATATCGCCGCAGATTATTGCGCAAGACATTGATGCTGCGTTCCGGTACTCCATTGATGTTATACGATTCAGCCAGGTCCACGACGCTCCGATAATCCTCCGATGCAAGGCTCAAGGCCTTCTGGAACTGCTCATCCGCCTTTTGCTGTTCCCCGGCCCATTGATGTGCCAGACCCAGATTGGCGACAAGATCGATGTTGTCGGGGTGCTGCTCGAGGGCATTCTTGTAAAACGCGATAGATTCCTCGTAGCGACCGGCCCAGGCGGCCACCTTGGCAGCCTCCGTCCATAGGTCCAGTCGAGAGGGATCGAGCAGCAGGAGGGACCGATAGGTCTTCAATCCTTCGGATACATCCCCCTTCCAGATCAGGTTCTTGGCGGCTAGCAGCTGAACCTCGATATTCTCCGGATCGAGAAGCGCCGCACGCCTCAGGTATTTGAGGGCATTGAGATAATCCCCCACAAGGGAGTAGATCTGGGCGATCTCCAAATAGCCGGCAATATCATCCGGATCATCACGGATGACGATCTGGTACTCCTCGAAAGGCTTGAAGGGGACATCGATCGAGCGGTTGTTCATGTCCTTCGGGAATACCGCGGGCAGGGGACCCTGATCCAGGACCTCTGCGGCTTGTTTTTTCACCAGGAAGAAACAATCGAGGTAGAAGTAAAACTTTCCGTCATAACCGCGGGTGTGGCCAACTAAGAAATCGACGATGTGCTGCCCCGCGTCCAGCCGGACGTCGCTCACGTAATTCCAGTAGTATGACGGGGCGTACTGCTCAACCACGGCTACATTCTCCCGATCAACCGACAGTGCTTCCCCGCCGTCCAGACGGAGGGAGAAGGGAGAAGCGTAGGAAGGAAGAAGTTCGTCGGCAGGTCCGGGAGGTGTACCACCGTACCACAACTCGTACTCCCCCGGATCTTCGACGTAGAGTACGAAGGTTGCATAGAAGGATCTGCCTCCCTGAAGACCGGTACGCCGATTGAGCTGCAGGGTGCGGGACTTCGAACAGCTGTAGTTCAGAATAGGCTCATTCGTGAAGTTCGTGGATACCGCATCTTCGCCCTCGATGAAAATCAGAGCCTCGTTTTCCTCGGGGAAAACAGGTTCGACCTTCCGCTCTGGAGCAATCAAGGCCTCCTCTTCCGTTTCTTGGCCGGATTGATCCCCACCTTCCCCCGCCTGAGTCCAGCCGAGGTTGGAAACGAAGAAAGAAACAGCCAGGAGAATACAAAACGCAGTTTTGTGTATTTTCATAGCTCCTCCCTTTGCTTGTACGTCTGCTACAGGTATAATACAGTGCCCTAAATAACATAGTACAAGATAAATGAGATCTCAGAAACCTATTACACGTATCGGCGAACTGCTCCTTTTTCCCATCGCAATCGGCGCCGTTAACCTATTTTTCAGAGATAACCCGGGATTTTTCCGCGGTTCCTTCAACCCCTACCTTCTAGTGGCACTCATTGTGGCTGCTTACTACGGGAAATATTACGGACTATTGAGTCTCCTGTTGTCCAGCCTGATCATTGCCCTACCCCTCCCTTTTGTCTTAAGAATTTTCCAGCCCGGTATCCGGGGCATGTCCTACTGGGTCCACCTTCGGAGCGTCGCCCCGGTGCCAATGGCCGCCACCCTCGTATCCGTGTATATCCTTGGATTGATCCGGGACGCCCAGGTCAGCCGGCTGGACAAGGCCAGAGACAGGGTACGGCTTTTCTCCCGCCAGAAGGGGGAGCTTCTCAAGCAGAAGCGGGTTTTAGAGACGATCAACGAGGAGCTCGAGCAGAGAGTCTCCAGGCAGCAGGACTCGATCACGGTGCTGCACTCGGAGATCCAAGAGCTCTACTCTGTGAATCTGAACAAAGCACTGGAGACGATCCTCAGCACGGTGCAGCGTTTCTCCGGCGCGACTGAAGTATCGATCTGGCAGGTGCATCCGGAAACCAAAGACCTGCACCTGGTTGTAAGCCGGGGCTGGGAAGAAAGCGGCTCCCGACCTACAGTCATCTCTGTGGAAAACAGCATCGAGGGATGGGTACTTCGCAACAACACCGTGTTTTCCGTAAAGATGCTGGGACAGTACGAAAATCTCCGTCAAATGGATCAGGGGCATAATATCATGACCTTCCCCGTCGCTGAGGGACGCAAGATCTGGGGCATTCTGAATATCGCCGATATGCCTTTCGCCAAGTACAACCTCTACACAGAGAAATTGGTCACCATGATCCTGGCTCTGGCAGCACCCGCACTGGAACGAGCCGTGGAGTACGAAGCGGTAGTCACCCAGGCGGAAGTCCATCCGGTAACGGGCCTACCGGCTTTCGCCCAGTTCTTCTCGCTGCTGAAAAACACACTGCAACGGTCCCGGAGGGACAAAGAAACCCTGAGTGTGCTGATCTTGGAATTCATCAACTTCGACACCCTCTCGGAGACCTTCGGCAGAGAGAACGCACTACAACTGGTCGGTCAACTGGCCGGTCAGCTGGTGATCCTGTCCAGAAACAAGGCCCATCTCTTTCATTATAAAGACGAAAATCAGATCGCCATGCTGTATCCTCACCTGGACCATGACGGGGCATCCCTGTTCTGCCTCGAAACCCTCAGCATGATCAACGACAAGGAGTGGACACTGCAGGAACAAAAAGTGAACCTCGATGTCATGGTAGGCTATGCCTCCCTGAGCGAAGAGCAACTGGAGGCTGAAGGGTTGCTGCAGATCGCCGAAAATATCCTGGAGATGCAGAAGGTCTAAAGGAAGAGATGTCGGACTTCGATTATTTTCGCCGCAGCCCGGAAGCTTATCGTCCCAGGACCGCCCACGCCGCCATGCGGGCTGCGGAGGCACATCTCCTGCCTCTAAAGGCCTGCGTATACCTGGGAACTTCAATCAAACCTTTGGATGAGGAGCCCGTCGATCTCGGTGACGTCGAGCGTATCCTGTCTCGCCCCCACCTCGATCTGGAAACAAACCTGCTGCTGATCCGTATTCTGACCAAGCTGCTGCGAGACCCCGATGCCGAGGTGGCGCTGTTCGCCGCAGAAAGCATCAATATGATCGAAAACCGCTACACCAAGCGGATCGAAGCGCTCAAGGGTAAGCTGAAAGAAAAAGCAAGTGTCGATGTACTCCGTTCTTTAGCACAGCAGTATTTCGAACTGGCTCAGATGCACCCCGGATCGATTCGCAATTTCTATCTGCGGGAAGCCTTCGGATACATCAAGAAGCTCAACAAGCTGAAACGTCTCGGTAGGCGGGATGTCGTTCTTCTGGTCCGACTTCTCCTTGCCCTTGGTCTGACAGATCAGGCCAAACGGATCGTCGACCAGCTCACCGATCGGGAAAATCTCTCGCATCTTTTGCTTGAAGCGGAGGTTGCCTTCAAGAGAAAAGATATCGCCGGCGTTCAGAAGCTCTGCGATCGTCTCAAGACAGAACGTCAGCACCTGGATGAGGAGAGCCAGGCCTTTCTATCGTACTGGTTCGAGGAAAGCATTGGCTGAGCGACCTACCGTCTGTTTGATCCTGGAAGGCTCCTACCCCTTTATCACCGGAGGTGTTTCCGCCTGGGTTCACCAGCTGATCCGCTATCTCGAGGATATCAATTTCGTTCTGTACACCATCTCCCCTGCCAAGGATCAACCGCGGCGCTACGAGCTTCCGGCCAACGTCGTTGGTCATTCCGATATGGTCCTATCGCAGCCCACCCGCGGACGGCGCCGGCCCGCCAATGTGAGGGCTCTGCTGGATGAGATCGCCGCGAGGCATGACTCCTTGCTGCAGGACAGTGCTCCGGAGTTGGACACGATAGTCCGGCAGATTCCGACGGGATACTCCGTATACGCAGACGCTATAAAAAGCGACGCCGGCTGGCGCCTTCTGACCGACCAGAACCAGAAGAAGAATCCCGCTTATCCCTTTTCCGATTATTTCTGGGCTTGGAAATCCGCCCACGACATGATGTTCGCCGTTCTCGGCAACGCGGCTCCGGAAGCGGATCTGTACCACCCCGTATCCACCGGTTACGCCGGACTGGCTGCCCTGGCCGCCAAGATACGAACGGGAAAACCCTTCATCCTGACTGAACACGGGTTATACCACAAGGAACGGGAGATGGAGATCCGCAAAGCTCAGTTCATCCGTGGATACCAGCGGGACATGTGGATCGGGATCTACAATAATCTAAGCCGCCTCAGCTATCGCTACGCCGATCTGATCATCGCTCTTTTTGAGCAGAACCGTCGGCTTCAGATCGAGCTCGGCGCTCCAGAGGAAAAGACCCGGGTAATTCCCAATGGGATCGACGTACCCTTCTTCTCGCAAGTTTCGCGACGGAAAAAGGATGGATTTCATGTCGGGCTGGTGGGACGGGTTGTGCCGATCAAAGACATCAAAACCTTTATCTCCATGGCCAAGATCGTCAGCGAAATGATTCCGGAGGCGGTATTTCACTGCATCGGACCCACCGACGAGGATACCGGCTATTTCGAGGACTGCCAGATCCTGGTCGACAGCCTCAAGCTGGCCGATCACTTTCATTTCGCCGGACGCCAGGACGTGCGGGAGTACTACGCCTTCTTGGACGTACTGCTTCTAACCAGCGTGAGAGAGGCCCAACCCTTGGTTATCCTGGAAGCCTACTGCGCGGGGGTACCGGTGGTGGCCACCCGGGTCGGCAATGTGGCGGAATTGCTGGACTACGAAGAGCGTTTCATCGCCTCTTCCAAAGATCCGGAGAAACTGGCTGCCGGTGTGAAGTATATCTACGACCATCCAGAGGAGATGAGTACGATCGTGGACAAGAACAGGGAACGAGTGGTTCGTTTCCACGATCGAGACAAGGTCTTCCAAACCTACGGCGAACTGTATCGGCGGCACATCAACACCTCCAAAACTGGCGGGCAAACCAGCGAATCCGAGGTCGGTTAGCCGTGGCTGGAATAGGATTTGAACTGCAGCGGGTCCTGCGCAAAGGAGGGATCGGCTCTTTTATAAAGGTGGCCCTGAGTGGGATCATGATCGTAGCCGGCCCCTGGCTGCTGTCCATCGTCGCGATCTTTCTGATCGGTCGCTTCGCCGACTTCACCCTTCAGGAGGGCCGCGGCTTGTTCATGGCGGTGATCATCTACAGCTACGCCTTCTCATTGTTCATCTTCGGCGGCAGTCATTACATCTTCACCCGGCTGCTCTCCGATCTGGTCTATCTGGAGAAGAAAAGGCAGGCCGCATCCCTGCTGGTGTTCTTCTCCCTGTTTGTCCTGGTTCTGGCCGCAGGGATCGCTATCGTGGGAATGTATCGGATAACGCTGACCGGGATCTCCCGTCCGCTGTTGTTCAAGACCTTTGCCGTCTCCTTCTTCGTGATCATCAACCTGGCTTGGCTGCTGATGATCTTCATCAGCCTGCTGAAAAAGTATATGGCCATTTTCCTCGTGTTCCTCGGTGGCATGACCCTCTCGGTGACCGGAGTACTTACCTTGGGAAGAATCATGGGTTTGGGGGGGGCCTTGCTGGGATTTACCGCCGGGCAGGGATTCACCGTTGTTCTGCTGCTGATCCTGTCCTTCCAGAAATACCGCCCGGGGAAAGTGAAGGAAACGATCAAGGATCTGCTGGTCTACTTCCCCAAGTATCGCTATCTCTTTCTCTCAGGACTCTTTTATTACTGGGGTATCTGGATCGACAAGATGGTTTTTTGGGCTACCGTGGGTCAGCCCGTACCCGGGACTTTCTTCAGACTATTCGAAACCTACGATATCCCTGTATATCTGGCCAACCTGACCATGATCCCGGGCCTGGTATACTTCATCGTGGTTCTCGAGACCGATTTTTACACACACTTGAAAAACTTCCTGCAATCCTTGACTCAGGGCATCTTTGGGGACATCCAGACGCGTAAGCAGCTCATGCTGACCAAACTGAAACAAGGCCTACGGGAGCAGTGTCTGTTCCAGGGGGTTATTACCGCGGCGTTTCTGATCCTGGCACCTTCTCTGGGGCGAGCGTTCGGCGGCATCGACGTAACACTTCTGCGAATCACCATGCTGGCCGTATTCTTTCAGCTGCTCTTCCTTACCGAGATGACCTTTCTCTTCTATTTTGAACTGTACTTCCCTTCATTCATCGCCGCCCTTGTCTACTTCGCTGTAAATTTTGCGGGTTCATTGGCCACAGTTCTTACGGGAACGGGGCTCTTCGGGCTGAGCTATTTGGGTGCGGGAATGACCGCCTCAATTGTCTGTGCCCTGTTCCTCTTCAAAGCAGTGCGCAAGGCGGACCGCCTGATCCTGATCCGGTACACGACTTGAGAAGGAAACGAGAGCGGCGACCATCGGGCGCCCTTACTCGCGGGCATCTTTCATCTTGAGGAACAGGGCGGCTACGGCTCCCAGAACGGCTGCAACCGCCGCGGTAATAAAGGCGGAGGAATAGGATCCGCTTTCAGCGGCGATTCTACCGGCCACAAAAGGACCGAGCGCTTGACCGACGCTCAACAGCAGAGAGATAAAGCCGAAAGCCGCAGCGGCCATTCCGGCTCCCAACAGGTCTCCCGCCGAAGCGGCCATGATGGCCGGAACACTCCAGGCGGTGAGGGCGAAAAAGAGGGCGGACAGATAAAAACCGGGTACGCTGCGCCACAATCCAAACAGGGCGTAGCTGGCCGCCTGCAGCAGAAATACCAGTGCCAACCCGTACTTGCGCCCGACACGATCGCTAACCGACCCCCAGATAAAGCCGCTGACAATACTGACCATTCCTATCGCCGACCAAAGCGAGCCGGCTCGCGAAATGGGGAAACCCGCTTCCGAGGTGAGGTAATCGACAAAGAAAGTGGCATAGATCACGTAGGAGAAGCCGAAAAGCACATAGATCCCGGCGAGGTGCCAGATCTGTCCGGATTTGTAGAGCAGACTCCAATTCAGGGCCGGCTTGGGGACTGCACCGGCCACAGCCGATCTCTCCCCGGACTGATTTCCCTTGCTGCCGACGGGGGTCAGCCCCTTTTGCGCTGGTGTGTTCCGCAACAGGATCAGGCCGACTACAGCAACGAGGAGAGCAAACGCGGCAAAAACAAACCAGGCCTGGCGCCACCCCTCCGGGCCAAACTTCCTCAAAATACCTGGAACCAGCAATCCGGTAATGACCAGTCCTATGCTGGCCCCGCTTACCGTGATCCCCGTAGCCAGCCCTCGTCTTCTCGGCGAGAACCAAACGGCCACGAGAGCCATAACCGGAATATTTGTTCCCGCGCTCCCAATGCCGGTTAACGTGCGGGCAAGCAAAGCAACCGGGTAAGAGTTGGCCAAACCTGAGAGCAGCATGGAGGAGCTGACCACCAGCATGAAGAAGGTAATAACGGCTCGTGCCCCAAAGCGTGCGGCAAGAACCCCGCTGATTGCGGAAAAGGAGAGATACCCGATCATATTGCCGGTGGCCAGATCCGCCGCCTTCACCGAACCAATTCCCAAACCAAGCTTCATGCTGGGTAGGACCACGGTGTAGCCGAAACGCCCCAATCCCAGAGCTCCGACGGCGATCGCCACACCCAGGCCGACGATGACCCATCCGTAGTGAAGTTTATCTACCGCGCTGCTGTGACTCAAAACAGCTCTCCTGTCAATCCTTGGCAATCTTTTCCCGCACCTATCACCTAGCGTATTATGGAAGACAATAAAAGTAGCACGGATCTGCCTTCGGTCATAGTGGCTCCCACCGGTCCCTTGTTTCCGCGCATTTGCCCCGGTACCGTCCGCCGTTTCAATCGTTTTTATTTGGAATCCGCCGAAATATTGAGTATTTTTTAGTCGAGAGCAAGGGGCCGTTGTCTACGGACCTTGAACATTCGGTCGCCTCGTTGGAGGGACCGACAATACGCTTTTTGGAGGTATTGGGATGACTGAAAAGACATTCACGATCGATCTGGGCAAAATCATGGACGAAGCCTTTAGGGTTGCCCAGAACTTCGGTGAAGCTTTCGGCGAAAAAGTGACCGAAGGCTTTCCGTCAGCCGAGGAGATGCGGGAGCACTTCCGTGAAAAGTTCAAGTGGCACAGCCACGGGGACTTCTACCCCTACTATTCCTACCCGCCGATGAATATCTTCCTATCCAAGGAAAAGAATCTGGTCTTCGAGATCGCGTTCGCCGGTTTCGAGGAGAAGGATATCGATCTGCAGTTCAGAGGCGACTATCTGTACCTCTCGGCCAAGGCACCCAAGGCAGCCGCAGAGGATGAAGGGATCCAGTATTTCAAGCGCCGGCTCAAACTGAAAAGCATCGACGAGCAGCGCTACTACGTCCCGGAGGATAAATTCGACAGGAGCAAGGTCGATGCCCGCTTTAAAAACGGCCTGCTTCGTGTCGTGATACCTGCTCGGAAAACGGAAGAAGAAAAGGAAGGCATCAAGGTTCGGATCGTCAAGGAAGAGGTAAAATCCGCTAAATCCGCAGGATCTTCCACCACCGGCGGATCCACGGGGAAATCCTCAGGTGCAGGACCTTCCGGGAAGAGTCAGCATTCAAAAAAATCCTAAAAGGCGGTAATGACTATGAAACGAAAAGCGGTCCTTTTAGCCGGAATATTGGTATCTCTTCTCCTGCTCCCGACGGCTCTTCTGTCGGCCCAGGCAACGGAGATTGGTAAGATTGCAGATGCAAAGCTGGCCTTCGAAGATGTTACAGCGATTCCGGAGAAGACCATTCCCGAGTATCTGCTGAAAGATGCCGCGGGAATCGCCATCATTCCGGATGTGGTAAAAGTAGGGTTCATCGTCGGGGGGGAATTTGGCAAGGGTGTGCTGTTGCTCAAGAGTCAGGACGGCGGTTGGAGCAATCCGATCTTCATAACCCTGTCCGGTGGAAGCATCGGTTGGCAACTCGGCGCTCAGTCCGCGGATTTCATACTGGTGTTCAAGACGAAGAGAAGCGTCGATGGTGTCCTGAGCGGCAAATTCACCTTAGGGGTGGATGTGGCCGCAGCGGCGGGACCGCTCGGGCGAAGGGCAAGCGCCAGCACCGATATGGAGCTGAAAGCTGAGATCTACTCCTATTCCCGCAGCCGGGGATTCTTCGCCGGCCTCAGCCTCGATGGGGCAGTACTGAAGATCGACGATCAGGCGAACGCGGCCTTCTACGGTGTGGACTACATCAGCCCGCGGGATATTCAGACCCGAACGGGCCTGAAGGTTCCCGCCGAAGCTACAGAACTCAGGCAAACCGTCAAAGAATACACCCAGTCCCTTGGCCGTTAGCGGCCAAGGGATTCTTGTTTGCGGCAAAATCTGATCATCTCTACCCTCGGAAGGGCAGAAGAAAATCAAACAGAAAGAAACCAGACGCCTTTCAAGTATACAACTATTCTACCAATTATCGCGAATCGTGGCCGGTTTGTCTGCTCGCTGCAGACCAGGGCAGCACCTGAAACCCCTCTTTGGCCGCCGCCTCCCGCAGACGAACGTCACTGCAGACGAAAGGGAGGGTCTGTGGGTTTTCCGCAGAGGCGACCAGGGCGGCGGCTAATTGCAGAGCATCAGCGGCGCGCAACGGGTGCACGCGCAGCAGGCGTATCGCGCGTTGATGGAGTTTATTTGCGGGTTGGGTCTCGATCCACGAAGCAGTGAGGGTATCGAAACGTTTTTGAAGCTGATCAAAATCAGTCACTCACCTTTCCTTGACCGCATCAATTGGCACCGTTATTATGGCATCCGGACTTACTCAGTAGAAATCGAACACGAGAAAACACTATGCAGCCACCCGTGAAGATCTGTGTCGTAGGCCTGGGGAGAATCTCAAAGAGCCATCTTGCAGGGATGCGAGAAATTCCCGAAGCTGTGCAGATCGCAGCCATTGTATCGAGCGATCCGGACAAGAGAAAGATGGTCTCTTCAGAGTACTCGATTCCAAAGACCTATGCCTCCTTGGACGAGGCCCTGAAGGACCCGGAGATCGAAGCGATGGATCTCTGTCTTCCCAATCATGTACACCGTGAGATCGCCGTCCGCTGCGCCGAGGCTGGCAAGCATATCCTCGTGGAGAAGCCTATGGCGAACACCGTTGGAGATTGTGAGAAGATGATCCGGGCGGCGAACAAGGCCGGAGTCCGCCTCATGGTTGGGCAAAGCCGGCGTTTCCACGACGCGATCTTCAAGTCCAAACAGCTGCTCGATGAGGGAAAAATCGGAGACCTCCTCAGTGTAACCGGGTTGCTGTTCGCATACCTGGCGCACCCGCCTACGCAGTGGTGGACAAGCAAGGAAAAAACCGGCGGTTTGATGATTCCACTCTGGGGTAATCACATCATCGACTACGTGCTATGGATGTTCAACGAGAATCCGACCCACGTATTCTGCGAAGCCCTCAGAAACAACACGAACTGGGAGGGCGAGGACGAGGTTACTCTCCTGATCGGATTCCAGGGCAACCGGCATGCAACCATCAAAATGTCCTGGAATACAAGGCTGCAGGACAGCGGTGAATGGGACGGCAAAGGAAAGATGCTCTCCTCAGCCGATATCATTTACGAGCGATACGTTCAGGGCACTACGGGAACCCTCCATCTGAACGACGAGACCGAGCTCAGTCTCAATGGCACAATAGTGCTCAAAGGACCCCAGGTGCCGAGCAATTTTGCCGTTCAGATCCGCGAGTTCGCCCATGCGATTCGGGAGAACCGGGAACCGCTCACCTCCGGCAAAAAGACCCTCGAGATCATCCGGGTGCAGGAAGCTGCTCTCCAGAGCGCAAAGCGCCATACCGTCGTCAAACTGTAGGAGGAGATCATGTTTGAATTGGGCCTATCCGGTCAAATGTTCGATGATCGGACGATCTGGGATCATCTGTCCGCCGCGAAGCGTTTCGGCTACCGATGTGTGGAGCTGAGGAGTACGCACGTCAAGCCACAATTGCCGGCGGCGGATCTGAAGAAGATCCGATCAACCGTAGAGGATAGTGGGTTATACACAAGCTGCCTTTCCTGTTTCACCGGTAATTATGGTCTTTTCACCGACAAAGAGTGTGCACAGGCCTTCGACGTGTTCAAGGCCTACGTAGAGCTCGCTGACCTGATGGATTCGGAAATGATCCGAATTTGGCCGGCCTGGCAGGAATCCTCTTCGGCACCCGAGTCGGTATGGGACAGAGCGGCGGTATGGATGAAAAAGTCATCAGAGTATGCCCGGAAGCACCACAAGAAACTGGTAATGGAGATGCATCACGGCACGCTCTGTGATTCGGCAGTTTCAAGTCTCAAACTGTTGCGAATGATCGACGAAGACAATGTCGGGGTAACCCTCGATCCTGTCAATCTGTATCAGGTGCCTACGGACTACGGAGAAGGTGCGATTCGGGCTCTTGGCAGGAGCCTCTTCAATGTGCATATCAAAGACATTGTAGAGCTGGCGACTGGGGACTATCCCTACCACTTTACCTATTCCTACTATGCGAAGCACATCGGTCGCTTCACCAAGGTTGTTCCGCCGCAAAATCTGGTGCAGGAGCGCTACTACTGCCACCGGCCTATCAACGCCGGAGGAGTGGACTGGGCACACGTGCTCAAGAGCCTCAAGGTCAACGGCTACCGTGGACGGCTGATCGTCGAAAGCGTCTCGGAGACAAACAAACACATGCCGGCGGGCAGCGATCTCGCCGCAGCCTGCTTCACAGACGTCACTGGCTTATTCGAAGCACTATCTTACTCCAGCTATGCAGAGAACCGAGGGTGAACGCACCGCTTTTCGACCTCACCGGGCAGATCGCCCTCATTACCGGTTCCAGTCGAGGGCTCGGGTTTGTCCTGGCAAAGGGATCGTGTAAGGCGGGTGCCGCTGCAGTGTATTGGGCGCTAACCCTTTGCTTCAGCCAGTTCCTTCAGGAACTCCTCAGTGGTGAGCACCCGCCCGTACTTCATGTTGATCATCCGCAATGAGCTCTTGTGAAACTCGGCGTCGAAGGTACCCATGGCGTCGGAGACGGCAAGGACTTTGAACTGACGTTCGAAAGCCCCCGCAATCGTGTCGTCAACACAGATCGGCGTGAGTGCACCAAACACCACGAGGTACTCGATATGATTGGCCTGCAGTATCGCTTCTAAATTCGTGTTGTAGAAGCCGTTGTAGCCGTACTTCTCTACGATGTAGTCCGTTGATTCCGGATACAGCTCTTCAATGATATCACTTGCCTCCGCCTCCTTGCCGATATCCTCGTAGTAGCGCTTGTGATGTTTCCAGCAGCACTTCTGCGGGGGGTACTCTTGGGGTGACCACGTCCAGACCAAGGTCTCTTCAGGGCCGGTAATGAACTTCAGATATATGACCGGCATTTTGACCTTTCGGCAAGCCTCGAGGACTTTCTTAGCGTTCGGGATTGCGTCCCGACAAGACTGCAGGGACATGGGCGCTCCGACACGCACAGTATCCTATCATAATTCCCGAGGTTACATCAAATGCTTTTTTCGTTCGGCCTGGCCGGATGGCGGGATGATGTCATCTGATTCGTTGTGTCCTCAAACAAAGGAATATCGGCTCAATAGGGAAGCAGCCCGTAGCGGAGTTTAAGCTTTAAAATGCGCTCCACCCCCTCGTCGATCTGAGCTTCGCTGATCTCCCCCCGGTGCAGGAGACGGAGAATTTCCAGTTTCAGGTCCACGAGGTCGTAACGGCTATGCACGAGGATCAGATCCACCCCGGCTTGGATCATGAGTTTCAGGCTGTCGGATACTGTAAAGTTCTCCGCAAGGGCTCCCATGGCCATGCCGTCGGAGATGATCACACCCTGATACCCGTAACGATCCCTCAACATATCCCGGAGGATGCGCTCGGACAGGGTCACGGGGTAGTCCGGATCGATCCGGGGAAAGAGGATGTGGGCCGTCATTACCGCTTCGGCCCCGGCCTGAACGGCCATCAGGAACGGCTTGAAGTCCCGTTCCAGCAGTATTTCCTCGGGCATATCGACGACGGGCAGCCGACCGTGGGAATCTACGGTGGAGCTTCCATGCCCGGGAAAATGCTTGATCACCGGGATAATCTCGGCCCGGCGGGCGCCCTGCAGGTAATGGATTCCCAATGTCCCGACCGCCGCGGGATCATTACCCAGCGACCGATCACCGATAATCGTAGAGTCCGCTGTAGCATACAGATCCAACACAGGAGCAAAGTTCATGTTGCAGCCCAGTTCCCGAATTTCCCTGCCTGCGATGTAGGCGATCGCTGTGATGTAGCTAGGATCGTCGTAGCGGCCCCAGTAGAAGGCCGGAGACAGCCCGGTCGTTTCACGGAAACGAAAGGCAACAACCCTGCCGCCTTCCTGATCTACAGAGATAAAAAATCCTATGGGCGGATCACTCTCCCGGGCCGCCTTTTGTATGGCGGCGGTCAGTTCCCGAACCTGATCAGGATTTTCGATATTCCACGGGTAGAGGATCACTCCAGCCGCTGACTGCCGGACCAGCTCGAGGGATTGCTCGTTGATCTGTTTACCTTCGATCCAGCAGATGAATCGCTGGCCGATCTTCTGCTCCAGGGTCATGGCTCGCATGATCCTCTGCACCCGTCGGGTCTCCGCTTCCGGAGCTAAACGCGGCCGGAGCACGGATTTCCGAAAGAGCTCCGGCTTCGCACTGACCCGCTGCGCTGTTGTTTTGCAGGAACCCAGCACAGCGAGGAGGAGGACTGTGAGTACGGCCCAGCGGAGATACCGTGCTGTTTTCCATTCTGAGGAATCCATGGTTGACCTCAGACTATCCCGCGCCAGGCCGGTGGTCAACTGCAAACTTGCTGCTCCTCCCGCTGCTGTTTATCTCTGCACTCCGGGCACAGGAAACAACACAGTCGGCATTCACTCAAAGGCTGCCGATCCCACCTCAATTGGTAGGGACGCGGCGGGGAGGAGAGACCGTCTACGAGCTTTCCGCACAAACAGGTAGCCGCGCCTTCTTTCAAGATAAAGACACCCTCACCTTCGGCAGTAACGGGGATTATCTCGGTCCCACGCTGCGTTTGCGCCGGGGCGAGGACGTGCGCATCCGGGTAGGCAACGAGCTGGAGGAAGCAACAACCGTACACTGGCAATCATCCCGTTCCGGGAGTTCCCTGGTGTCTACATGTGCCACTGCCACCTCCTGGAGCACGAGGATGACGGAATGATGGGTCAATTCGAAGTTGTTCCCTGAAGGCTCTACGCGGTCGGGTTACCTGCAGCCCGTTGCCCACTCAACGGCTGATCACGAAGATCGCCAGATCAGCGTTGTAGTTGGGATCTTCGGCGACTTCCCGCCCCGCCTCCGTGTCCATCGCGACTTTTCGGTAAACACGGATGTTAAGCTCCCGGCAGAGGTCCTCAAAATCGGCTATGGAAAAGAAGCGCCGATTCGGGGTGTTGTACCACTTGTAGCGCAGCACTCCTTCGCTCTCCGGAGCCCGCCCGTTTTCGTAGAGCATCCTACGAAGTTTGCTGTAGGCGAAGTTCGGAAAACTCAAGATACCCCGGCGTCCGATCCGGATGATCTCCGTCAACAGTCCCTCCACGTCAAGTACCGCTTGAAGCGTCCGGGACAGCACAACGTAGTCATAGCTCCCGTCAAGAAAAGGGTCGAGGTGTTGATTCAGATCCAGATGCAGGACATCCAGGCCGAGCCTGCTGCAGGAGACGATGGCGTCCTCATCGAGCTCTACTCCCGTGAGTTTCCCGAACCCCCGCTGCTTCAAGCGGTATAGAAGCTCGCCGTGGCCGCATCCCAGGTCGAGTACACTCGATCCCGGCGGAATCAGATCTATGATTCTGTCATAGTCCAAACGGTCGGGATGAAAGATACTGGCGGGGTCCACCCTGTTACGCTTTTTCTGTACCTCCGGATTGCCTTCCTGCTCGCCCTCAATCTCGGTTTCCATTGCATCGGCTCCGTTGGAAACGGCCAGGAAGGCTCGGATCAGCTCGCCGTAGATCTCGAGGTTGTGCTCGAGAAGGAAAGAGTCGTGCCCGTAGGGGCTGGGCACGTTGCAGTAGCTCACCCGCGTACGGGAACGAATCAGGGCGTCCACCAGCACACGGGATTCTTCCGGGGGGAACAGCCAGTCGCTGGTGTAGCTCAAGATAAGCCAGCGCCCGTCGGTTCTTCCCACCGCCCGGGCCAGAGCTTCCCGGGAATCCCCCAGGTCGAACATGTCCATAGCCATGCTCAGGGTGATGTAGCTGTTGGCATCGAAACGCTCCACGAAGCGATCGCCCTGGTGGCCCAGATATGACCCTACTGAAAAGCGCTTCTCGAACTCCGTGGCTACATCCCGCGGGTTGTGGCGGTCTGTTTCAAACTTCAGCTGCATCGACTCCCGGGAAAGATAGGTGATATGACCGATCATGCGGGCGATGGCCAGTCCGGTATCCGGGCCTTTGGGCTGCGCGTAGTACTGCCCGTCCTGAAAATTCGGGTCCTGAAGGATGGCATTCCTCCCCACGATATCGAAGGCCAGGGATTGGCTGGTCAGGCGGGCGGCGGTGGCTATCGGAATATACGATTTCGAGCTTCCAGGATACTTCGCCGCCCAGCAGAGCACCATCTGTCCCCCCATCGAACCACCGATAACCGCCACCAGCGTCCGTATTCCCAGGAAATCCACCAGCTTCTTCTGGAGGTTCACCATGTCGCAGATCGTAACGCTGGGAAAGTTTTGACCGTAGGGTCTTCCGGTGGCAGGATCCGGGCTGTTTGGACCCGTGGTGCCTCTGCACCCGCCGAGAACATTGGCACATATCACGAAGTACTGGTCCGTGTCGACGGGCTTTCCTGGACCGACGATCGTCTCCCACCAACCGGGATCATCTTCCTCATCATGCCGAGCTACGTGGGAATCACCGCTCAGGGCGTGGCAGATTAAAACAGCGTTGTCCGCCGGTGGATTGAGCCGCCCATAGGTTTCGTAGCAGACGGTTACTTCCTCCAGGCGTCCTCCCATCTGCAGATCGAGGCCCTCGGAAAAGGTCGCACCCCGTGCATAGGGAAGCGGCCCGGCGGCACGGTCGCTGTCACTCGAGGAGAGAAAATCGGCGCTCATTCAATCTCCAAAAAAGATCTGCGATCAGGGGCAATATGCAGGGATACCGCACCGAATATCATCTCATTGGCATAGCTGATAATGACCAAAAAAGTCAAGATAGTGGCCGCCGGTCTTGATCAATTCTTCTTCTCCTGTCGCTCCTGGGCAGCCCTGATCAGATCGGCGAAGGTCGTTGTCTCCTTGGGTTTGTCGCTGAACTGCTGGATCATCCTTCGGTTCATGGCTTTCTGCTTCTTTGACGGCCGGCGGGAAAGAGAATCCCCCTGGCCTTCGCTCTGCTCGTATCCGCAGGACAGAGACTGGCAGACGAGCATCTTCCGGCCCTTCTTGTCGAGAACCGGCATCATCATCTTGCCGCACACGGGACAGGGATTGTTGCTCAGGTTGCGGGGTCTGTAGGTATCGGTGCTGGTTCTCACGATCTCCACCAGCTCGGTGGCATTCCTGCGTATATCCCGGTTGAAATCGCCAGCCCTCTCTTGGCCGTCGGCGATGCGGGCCAGACGCTGCTCCCAGCGGGCGGTCAGCTCCGGCGAACGCAGATCTCCGGGCACCAGGTCCAGCAACTCCAGTCCCCGCGGCGTTGGGAAAAGTGTCCTGCCCCGCCGCTCGATGTAGTAGTGGGACAGCAGTTTTTCGATGATCTCGGCCCGGGTCGCCGGGGTTCCGATTCCACCCCGGGCGATCGAGGCGCGCAGCTCCTTGTCCTCGATAAACCTGCCCGCATGCTCCATGGCATCGAGAAGGGTGGCTTCGGTATAGCGCGGCGGAGGCTTGGTAAAACCCTGCTTGACCTCCGTACCGACTACCTGGACGACTTCGCCCTGACGATGGGAAGACAGTTCCTGTTGGGGTGTCTCGTCCTCTTCTTCATCCTTGTCGGACACACTTTCTTCGATCGCCTTCCAGCCGGGATCGACCACCTGGATCCCCCTGGAAAGAAACTGCTCCCCCTCCGCCTCGGTGATCAGGGTGATACTCTTATAGCGGTACGGCGGGGAAAGAACGGCGAGAAAACGGGCAACGATCATCTCCCACAGCGCCCGCTCATCGCCGTTTAGCTTATGGGGTTCGGCCCGCTGTTCGGTCGGCAGCAGGGCGTGATGATCCCTGACCTTGGCATCATTGACGAAGCGGCTGCCCGGTTTGATCTCCCCGGCCAGGAGCTGCTGGACCGTGCCGCCGTAGCGGGAAGACACAACCGCCTGCAAGCGATCCTTCAAGGTGGGCACGATGTCCCGGGTAATGTAGCGGGAATCGGTCCTGGGATATGTGACCAGCTTGTGTCGCTCGTACAGTCCCTGGAGTGTACTCAAGGTCTTCTGGGCGCTGAAGCCGAGGCGGCTGTTGGCCTCCCGCTGCAGAGCGGTCAGATCGTAGGCCAACGGCGGCGGATCGCTCTTGTCTTTCGCCTCGACCTTGACGATGCTCCCATCGGATCCTCGAACCTTTTCAGCGATCTCCCGAGCCCTTTTCTCCTCCTTGATCCGGTGGGGCCCGCCCAAGGTACCCCCCCCGGAGCTCCGCCACAATCCCGTGTAGGATCCAAAATCCGCATGGACCTGCCAGTAGCTCTCCGGGGTGAAGTTGTTGATCTCCTGCTCCCTGCCCACGATCAAGGCCAGAGTCGGTGTCTGTACCCGTCCCGCGGATAATCGGGCATCGTACTTGCAGCTCAAAGCCCGGGAGATGTTCAACCCGATGATCCAATCCGCCTCGGAACGGCACTCGGCGGCGCGGAAGAGATTATCGTAGTCCTTCCCGGACTTCAGGGTACGGAACCCCTCCCGGATCGCCGCCTCGGTTTGGGAACTGATCCACAGCCGTTGGTAGGGGCCCTTCCAGCCGCCCAGGCGCATGATCCAGCGCGCCACCAGCTCCCCCTCCCGTCCCGCATCTGTTGCGATGATCAGATTGTTCACATCCTTCCTGCGGAACAGGGATTGAATGGTACGAAACTGATGGGAGGTCCGGGGAATGATCCGATGCTTCATGGGTTCGGGGAGCATTGGCAGGTAGTGAAGGGACCAGGTCCTGTACTTTTCGTCGTAGCTCTGGGGGTCGGCCAGCTCGACCAGGTGCCCCATGGCCCAGGTAACGATGTAGGCATCGCCTTCGGAGTAGCCCTTGGCTTTTTTTCTGCAGTCGAGCACCTGGGCCAAGTCCCTACCGACGCTGGGTTTTTCCGCCAATACGATGGACTTCATCTTCCGTAGATCTTGGTCCAATATCGCCGATTTGTCAAAGTCCATCAATCGCAGATCCCCCGACGTGCGGTCAAGTGCTTTCGAAGGCACGTCAAGTTCCGGCTTCTCGGCGGTACGGGACTCCCTGTTGAAACCTGCTTTGAAAATGAGCATATTTTGACTAGCCTCGAAGCGCCCGACAGCGGCGGCGGTGAGGAAACAGGAGGCAAACATGCCACGAGAACTGATAGAGAGACTGTGGAGCCGGGGTAAAGAGTTCCTCGGTGTGGAATATCCCGTTTTGGGCGGCGCCATGACCTGGATTTCCGAGTCAACTCTGGTATCCGCTATATCCAATGCCGGAGCCTTCGGCGTGCTGGCCGGGGGAAACATGCCCCCGGATATGCTGAGGGATGAGATCAAGCGGACCCGGGACAAGACGGACAAACCGTTCGGCGTAAACCTGATCACTATCGCCCCCAACTTCGGCAAACATTTCGATCACATCCTGAAGATTGAGTTTCCCTTTGTCATCTTCGCCGGCGGTCTGCCGCCACGTGAAGCGATCAACCAGATCAGACAAACCAAGAGTAAATTGCTCTGCTTTGCCCCTACCGTGGGAATCGCCCAGAACCTGATCAAAGGAGGGGTCGATGCGCTGGTCATCGAAGGACACGAAGCGGGGGGGCATATCGGTCCGATTTCCACAGCAGTCCTGGCGGAGCAGATCCTGCCGAGGGTCGATGAAGTGCCCGTCTTCGTAGCCGGAGGGATCGGAAGCGGTGTGATGATGGTCCACTACCTGATGATGGGCGCGGCGGGAGTGCAGCTGGGCACGAAATTCGCCGTGGCCAAGGAGTCGATCGCCCACGAAAACTTCAAGCGGGCGTTGCTGCGGGCGGCGGCCAAGGATGCGCTGCCAACCGCTCAGTTCGATCCCCGGATGCCGGTGATCCCGGTCCGGGCTCTGGTCAATGAAGGCACCCGGGACTTCAACACGCTGCAGCTCGGTCTGATCGCTCAGTTGCAACGCAAGGCAATCACGGCCAAGGATGCGGGTCACAAACTGGAGGAGTTCTGGATCGGCGGCTTGCGTAAGGCGGCGATCGACGGGGACGTGAAGCAGGGTTCCCTGATGGCCGGTCAAAGCGTTGGACTGGTAAAGGAAATCCTGCCCGTCCGGGAGATCCTGGATCAACTGATCGAAGAAGGGGTGGGCGAAACGGAGAAGATCCTCGAGCGACTGGGACGTTAGAAAGCTCTGCCGAATATCAGCAGAAAGTGGGGCACGAGAGGGAATACGATGTCGTGTAGATCACCCTCGATCACGGTCTGCAGCCAGGCCGCTCCGATTTCCAAAGCGAGGCGGTATCTGCCGTCTTTGCCGAGCAGGAAATTGTAGCCGAACCCCGCTTTTGGCTTTAAGATCCCCTGTTCAATTGAAAATGGACCCAAGCTCCAAAGCGTCAGGAAACCGACTCCGGTGAAGAAAAAGAGGCTGCGATCCAAACCGTTGAAATAAACACGGAGGCTCATACCCGGCTCCAGGGCAGCGCTCCACTCTCCGCCCAGTTTCAGAACCAGAATACGTGTATCCACACTCAATCCGACGGATCCCAGAAAAAACTCGACCTCCGCTCCCACCGGCGCGACAAACGAACCGCCGAGTTGAAACGAGACCGCACTTTTACGTTGTACCGACTCCTGTGTCCAGCCTGCACCGGCGGCTGAAAGTGCTATCAGCAGAGCAAGCACTGTCCGTTTCATGATCCCTCCGGGAAGGTTAGGTTTATTGCTTCAGTCAATAATAGAGCATTCACCCCTGTTTATGCCAGCATTCGCACCCTTTCCTTCTTCTTCAAGTGGAAAATCCCCGTCCAATGAGATATACTGGGAAACAAAAGCAGCGTATAGGAGGTTCATATGAAACGCGTCATTCTGCTTGTAGCCTTTGTTGCAGTTCTCGCAGTTCCGGCCTTCAGTCAGTTTCGCATCGACCTGGGATTCGACGTCCCGATGACCTTGGGAGTAATTGGCAACGGCGAAATACAGACGAGCAACGAAGTAGGGGATTTTCTTAAACACCACATCCTCCCCTTTCCCGAAGCGAGCTTCTACTACCAGTTCGAGCTCGGGCCTTTAAGGCTTGCTCCGGGCCTACGTGTTTTCACCTTCATCCTCGAGAGTGTGCTTTGGCCCAATCTTATGGCCGAACTCGCCTTCGATCCTGTGTTCATCCAGGC
>CAZSBH010000003.1:98206-120379 GCA_964604845.1 uncultured Spirochaetaceae bacterium
ACCCACTCGACTAAATCCGCTTTCTCCGACAGGCCGCCCGGACCAGGGCGGCCTGTTTTGTCCTATTCTGCTCGCGGTATAGAGAGTTGCAGCGAAACGACCCCCCGGAATCACGCTTCCGGGATATCGAAACCGATGCCCGGTTTCCCCGTCGGGTAGAGAATGCCGTTCCGCAGGATGACCGCGTCCCGGGTAGGATCGTTTAGAAGATCGAGGTGTCCGTCCAGGTCGGCGTAGTAGACGTTCGGCCGGGACAGAGCGAAGTGCAGCCCCGCGGCGATGGCCAAGCCGGCTTCATCCATGCAGCCGACCATGCTCTCCAATCCCGCTGACAGGGCTACGGAGTTGATCTGCAGGGCGTCGGAGATGCCGCCGACCTTCATCAATTTGATGTTCACCATGTCCACCATCTCGCCCCTGGCCAGGCGAAAGGCGTCCCGCAGGCTCATCAGGCTCTCATCGGCCATCACGGGAATCGAAACCCCGCGGGTGACTTTTTCCAGGGCTTCCAGCTGAGCGCGGGCAACGGGCTGCTCCAGGAGCTCCAACTGCGCGGAGGCGGTGGCCTCCACAAAGGAGATGGATTGTTCCACCGTGAAACCCTGGTTGGCATCGAAACGAAGCTCGATTTCGGGACCCACCGCTTCCCGGACCTTGAGAACCCGCTCGACGTCCTCCTCGAGGCTCACACCCCCTTTGATCTTCAGGCTGGTGAATCCCCGTCCGATCAATTCCCGCGCCTTGGCTACCGTAGCGTCAACTGCTTGGATACCGACGGTGATGCTGGTTCGTATCGATTCCCGATAGCCTCCGAGGATCTGCCAGAGCGGCAGTCCCGCCACCTTCCCCAGGATATCGTAGAGAGCCATATCCACGGCGGCTCGGGCTGAAGGGTTGGCCGCCAGGGGAGCACGGATCGATTCCAGGAGCTTCGTTAAAAGGAGTGGATCGGCACCGACCAGGAACGCCGGTGCTTCCTCTTGCAGAACGCCGAGCACCTGGGAAGCTGTTTCTCCGGTGATTTTCTCATCCGGAGCCGCACAGCCGCAACCCACGATACCGCTATCGGTTCGCAGGCGAAGAAAGACATTCTCGGCTCGGGTCACGGTTTCGTAGGCGATGGAATATGGTTCGGAGAGAGGCATGGAACACGGCCAGGCTTCAAGACGGGTGATCCTCATTCTCTGCTTTTAATAGCGCTTCTCGTAGATCTCATCGAGGGAGAGTTTCTTGAGATGTTCCACAAACTCGAAGAGATTGTGGATCATGATCTCCCACATCTTTTCGCCCTTCTCCCGGCTGGCCTTGGAAGGATCCCCCAGTACGCCTGACGGGGAGATTTTTGCGGTTTTTGCATACCAATCGACGCTGCGCTTGGAGCTGAAATCGAGATACTGGCTGGAAAAACGGGGAATGAAATTTTTCGCCTTCTCCAGTTTCACCAGCTCCGGCCGGGATGCCAACGCGGTACTGGTTTCGATCTCCCCGGCGTGGACATCGTTCGGCGTTTCACAGAGCGCGGCCAGATCCACGTCGCTGGTTTCCCCGGTGTCGACACAGGTGAAGATATGCGCGTCCCGATTGATCATCTGAGCGGCGTACTTGAGGGCCGGAGTATTGCCGCCGTGCCCGTTGATGATCACCAATTTGCGCACACCGTTGCGGGCGGCGCTCATCCCGATCTCGTACACCAGCCGCGAGAGGGTATCATTGGAGATGCTCAGGGTCCCCGGGAAGTCGTCATGATGGTAGGATACCCCGTAGGGCAGGAGGGGCAGCACCAGGGGTTTGGGATCACTGCAGCGCAGGGCCACCTGTTCGGCCAGGTGCAGGGCATCGAAGGCGTCGGTATCCAGAGGCAGATGAGGACCGTGCTGCTCGAGGGAGCCGACGGGGAAGAGCATTATGTCCACCGCTTTGAGGCGTTTGGCAGCCTCGGGCCAGGTCAACTCACCCAGTCGGTAACTGTTTCTTTCCATATGTACATCCTTTTCCAGCACGCTTTCTCTACGATCCGCCGGGGGCGTCGAATTCCCGAAAGGATCCCTGTTCTCGGCGCAGCGCCCCATCGGCATACTCGAGGAAGATGCCGAGCAGCCTGTCCTTCAACGCCTGTGGATAGTCCTCCAAGCGTGAGCCTTGAGGGTCGAAACGGAGCTTCATGACTTCCGGACTGCCGTGGGCGGCTTTTCCCAACAGAAACATGAGGTGACGCACGCCCCCGCTCTCCTGATGGAGATCAGTCCCGTTCATGGTCTCCAGGGTCCTGCGGATCTGCTCGGGGCGAAATCCGCAGCGCCGGGGGTCGGCCTTCAGGGCGGTCAGCATGGCGATGATCCGGCGGCACTTCTCGCAGGCTCCGCAGGGAATCACCCGCAGGCCGTCGACGTGGGCGGCGTGACAGGACATTTGAAAACGCTGCAACTCCGGGTATCGCTCCACCAAAACCTTCTCGACGAGAAGCTCCGACAGGGGCCGCAGCAACGACAGCTGGCGGATCGCCCATCCCTTGCTCCTATAGTAGCGCGAAAGGGCCGTGTCAAACCAGCGGCTCTGATCGTACAAGCCGTTGTAGTGAGGAATTCCCCGATGGGAACCTTTCTGAGTCGTGTCGTACTCGTCCCCGATAACCAGGTGTCCGATCCCCCTCTTCCGCAGCAGAGGCAGAGCCCCGAAGACAAACACTGCAACCGTCCAAAGACGGATCGGATAGTAGTCGGAACGCAGCCTGGCAAAGTCGGATCTGACGAAGGGCAGATTCCGCAGGAACCAGTTGAAAACGCGGTCACTGTTCGTCCAGACCCGGGCGGTATTCCCGTCGCTGTGTCGAGAATGCCTGTAGGCGTTAAGAGCGGTGAACCAATGCCGCCCCGATTCATTGACGAAAATCGGGTGGGTTTCCAACCCCAGTTCTTCACCCAGTTCCTCCAGCAGGCCGTAGCTCAGCAGGCTCTCCTTGCCCCCGGAGGACAGTACGGCGTAGCGCCGTCCATCCGTGACCCAGCCGCCGGCACCGTCGTCTTTACCTCCTGCAACCGCGGTACCACCGATATCGTCGAACTCGAGCTGCGCCTGCGCGTAGGGTTTGCGGGTAAGCAGAGGAAGCTCGGGAAGCCCATGGAGAAACCGATTGGGAGCCAGTATCTTGTGCACGTAGATTTCCCGGGCGGTGTTTTCAGCCATCTCGGCCAGCAGTCTGCGGTCGGCCGAGTCGAAGAGTCCCCGAAAACGGATCCGCCTGCAGAACAGGGCGTAGTTCAGGGCGACCTGGGCGGCGATCAAACCGGCAAGGTTTTGGCTGGACTCTTCTTTGGGGTCGAAGACCGGCTCTTCGTAACTGTAGATCATCTGGCAGCGGCTGACCTGCCCCGCTTTGGTGAGGCTGTAGGGGCAAAGCAGCCGCTTTTTCTCCAGCTGGATCGGACCGATCTCCAGACTGTCGAAGGCCAGAAGCTGATCGAGTCCACCAGAACCCGCTTCGCCCCGCTTGTTCATGTTTTCAGGTAGGGTTCGAGCGCCCGTGCCACCACACCCAGCCCGTCGAAGATGGGATCGCAGGCGGGTAGCCCGGTGTCGGCCAGGATGGTCCTGCAAACCTCGGGCAGCTGCTGTCGGGAAAGATTCTCGTGGTTCAGCGTGACCGCTACCACCGGTTTTCCCGAAATCAGCTCCAGAGCCTCGATCTGTTTCTTGAGGGGATGGAGAGGATACCCCGGAAACCCGTCGTATTCCACCCGGGCCGGGGCGTGTTGCAGCACGATCGCCTCGGGTCGACCCGCCGCCAGGATCTCAAACCCCCCGGGATAGGCGGGATTGAGCAGGCTGCCCTGCCCCTCGATCACCAACACGTCGGGCTGCTCTTCCCTCCAGGCGCTCCACAGCGCGTGCTCGATCTCCCCGGCAACGAAGTCATTGATCAGGGAATCGAGGATGATCCCGTAGCGGGCTCCCTGCATCCAGGCCGTCTGGCCGGTGCCGATCAGCTCCGCGCTGTACCCGGCGGCCTCTAAAGCCTCGACGAGCAGCCAGGCGGTTGTGCGTTTTCCGATGGCGGAGTCGGTCCCGAGCAGGGCGACCTTGAGGGAGGTGACTTCCTCGATCTTCCCCGTAAAGGCGTGCAGCTCCTTCCGCGGCGGGGTCCTGCGGATGTCCCGCAGGACAGCCCGTCGCTCTTTGGCCAGCGCGGCAATCTCAGGATCCTCGCCGAGGAAGTCGTGCAAACCGCTGTCCACATTCAGTCCGGCGGTTACAGCTTCCAGCACCGCCTTCCGGGTCTTAGCGTCCAATCGTCCCCCGTCCGGAGCCAGGCCGATGACGAAGTGGCTTGCCGCAATCCCCTCTGCTTCCGCTGCCTGGAGTGCGGTCCGGAGACTCTGGTGAATCGGAATGCCCCTGGCCCGGCCGTCGAGAAGCTCTCCCGCATCCCGGCCGGAACACTCGGAGTCGATCACCGAAAGGACCCGGTAGCGGCGGGTCCTCCGTACCAATCCGTGTGCGGTTTTTCCATAGGTGGTGGAGAAGGAACCCTCACAGTACACCAGGGCATTGCCGTCCCGCCCCACGCTCTGCTCCCGCTTCACCCTTTACGCCCGGTCAGAACCGCAACGTAACGGTCGTTGGGCAGGGCTTCCCTCTGATGGGCGTCGATCAGGGCGATCAGCCCCGCGGTTGAGGCGGGTAGAACGTGCAAGCCCTCCTTCTCCCGCAGGATCCGGGAGTAGAGCATCATGTTTTTATCCGTGGCATTGCCCGCCCACCCCCTGGTCTGCCGGATAGCCATCAAAGCCTGCTCACCGTCGGCGGAGTGCCAGTTGATCAGGGGCTCATTCACCGCGGACTCCCGAATCCTCTCCGGCTGAAGGTCTACGCAGTGAGGCAGGTTCTTCAAGAACGCCTGGACGATCGGATTCTTGCTGAAGGCCGAGCCGGCTACGAAACGGGGAACCCGGGAGGTTTTGCCGCGGCGGTAGAGGCTGACAAATCCCCGTTGGATACCTGCCAGGGTGGTGCCGTTGGACACGGGCACGGCCACACAGGCGGGGGCGTCCCGCAGCTCGTCGTAGATCTCGTAGGCGATCTCTCCGTAGGCGTGCAGCTGCAGGGTTGTATTCGCGCCGCCGGGGTTGGCATCGTAGAGCTCCTCCCGCTCCGCGGTCTGCCGGGAAACCTCTACGGTATTTTCGTAATCCCCGGGAACCCTGATGATCTCAGCGCCGAAATCGGTCAGCTCTTTGATCCGCTTGGTGTGGTACTTCTCAGGAATGAAGATGAGGCAGCGCATGCCCGCCAGAGATGCGGCGAAGGATACGGCCACTCCGTAGTTCCCGCAGGTGGCCAGAGTGATCGTGTCGAAGTTCCGTCTCAGGGCATCGGCGACCTGGGAGAAGGCAATTCGATCTTTTTGGGTTCCCGATGGATTTCCGCCCTCAAACTTCAGATTCAGCTGGCGCAGTCCGGTCTGCCGTTCGATGTTCCGGGCCCGCACCATGGTGGTGTCCCCTACCTCGCTCTCGAAGATGTCTTCATAGGCCTCCAGGCGGGTCAGAAGTGGCAGGGAGCGATCAGCGGCGACCCGGCTTTGGCCGGCCACGCCGTCGAGGATCTTTTCGACCTCCGGGGTGGCGTTGTCCAGTAAATCGAAGGAGTTGGCCTCTCCGGTGCCATTGCCGCCGCTGTTGACAGAATTGTTGCTCGCAGGATTCACAAGTCGTCGCACCTCCCTTCTAAATGAAAGATTGGTAGTCGCTGCTAACGGGCTTCTAACCGAGCCTCAATTTCCGAGTATAGTTTCTCCGTGACGGGCGTATCAACTCCAAGCTTCCGCCCCAACCGTACAATCGTTCCCCCGAACAGGTCTCCCTCGTTGCGGCCGCCTTTCTCCACGTCCCGCTGGTAGGAGGTCTTTGTCTCGTAGGGAAAGTTCTCCGCTTTCTTGAGGGACGACTCGATGGTCCGGTCATCGAAGCTGATCCCTCGTTTCGCTGCAACCGCTTTTATTTCCTCCATGATCTTGCTCACCTGACCCCGCAGCTTCCCATCTTCCAGCACCGCGCCGAAGGGCTGATCCGCCCAGGCGGTTACCAGTCCGAAGGAGGCGATAAACAGGTATTTCTCCCAAATGGCTGGGTAGGCGTCTTCCTTGTACTGTGCAGATATCCCGGCTTGCTCGAAAAATTTTGAGATGAAAGCCGGCTCGTATCCGGGGTGGTCCGGATCCTTGCCGGAGATCAGGACTCCGGCCATGCCCTTCTGGGTCACCACCCCCGGCCGATCGATGCTCGCGCTCACGTAGACGCAGGCGGGAAGCACGATCCCGGTCTTCACATGCTTGCGGATCCGCTCCCGGATGTCGACCCCGTTCAATAGAGGCACGATAACCGTGTGCTCCGCGGCGACAGGGGAAAGGCGTCGGCTCACTTCATCCAGATCGTAGCCTTTCACGCAGACCAGGCATAGATCCGGCGGTTCAGACCTGTCAATGTCGACCCTCGCTTCACTGGGAAGACAAACCAACCCGCTGCGCTCTGAGGTATTGAGCAGCAAACCTTTTTCCCGGATCGTTTCGAGGTGGGCACCCCGGGCTACGAAAGTAATCTTTGCCGCTTTCTCAGGGTTTCGTCTTTCCACATCCGTGGAGAAGTGGCGGGCCAGAAGACCCCCGAAGTACCCACCCACACCGCCGACACCCAAGACGACAACCCTCGAGATACGATCAGCATTTACAGGTTTGTCCATTTCATCCTTCTCCTTTCACGGTCCATAGTAGAAGGCACTTCAAATATGTGTCAACGGAAAACCGGCTTTCTTTTGCCGTCACACAGTACGATCCTTATCAATCAACCTCGGATGCGAATACCGCGGATCGACCGGCGCTCCGGTCAGACCCGTGGAGAAGTAGCGCTCGATGATGTGCCGGTCCGCCTCAAACGCCATGTCGGGCAGCGGCTTGGACGCGGGAAACCAACCCAGTTCGACAATATCGTCCCCCGCCTCAGGTCTACCGCCCACCACCTCCGCGAGAAGCACGATCACCAGCGTATGCAGCTCCGGCGCCAGAAAATTCGAGACAACGCTGAGGATCCCCATTGCTCGTATATCCAGACCGGTCTCCTCCTTCATCTCTCGAATACCGGCTGTAAGGAAGTCCTCCTCGTACTCGATAAATCCCCCGGGAAGACACCACCGACCGGGATTGAAACTTCCCTGACCGCGTTTACCGAGTAACACGCAATTGTTCCTCGGTACCAAAACAACGACCCCGGGAAGTGGATTTCCGTAAAACACGAACCCGCACTCGGGGCACGAAGGCCTGGTGTCCTCGGCCCTCGCCGCGAGCTCTCGACCGCAACGAGGGCAGTACCTGTAAATATCTGCTATAGCGGCGTGGCCCGGCCCCGATCTGTTATAGGAGAGGAAAACCTGTTGCGCTTTCATTACTCGTACTTCCTATTGCAGGGATATTCGATTGAAGAATAGCAGATTCGCGGAGCTACGACCACGTCGACTCACCGGACAGTTCCGATATCCTTCATGGCGAACAGATCTAACAGATCAAAGCAATCCCTTAGGCAGGCGCTGCTAGCCCCGTCTTATTGGTTTCGTCGATCAGGGACTCAGCACTCTCTTACGGCAGCCTCCCTCGTTTGACCTCGAGTATCAAATTGTGGATATTACCCCCATACGGCGGAATTCAATACAGCGCACCACAACGAGAAACCACGGAGGAACGCAATGGCCAAAATCGTGATCGTCGGCGGGGTGGCCGGTGGAGCGACCACCGCCGCACGCCTGCGCAGGATGGACGAACAGGCACAGATCGTGCTCTTCGAGCGAGGGGAGTACATCTCCTATGCCAACTGCGGTTTGCCCTACTACATCGGAGGGGTGATCAGCGATCGGGAGAAATTATTCGTCCAGACGCCGGAGGGCTTTTCCGCCCGCTTCAAGATCGACGTGCGGATCCACTCGGAGGTGACCCGGCTCGATCTCAAGGCCAAGCGAGTGGCTGTGACCAACCTGAAATCCGGGAAAACCTACCAGGAGAGCTACGACAAGCTGGTCCTCTCCCCCGGCGCCGAACCTGTCAAGCCACCGATCCCGGGAATCGATTTGGAGGGCATCTTCACGGTGCGCAACGTCCCGGACTCGGACAGGATCAAGGAGTACATCGAGAAGCGCAACGTACGGCGGGTCCTTATCGTCGGAGCCGGTTTCATCGGATTGGAGATGGCGGAAAATCTCCATTACCGCGGTATCTTTGTCACGATCGTGGAGATGGCCGAGCAGGTCATGACTCCCCTGGACTTCGAAATGGCCGCGGAGGTGCACCAGCACCTGAAATCCAAGAAGGTCGAGTTCTACCTGAACGAAGCCGTCTCCGCCTTCGAATCGAGGCTCGGCCGCCTGATCGCCCGGCTGTCCAGCGGCAGGGAGCTGCGCATCGATATGGTCGTGCTCGGAATCGGAGTGCGTCCGGAAAGCTCGCTGGCACGGGAAGCCGGGCTCGAGATCGGCGAGCGGGGCGGGATCAAGGTGAACGAACACCTGCAGACTTCGAATCCCGACGTCTACGCCCTTGGAGACGCAATCGAGTACCCCAATCCGGTCGTGGGCAGGCCCATGATCACCTATCTGGCCGGTCCGGCCAACAAGCAGGGTCGAATCGTAGCGGACAACATAGTCCTGGGAAACAAGCGGCGTTACGGTGGATCGATCGCCACGGCCATCGCCAAGGTGTTCGACCTGACCGTAGCCTCTACGGGCATGTCGGAGAAAGCCTTACGGGCTGAAGGGATTCCCTTCATCTCCTCGATTACCCATTCCGCCTCCCACGCCGGCTACTATCCGGACGCCCAGCCCGCCAGCCTGAAAATCGTTTTCAGCCCCGATGACGGCAGGCTCTTTGGGGCCCAAATCGTCGGCTACGAAGGTGTGGACAAACGGGTGGATATGATCGCTGTGATTCTCAAACAGGGGGGCACGATCTACGACCTCCAGGAGATCGAGCATGCCTATGCTCCGCCTTTCTCCTCTGCAAAAGATCCCGTCAACATCGCCGGTTTCGTGGCGGAGAATGTGCTGGCCGGGCTGGTAAAGATCGTTCATTGGCACGATCTGACCGGAGAGGAGCTGGCCCGCTCCTTTATGCTCGACGTTCGGGAACCGGAAGAATACGAGCTCGGCCGAATCGAGGGGGCGACCAACATTGCCCTGAACTCCCTGCGGGATTGCCTGAAAGAGCTTCCCCGGGAGAAGCGGATCATCGTGTACTGCGCCGCCGGCCTGAGGGCATACCTGGCCTGCCGGATCCTGAGTCAAAACGGTTTCCCCGAGGTCTACAACCTGTCCGGCGGCTACAAAACTTACGAGTTCGTTACCGAGAAACAGGCCAACGAGGACATCTTCGAGGGAGATGTGATCGGAAAGGACAACAATATCTATCAGGCTCCCGTCGAAGAGGCCTAGGGTTTATAGAAGAATCCGGTTCGTCAGCAGCGATCCAAAACGGGAATTCCTTTTCTCGACAGCTGTCCGACCCCCTGGTATAGTGTCAGGATTCAGGAGGTGCATGGATGAACTTTTCTTGGTCTATCTTTCTCGATCTCGGCCTGATCTGTATTGCCCTGTTGATCGCGACCTTTATCCGATCGAAAGTTCGGTTTTTCCAGAAATTCCTGATTCCCAACGCCCTCGTGGCGGGATTCATCCTCCTTCCCTTCTACAACTTCGTCGCACCCAGACTGGGGATGAACAACGAGGGGTTGGAAAACCTCGTTTTCCACCTGTTGAACCTCTCCTTCGTGGCTATGAGCCTGCGGGGCATGGGAATGAAGGGGGCGGGAAAGAGGATTTTCTCCTCCTCCGTCACGATCATCATCCAGTATACCCTGCAAGTTATTGTCGGTTTCGGACTGACCCTGGTCTTAATCTACACCTTTCTGCCGAAACTCTTTCCCAGCTTCGGTTTGCTCATGCCCCTCGGCTTCGCCTTGGGACCCGGACAGGCCTTTGCCATCGGCAAAGGCTGGGAGGCGAGCGGTTTCGAAGGCGGTGGCAACCTGGGCTTGGTGTTTGCCGCGGTGGGCTACCTCTGGGCCTGTTTTGTCGGCATTGCCCTGATCAACATGGGCCGCAAGAGAGGGTGGATGAATCCGGACCTGGCCAAAGCAATCGAGCAGCGCCGTATGCGCACCGGGATCCTCCCTTCCCGGGAAAGCAAACCCGTGGGAAGCCACCTGACCACCGAAACAGAGGCCATCGATACCCTCTCCTTCAACCTGGCCGTTATTCTGGGAGTGTATCTACTGGCCTATCTGTTCCTGCACTTGCTGACCTTTGCTCTCTCCTTCGCCGGCAGCATGGGAACCCAGCTGGCCAACAATCTCTGGGGCATCGCCTTCATCTTCGCCGCGGTGATCGCGATGATTGTGAAAAGGATCTTTCGGGCCTTCAACGTGGACCACTCCGTCGACAACGGCACTCTGACCCGCCTGGCCGGCGGCTGCATCGATATCATGGTCGCCGCCGCAATCGCGGCCATCACCATCGTCCTGCTGACCCGCTTCTGGATTCCCATTTTACTGATCGCCGTGGCCGGGGGAATCGTCACCGTCATCACGGTCTTCTGGACCGTGTCCCGGCTGTTCACGGACAACCGCTTCATCAGAGCCATCATGTTCTACGGATGCCTGACGGGGACCCTATCTACGGGTCTTGCCCTGCTGCGGGTCGTGGATCCGGACTTCAAGACGTCAGTGGCGACGGATTACATGTACGCCTCCGGTATCACTTTCGTTCTGGTCATACCTCTGATCCTGATGCTCAACCTGCCGGGATACTGGTACACCACCGGCAACAACTGGTATCTTTGGTTGACCTTGATGATCATCGGCGTGTACGTGATCTTCTCGATCCTCAGCTACTCACTGCTGTCGGGCAAACGAGGGTTCAGGAGAGCATCCTCGCTCTGGCTGGAGGATTGAATCGGGATCCGTTAATTTCGAGAAAAAAGCGGAGGAAATTTATGGCTGAATATCTCGGGCGAAGCTGGAAAAAACAAGAGTTGATCTCGATGATCGGGGATCCGCAGCAGATCGCCGGCATCACCCGCGGCACCCTGGACGACGGAAAGGCGGCGGGCGTGCAGATCCTGCAGGTGAACACCGGCGGGGGCCTGCACTTCACCGTCCTCCCCGGCCGGGGTATGGATATCGCCGGCGCCTACTTTCAGGGAAGAGCCCTTGGCTTTCTCTCGCCAACGGGGATCACCTCTCCGGCCTACTACGATGAACCGGGACTGGCCTGGCTGCGCGGCTTCTACGGTGGACTCCTGACCACCTGCGGCATAACCAACGCCGGTGCTCCCAGCACGGATCGGGGCAAACCTTTCGGCCTTCACGGCCGGATTTCCAACGCCGTTGCGGAGGACGTATCGGTCGATCAAGAGTGGGACGGCGATGAGTACCGAATGACTGTGAAAGGACGGATACGGGAAGCCGAGGCGATGGGGGAAAACCTGATCCTTACCCGATCGATCCAAACAAAGCTGGGTGCCAGAAGCTTCACCCTGCAGGACCGAATAGAAAACCGAGGCTTCGAGGAACAGCCCCTGATGATGCTCTACCATATCAACTTCGGTTTTCCCCTGTTGGGACCGAAGGCCCGCGTGGTAGGTCCGATCAAAGAAATCATTGCCCGGGACGAGGAAGCCCGAAGAGACAAGGGCATCGAGGAAGCCCTCATTTTTCCTGAACCGATTCAGGGTTATCAGGAAAAGGTGTTCTTTCACAAACTCGCCGGCGACGACAGGGGGGAAACCTTCATCGCCCTGCTCAACCGGGATATCGGGAACGGAACTCCCCTCGGGATCGTTCTGCGTTTCAACACCAAGGAGCTTCCCCAGCTCACGGAGTGGAAGATGCCCCGCAAGGGTTATTACGTGATGGGTTTGGAACCGGGAACCGTCACGCCCCTTGGCAGAGGAGTCCTGCGGGAAAGGAACGAGCTGCCGATGCTGGCCGGTCAAGCGGAGTATTCGACCCGGATCGAATTTCAGGTTGTGTCTTCGGTGGCGGAGATGGAACAGATCGAAAAAGAGGCAAACAAGCTCTTGGTGAAGTAAGATTCAAACCCTGCACCCGCGAAAGATCCTTATTGACATATATATGCTACCATGATATGCTTATATGTATGAGGACCACGCTAAATATCGATGACGAGCTTATGCTCAGAGTAAAAAAATTGGCGGCGGAAACCGGGAAAACCATTACGGAGATCGTACAGGATGCACTGATGAAAGCAACCGTCGGGGAGATTCCGAAGAAGTCTCAGTTCACACTCAACTGGCGAACGGTATCCGGAAGAGCGCGGCCTGGTGTAGACCTGGCGGATAGGGATTCCCTCTATGAAGTAATGGAAAAACCAAGGTGATCGCAGTCGACACCAACATTCTCGTATACGCCCACCGGGAGGAAACTCAAAAACATGAACCGGCAAAACGGTGGTTATTTCATCTCGCTGAGGGAGATGATCCATGGGGCGTGCCTGTATTTTGCCTTGGAGAGTTCTTCCGCGTGGTTACACACCGAAACGTCTTTGATCCGCCCTCCTCCCTCAACGAATCCCTTGAAGCGATTGAGGCGCTACTACAAAGTCCAAGTATGAGGATACTGAATCCCGGTGCTCGTTATTTGAATCATCTCGAAGCCATGCTTCTCGCATCCTCGGCTACCGGCAATGTTGCCTTTGACGCCCAAATCGCAGCAGTGTGTAGAGAGCAGGGCATCGCTAAATTGCTCACAGATGACCGGGACTTCAGTCGTTTCCCGGGGATCAAAATTGTGAGCCTGGAATCTGAGCTGCAAACCCTGTAGCTGCGAAGGCGAGTATGAAAGAACTCAAAATACGCCCGATCGGCGTCATCCACTCCCGCTTCGCCGAAAACTGTAAAAAGGACGGATAAAAGCTGTACGCGGGTTTGGATTTTCACTACTATACTCAAAAATAATCACCCTAATACCGAGGAAGGAGAAAAGTGATTATCGTCGAGTGGTTCAAATCTCTGGATCCGATCATGCAGGCTCTGGTGGCCACGTGTTTTACCTGGTTCGTGACCGCCGCAGGTGCCAGCTTAGTATTCTTCTTCAAAACAATAAATCGCAAAGTGTTGGACGGGATGCTCGGCTTCGCCGCCGGGGTCATGGTGGCGGCCAGCTTCTGGTCCCTGCTCGCCCCGGCCATCGAGATGGCGGAGCAGGATTCCTCCGTACCCGCCTTTATCCCGGCCGCCGTGGGATTCCTGCTCGGCGGGGCTTTTCTCTTCGCCGTAGACAAGATCCTCCCGCACCTGCACCTCGGTTTTCCGAAATCCGAGGCAGAGGGGATCTCGACCACCTGGCAGCGCAGCGTTCTCCTGGTTCTGGCCATCACCCTCCACAACTTCCCGGAAGGGCTGGCCGTGGGCGTGGCCTTCGGCGCCCTTGCTGCCGGCTTGCCTTCGGCGACCCTGGCCGGGGCGGTCGCCCTGGCCCTGGGCATCGGGATACAAAACTTCCCGGAAGGTACCGCTGTTTCCGTGCCACTGCGTCGGGAGGGTTTTTCACGGCGAAAATCCTTCTTCTACGGCCAGCTTTCCGGTGTTGTCGAGCCGATCGCCGGTGTGTTGGGAGCTTTAGCGGTCATCGTCGTAAAACCCCTGCTCCCCTACGCCCTGGCCTTCGCCGCCGGTGCCATGATCTATGTGGTGGTCGAGGAACTGATTCCGGAATCCCAGAGGGAAAGCCTCAGCGACATCGCGACCATAGGAGCCATGCTGGGATTTACCGTAATGATGACCCTGGACGTTGCCCTGGGATAGTAAAAGAACCGAATTGCCGGGCTTAAGAAATAAATACGAGGCAAAAATCCCGAAACAAGGAGAGCCCATGCTGCTGAATCTAAGACTCATAGCATCCACCTTCCTTATGATCTTTCTGGCTGAGCTGGGCGACAAAACTCAAGTTTCGATCTTCGCCCTGGCTGCAAACAGAAAAGCCTTCCTGTCGGTGTTTATCGGGGCAGCCGGCGCCCTGATTCTGACGACCCTGATCGCCGCAGCCCTGGGAACAGCGATCGGCCGTTTCATACCGGAGAAGATCATCAAGATCGTGGCCGGGGCCGTGTTCATCGGTTTCGGAGCCCTGTACCTCTACGAAGCCTTCAAAACTTGAGGATCTCAAAAGTTATGTCGATGAGGGTGCTCCGCGTTTTCAGAAGACTGGGCTTGAAATCGATCCTCGGCAGCGCCCTGACCCTGGAGCAGGAGGTCTACAATCTCTTCGCCTCCATGAAAGAGGAGCTCGCCGATCTGGAGGTGCCCCCAAGCATCGTGCGCATCGTTGACGAGGAGATCGGCCACCAGAGTCTGATCCGGGATATGATCGCCGGCCGCCTCGGCGAAGAGGAGATGGAGAGGATTCTCGAAGGGAATGATCTTCACATCCACGATCCGCAAGCTATAGAACCGCTGTCCAAGAAGCGCTACGGTCCGGTCCTCCAGCGCCTTCAGATTATTATAGACAGGGAACGAGAGGTTTACGATCTGTTCGCCGGCCTGTACAGAAAGAGCAGGATTCCCTCCGTCCGGAGGGCGTTTCGCTTCCTAAAAGAGCAGGAACAGACCCACGTTCTGATGTTGGAGAGACTGCTCGGCAAGCCGAACTCTTAGTTCTCTTTTCTTGGTTGGATCTTGCCCTGGATCGCCTTGCCGAAGGTGGACAGGGAGGAGCTGAGCTTGTCCAGGTACCCCCGCTCCCAACGCAGCCAGCGGCGCATCACCTTGTTGGCGTACATACCGGCGACAAAGGCCTTGAATCGTCCCCGCAGGAACCGTTCGAATACCCGCCGGGGCGCGAAAAAGCGGGCATGGGCCATGATCTGGGCCTTCTGCAGCTCCCAGAGGGAGAAGCTGGTCGGCTGGAACGTCACATGATGACCGTCGAAGGTGTCCCACTGATAGTCGATGATCCGATTCTCCCGGGCAAGGGATGCGAACAACTCCGTACCCGGAAAGGGGGTGAGGATCATGAACTGGCTGGTATCGATCTTCTTGTCGATGGCGAAGTCCACGGTGCGACGCATCGTCTCCGGCGTATCCGCGTCGAAACCGAAGACGAACATCCCGTGGATATGTATGCCCCGGCTGCGTATCTCCAGAACTGCCCGCTCCACCTCCTCGCGGGTTTGGGCCTTCTTCATCTCCTTCAACGCCTTGGGATCCACACTCTCGAAACCGATAAACAGCACAGAACAACCCGCCTCCTTCATCAGATCGAGAAGCTCTCCGTCCTTGGCAATATCCGCGCGTACCTGGGTAACCCAACTGAAGCCGAGTTTCAGCTCGATCATCCGTCGCAATAACTTCTTGGCTCGATCGACGTTGGAGGAAAAGTTGTCGTCGTAAAAAAACAGGTAGTGTTTCCGCGGGTTGTAGCGTTTCAATTCTGCGATCACGTTTTCCGTTGACCTGTAACGGTAGCGGCGGCCGAACATACAGGTGACCGAACAGAAGGTGCAGTTGTAGGGGCAGCCCCGGGAGGTTTGGAGCGGCACCATGGCTCTGCCGTAGGGGGGGCCAAGCTTTCGGCCGCCGGTATCCAGCAGACCGAAATCGCAGAAGGGAAGCGAATCCAGGTCCTTCACCAGCTCCGCAGGCGGATTGATGCGAACCCCGGCGTCCTGCTTCCAGGCCAGCCCCGGCACCTCGGCGAGCCTGTCATCCCGCTGCTTGTCGACCTCCTCCTGCAGAGCCTCGACAAATAGAGGGAAGGTCTCCTCTCCCTCACCCTGAATACAGTAATCCGCATGTTCGAGGGCTTCCTCGGGCAGAAAGGTAACGTGAGGCCCGCCTACAACCACCGGCAGGCCCTGCCGTCGGAAGTGATCCGCCAACTCGTAGGCTACATTGGCTGTCGGCGTAATCGTGGAAATAGCCACCAGATCCGCCTCCAGGTTCCGAGCCAGGATCTCTTTCCGGCTCAAAAACAGGGCACGGGCATCGTAGCCCCGCTCAGCCATGATGGTTGCCAGTATGATATTCCCCAACCGCGGCAGCATATAGCGCGAGAAGATATGAAGCTTCTCGCTCTTGGGTTCTATAAAAACGATCCGGTTGATCCTCTTTGTGTTCATGGTAGCTCTATGATACCGATATTTCGCCGCTTCGGCCAGGAGATCCTTGAGAAAGACGTAGGCCCCGGCTAGGTATCCTGCAAATACTTCTGATACGGGTAGTTCCAGAACAGGGGTGCCTGATTATGGGCCAGCCGCAGATCCACGAACAGCCTGGCCGCTTCAGAGCGCTCGGACTCAGGTGTTTGCTCGAGGTACTCCACAAAATCCGCGTATTCCGTCGCGGTCAACGGAACCTCGAGGTTGTCAAACATGGCCACCGATCGATTCCCGCCGGAATCTTTGGCCAAGTACAGTATCTTGTCCGCCCGTCGGAAGAGCTCCCTCTCGTCTTTGCACGGCGCCTTGAGCTTCTGGCCTAAACCCTGGGCTACGCCGATGGAAAGGGTGCCGAGCCCCTTGCCCTTCCATCGGTCGAGAAAATCTTCCAATCCGCCCCGGTACAGAGGATCTGTTTTCTTCTTTTCCACCAGCTCCTTTTGCGCCATCAGTCCCGGGATCTCCTCGAGTTGGCTGGCGAAGCCCTCCTTCAGCAGCTCGACGTATCGGCTGCGTATGCGCTCGGCCTGACCCAGGGCGGCTGCAGCGTTGCCCTTGATCACGACCAGGATCTCGTCACCTCCAAAACGTACGGCCAGATCTTCCTCCCTGCCCGAGGAGAGAATCACTTCGGCAGCGAGTTTCAGGATCTCGTCCCCGAAATCATGGCCCCGGGTATCATTGATCGCCTTGAAACGGTCAAGATCCATTATCACGAGACTGAGCTGCTGCCCGGCCTGCTGGCGCTGGAGAAAGAGCGTAGGCATGAAGCGCAGATACTCGTTTTTCGAAAACATTCCTGTCAGCCTGTCGACCTCCTCAAAGTCTTTCTTCAGATCTACCCTGAGGGGTGTCTGGTCGTTATCGATCTCGTTGCGAATCCTCCGCTCCTCCGTGGCGGCGTACATCGCCTCTGCCCCGGTTTCTCTCAAGGCGCTCCTCTCGTCATTGAGCAGGAAATCCAAGATTTCTGTAAAGCCGAAAAGGATCTCGACAAAAACCCTGTTGTATTCCCCTTCGGGGTTGTCGATGATCCTCCGATTCTCCGGTAAGGCATCGATGTAGTTCTGGAGCTGATTCATCACCGGCCCGCGTTGAAGCTCGACCAGATCGTCCCGCTCGAAGCGCTGCAGGGCGACGGGGTTCTTGGCGTTGAGCTGATCCCGCCCGATGGCTAATTCGCGCAAGAATTCGTGAAGGTCCTTGACCACGGCGTACAGGGGACGGCAGCGGAAGTACTCCTTACGATCCATGCTCAGGGCCACATGTCCATAGCCGCGAATAATATGATTGCGGATCTGGTTGATCGTTTCGATTGTTTTGCGTCCCGCCGAGGAGCTAAGAAAACGGTTCTGCACCTCCCGGCCGCGCAGGGAAATCTCTTTCTCGAAGTAGTCCACCTCCTTGAGATAACGCAGGAGCAGCTCTTCCCGGGCAGACCTCCACTGTCGTCGTATCTCCATGAAGGAATCCCGCCCTCGGGTACCCTGGCCGCGGATGGGATCGACCAAACTCAAGACGGCCTCCGGATTGAGAGATTCCAGCATCTGCCCGATGAGCTCGTGGAAAACGATCACGGGCGCCAGAGGATCCCCCAGACTGATCTTCCAGAGCAGATCAGTGAAATCGGGGCGGCGGGAAACAAGAGGGCCCGTGTAGTCACGATGGGAGAAAATTTTCTGATGAAACCAGAGCAACACGGAGTAGTCACCCTCCCCGATCAGCTGTGCCCGGCAACCGGGAAAGGCGTAGTCCAGGATGGTCAGGATTCCCCGAAACTCTTCGTTGAAGTTGAAGATCTGCTCCTGAGACACTTCCTCTGCCGATTCTGCCTGCTTGGCCGACTCTTCCGCTCTGTCCCCCTGGGCCTCTTCATCCGCAGACCGACCCTTACTCTTTAGCCCCGGACTCAGGGAAGCCCGCAGAACCAGCACCTCTTTCTCATCCAGTCCGACGAAGGAGTAGATACTGCCGAGTATCGAGGCCACCTGCTCCTGGGTCCTGAACAGATTCAGCATCTTGAGCAGGGCCGGATAGAGCTGCCCGGCGAACCATTTCAGTCGGGCATAGCAGGCCAGGAAATCTGCAACCTGCTGATCGATCCTGGTGCACACCTGCTGGATCTTCTCGTCATTGCTGTAGATACGCTTGTACAGACCCTTGATCAATTCACCGGCGCCGTTGATCCGTCCCTGCAACGCCTCCGGATCGGCTTGAACACTCAAGGTGAACCTGTACACTCCTTTGACGACATCGGTCAGGTCGAACACGTTGACCGTCTTCTGATTATCGAATCTTCCCCGGATACCCTCCAGAGCCTCCATCAACCGAGGATGAAGTTTCTCAAAAACCATCAACAGTCGGTAGCCGTCGGGCTCCCAGTTCAACAGATCCCGGGTCAGATCACCTCGCAGATTAGAGTTGCTGTCACTGTCCCGGCGGAGGAAGCCCCCTCCCTTGAGAAGGGTCTCCCCACCCTTCTGGAGCTCGAGCAGGGTTCGAATCAGGCTGTACCCCTCGGGATCGCCGCGATAGGCGCTGTCCAATACGAGAGATTTCAAAAACCCGTAAGAAATCGGGTCACGGGACGGCCAGAGAAAGGAAAGCAAGCTGGAGAAAAACTGGCGTATTCCGCTGATCTCGAAGCCTTCGCTGTAGGCGTAGTTTTCGATCTTCAGCCGCACGGCGTAGGCAGGGTGTTTCCGCCTTCGCTGATCGAAGAAGAAACGTTTCGGTGTGGTTCTTTCCCGACGATCCGATTCTTCCGCTTTCTTCCCGTTTCGGGAAGCTGCCTTCGCATCCGTCCGAGCATCCACCTTGATCTCCTTGGCGGCTTTAGAGAAATCCTGGTAGAGTTTGCGCCTCTCCCGATCGGACAGATCGCCGTATTCCTTCATACCCTTTAAATATACCCTCCCCGGCTTGTCTTTTAAAGGTAAACCATTTACTTTGGGTGGATGCGAAAGACTCTCAGAACCAGGCCGGAGCAGATCCTGGGCGGCGAGATCCTGCCGACCCTGTTGAAGCTGTCCGTTCCCGCGATCATCGCCTTCACCTTTCATACCACCTTCAACTTCGTAGACCGACTGTTCGTCTCCCGGCTGGGGCCGGTCGAGCTCGGGGCTCTGGGCATGGCTTTCACCGTACAGAGCATCCTGATCGCCATCGGTTCGGGTACCGGGATCGGGGCCAGCTCGCTGATCGCCCGTTTCATCGGTGCAGGAAAGAAGGACAAGGCCAACAACGCAGCCGAGCACTGCCTACTGATCATCCTGGGGTTGTCCGTCTTCTTTACGATCCTCGGTCCCTTTCTGACCCGGCCCCTGTTTGTCCTTCTCGGCGCCTCCGAACAGATGATTCCCTTTATCCTGAGCTACATCAATATCATTCTCTACGGGTCGTTCCTTCAATTCTTCGCCATGATCGGAAACGGGATCCTCCGGGGCGAGGGGAACACGGTCACCCCCATGCAGGTCATGATTCTCGGAACCCTGGTAAACATCGTCCTGGATCCTCTTCTGATCTTCGGGATCGGCCCACTCCCTGCCCTCGGAGTTCAGGGTGCGGCCATTGCCACGGTGATCGGCCGGGCGGCCAGCTGCATCCTGCTGGCGGTCTCTCTGTTCGGAAAGAAGAACATGGTAGTGCTGAACATGAAGGTCTTTCGCTACGAGGGCTCGATCGTCGGGGGGATCTTCGCCGTGGGCGGGCCCACTATCGTCGGACAGCTGTCCAACTCCCTGGGATTGAGCCTGCTGTTCATCCTGCTGCGCCCCTACGGCGACATGGCCAAGAGCGCCTTTACTCTCGGCTTCACCTATCAGCAGGTGGCGATTCTACCGATCGTCGGGATCGCCCAAGGCACCCTGACTATGATCGGCCAGAATTTCGGAGCTAAGAAATTTCAGCGGGTGAAGTCGGTGGTTCAAAAATCTCTGCTTTTCTGCATGGGGATCATGTCTGTGTTTGCCTTGGTCATGATCCTCGGCAGGGGATCCCTGGTTCGCGTGTTCAGTGATGTGGCCGAAGTCATCCGTATCGGCAGGACCATGCTGTTGATCTTTGCAGTGGGCTTTCCCTTCCTGGCAGCGCGCTTCATCCTGTCCAGCTTCTTCCAGGGTCTGGGCAAAGGCTTCACCGCCTTCGTAATCAACTTCTCCTACATCATCCTCTTCGCATTGCCGCTGGCGCTGCTGTTGTCCCGGCTTCTCGGCATCGAAGGGATCTGGTCGGCACTGGTCCTGGGAAACCTGCTCAGCTCTGTACTGGGGGCTGTCTGGGCCGTGGCTTCAGGACGCCGGATGGTATCAGATACGGTGGAAACCGCAGCACAGAGAAAACCGGCCTAGGAAATCAATCCGTCTCTGCAGGAACAAACAACATCAGGTAGTTCCCCTGGGCCCGGTAGACCTCCGCGGCGGCCTGGAAGCTGAGGATCTCGGTGCGCCGCAGGTTCAGCCGTAACTGCTCCAACTCGAGGGTGGTGCGCCTTCCCTGTTGGTAGAGCAGCTCCCCCTCCTGCAGGGCGATCCCGTCCCGGTCCTTCTGGGTCCGGGTCGACCTCAGAGCTTCCTCCACGATCCCGATGCTCTGCTCGCCTAGAGTCTTCTGCAGCTCCGTGGAGTAGCTTTCGGTGGCGATCTCCATGCGTTTCACCTCGATGTCCGCAGACAGCTCTTCCCGTTCATCCCGTTTGAGCTGATCCGGAGAGAAACTTAAAAAAAGGCTCGCCGAGGGGGAGACATCGGGAAAGGCGACACCTGCGGCCAGTTCCAACTCCGGCCGCCAGGACGGGGTCACCTTCAGCTCCGTCTGTAGGGCGACCAACTCGGATCTCAAATTCTCCAATTTTTCAGAACTCGGCCCGGCGTCCTCGAAACGTGCCGCCTCGATGCTTCGCAGCGCCAGCAATTCCAACACTTCATCGAGAGACACCGGGACCACGGCGATCCGTTCTTCACTCGGAGCGAAGAGAAGCTGCAGGGTTTTCCAGTCGCTGAGATATCTCTGCTCGCTGTTGAAAAGACTTTGCCGCGCGGTGATGAGACTAACCAGCTGGTCCTGGACATCCTGAAACGAGGTTTCTCCCAGCTCCTGTTGTCGCTGCACCAGCTCGTATTTTTTCTGCTCCAGCTCCACGGTACTGCGGGCCAGCCCCCGTTCCATGTCCCGGATCAGGAGGTTAAGGGCCGCCTGCTCAGCGTCAAAGTAGATCCTCTGCCTCAGGTAGCGCTCCTGGACCTCGGCGTTCCTGTAGTTTTTCTCTTCGGCATAGGTCTGCCGTCCGGGTGCAAAGGGATCTACCGACAGGGTAAGTTCTTCCCCAAACTGCCAGGAATCACCCACAGACACCTCACCCCCGAGGGACAGCTGGGGAATAATGGGCAGCGAAAGGCTCGATTGTCCGGTCCAGCCGCCCGATCCGGATCCCCCCGATGTGTATCCGCCACCGACGGACAGACGGGAGCCCATCAATTCCGGCTCCCCCAGAAGATCCTTCCGGGCCTGTTCCACACTCCGCTGACTCTTGAGGATCTCCAGGTTCCGGGACTGAGCTAGCCTGGCGATCTCCTCGACCGATAGACTCACCGTATTGGGCTCGTCTTGAGCCTGGAGACAGACCAGGCCCAGAGCAACAAACGTAACTGCTATAACTGCTTTTCTCATCGTTTTCAATCAAGCCTTCCCTGATTTTTCGATGCCCGGCTTCAGGTTGATCAGACTCAAGATACTCGGAACCATGAAGAGGGTGAATAAAGATGAAATGACGAGCCCCCCGGATACTGCGATGCCCAGGGGCTGCACGATATTGGATCCTTCCCCCATGCCGATGGCCATCGGCAGCATTCCGAACACTGTGGTCAGTGTGGTCATTACGATTGCGGTGAATCGCAAGCCGGCGGTTTCAACCAGAGCGGCGATCTTGTCCTCGTGTTTGAGGATGTATTCGAGGTCGTCCACTCCTTC
>CAZSBH010000004.1:0-94770 GCA_964604845.1 uncultured Spirochaetaceae bacterium
GCGGCGGGCTGCGCGGCGGCCAGCCTGGCCCGCAGGCCGGTGAAGCGCTCCTGGGTTTCCGTGTTTTTCAGGGCGATGGCCAGGGCTTTCTTGGTTCCGACCAGAACGACCAGACGCTTTCCCCGGGTCACCGCTGTGTAGATCAGGTTTCGCTGCAGCAGCAGGTAGTGCTGGGTGAGCACAGGAACGATCACGGCGGGAAACTCGGAGCCCTGCGACTTGTGCACGGACACGGCATAGGCCAGGGTGATTTCATCCAGCTCGGTAGCCCCATAGCCTACCCGCCGCTCTTCGTAGCGTACTTCAACCGACCGCGTTTCCATGTCGATCCTCTCCACCCGGCCGATGTCGCCGTTGAACACCTCTTTGTCGTAGTTGTTGCGAACCTGCATCACCTTGTCCCCGGGTCGAAAACGCCGATCCCCATGAATGAGTTCGATCTGGTTCGGATTGAGCGCCTCCTGGAGGACCCGGTTCAGGTTGCTCACCCCCACCGGTCCCCTGTGCATCGGCGAGAGGACCTGGATGTCATCCACGGGGTGCAAGCCGAAGCGGGCGGGGATGCGCTCCCGGCAGAGCTTGAGGATCAACCGCAGCACCTCCTCGGGATCCTCCTGGCGGATGAAGTAGAAGTCTCCCTCCTCCTGTTGTGCCGGCATCAGTCCGATGTTGATCCGGTGGGCGTTGATCACGATCTGGCTGGCCTCGGCCTGCCGGAACACCTCGTTCAGCTCTACCACCGATACCCGGCCCGAAGAGATGATATCCTTCAGCACGGAGCCCGGACCCACCGAAGGAAGCTGGTCCGCGTCTCCCACCAGCACCAGGGAGCACGGTGCCGGCAGGGCTTTCAGTAGGTGATACATGAGCAGGGCGTCGATCATCGAGGCCTCGTCCAGGATCAGCCAGTGACACTCGAGGGGATTGCTAGGGTTGCGTTTGAACTCCCCTTCTCGGGGAGAGTACTCCAGCAGCCTGTGGATGGTTTTGGCCTCGTGACCGCCGGCTTCCTGCATCCGTTTGGCCGCCCTGCCGGTCGGAGCGGCCAGGAGAAACTTAAGCCCGGCCCGCTCCAAAACGGCCAGCAGCGCCCGGATGATCGTTGTTTTTCCCGTGCCCGGCCCTCCGGTAACGACCATCAACTTGCTTTCCAGGGCCGTGCGCAGGGCTTCCAGCTGCTTCTCAGCCAGTACGATATCCATCCGTTCCTGTGCCCAGGCGACGGCCTTGACGGAATCGATACGCCGGCTGGTGCGTGGACAAGCCTGCAGCTCGGAGAGCAGGAGGGCGATCCCGGTCTCCGCCCTGTAGAAGGCGGGCAGATACACCGGCGGATCCCCGATATTCACAGACGTTACAACCTGCGGCTCTTCGGTCTCCAGCGTTTCAACACCCGGCCGGGAAGCGCCGCCGGCGGGCCCTGTCTCCCTCGAGGCGGCACTGCCTGTCGGAGGCGGCAGATCTTCCACGATCAGCTTGCCCTCCCGGGCGAGGTGCTCCAGCGCGGCACCGATGATCTCCCTGTCGATCTGAAGGAGCTTCTGGCACCGCTGGATCAGGGAGATGCGGGGATAGTAGAGATGACCCTCGGCGCTGCACTCCTCGAGGGTGTGCAATACACCCGCCTGGGCCCGAGCCGGAGAATTTTCTGCCAGGCCCATTGCCCGGGCCATACGGTCGGCGGTGAGGAAGCCGACTCCGAACATATCGAGAGCAAGGCGATAGGGATTGTCCTGAACCACGGCGATGGAGTGGTCGCCGTATTGCTTGTAGATCTTGGCGGCCAGAGCCGGGCCGGCGCCGTGGGACTGGAGGAAAATCATCACCCTCCGGATTTCCCGCTGCTCCTTCCAGGCGGCCTGAAGCGCGGCGATGCGCTTCCGACCGATCCCTTCCACTTCGGAGAGCCGCCCGGGCTGCCGGTCCAGGACCTCCAGGGTCTGCTCGCCGAAGGCCCGAACGATCCGGCCGGCCAGCCGGCCGCCGATGCCGGGGATGAGCCCTGAGCTCAGGTAGCGCTCGATCCCCTCGACCGTGGCCGGGGCGTGGGATTCGTACTCCTCGACGGAGAACTGCCGCCCGAAACGGGGATGGTCGGTCCAGCGGCCCTTGAGGCGAAGCCGCTCACCCGGTACCGGAGAGGCGAGGTTTCCCACGGCGGTCAGCAGCTGTCCGCCGCTGCGTAGCCGTACGACGGAGTAGCCGCTGTCTTCGCTGGCAAACAGGAGGTTCTCCACGACCCCCTCGAGTTCCTCACTCATGGCTTACCCGGTGATGTTGGTAGTGCGCCGCACGAGTTCTCCGAGGGGATTCCGGGATCGGGAGCTTTGCTGATCCAAGCTGCACGGTTATACCGGGAAACGAGAAAACTGACCGCCATCAGAAGCTCCAATGGGCGCGGAAGATCGCTCTCTCGTAGACCCCGCCCTGTCCGTGGCTCAAGGCCTCCGCGGTCAGGGACAGGCCATGATCGGTTGTCATGATCAGCTCACGTTTGGCCGGCCGGCAGAAGCCGTGGAGGGCTGGGAGCTTCGTCTCCAGAAGGTGACGGAGGCGGGCCGCCATATCCGCCAACTTGTAGGCGCCCTGATGGGCGCCCCGGTCCAAGGCGCCTAGGCGGATCACCGCCGCTTTTTCGGTTGTTAAGGAATCGAGCAGCTTTTCCAGGGCCTCCTCCTCCCGGGGCTTGAGAAGCAGGTACGGTACTCCCCGGGCTTCCAGCGCCGCCAGCGGATCGTCTTCGACGCCCAACAGGCGGGCGGTGGCGGGGACCGTCTGTGGCTCGGCCTCCAGACGGGCCCAGTCGGTGGAAAGCCCTTCCGGATAAGCGTCGATCAGCTCCATGCATCCCAGCCAGACATCCGGCGGCACCCCGTCCACCAGCAGAAGCAGTAGTTTTTCCTCCAGGTCGATCGCCTCCACCGGCCTCAGGCCTGTGAGCCAGTCCTCGCCCAGCGACGCGGTCCGCCGCAGTGTCTCGGCGGCGCGGCCTTGAAGGTCGACGCCGGTCCAGGGATCGGCCAGGAAGGTCTCCAGGGCCGGGCGCAGAGAAAGCCGGCCGGGAAAGGGGAGTGCCAATTTTTCGCCGATCCCTGCTAACATCCGGAGGCGTTCTTCGATCCGGACGGCTTTCTGGGGGTCGGCGTGCCGACAGTGCAGCGGTTTCTCGGCCAGGGATTGTTCGAACGCGGCAGACTCCCCCATTAGGACCCGCTCGGCCAGGATCTGCCAGGAGGCCTCGATCGCCCGGGTGTGGAGCGGCTCGGAACGGATATAATGGAGGAGATCGGAGGATTCCAAGCGTCTCAAGTGCTCCGCCAACACACTTGAGGGAAAACGCCGCTCCAACTCCGTCTCCAGATCCTCAAACCTCCGTACCGATTTCTGCGCCGATTCGGCAAGACCGGGAAAGATCCTCGCGTTCGCCGGAGCCCACCACTCGATGGCGTCTGTCCGGTCGCCCGCTTCGGGGGGGGTGTCTCTGTCGCCCGCGGCACCCGGACCCTCCACGGCTACCAGCTCTCCGCTCTTGCTCTTGCCCAGCCAGTCGGTAACCAGGTTCAGGATCTTCTCCGCCGGCAGGCGGCGTCCGGCCAGGCGCTTGATCAGCGGCTGAAGGTCGACCCGGCGCAGGGTCACGCTTCCCCTGAGCGCCTCGGCCAGCTCCGTCGCCGTTCCCTCATCCAGGGTACCCACAAGTGCGGAGGAACTCAAGGAACCGGAGCCCAATCCTGAAGACAGCTCGTTGAGGTGAGCGGCGGTCTTCGGCTTCAGATCCTGGACTGCATAGGCGTACCTGCCCAGCGCCTCCAGTACGGCGGGAGACTTCAGGATGCCCAGATATTCCTGGAGGTAGCGGTCGATGTCCTTGTCCGGATCGGCTGTTTGTGTTTCGGGGGCGGCCTGTCCCGGCAGAAAGCCGCATCCGCAGACCGGTGCTCGCATCAGTTCTTCCCGCACTTGGCGGGCGCACTGGCCGATTTGGGGGACCTTGAGAGTCGACAGGAAACGGTCCAGACCGGGAGGCCGGTCCAGGGCTTCGATGGCCGCCAGGCGACCAAGGGTCGCCAGAGCCCTGGCGGCATTCTTGGACAGGGAGGGGAGGCGGAAGGATTCGTAGTAGCGCCGATGCAGCCCGGAGTAGAGGGGGATGTACTGCTCCCGGAAATCGGTAAACAGATGGTCCAGTTCGGCCCCTTCGTCGGGTATGACTCCCTGAAGCGGATCGTCAATCAGCTCGAGGATACGTAGTCGCAGGCCTTCCAGACCCGACTCGAGGCCCGCGGTCTTTTCCGCCGCCTCGTGGCGCAGGTAGTGATGGATGAAAACGAACTTCTCCGACTCCCGCCGCAGGAATCGATCCAACCCCTTCAGGAGTTGGACCGATTCAGCCTCCAGCCCGCTCGCCCGCCAGGCGGCGAGGAACTTTTCCAGCCCTTCCTTGGCTGGGTAGGAAACCCGGATCTCTTTAGCCAGCTTGCTCAAGGCATCAAGCTTTTCCTCCAGCGCGGTGAAGGGGAAGCCCTGGAAGGAGGAGTACTCCCGCCGCTGGGACAGCTTGGCCAATGCGTCCTCGCTCAAATGCTCCGCGCTGCCGCGAAAGGCCACCACTTCTTTCCAGACATCCCGCTGCTGCCGCAGCCCGAAAGAGCCGAGCTCGTCGGTGGATGAAAGAAAGCTGCATTCCTCGAGCAGGGTCGACCGATCGTGCTCGCCGATCAGCTCTCCCAGGGCGATCTCATCGGCCCTTTCCAAGTTCTGGAGGTTGAGGAACTCCAGGGCGACGGCCCGTCCCCCCCGGCGGACCGTGATCAGACCTCCTGCGGCCAGGGAAGCGATGAGAAACAGGGCTGTATCCTTAGGCAGGCCGAAAACCCCCCTCTTCAGCCTGTCCAGGACTTCGGACAGGGCCACCGCTTGGGAGGGGCGAAGCAGCTCGAAGAAAAAGACGAGCAGCGGGTGGCCGGAAATGTCGGGGGAGAAAACGTAGGAGCTCCGCTTCATCTCGACCAGCCCCAGGGGAACGGCCAGACCGTCGATCGCCGTGCTGAGCGGCCGGGCCTGACTCAGGGGCAGGCTGCCTGGGATGACGAAGCTCTCCAGAAGCTGCTGGTAGATCCGGGGGGAAGGGGGGTAACGCCGGGGAGCGATCTCGGGGAAGCGGGGATAGCGAGCCGCCAGGGCTGTCTGGCCGGCCGCTTCCAGGAGGCTGTCGAAGCGTTTGAGTTGGCGCACCGCCGCGTCCACCCGTATCCCGGGGTCGCTGAAGCTGCCGGCGTAGAAAGCTTCCAGGGCTGCCTGGGAAGCCGCCGGCTTCAGGCGCGCCGCGCGCTCGGCGATCTGGGGAATGAGCGGCGCGTCCGCCGGATTGGAGGGGGAGAGCTCCTCCTGGAGCAGGCGGATCGCCAGATATTCTTTCAGGGTTTCCCTGGCTTCATCCCCTTTGGGGAAGGGGATCCGCCACACGGCGACGTACTGCACCGGAGATTCCGCCTCCCCAAGGGTGAGCAGCAGGGCGAAGTCGCACTCCCTGGCCTCGAGCTCCGAGGCCGGATCGGCTGGAAGAGTTTCCTCCCGGTGCAGGAAGCGCACCAGGGCCCGGCGCCGGCTCAGGTTCCAACTGATCTCCCGCACCGTGCCCTCCCTGCCCAGGGCGGGTCCCGGCCAGGAGTCCGACTCGGGAAGCTGGAGCAGGGGTTCGCTGAGCAGCCGGCTGTCCTCGTTGGAAATTTCTTCGCCGAGGCGGAGGATCCTGGCCTCTAATACTTTGCTCGAATCTTCTTCGCTGGAGATCTCGTAGACCGCCAGGGCGGGGTCCGTTTCATCCATCCTTCTCTTACGCAGGAATCGGCTGGAGGCGGCTAGGGGATCGAGGAGCGCTTCGGCCACAAAACGGGCGCTCAGTTCGGGTTCATCGAGGCTGCAGGCCGCCAGTTCGGCCAGCTTGCCCGCGTTCGGGGCGTCCGCGGTGGGGTGGATACGGTAGAGGACCAGCATACGGATGATCCTCCTGGCCAGATGGCGGTCAGCGCCGTCGCTCAAGACTCTGTCGATCTCCTTGTCCAAGTGGGGCACGACATGGCGTGGGTAGATGTTGTACGTAGAAAATTCGGCCAGTCGAGGGGAGAAATGCTCGAAGATGCTGTCCGGCCCGAGAAGCTCCCGCTGCGGACGCTCCAGGATCGAGGGAATGCCCCGCCGGCTGTCCCCCGCGATCCGGGAACAGACGAAGTCCACGATCCCCCTGTGCTGACTGAACAGGTCCCCCAGACCGTCCAGAAGGGCGATGGTGGTCGGGTGTATCGGGTACAGCTGCCTGAACTCGTCGAAGGAGCAGTCGAAGCCGGAAAACTGTCTTCGGTAGTCTTCGTAAATCCCATAGATAGCCTCATCGGCGGCGGGCTTCTTGCGCACCAGTCGTTCGGAAATGAGGGAGCGGATGTGCACCGTGGACAGGGCCAGCTTGATCGGAAAGCGGTCCTTGATCTTACGGATGATCGCCCGGGCGATGTCTCCGGTGCTCTCGATGCTTTCCTGCACAGCGGCCACGATCCACAGGGGACGCTCGCCGGTGAGCTCCCCCAAAAACTGCAGGGTCCGGGCGTCTTCGTTCAACTCCTGGACTGTGGGTTTGGAACGCAAGAACTCGGACAGTTCGTCGACCAGAAGCATCATCCCGGTGAAACCGGCGGCTTGAAGCTCCCTGTAAACCCGCTCAAAGGTCTCTTTCCGATCCTCCACCATGGCCCGGGGAGTTTCCAACCCCTGCTCTTTGAGTAAACGCATGCCGAGGGTGTAGGATTCCCGTCGATGGGCCGCGATCCACTCGGGTAGATTGTTCTTCGTGCTCTCCGTGTCAGCGATTTCCGGATCGCCCTCCGCGGCAAGCCGGAGGAACGCTCGCTCCGCATCGGGACTTTTCAGCAGTTCTTTCAGCCGGACCAGGAACACAGAAAGCGGCGTTAAGGGCACCTGCCTGCCGGCTTCGGCCAGAGCCCGCTCGATCGATTCCAGCAGGATCGTCTCCAGGGGCGTGTCCGAGCGGTAGTCGATCAGGGACACCGCCGCCGGCAGTATCGGTCTTTCCGATCCCGCCGCCTTTGTGAGTGCCTCGTGGGCCGCGGACAGACGCTCCGCCCCCGATCGACCTGAAAGCCAGGCATAGAGGGCGGCCAGGAAGTGGGATTTCCCCGATCCGAAATCACCCTGCAGGAAGTATCCCTGACCCCGCCCCGAAGTTAGGGACTCTGAGATCACGGTCAGATGGGCCTTGACTTCGGAGGTGAACACGAAGCTGCCGGCGATCTCCTCCGGGCTGGTTCTTCCTTCTTCCAGGCGGATTACCGTCCGCACCGGCGGCACTTCGATCAGGTCGCCGATCCTTTGGGTACTCGGGCTCATCCGCGCTCCTCCAGCTTGTGCTGCAGGCCCTTGATGCGCCCGTAAAGCGAGCGTTCTTCAGGATGCAGCGTGAGCAGTCTGTTGTAGAAGTTGATGGCCCGCTCCAATTCGCCGATCCTTTTACAGGCCGCTGCATAGCTGGAGTGCAGGTACCTGTCCGCGGGCTCCCTCTTCAGAAGTTCCTCCAGCAGGGGCAGGGCTTCTTGCTCCCGGCCGCTCTTCGCCAGGGTGAAGGCCTTCTTCTTCTGTATTCGGCTCTGCTCGCCCTCGGCTCCGATCGCTTCGTAGGCCTTCATGGCTTCTTCGGGCTTACCGGCCCTCCGGCAGAGGGAGGCGTAGATCTCCCGATATACCTGAGGCAGGGAGGGGATGCGGGCCAGCCGACCCGCCTTTTCCACGGCCGCCTCCAGGCCGCTGACCCGGGTCTCCAGCTCGCTGACTTCCCAGAGAGCCGGGGGATGGTGGGGCCTGAGCTCGAGCCAGCGCCGGCAGCTCTCCAGGGCCGGTTCGTTGCGACCGAGTGCGCTCAAAGCCTTCACCCGCCAGGGAAGGGACTGCTCCTCCTGCAGGTTCCAGCCGGCCAGGCGCTCCAAAATCTGCTCCCATCGCTTCAATCCGGCCAGGCATTCAAGCACTCCCTTCCGCCCCTGGCGCAGGAGTCGGGGACTGCGCAGCAATTCCTCGTAGTGCCCTAGAGCTTCCTCCAGGCGCTTCAATCCTAAAAGAGCGTCCGCGGTCGCAGCCACGGCAAATGCGTTGTCGGGTGCCAGGTTCAGAGCGCGGCGGCTGACCTCCAGGGCCGCCTTGTGGTCGTCGGCTCGGATCAGGGCCCGGGCCTGCTGGGTCAGCCAGAACTCTCCCGATTCGTGCGACTCGCGGACCGACTCGGCCTGCTGCTCGGCGAAGCGGGCCGCCTCCAGATACTTTCCCTGGGTCAGCAGACGCTGGTATTCCTGGTAGGACATGACAGATATTGTAATATGCAGGAGATCTCGATATCAACGCGTCGTTAACGTCTTCCGTCGCTCATGATTTCACCAGTATATCACACGCCCACCAGTATGGGGATTAGGGACTGCGCGGCGGCTGTACAACGGACGGACCTACAAGTACTACCAAAAATAGTCATTTCACAATCCGTCGAAGGCGGGATCGCCGAAGTCGGTTTGCTCTCTTGCCCCCGCCGGCAGTGTCAGATCGCACAGCGGCAGTTCCGAAATCTAACGGAAATTCAGGTTTGGTTTGAGTTGTCGGTCAGTCCAGTTCCAGGGTCAGGAAGGCTCGGTCGATCTCGGTGGCGGGGTCCCGGCTCCACATCCACTCGTCCGCGTAGCCCAGGCAGTTGCAGATGAAGCGGGTGCCCTTCACCGTCACCTCTTTCCGGTAGTGCACGTGACCGCAGATCGAGTATCGAACCTTATGGGCGAGGGCCAATTCCCCGTACTCCGGACTTCCAAGAAAGGCATTCAGATAGATCCACTCCGGATCGGGGCGTTGAACCGTGAACTCCTTCCGGGGAAGCACATGGGTCACCAGGAGAATTTTGCGGTTGCTGGAATCGGAAGCCGGTTCGGCTTCCGCATTTTTGAGCTGATCGTCGAGCTTCTCGTAGAAGGTCCGGTGCATCTCCAGGGTATGACGATCCCAGATCGCCTTGATCCGGTCCTGCCAGATGCGCTCTCCGATCTGCATCCGATCGAAATCTTCCCGGGAATACTGGACACCGCCGAAGGAGTAGTCGTACCAGCCCAGGTCGCCGATGATCCTCCAGCCGCCGGCGATCTCCTGAGGTCCCGCGGTCAGGTTTCCCGGAAAGCGCTCCAACTCCCGGTAGGCCTGCCAGGCGGTGATCTCCGGATGAGCCTCATTCCAGATGTCATGGTTTCCCGGAACGAACACGATCCGTATCCCGGAACGCTCTCGAAGCTGCTCGAGACTGTCCAAGGTTACTCGGTAATCGCTGGAGACATCCCCTGCGATCACCATTACTTCGACGTCTCGGCGAAGCATGGCCGTGAGCAGTCCATTGATTACGGCCTGGCCTCCGTTCAGATCGACGTGAATGTCTGAGAGTATCCCGATTTTCATGCGGATCGTTTATTTCTGTTGAAGACGGGGGTTGAGCCGTTCGGAGAGGGTATCCCCCATGATGTTGAAGCACAGCACGGTCAGGGCGATCGCCAGCCCCGGATACAGGGCCATCCAGGGAGCCTGGACGAGGTAGTTCCGAGAGTCCTTGAGCATCAATCCCCAGCTTGGTGTGGGTGGTTGGGCACCCAGGCCGAGGTAGGAGAGGGAGGCTTCGATCACTACGGACAGGGCGAAGGTGATCGAGCCCTGCACGATCACCCGGCCAAGCAGGTTCGGGATGATGTGCTTGAACACGATCTTCAGAATCGGGGTACCCAGAGCGCGGGATGCCTCAACGTATCCTTCGTTACGCAAAGCCAATGTCTCCGCCCTAACCAGCCGCGCGAATACCGGGCTGTAGATGATGCCGATGGCCAGCATCACCTGGAGCAGGCCATAGCCGAGGAACGATACAACGGTTATTGCAAGTAAGATAGTGGGAAAGGATAGCAGGCTGTCCATGAGCAGCATCAGGGTGTTGTCCGTCCAGAATCCTCCCAATCCGGCGGTCAGACCCACGATCATTCCCAGAGTGGTGGCGATGGAGACGGAGACTATTCCTACCAGTAATGCCGAGCGGGAACCGAATATGATTCGGCTCAGGACATCCCGGCCGAAGTTGTCCGTACCCAGTGGGTGGGAGAGGCTGGGCGAATGGAATCGGTCCTCGACATTCTGCGCCACCGGGTCGTGGGGAGCGATCCAGGGAGCCGCCACCGCGGCGGCTCCCAGAATCAATAGAAATACAACTGCGATGTAGTACAGCCGAGTGGCTGCCGAACCTCGAAGCATAGATATTGCGGGTCCCTCTATCTCAACTCCGTCCAACGGAAGTCGAAGGTGTCCAGCTTCGGGGTGATGCGGAAATCATAAACATTGTTGCCCATGGCGTTGAACTCGTAGTTGGAACCCAGGAACATGAAGGGAACTTCCCGGGCCATGATCTCCAGTGCTTCATCGTAGATCTTCTTCCGATTCTCGAATCCCGATACCTTTGCCCCTTGCGCTATGAGTTCGGCGGCTCTGGGGTTGTCCCAGCGAACATAGCGCTTCTCCGGGATGCCGTATCCGCCGAGGGTACCGTCGGGATCGAGCTTGCCCGTGTGGCCGATCGCGGTGAGATCATAATTCGCCTTGCTGTACACGTCACTGATCCAGGTGGACCAGTCCACCAGACGGATCTGGACGTTCATGCCGACTTCGCTGAGCATGGCCTGATACATCTCTCCAGCCCTTACGTGGAGCTCGTAGTTTTGGGGAAGGAACAGTTCGAATACCCGCTCCGGTCCCACCCCGGCCTCCTGCAGGAGTTGACGGGCTTTGGCAGGATTGTAGGGATACAGATTCGTGAAATCCTTGTAGTAGGCGTTGTCGTGATCCATGAAGGTGCCGATCGGCTCGCCTCCGCCGTAGACAGTGTCCAGTACTTTCTGCTTGTCGATGGCGTGGTTGATGGCCTGTCGGACCCGCAGATCGTTCAGCTGAGGACGGCTGCAGTTGATGGACATGACCAGGGTGAGGGCGGTCAGCCGGGTTTCCACCTTCGTGTCAGGATTCGCCTCCAGCTGGGCTACTGCATCCGGATCGATCCGGTAGGCGACGTCGAGCTGCCCGGACAAGAGGCCTTGGACCGCTACTGTCTGCTCGGTAATGATGTTGATATTGACACCATCCAGCTTGGGCAGGCCTTTCATCCAGTACTCGGGATTCTTCTCTAGAACGACCCGGCTGTCACGGACCCACTCAACGAGGCGAAACGGTCCGGTTCCCACCGGCTGGTTGGCGAAGTCATGACCTGCGTCGATCAGACTCTTGGGCAGGATCGCACTCCAACCTGAGGCCAGAGTGGCTAGAAGCGGGGAGTTGGGCTGGGAGAGCTTGAACACTACAGTGCTGTCATTGGGCGCTTCGATGGCGGCGATCGCTTTGTAGTCGGCTACCTTGGGGCTGGCGGTTTCTTCTTTCATCATTCGCTCGAATGTCGCTTTGACATCTTCCGACCTGAGGGTATCTCCGTTGTGAAACTTCACACCTTTTCGCAGGGTGAAGGTCCAGGTAAGGCCGTCAGAAGAAATCTCCCATTTTTCCGCCAATGCAGGTACGAGTTTCCCCGATGGATCCGGCTCCACCAGCGTGTCGTAGATGCTTTTCAGAGTCTGAAAAGTCAATGTTCCGGAGGTCTTGTGTGGATCAAGAGTATCCGGGTTCCCCTGCAGGGCGAACTCCAAGACCTTCTTCTCCTGCTGAGCGTTTGCCGCTGCTGTTCCGGCCGCCAGGATGAGCAGAACCAAAACCGCTACAGCGGTTTTCCAAAGACGCGTACGTTTCATGTGATCCTCCTTCTGCATCTTTTTGCAGATGATTTTATTTCCCCGCTACGCGGGGTTTCGTTCCTTGCTGTGCATGCTGTGCATGCAGGCCACCAGGTGGCCTTCGCCGATATCTCGCAGCCCAGGCTCCTCTTTCAAGCAATTGGAATCCTTCCATTCGCACTGTCCCGCGTAGGGACATCCGGCTGCAATGCCAAAAGTTGATTCATTTTCTTGTATTTTTTCACTCGACTGGATAGTCCCGTGCAAAGTGGGACTTGCGGAGAAAAGCCTGAGGGTGTAGGGATGAACGGGTCGATCCATGATCTGTTCTGTGGAGCCAAGCTCGACGAATCTGCCTTTGTACATGACGGCGATTCGGTCGCTGAGGTAGGCAACCAGATTGAGATCGTGGGAGATGAACAGATAGGTGAGGGACAGCCGGTCTTTCACGTCCAGTAGAAGATTGACAATTTGAGCCTGAATCGAAACGTCGAGATTTGAAACCGGTTCGTCGAGGACGAGGAACTCCGGCTGCATGGTCAAAGCTCTGGCTACGACAATACGCTGTTTCTGGCCTCCTGAAAACTCATGAGGATAACGGGTTCGCTGGGACGGTGAAATCCCGACAAGCTCGAGCATCTCTTCTACGCGTCGCTGTCGCTCTGTTTTTGGTACACCGAGATTGATCAAGCCTTCCTCGAGGCTGGCCCCGATCCTCAGCTTGGGGTTGAGGGCGCTGTTGGGGTCCTGAAATACGATCTGCATTCGCCGACGATAGCCCCGCAGGGCTTTCCCGGACAATCCTTCCAGCGCGGTACCTGCAAAACGTACTTCCCCGGAAGTGGGCGGATCCAACCGGAGAATTGCTCGGGAGACCGTGGTTTTCCCGCACCCTGATTCTCCGACAAGTCCGAAAATCGTATTCTTATCAATATCGAAGCTGACTCGGTCCACGGCTCTGAAGGCACTGCGCCTGCGGGCCACCAAGCTTCGGCTGTGAAACTCCTTTACCAGATTCCGTATCTCTACGAGTTGAGCCATTTCTTTCCAATCATGTGGCAGGCCGCGGTGTGTCCTTCTTTATGGTCCACCGTGGCGGGAATTTCCTGAGAGCAGAACTTTTCGGCCAGTGGACAGCGGGGATGAAAGGCGCAGCCGCCTGGAATATGTTCGGCATCGGGTACGCGTCCCGGAATGGCCTTGAGGCGCTGACCCCGTTTTTCGGCGTCAGGGATGGAGAGAAGCAAGAGCTGAGTGTACGGGTGCAGCGGCTCGTTGAACAGTCGATCCCTGGCTGCTGATTCGACGATCTTGCCGGCGTAGATCACCGACACCCGGTCGGATATTTCGCGAACTACAGCAAGATCGTGAGAGATGAACAGCACTCCCATGGAAAAACGGTCCCGCAGCTGCAGGACCAGTTTGAGGATCTGTAGCTGCAGGGTCACATCCAGAGCCGTGGTCGGTTCGTCTGCGATCAGCATCGACGGGTCACAGCTTATGGCCATGGCGATCATCATCCTCTGTTTCATTCCCCCGGACAGTTCGTGAGGATACCCCGAAAGAACCCGGCGCGTGTTTGGCAGCCCCACCAGTTCGAGGAGCTCCTGAGCCCGCTCCGATGCCCGGCTTCGGTCCATATCGAGATGGAGGCGGAGCATCTCCGTAATTTGCTCTCCGACCCTCAGGCCTGGATTCAGATACTTGGCGGGTTCCTGGAAAACCATGGCGATTTCCCGTCCGCGGGTCCGTCTGCGCTCGGTCTCGGACAGCTTGAGCAGATCGGATCCTTTGTAAAGGATCTGTCCATGGTTGATCTGTGCCGGTGGAATGGGAAGCAGTCCCATGATGCAGGTCGAGGCAACTGATTTTCCGGAGCCGGATTCGCCCACCAGGCCGTGGATTTCTCCGGATTTGAGGGTCAGGTCGATGCCGCGAAGAGCCCGGGCAGCTCCGCTTTCGAGTTCGAAGCTCACATCGAGGTCCCGGATAGCGAGCAGCTCTCCGTTCTTGCCGCTGCTGGCCGGCAGATTTTCTTTTACTCGATTTGTCTCGATGCGCTTCATGAATCGATCCTCAGTTGATCCGGATCCTGGGATTGAGCACGCTGTACAGGATGTCAACCGTGAAATTGATCAGGGAGAAGATGATGGCCACAAAAACAACCCCCCCTTGAATCAGTGGGAAATCCCGTTGGTAGATCCCGGTCAGAAACAAGCGCCCCAGCCCGGGAAGAGAAAAGACCTGCTCGGTGATGATCGCTCCGCCGAGCATATAGCCCAGCTGGATCCCGGTGATCGTAATGACGGGAAGAAGGGCGTTTTTCAGAGCGTGTTTGTATTTTACCATCCGCTCGGTGAGTCCCTTGGCCCGGGCTGTGATCACGTACTCCTTGCTCAGTTCTTCGATCATCGATGCCCGGGTCAGCCGCAGGATGATCGCCGCCCGGGCGATTCCGAGAGAAATGGCGGGCAGGATCAGGTGCACGATGCTTCCCGAACCGAATAGCGGGAAGATCTGTATCTTTACCGCAAAAATCAGCAGGAGCATGATCCCCAGCCAGAAGCTGGGTATCGCCATCCCGATCTGGGAGAAGGCCATCCCCGAGTAATCCCAAAAGGACCAGCGTTTGACCGCGGAAAGCACCCCAAGGGGAATGGCAATCACGATGGAAATGAGAATCCCCAATACAGCCAGGGAGAGGGTGAGGGGGAAGCGTTGGAACACCAGTTTGATGACCGGCTGGCCGCTGATCAGCGACTCGCCGAAGTCAAAACGGACGACCTTCCAAAGCCACTGGAGGTACTGTACGGGAAGAGGCTGGTCGGTGCCCAGCTTGGCCCGGATCGAGGCTATCGCTTCCTGGGTGGCGTCCATTCCCGCTACCACCAGAGCCGGGTCGCCGGGAATGATGCGGATGACGAAAAAAACAATTGTTGAGATTAGAAATATCGTCAGGAGCAATCTTCCCAATCGCCGGGACGCAAAGATCAACAGTTTCATCTATGGTTTTAAACTCTGTGTAGGCTGCATATTTTACTGACAGGGTCAAATTAATCAAGATGGGATCGGGTGAGTTCCGCCGTATAGATTCTGGAAAGCGAATGTTTGAGGCTCACACTTCGGGAATCCTTTCGCTTTGTTGGTCCCCAGGTTGAATTGCTGTACACTGTCTGTACATGGAACCGGGAAAAATCCGACACCTGATGCGGAGCCGCTGGTCGAACTTTATTGAATCGGTAAGCGGTTCCGGGGTTGCGGTGTGTGGAAATCCTGAACAGGTTTTCCAAGAACTCGATCGTCGCTACAGCGAAGAGCACCGGCACTACCACAACTGGATTCATATCTCGGCCTGTCTCGATGAGCTGGAGGCAGCCCGGTCCCTTGCGATTCATCCGACCGCTCTGGAGATGGCCGTGTGGTTCCATGACGCGGTATATGTGCCCCGTGCCCCGGACAACGAGGAGCTCAGCGCTCGAATGGCTCGATCCGCCGCTGAGAGCATGAATCTGCCCTCTGAAATCGTTCGGGAGGTGGAAGAACTCATCCTGGATACCCGATATTTGACCGACGGCGGCACCCCGGACGAGCGTTGCCCCCAGGACAGCGCCCTGATCCGTGATGTCGATCTATCCATTTTCGGAAAAACCCGGGAGGAGTTCGACGGCTACGAGCTAGCGATTGGCCGGGAGTACCGCTCCGTACCAGACAGAGAGCGCTGGAACAGGCGAATCCACATTCTTGAAGGGTTTCTCGCCCTTTCGAGGATATACACAGTCCCTTACTTCCAGAAAAGATACGAGCACCGGGCGCGGCGGAATTTGAGCCGGTCGATTCGCCGGCTGCGGAAGCTCCTCGCCTGAGTGAAACCCTGCGGGGCGAGCGCTTACAGGTATTCCTCTATCTCTCGGATATCCCGGATGATCGGATGCCCGTCTATCTCCCCGATACCCTTGCGCTCGAGGCGGTTGATGATCACAGAGGGCATGCCTACCTTCATGCTGCCGATGGCGTCATCGTAGTAGTTGTCGCCGACATACAAACATCGGGATGCTGAAATCCCTGCAGTCTCCAGAGCAAGAAGAAAGATGCCTTCCTCCGGTTTTTCACAGCCTACTTCCGAGGATATGATGATATGCTCGAAATACTCCGCAAGCCCCTGTCGGGACAGGGTCGACCTGGCTGAAAGGTCCCAGTTGGAAATGATGCCAAGGCGAAAGCCCTTTCGTCTCAGCCGATCCAGCACGGACGAGGCGAAATCGAAAGCCCGCCAGTAATCTTCGGTGGAATCCTGGATCTGCCTCCAGCGTGTGAAGACCTTACAGAGATCGAGGCGCAGGCCAAGGTGGTAATTCAGCACTCCCAGGTACCAGGGAGAGTAGGTCCGTGGGTCCTTTCCGAGAACGCCTGGATATTCCCTCATGAAAATCTTGTCGACCCAGTGAAACGCGTGAACCAGATCGTTTTCGGATACCTCGGCGCCGTGTTCCCGGAGGACCTGCCGGTAGGTCGGTTCCCTCAGGTTGTACAGCAGCGTATAGCCGATGTCGAACCAGAGAAAGATTGTTTTCTCTGCGCCTTCGGAGAGCTGTTGATCTGTCGTACGACTTATTTCAACGGCGGAGTGGATGCTCTCTTTTCCCGGGAGTTTTGCTTCTTCCTTCCGGTCGTTTTTTCCTTCGGACATGATCTCTCCGTGTGTAGCTTTGATTCATGTAGTCTTGATGTCGCAGCCAGGGTAGGGACTACCTTAGTGAAAGGGACAGATTTCGTCAACGATCACCCGCCGGTATCATCGCATTGCGCTGCTGGCAACCCTTCCCGGCCACGAATCCAAATCCACCTACTCCTCGCTCTTCAGGATTGAGACGAAGGCGCTCTGGGGGATCATAACCGAGCCCACCATCTTCATCCTCTTCTTGCCCTTTTTCTGCTTGTTGAGGAGCTTCTGTTTGCGGGTGACATCCCCGCCGTACAGCTTGGCTGTAACGTCTTTTCTATAGGGGGAGATCGTGGAACGGGAGATGATGGTGCCGCCGATTGCGCCTTGAATGGCGATCTTGAACTGGTGTCGCGGGATGGCGTCTTTGAGCCGGTCGCACATCTTCACGCCCCATTCCCTGGCTTTGTCGCGAAACACGATGACGGATAGTGCGTCGACCTTCTCTCCATTGACCAGGATATCGAGGCGCACCAGGTCGCTTAACCGGTAGTCGGTTAAGTCGTAGTTGAAGGAGCCGTATCCCTGGGTGATGTTCTTGAGCGTGTCATAGAAGTCGTAGATCGCCTCGGCCAGGGGCATGTCGATCGTGAACTCGATCCGCCCCGGGACCGGATAGACGGTGCGCATGTTCGTGCCCCTGCGGGACAGGCAGAGCTTGGTCACCGCCCCCAGGTATCGTTGCGGAAAATGCAGTGCAGCCTTGATGTACGGCTCCTCGGTGCTCTGGATCAGCGAGGGGTCGGGAAAATATTGGGGATTGTCGATGACCATGACCTCACCGTTGGTCAGCGTGAACTTGTAGCGCACGCTGGGAACGGTCATTACGATAGCTTGGTCGTATTCCCGTTCCAGGCGCTGCTGGAAGATCTCCAGATGCAGCAGGCCCAGGAAGCCACACCGGAATCCCTGGCCCAAGGCGGCCGAGGAATCCTTCTGATAGCTCAGCGAAGCGTCGTTCAGCTCGTACTTCTCCAAGGCTCTGCGGAGGGACTCGTACTCATCCGTGGACATCGGGTAGATCGAGGAAAAAACTACGGGCTTGGCCGCTTTGAATCCGGGCAGCCGCTCCTGGGGAGGCTCCGTATCCAGGGTGATGGTGTCTCCTATCCGGGTATCCACCAGGTTCTTGATTCCGGCGATGATGTAGCCGACCTCGCCGGCGCTGAGACGGTCCTTGGGCTTTCTCTGGATCTGAAAGAGCCCCACCTCGTCGACCTTGTATGTCCCGCCGGAGGAGGCCATACGGATGATATCCCCGGGCTGCACCCCTCCGTCGAACACCCGGCAGGCGATGATCGCCCCCCGGAAGGAATCGTAATGCGCGTCGAAAATGAGGGCTTTGAAGGGCTGGTCGGGATTGCCTGTGGGGGCGGGAACGTGCTTGACGATGGCCTCAAATATATCCTCGATGCCCGCTCCGGTCTTGGCGGAGCACAGGATCGCCATGTCCGGATCGAGATCCAGCTCGCCGGCTATCTGTTCCTTGGTGCCCGCGATGTCCGCCGAAGCCAGGTCTATCTTATTGATGACGGGGATCACTGGTAGATCGTGCTCCAGAGCCAGGTAGAGGTTGGCAACCGTTTGTGCCTCCACTCCCTGGGAAGCGTCGACTAGAAGCAGTACGCCTTCGCAGGAGGCCAGAGCCCGGGAGACCTCGTATGCGAAATCCACGTGTCCGGGGGTATCGATCAGGTTCAGCTCGTATTCCTTGCCGGATCCATCCGTGTAGGGCAGGGTCACGGTTTGGCTCTTGATAGTGATTCCCCTTTCGCGCTCTATGTCCATAGTATCCAGGATCTGATCCCTGAAATCTCTCTGGGAAACTAGATCCGCGGCCTGGATCAACCGGTCTGCCAGGGTTGATTTGCCATGGTTGATGTGAGCGATGATGCTGAAATTTCTGATATCCGCCATTCGTCCTCTCTGAGCGCTGTCAGCTTGCGGGCTTGAATCGGGTTTGTTTGCTAAGGGGTCGCGATAGACAACTTGAAAGCTACGCGCAACCGCCGTGGAAGTCAAGGAATATTGTCGGGCGGGAAATGCTCCGTGCAGAGATTCTGGATCAGTCGCAGCACCTCCTCGGGATCTTCTCCGGTGAGAAGATCTCGTCCAGCGCGACCACCGACACCTGAGCATATACCAAGCCTGGTATTATTTGTAAGATTAATCCGAGGACTTGATATTATTATGTGTAAACCTACCGGCGGCGAGATCAGGCATCAGCAGAGGCGGTTTCGGATCCCACTCATCATCATCGCCGCCGCCGCCGTCCTGCTCTCCCTCTGGACCGTCGGCGGCTGTAGGATGGGGGGCGACAACCTTCCAAACACCGGCCGGGGGAAAAGGCTGTGGGGCTCCGGCGCCGGTTTATCATCGGAGCAGCAAGTTCTCCCGGTTCAGTCCCTGGATGGGCCGGGAGCGGGTACCTTCCTCGTAGCGACCCGGGGACTGCGGGATCCCAACTTCTCACAAACCGTGGTCTTTCTGATCGATTTTGACTCCACCGGTGCCTTCGGCGTGATCATTGATCGACCAACCGGGCACACCATGGCGGAGCTATGGCCGGAAATCAGCGGATTGACAGCCCATTCGGTCTACTTTGGAGGACCTGTTTTTCCCCATCACCTGCTCTTTCTGTTTCGATCGGAAAGTGCTCCCGAAGGTACCCGACGGGTGTTGAGGGGTGTTTACCTCGGCTCGGACGAACTGGTTCTCAAACGCATTCTAGCCGAGGGTGAAGACGCGTTCCGTGTATACGCCGGTCATGCCGGTTGGGCGCCTGGGCAGTTGGAAAACGAAATCGCCCGGGGCGACTGGTACATCCTGCCCGCGGAGCGGGTGTTCATATTTCATCCCCAGCCCTCCGAGGTCTGGAGAGAGCTGGTTCAACGCGTTGATATCCAGGTTGTAAACTTACGAAAGTAACGCTGATCGTATAAATTAAAACCGCTTCGGAAACGTCCGTATCGTGGACCGTTGGCCGGACGGTGTTGACTCATAGGAAAACCCGCCTAGGGTCGGATCGTGATGTCCCCCGAAGAGGTCTGCACTGCCACCTTGTGAATACCATCGCCCACCATGCCGACAACTATGTTCCGGCTCATCTCGTCGTTCGCCCCTGCCAGGGAAACGGGAAACTCACAACGGATGTCTCCCGAGGAAGCTTTGGCCTCCAGGCGAAACTGGGCAGCCTCGGTGAGATGCAGCTTGACGTTCCCGGAACTGCTTCGCACCTTCATGTCTGCGTTGAACTCGGAGTAGCGTATGGTGATCTCCCCGGATGAGCTTTTCACCTTGGCGCCGCCTTGCAGGTCGCCCACCCGTACATCACCGCTGGTGCTGGTCAGTTCCGAGTTCTCGGCTTGTATGCTCTCAGCCTCCTGATCGCCGGAAGATGATTCCAGCGAAATCGTGGCGGCCTTTATAGAGCGAAGCTGGATGTCTCCCGAACTGGTGTCCACGGAAAGCTCGGATAGATTCTGATCGATGATATCCACATCCCCGGAGCTGGTGCGCACGAGCAAACGGTTGCGATACTGTTCCGGCACTTTGATCTCCAAGACGACGTCGTCTGAGTAGAAACCGAGGACAAAATGTTGGCCGTTCTCCCGTTCCGTAGTGATATCGAGGGTGTCGCCGGATAGTCCGACTGTCAATTTCGGTATGGCTTCGGACCGACTGGTGTGCACCGTACCGTGCAGATATATTTCGATGCTGCTTGCCTCTGAGTTCCCGATGGATACATCGATGCTGCTGGTCTGCACATTGATTTCGTTGATTCCCTCCGGTGAGAGGCTTTGCTGCTCATCCACGGTGATGCCTCCCTTTAGCTCCCATGCTCCGTTCATACTTGTGGTGAAAAAAAGTATCCCCGCGATCCCCAGTGACACGACAGCCACAGCGGCTGTGATCAACACAATTTTTTTCAATGTATGGTTCATGTTCTTGCCTCCTGTTTCTTGATAATTTGCAGGTTGAATTGCACATACCTGCCCGTAATCTTGAAAAACCACTGGCTGAGCTTCCACATGCCGATCAGGGAGAGCAGACCCAAAGAACTGATCCCGATCGATGCGAAGATCAAAAAGGGGATGCTCAAGCCCCCGAAGGTAATGAAAGCCGGGAGCAGGGGCTGTAGAATGACCGCCAGGATCACCGCCGCTCCTGTCACGGCAAGTGAGACCGCTCCCGCCCATAGGCCGACCAGGACCGACAGCAGACCGGCGAAAAGGGGGGCGGTGATAATCACGTTGAGAAATCCCAAACTCAACGAGGCGAACACAGCCCGCAGCACATTCGAAGCTCGTCGGCCGCCTCTGCTTTCATCCAGGAGACTCTCAATGCGGAAAGATTTTCCCAGAACCCTTGGGTTGCCAAGGGATCGAGCGATCTCCTCTTCCGTTTGGCCGTTTTCCATGCCGCTGCGAAAGTGTTCCTCGTAGTCGTAGAGGATATCCTTCTTCTCCGTCTCAGGGATTCCGGACAGGGAGCGCTTCAACTGTTTCAAGAATTGTTCCTTGTTCATGCTACCTCCTCCTCTTGAATGAGATCGTTCACGCTGCTCACGAAGTGAGTCCACTCCCGGAGCAGGTCTTCCTTGTAGGTCTGTCCCTTCTCGGTGATCTGGTAGTACTTGCGGGAAGGACCCTCTTCGGATTCCCGCAGGTAGGTGGTGAAGTATCCCTCCTTGGTCAGCCGCCGCAGCAGGGGGTAGATCGTACCTTCGGCGATGTCGATGTTCTCCGAGATGGTGTGCACCAGTTCATAGCCGTAGTAGTCCCGCCGGCAAAGTACCACCAGAACACAGAGCTCCAGGACTCCCTTCTTAAATTGAACATTCATAGCTCCTCCATGCTATATAGGCATTTAAACACTGTATAGTATTGTGCTTAGCTTACTACAGTGTAATACATAGTACCAAGCAAAGCAAGACCTTCGAGACCGGAAGCACGCGAGGGTTGGGTTCCGCCCATATCCACCGAGACCTTGCCGATCGATTCTGCCACACGCCGCGCCTTTTCCGACAGCTCGGGAATGTAGCTTCCTGCACAGATCACGAAGTGATTCATGTCGTAGTGGACCCGGTTCGGAGCCGAGTAAACCGATCCTTCGGCGACGTCTATAAGCTCTTCGATCTCATCGAGATCGAGCTCCTCGCTCGGCCGTATCGAGATTGCGGCGCTCCGCGTTATAATGGGGAAGCTATGAACTCTGCCGAAATCTTCGCATCTATCAGTCAGGTCCATCATGATAAGAAAGGGGTTAGGGATTTTGTCGGGCGGCAGCTTCGCAGTTCCCGCCAGCGGTTTGTATATTGATAAATACTATGAAGCGTGTTTCCTTCTTGGCAATACTAGGTTTGCTGATTGTGCTGGTTGGAGTTTCCTGCGAGACTTCTGGGAATCCCGATGCACAAACCGCCGCCCCACAGGCGGAGAGTTCCAGCGGAATAGGAGAAGAATCGGCCGGCAAGGCCGAGATGAAAGCTCTGGCTCTGGCCTATCCGGATCGTACCGGGGAGGTAACCTTTCGAGGAGATGACTGGGCTGTTCGTATCGATGACACGTGGTATTACTGGGCTCAGGGACGTCTTTTACCTGATGAGCTCCGGCATCGGTGGGAGGAATACGCTTCCTATCGCTTCTACTCCTACCCCTTCGGTCTTCCGCCGATCCCTGACCTGGATGAAGAGGCTAAACGAAGGCTGAAGGATCGTCTCCAGCGATCGGAGGCAAATCCACCCAAGCGCCATCAGGGCTTCCTTGCCGATCTGTACCAGGCCGGTACCCGAGGTCAGACCGAGGCCGGGATTGTCACCGTGAAGTTGATGGGTTTTGACGTGCGGGTCCATGAACAAGTCGCGGGTCCGCTGAAAGCCGTGAATCGACGTCTGGAACTCCTTATGGCGACCGATCCCGGAGTGAAGCGCTTCGTGGACGGGCTCAAGGGATTGGCCGGATACAATTGGCGGGAGATCGCGGGAACCCAGTCCCGGAGTTATCACAGCTACGGGATCGCCGTCGACCTGGCGCCTAAGAGCTTCGATGGGCGACACACCTACTGGCGCTGGGCATTGCCTCAGACCGACGAGTGGTACACGATCCCCTACGAGCGGCGCTGGATGGTGCCTCTTCAGGTCGTCGAAGCCTTCGAGCATCATGGATTTATCTGGGGCGGCAAGTGGTTTTATTTCGATACGATGCATTTCGAGTACCGCCCGGAGATCCTTGTCCTGGCAGAAACAGCGGCCAGCCGGAAGCATTAAATATCCTGAGAGAAAACGAAAGACGGTACACCTCTTGTAGGCGATCGACCCGGGCCTATCGAATCACTAGACAGGATATTTCAAATTCCTGTACCCCATACCGATTGGGATTTCTGAATGTAAAGCCCGAACCTACCGCTTCTGTCGATTACCCGGGCGGCTGACTGTTCTGAAAGAAGGATGACTTATCTTTAAACAGTACGGGGACGAAAATAACAGCGAAGAGGGAGAGGAGCAAAGATGCGACGTATATTTTTTTCGATTTTGATCGTTGGTTTGCTGGTTTTTGTATTCGGTTGTTCCACCAGCATACCCGTTATCGTGACCAAACCAGCGGAGATCAACATGTCCGGAAACCGGGTCATAGCCGTGCTGGATTTCCGCTATCCCGTGAAGGACAAAACCTTCACCGGGAAGGATCTCCTCGAGTGGGCGATTTCCAAGCTTACAGGGTTGGATATACCTAGCGAGATGGGTGTGGAACAGAAAGTAGGGGACTATACTACTTCCCAGGTGATCCAGACCCTCCTGAATACGGGATATTTCCAGCTCGTGAGTCCTCAAGAGGTTGCTCGGGCCATGCAGGGAGGAATCAGCAGCAGCACGACGGCTGTGGATATCGGCAAAGCCGTCAAAGCACAAGCGATCGTCAACGGTGAACTGTATCTTCTGGATACCAAAGATCAGGAGTGGATTGAAGAGAGAAAGATCACCGACGCAAGCACCGGAGAAGAAAAAACCGTATACGTACCGATGATCAAACGCACGGTCTGGGTCGGAATGACTTACCAGGTCGTCAACACCGCAACGGGAAACGTGGTCGCCTCCAGGTCATTCCAAGACGAGGCTTCCACTGACAGAGAGCTGGCAAATAAGAGGGATCTGCCCGATGTAGAGGACATGTACACGAGATTGGTTGATCAGTTCATGCCGCAGATGGCCAAACAACTCGCCCCGTATCAGGTCAGGGAGCACCGCACGTTGATGCGGGACAAAACGAAAGATGCCAGGATGGAACAGGCGAATGAACTGGTGAAGGGAAAGGTCTACGACAGTGCTCTCGAGATATTCCTCAATGTGTGGCGGGGGAACGCAAACGTTGCCGCCGGGTACAACGCGGCCATACTCTACGAGGTTACCGGCCAGTTGGATGCGGCGATCGGGCAGATGAAGACCGTGGTGGATGCCACGGCGGACAGCAAAGCCATGCGGGAGTACAACCGGCTGCTAACGGTCAAGCACGAGCAGGAGCGCCTGCGGGAGCAGCAACAGTGAGCTCGCCGAGGTCCCCCTGGGTATGCTCCCCGAAAACGGGCTCACCTAGGCGGGTCTCTTTCTTCATTTTTCAGGAAATTTTCTGCGAATTCTGCTTTACTTAATCGTAATTTTACCTTAACATATGTGAAAGTGTTTTCTGTTTCATGGGGAGGGGAATAATGCTTTTCGAATACCGCAGAAACAACTCCAAAGAAGAGATCATTCTGATCGATGGGCGGACCAAAGCCGAAGCAGACGCGAAGATGCGAGACATGATCAAGCGCAGCGGGGGATTGATCAAAGATTGGTTTCTAGCCTGGTTTTGCTGAGGCCGAAACAGCCACCTAACTTTTATATCTCTTCGTAAAAACAACTACTGCTTGTCGGAACCCCATAAACCAGCGCCCCGTTCCCGGGCGCTGCATTCAAGTGATCGGAATTCCTCGAGAAACTGAAAGGGAAAGCGGGTGTAGGCGTGGGCATAGCCATCCCTCACCAGAATGGCGTTGAAGCAGGAGCCATCGGCCAAGTACACGTAAGCCAGCAGCCGATCGTAGTGGTCCCGCAGCTGCCAGTCAAAAGCCAGGAATACGGGCTGGTTCAGCAGATGGTCGCGGGTGAACGCGCTCGCCTCCTTGCCGAAGCGTTCTACAGTTTTCTGGTGGCGTACGGTTTCAGGGGTGTCCACACCGATGAAGCGCACGGATTCATAACTCTTCACCCCTATCGGCGGGCAGGGAATGGATACATACACGGTGTCACCATCCACGTGACGCACCACCAAGGCCCGAGTCATCTCGGCCAGGTCGGCTTCCTGAGGATGTTCGAGGCCGGCCACGTTGAGACGGTACGGTCCGGTGTCTCTTGCAGGTCTGATGATTTCTGAAGGTGGCGGCGGCGGATTGCAGTGTCCGCAGGGTTCGTAGCCCAACGAAGCGGCCATGGAGAGCCGTATCGGAATACGGGAGCGCTCGAGGCAGCGGCACCCATCCAGATGATACATCTTACCGGTTTCTGTTATATAGACCTGGGGATCCTCGGCGCAGGAGCCTGCAGCCACTGCAACAAGCAGTACAAGCGCACAAATGTAGAACCTGATTGAAGGATGCTCCATACTCGCCTCACATCCCGCTTGTTTGAATCCGCTGAGCTCATCCTACTCGGTATTCCACGGCAGTGTACAGAAGTGGGGTCCACGCGATCTTGACAGTCTTCGGCTGCCGGTGTTACTTTCCCTATGATACATCCCAATAACTCGTACGGGGATCGGTAATACTGTAGTAGAGCGAGGAACCTGAAAAGATGCCTATTTTTGAATACAAGTGCTCCGCCTGCGGGGGTGATTTTGAGCTGCTGATGCGTTTGGACACTAAAATCGCCTGTCCGGATTGCGGCAGCGAACAGATCGGCAAGAAACTGAGCCTGTTCGCTTCCCACGTCAGTCACACCGATAACGCCGAACCGGCCTGTCACACAGGCTCCGGGGGCTGCAACCTGGGTAGATGCGGTTCGGGATTCTGCGGGGTCGAGTAGTTTCTGTTCGGATAATCTGAAGTAAACGTCCTGATTCTCTCGTTGTTGTTGACGACGGGTGTTCTGTCTAGTATGATGATGTCATCTAGTGCATGTAGTGAGGCATTATGATGAGTCAAATAACTCTCAGGCAGATACCGAAGGATTTAGAAACACGATTGCGGGCAATGGCGCAAGAGAGTCACACCAGTTTGAACAAGACGATTATCGCCATACTGCTCAAAGCGTTGGGATTATCTTCTGGAGGAAGAAAAAAAAGAAACCTCGACGATCTTTCAGGTTCCTGGGATTCCTCCGAAGCGGGGGAGTTCGAGAAAAATATTGCCGTCTTTGAGCGGATCGATCCGGAAATATGGCAGTCATGAGAATATGCATCGATACAAGCGCCTACTCGACCTTTATGCAGGGCGATCGATCAATCAAGGAGCTGCTGGAGAGCGCAGATCAGGTCCTTGTGCCCTCGATCGTAGCGGGAGAATTGTACGCGGGATTCTATATGGGCGAGCGGATGCAAACGAATATCGAAGAGCTGAATAGTTTTCTCGAGCGTCCCGGGATCGTCACGGTATCGATCGATCTCTCGATAGCCGAGAGATACGGTTTATTGGTAAAAGCATTAAAAGAGGCCGGAACGCCCATACCAACAAACGACATCTGGATTGCCGCAGCGGCACTCGAAACGGGGGCCAGGCTTCTCACGCGGGATCGACATTTCAAGAGCATACCAGGATTATTGTCACACTGGAGGGATTGAGTAGGAGAACGCCGTGAACCTTTTGCGGTTTTCCGCCAGCCAAGAAGCACCTCCGCTGGGAATACCTTGGCCGGATCAACCGGGTTATTGATTTCACTGATAGCAATATCGATGCCCCTTGAGGTAAGGGCGGAGGGCAAAAGCATTCGATGGACATTCGAACGGTGGAAGCCGAGGACTACGAAAGCGGGCAGATCATCGATTGGTTGCTTGCGGGAGACCCGGCGGTCCGCTGGCAGACCCTGAGGGACCTTTCAGGAGCTGATCGATCCACCGTCGAGTCCGAGCGTAACCGGATCGCTGTCGAGGGATGGGGCGCCAGGCTCCTGGCTCTACAGCAGTCCGACGGGATGTGGGCCGGGGGGATCAATTACTTCAGATCCTACGAGTACAGCGAGACCTGCGTCACTGGAATGATCCTCTCCATTCTGGCCCACTTCCGCTTCGATGATGAGCGGGTCGGGCGACTGATCCTGCACCTGTTAGAACAGCAGATGCTGTGGAGATAGTGCTTAAGAAGCGCCGGCCCGACGGTACCTGGCCGCTGCAGAGCCGACATCCCGGCAGGAGCTATTTCGAGATGGAGACTGTCGGACAGCCGAGTCGCTGGAACACCCTGCGGGCCTTGCGGGTGCTGCGGTGGTATCGGGGTTCACGCTGAAAGCCGTAATTGTCATTGCACCACTCGGGGATTTTGTTACCGGGCTCCCGCATTCCTTCTATTTTTCAGGGTCTGCAGCAAGGACTGCCCGTAGAGCATCGTGGCCAGACCGACGAGGATCAGGGGCAATCCGATGACCAGATATGGAGCAGCACTCTCATTGCCGAACAGGAATCCCAGAAAAACGGCGATGCCGGGATTTACCAGGGCATAACTGACGATCCGGATCGACGGCTCGTTCATGAGGAGATAGGCGTAGGCTGTGATGGCCAGGGAGCCGACGACGGCCAGATAGGAGAGACCCAGGGCGGATCGGAGGGTGACTCCTGTAAAAACCGACGCCGGAGTGTGTCCTGAAATCAGGGCTATCAGTATCGATACCAGGCCGGCAAAGAGCATCTGGATACCACTGTTGATTCGACTGTCCTTTGGGAGGGGCAGGCGATGGGCCAGGCTGGTTCCGAAGGACCAGAGCAGCATTGCCGCCAGTATCATCAGAATCCGGGCGGTTAGACTGCCCCGGAGAGACCGGCCATTGTAGAGAAGAAATGCCACCCCACAAAAACCGACCGCGATTCCGACAAAGCGAATCCAGGTAATGGTCTTTCGGAAGAGGAATCTATCGAAGGAAGCTACGGCCAGCGGCACGGCGGCCATGACCAGAGCTACGATATAGCTGTCCACCTGCTGTTCGGCAATGGTGACCAGGCCGTTGGCCCCGACGAGGAGCAGTGTACCGAGGAGCATCGCGGACAGCAGCGATGGAATCGAGAGAGGCTGCCGAGCCTTGGAGGATCCAAGACCCAGAACAAGAAGCAGCAGGCCCCCTACCGTGAAACGCAGGCCGACGACAGAATAGGGCGGGAAGCTTTCCAGAGCCATCTTTATGAAGAAGTAAGTGGAGCCCCAAACAACGTAAATGGTTAGATAGGCGACAGCGGTTTTTAGGGCGTCTTTGTTCATGCCGGGGAAGGCGGATCGAGATCCGCTGTTCAGGGGTCCGTCGGGACGAGGTAGGTGTCGCCCAGATTGCGAATCTGGTCGCTGCGGATGAACTGGTAGGTGGTCAGCTCTCCGGCGGTGTCGATCGTTTGTTCGACCGTCACCGCTTCGTAATGTGGGTGTTCGATCGCCAGCTCGAGAACAAAATTCTTGCTTTTTGAACGGGAGCGAGTCGGCTTGGGAAGGAAACTGTAGAATCCCTTGGTTCCGGCATTGGTGCGGTAGGGATTGAGCCAACCCTGTTCGGCCGGTTCTGCCAGTTTGCCGTTGATAGAAACAAGGACGCTGGCATCCAACACCGGTTTTTTCGTATTATTGTCCAAAACTCTTCCGATCAGGTAGGGAAGGTTGTGCCAGTACTTCCGTACATCGGGAAGGTCTTCCTCCCCCATGGACCGGACCTCTGCTGCGGCTTCAATGGGTTTCCTTCGGCTTTTGATAATATCGATGGCTTTGTTCACCAGGATCAGCACTTCCACAAGACCGGCAAGTCCGTCCTCGCTGTCCCCATCTACCCAGAGATCCGAGGCTAGACGGGTAAATCCCCGCTCGCTCAGTATATAGCGTGGAGGGAGTCGGTTCAGAGTGTAGGCGGCTACATCATGGAGAAGATTGTCCCCGGCTTCGATATCGGGACGGTCCTTGATCACGATATCCGCGACGTGAAGTACCAGATCCTCTTGATAGTTTTTCAGTTTCATTGATCTATGTCCTCCATAGCATAGCCCAGTATTTTGGGTCTGTTCAAGGACAATCGTTCATTTATTTTTCTCTGAAAAGGAGATATAGTGTTAGGTGCGAAACGGCGGGACGAATGATTATCAGCGACAGGCAGAGTTTCGACAGCTATATCGAGCAGAAGCGGGGCGATTTGAGCACGGCCATCCACGACTTGTGGACCTCCCGGGACGAGGTGGTCTGGGGAAAAGATCCCTATTTCTATACTCGCCTGGGCGAGCTGGCAGACAAGGTCGGCCAAGCCATGTTTGCATACGATGTGCTCGAAGAGGGACTGAAGCATCACGGGGGGGATCTGCGTCTGACCCAGCTTTTCTGTCTATCTCTGATCAAGTGCGGGTATCTCATCAAAGCCAGGGATCTATTGAGCAACCTCGTTAAGCAGGGGAATCAGGACGAGGAGACCCTGGGTATTCTTGGCCGGGTTTACAAAGAGATGTGGTCGATCTCCAGCAGCGGCGCACCGGAGCATCCTTCCTTGAGAAAATCACGCAACCTCTACCTCAAAGCCTTTGCCAATACCCGAGGGAACTATTCCGGGATCAACGCTGCTTCGTTGAGCTTGATAATGGGGGATTATAAGACAGCTCAAAAGCTGGCGCGCATGGTGATCAATATCTGCGGCGAGAGTCTCAAAGAGAACAAAAAGGACTACTGGATCATCGCGACTCTGGGTGAGGCTTTCATTTTACTGGGCAAGCAGAAACAGGCCGAGAAGTATTACGGCCTGGCCCGAAAGATTGCAGGAAAGAACTATTCCAGCATCGCCAGTACCAGACGTCAGTTGACGCTGTTGAGCCGGTATGCGGATGTGGATGAAAGTGTCCTTGCTACTCTCCAGATCCCGCCGGTGGTTGCCTTCTCCGGGCACATGCTCGATGCACCCACGCGAAAAAGCCCCCGGTTCCCCGTGGCTGCGGTGGAACCCGTGACCAGGCGGATCGATGCCGTTCTTACACAACTGGATGCCGGTATCGGCTATTCCTCCGCCGCCTGCGGATCGGATGTGCTTTTCCTCGAGTGTATGCAGAAACGAGGCGGAGAAACCAACGTGGTCCTTCCTTTTGACAGGGAAGATTTTTTTAACACCAGCGTCAACTTCGCCGGGGAGGAGTGGATGCACCGCGCCGACAGGGTTCTGGAGAGGGCGTCTCGGGTCAACCCGGTCAACCGGGGAAGATACGGTGGGGATGATCTTCTGTTCGCCTATGCCAATACCATGATCATGGGCAAAGCGATCCTGCGGAGCCGGCTTCTGGAAACCGATGCTCACCTTATTACCGTGTGGGACAGCAAACGCAACGGAGCCGCGGGAGGGACCTCCGAGTTCGTCGAAATCTGGGAATCCCTGGGAATGCCGATCACGGCGATCGCCAGTACCAGTGGACAGGTCTTCCTCTCCCGGGGCAGCAATCCCACGGCCGGGGTCATCAGCCGGGGACGATCCGCAGCCAAGCGAAGGCCTCGGGTAGTTAGGCGCAGGATCCGCAAGTTTACTCAAAACCGAAGCGGAGAAGTAGGCCGGGAGATCGTGGCCATCCTGTTTGCCGATCTGGTGGGTTTCAGCAAGCTGGAGGAGGAGCAGTTCCCCCGGTATATCGAAGGGTTTTTAGGAACCCTGGCCGGAAGGCTGCAAAACTCTCCCTACGATCCGATCTACAAGAACATCTGGGGGGATGCGATCTGCTTCGTTTTTGATGACCTGCTCTCCGCGGCGGAGTACGCAATGGAGCTGCGCGACATGGTTCGGGAGACCGAATGGGATCGCCTGGGTCTGCCTCGGGATCTGAATATACGCATCGGTCTTCACGTGGGGCCGGTGTACTTCGCCCAGGAGCCTGTGCTGAACCGATTGAATTTCTTCGGTTCCCATGTCAATCAGGCCGCCCGTATCGAACCGATCACCAGTCCCGGAAACGTGTACGCCAGTGAACAGTTTGCCGCCTATCTACAGGCCAACCGGGACAACCCGCTGGAGTGTAAATACGTGGGAGTGATCGTGCTCCCGAAGGAGTTTGGAAGCTACCCGATCTACCACATAAAGAGGAAGACGGAAATAGAATGAATCTGTATCAGGAGAAAGACCGCAATGCCTAGAAAGAGTACCTCTGCCGGCAGGAAAACCAGCAGCGGAAGTTCCGCAAAAAAAACCTCGGGTAAGACGACCGCATCCGCTGCCCGCAAGAAAAGCACCTCCAGCGGCCGCAGCTCGACAGCGGCAAAGGCGAAGAGTAAAAAGCCCAGAAGCACTGCTGCTTCCAAGAAGAAAAGCACTGCCGTCAAGAAACGCGCTACCGCTACTAAGAAGAGCACCCCCCGGAAGCCCAAGGCTGCCATAACGAAAAAAGCTGCTCCCAAGAGCGCCGTGAAAAAGGCTCCTGCCAAGAAGGGTACCGTCAAGAAGAAAGCGACCAAGACGACTGTTGTCAAAGTCAAGCGGAAACCAGCCGGGAAGGTCGCCCCGAAGAAAAAAGTCACGAAGACTGCCGGGAAAGGGACAATAAAAAAAACGCCCAAACCTGCAGCCAAGAAGGTGAAGAAAAAAACCCCAGCCAAACCGGCAGCGAAAAAGACGCCCAAGAGATCAACGAAGAAATCCTCCGCCCGGAAGCTTGGCGTGCTCAAGAAGGTCGCCAAAGCCTTCCGAAAATCGAGAAAGAAAAAAACGGCTCCCAGACCCAGTTCCCTGCACAAGGTGCTGGCATCCCACGGCGTGGAGGCGAAGGCTCCAGCCGTACGCCCGCCTTTTCCCGCCTATCGGGGCACGATGCCCTATATCTTCGTCAGCTACTCCCACGCGGACATGAAAGAGGTGTTCAGGATTATCAAGCAGCTCAACGCCAGCAGGTATCGTATCTGGTTCGATGAAGGAATCGAGCCGGGAAACGAGTGGCCCGAGGTTGTCGGAAGGGCGGTTCTGGAATGTTCCCAGTTCATCGTGTTTATGAGCCCGACCGCCGTTGACTCGAGGAATGTGCGCAACGAGACCAATCTGGCCACCAGCGCCGATAAGAACCTCATCGTGATCTATTTGAAGAATACACCCCTGTCTGAAGGTTTGCTGCTGCAGATTGGAACGGTCCAGTCCTTCAACAAGTTCGAAATGCCTGATAAAGAGTTTGTGGACAAGCTCAAACGCGTGCTGAGCAACGATTTGCACAATTAGCCGGTTCCGGCATGTTTTTCCTCGCCTTTTTCATCATGAGCTTCGTGAAGCGGGGCGAGGTGCAGCCGGAGAGCTGAAGTTTCTCAAGTTGTCTGCGGAGAGCCGGAGGTCTCTGTTTCTCTGCCCGCCCGTCTGTAGATCACAAGAATTGCGCCGCAAATGGCCGTCAGCACCAGTATGGATAGTGCAATGACGGTAAAGCTGTAGCGGAAACCGAAGCGGTCGCTCAACCATCCGACTACCGGGGTGAAGACTCCGCCGCCGAGATTACTTCCCAGGAAATACACTCCCAGCAGGGTCGAACGCCTCTTGGGCGGGGCGTGGGTGAAGAGGAGAGACTCGGAAACGGGCATGCGAACGAACAAGAAAAGACCGACCAGGATGAGCAGGACGTACAGACCTACGCCCATCGGGATTCTAGGCAGAAAGAAGACCGTGGGCACGACCACGACACAAGCCGCGAAGAGCATGGGCAGCTTTCCCACTCGGTCGGAGAGGTGCCCTGCCAGGGGTGCCGCCCAGAATCCACCGGAGAAGATGATCGCCTGCAGGCCGGCTGCCGTTTCTTCCCGGATCCCGAAGGAGTCGACGAACAACAGGGGGATGAAGCCGATCGCCGATCCAACCAGCGCTCCGCTCAAGGTGGTCAATGCCAGAAAGGTGAACAACCAAAACCAGAAGCGGGGGCTGCGTTTCTGTTCTTCCCCTGTCCGTTCCTCCCTTCTGGAGATTCCGTGTTTTACGGCGCCTCTCTGCAGAAGGAAAACGAGGGCCACACCCAACAGAAGTGTGGGGGCGCTCAAGGCGATATAGGTGCCTCGCCAGCCCAGGGCAACGGCGATCCCACCGGCCAGAAGGGGTGCCAGGAAGTAGCTGGAACTGCCCCCGATGACATGCACTCCCAGGGCCCTGCCCCGCTGCTCCGGTTTTGCCACCCGGGAGATCAGGTAACTCGCAGCCGGGTGGTACCCGCTTCCCGTTAGACCGATCAGGGCGTTGGCTGCCACCAGCAGAGAGAACGTCGGTGCCAACCCGAACACCACCCCCGCCAGCGCCACCCCGGCAATCCCGACGAAGATCATCAGTACTGGGCTGATCCGGTCGGCCAGCCAGCCTGCGGGCAGATGTCCCAGACCGTAGGATATGGTGAAGGCCGAAAGCAGCAATCCCGACTGGGTGTAGCTCAGGGAGAAGCTGGAGCGGATCAGCGGCAGCAGAGGAGCGGTGATCGCGGTGATCACATGGTGGGTGAAGTGGGCCAGAACAAAGAGGGGTAGAAGGGAGCCGAAGAAGGTGCGAAAATACCCGCGCAGTTTTTGTGTCAGCAATGGGCGTCCCGAGTACGGAGATCTTTTCAAACGTTCTTGAACCGTTCCTTGAGGTCGCCGTACAGAGCGAGAAATTTTTCGTATTGCTTCTCGTATGCGGGCGGGGGATCGGGAAAATGGACCTCTCGGTCGTAGGTGTTTATCTTCTCAACCGTCTCAGGGATGGAGGAAATCAAGCCCAATGCACTGGAGCAGATCAGCATATTGCCCACTAAACCGGTATCCGCCAATCCCACGGTTCGAATCGGCTTCTTTAGGATCTTTCCCAGGATGCTCAGCCAGGCCTCGCTTTTTAAGCCTCCGCCGACGGCCATAACCTGATCGACTGCAATCCCGAGGGACTCGAGGGTTTCCAGGCAATGGCGCAGTGCAAAGGAGACTCCCTCCATGATCGCCTTTATAAAATGAGCCTTGCGTGTCCTCAGGTTAATGCCGAAAAACACGCCCCGTGCGTTCGAGTCCCAGTAAGGGGTCCGTTCTCCGTTCAGATAGGGGAGGAAGATCAATCCGCCGGATCCGTCCGGTACGTCCTTGATGGTGTTGTTGTAGTGCTCGAAAACATCCCTGGAACTGCTGGCCTCCAGGCTTTGTTGATCGAAGGCTGTCTGAAACCAGTTCAGGGACTCCCCTGCTGTCTGGGTGATGCCCATCATCACCCATCTGTTCCGCAGGCAATAGTTCCAGCAGATGGTCCGGTCCTGCGGGTCTGGAAGCGGCTCCTCGGCGCATACGGCGACCACCCCGGCGGTACCGATAATCAGGGTGACTTGCCCGGATTTTACCATTCCTGCTCCCAAAGCGGCGGTAGAGCAGTCGGCGCTCCCATTTGCCACGGGTGTACCTGCCTTCAAACCTGTTGTCCTAGCTGCCTCTGCTGTCACAGTTCCGATGATCTCGTCGGAAGGTCTTGCTACGGGGAGGAGGCTTGAGGGAATCTCGAAAAGTTCGAACATAGCCTCGGACCAGCACCTCTGTTTAACATTGAACAGCAGGGTCCCGCTGGCATCGGAATAGTCTATAACCATCTCCCCGGTAAGCCTGAACTTCAGGAAATCCTTGGCCACCAGGACGTGAGCGATTCGTGACCAGGTCTCCGGTTGATTGTCTTTGATCCACTTCAAATGGGCGGCTGTGTAGGTCGTGGTCGCCACATTTTGAGTCTCTTGAAATACTGTATCTTTCTTTGTTTTGTCACGGTTGATGAGTTCGGCGATTGCGCTGCTTCTCTGATCCATCCAAGTGATGGCCGGCCGGACGATTTGCATGGAGGAATCGAGGTGCGCCTGGGTGTGCATCTGCCCGCAGATTCCAATCCCGGCTATTTGAGAAAACAGTTTCGGGTGAGAAGCTTTCAGTGAATTGCAGCAGTTGATGAGTGCCTGCCACCATAGCTCGGGATCCTGTTCGGCATATCCCGGTTCGGGTGACTCAATAGGGTATTCCGTACTCGCCGATGCTTCCACCTTCCCGGTCGTACTCACCAGGCCAACCTTCAAACCGGTCGTTCCCAGATCAATACTCAATACCATATCCATGTTCCTCCGTCTCGCGGCTCGCAGCCTATACCATGGTTGCCTTGGCTTTCTGCCCATACAGGCATCATTGCGCTCCGCTCAAAGTAATTATGTTGCCCGACGTTCCTGGATGTTGGTGCTGATGAAATTTACCACCATGACCACGATTATGATCATCCCCCAGATCGCGATCGTAAGAAATGAACTGACTCTGAGCAGGTTGAAACCGCTGGAGACGATTTGAAGAATTATCAGAGCCATGACAATTCCGGCCACCCTTCCGAAACCGCCCGAGGCGCTCGTTCCCCCCAGCACCGAAGCCAGGACCGTGACCAAGAGATAGGATTCCCCATATCCCGCCTTTGCCGAGTTGAAGCGGGAGATCATAATCATCGCGGCGATACCCGCGTATAGGCTCGACAACAGATAGGTTTTAAACAAAACCGTTCGGTTGTTGATCCCGGCGAAATAGCTGGCCGTCGGGTTCGATCCAAGCATATAGATTTTGAAGCCGACAGGGGTCCTGTTCAGGATGATTGCCAGAGCGAAGGCACAGAGAGCGAATAAGATCGTACAGAAGGGAATGCCCGCTATTGTTCCGTTTCCGATAAACCGTACTGCGGTGGGCAGTCCGGAAACCACATACCCCTTGGTGATCACGATTGTCAACCCGTTGATCAGGGTCATCATGCCGAGGGTAGCCAGAATCGGTGACACGTTCAATCCGGCGATCAGGACCCCATTGATGAGTCCGATCACCAGGGCGGTGGCAATTCCTGCAACGATCGCCAGGATGATGAGTCCGGCGGCTTCGGGCGGAGGTGCCGCAGGATCGATCGTGCTTGTCAGTATCAATGCGGTTATGATCCCCGTCATGTTGGCAGTGGCGATGATGGAGAGGTTGATCCCGCCGGTGAGCATAGTCACCATCATGGCCATGCTGAGAAGACCGAGCTCGGGAAGTTGAAAGGCCATGGACTGGAAATTTCCCGGTGTGAGGAACTGTCTTGGATTGAGAAGCCACATGGAGATGAAGACGGCCACCATGATCAAGCCCAGGATATACGACTGCGAGAGTTTAAACTTCAACTCCAATCCTCCTCACATTATTACTCTTCGAGGATGATCGCCCGTTTGGTTCTGGCCCTTCGCTGATAGGCGCTGAAGGAAACACTGAGGATGATTATCAGTCCGATGAACACGTTGTACCAAAAGGAGGATACCCGCATCAGAGTCAGGCCGTTGCTCATAATCGCGATGAGAGTCACCCCAAGTATGGTTCCGAACAACGTCCCGGTTCCTCCCGCCAGGCTGGCTCCGCCGAGCACCACCGCAGCCAGCACGGCGAGCTCCTTCCCCACGATGGAGTTTGGAGCCACGGTCTGGACGAGCAGAGCCTGCACCACTCCGGCAAGCCCGGCCATCAGGCCCATAAACGAGTACACGAACATCTGGAGCTTGAAGATGTTGTAACCGACCCGTCTGGCCGCGGTAATACTCCCGCCCATGGCGTAGATGCCGCGGCCGAGCTTGGTGAAGCGCAGGATCGCCCAGGCAATAACAATCACTATGATCCAGATCAGCGTGATGATGGAAAGTCCGTAGGCTATTCCTTTGGAACTGCGCAAGGTGAATATACGGATATCGGCAAAGGATCGAAACCAGTCCGGCAGTGCATAGATCCACCGCCCGCCTGAGATCACCGTCAAGATCCCGTAGAAGATGTTTAAAGTTGCGATCGTAGTGATGATTGTCGGGATCTTAAAGAAATGAATCAGGGTCGCGTTGATCAGACCGAGAGCAATACCCACACCAGCAGCGAGCAGGAAGGAGAGGAATATATTTCCACCGTACTTTATGATCACCACCGCCATGACGTATTCGGCAACCGTCGCCACCGCAGTGAAGGAGATATCGATTCCTCCGGAGATCAGCACGAAGGTAACCCCGACCGCGAAAATTCCGATAAAGGAGTAGCTCTTCAACAGATCGAACATGTTCTCCAGTGTTAGGAAATTCGGGTTGACTATGGTAATTACGATGGCAAAAGCAATGATGACCAGTAGTACGTAAGTCTCGTGATGTTTGAACCACTTCTTCATACAGACAACTCTCTAACCCGCGCAGTCGATGCAGCGCTGCACTTCTTCTTCACTGGTTTCTGAGACCTGGAATTCGGTGACAAGCCTGCCCTTGTTCATAATCAGAATGCGATTGCAGTTGTGCAGCACCTCCGTGACTTCGTCGGAGATGATGATGATACCCATTCCTTCCCGCGCCAGCTTGCGGATGATCTCATGGATACTGTTCTTCGCGGCCACGTCGATACCTACTGTTGGACCGTCGAGGATCAGTATTTTCGGCTCGGTGGCGATCCACTTGGCCAGAACCACCCTCTGCTGATTCCCTCCGGAAAGTGTTTGCACCGGGGATTCGATGGAAGGGATGCGGATCGATAGCTCTTCGATCCAGCGTTTCATGCACGCCTGCTTTTTCTTTTGGTCGATGAGCCGGAGCGCTCCCAGGATCTTTTCGATGATGGTGATGACCACGTTCTTGCCTACCGACTGTTCCATGACCAGTCCTTGAACGAGGCGATTCTCCGGCACGTATCCGATGCCCAGATCGATTGCCTCCTGAACCGACCGGATCCGTACCGCTTCCCCCTGGATCCGGATCTCCCCGGAGTCCGGATGATTCATGCCGAAAAGGGATTGGGCAAGTTCGGTTCGCCCGGAGCCAAGCAGTCCGGTGACGCCCAAAATTTCTCCGGGAAAGAGGGCAAAATTGATACTCTCGAAGTTGCCGGACATGCTGAGATCCCTGACATCGAGCAATGGTTGAACTTGCTGTGGAGTGTACACGTATTGGCTGTAATCCAACTTTTTTCCGGTCATGAGAAAGGTCAGTTTTTCTCCGCTGAGTTCGCCGCTTGGGAAGACTCCGATTTTCTTGCCATCCCGCAGAACAGTCACCCGCTGCGCGATTTGAAGCACCTCGTCGAGCTTGTGACTTACAAACAGGGTGGCGATGCCTTTGGACCGCAGGTCCTTGATGACCCGGAACAGGGATTCGATTTCCCTTCTGGTCAAAGCCGTGGTTGGCTCATCAAGGATGAGCAGCTTCACGTCGCTGGTCAGGGCCCGGCAGATGGCAACCAGCTGCTGATCGGCTACGGAAAGATCGTTCACCAGCTCCTCAAGCGGGATTTCTACCTCGATTCTTTCCATGGCCGACCGGGCGATTCGGCGCACATTTCGCCAGTTGATAATACGGCTGTCTGCGGCAATTGTTTGAGCCAAGGCGATATTCTCGGCGACCGGGAGATTTGGAAACAGAGACAGATCTTGGTAAATTACTTCTATCCCTTTTCGAATCGAATCGATCGAGTGATGATGGTGTTGAATCTGGCCGTCGATCTCGATCAGGGCTCCATCGTCCGGCTGCTCGACTCCGGATATGATTTTGATCAGGGTGGATTTGCCTGAACCGTTTTCACCAACGAGGCAGTGGATTTCACCGCTTTCGATCTCGAAATCCACTGAGTCCAGAGCCCGGACTCCCGTGTAGCGTTTGCTGACATTTTTCATGGAAAGAAACAGTTCAGCCACCGTTTTCCCCTTACAACAAACGGCAGTTCAGCCGTGTTACCGATTAGTATAATGCTCAGGTGCAGAAAGATGAATAGAGCCTCTCCTCTGCAGAGAGGCTCTATCACGTTTCAGTGATTCTGCGTTTCGAGCTTAGAATCCGAAGCTGTCCACATTTTCGGGAGTGATGTCGGCCATGGCATCGACCTTGATCACATCGCCGTCAAGACTGACTTTCCCTACCCCCGGCACTTCCATGCCGTCGGTGATCTTGCCGCCTTCGAGCAGCGTCTTTGCTACCCAGGTGAGAGAGTAGCCGGCGTCCTTCGGATCCCAGAGGATGCCCCACTGCATGCAGCCCTCTTTGAGGTATGGGGCCGCGTGGCCGGGAATCACGGTACCAACTATCGAAACCTTGCCGCAGAGGCCCTTCTCCTTCAGTGCCTGGGCGGCTCCCGGAGGTCCGAGACTGCCGAATCCCACGATTCCTTTCAGGTTGGGGTAGGCTTTGAGTAGTTCCAGGGTCTTCTGTTTGGAGAGTTCCTGGTCTTCCCCGCAGGGGATTCTCTTGGTCACCAACTTGAGGCCGGGATACTTCTGCGCTGCCCACTTGAGCCCTTCATCGGCCCACAGGTTGTGCAGGGGTACCGTCAACGAGCCTACGAAGATGGCATACTCCCCGGTGTTGCCCATGAACTCGACCAGCTTGTCCCAGTGATGGCGTCCGAACTCCACGTTGTCGATCAGCTCGATGTCGTAGTCCTTTCCGACTTGGTCGGGTGATTCGTGGGTAAGAACCACGATTCCCTTATCTTTGGCCTTGGCGAAGGCCGGTTCCAAGGCCTTGGCATCGTTGGGGACCACACAAATGGCGTCCACGCCCTTGCTGATCAGGTCTTCCACGATTTTTACCTGCTGAGCGGGATCTGCATCGGCGGGTCCGAGCTGGTAGGCGTTTACGCCCAGCTCATTATCTGCCTGTTTTACCCCCTCCTCGAGACGATTGAACCAGGGGATTCCGGTAATCTTGACTACCGTAACGATTTCATACTCCGCTGCTGCCGCTTCCTTACCGCCTCCGGCGAACAAGGGCAGGGCGAAGAGAAGCAGGATCGTCGCGGTGATCAACCGTTTGGGCCACGTACGCATGACGCACCTCCTTAGATTGGTTTTTGTATGGCAACGGGCATCAAACCCGTTTGCTCCCATAAATAATGAGAATATTCTCATTACGAAAGTAGTCGTTGAAGCGGCCCATGTCAAGTGGCAGCATTTTTTCCAGCAAATATGTTGACAAACTGTTGTCTTTTTGTTATAAAGCACATATAATGAACAATTAAAACGTTTATTTGAACATTTGTCAAGTCATTTTGTGCAAAAAATGTCGTACGAACGAAAAAAGAGAATCAGGAACACCGTCAACCTCCTCCATCAGAAAGTAGAGCTCACGGTCAAAGATATAGCCGAGATGCTTCACGTCTCGGGCATGACGGTCAGGCGTGATTTGGATGAGCTGGAGAAGCAGCGAATCATCCGTAGAACCCACGGAGGAGCTGTGCTGCTCGATCCGAGCAGCAACGTGGGAGATCCTTATATTCTCGGAGAGCAGACCGCCAAGAACGTGCGACAGAAGAGCATGATCGGGATCAAAGCGGCTTCTCTGGTTCGTCCAAATGAGACGATTTTTCTCGACTCCGGTTCGACAACGCCTTTTATCGCCAAACACTTGGACGCCGAGCTTCCAATCACCGTTCTCTGCTACACCTTCACCAACGCGCTGGAGTTCTACCCCAGAAAGAACGCCAACCTGATTCTTCTGGGAGGATTTTTCCATAGAGACTCGAATATATTCCACAGCGTCGAAAGCAGAGCGCTGATAAAAAATATTCGAGCGGACAGAGCATACATCTCCACGGGTGGGTTTGATCCTGAGCTCGGTCTGACCACCTATTTTTATTACGAGGCGGATATCAAGCGGGAGATGATTCGCTCGGCCAGGCATATCATCCTGGTCACCGATTCGACAAAATTCGGTAAGATCAGCGTCACTCATTTTGCCGGTCTGGATGAGGTCGATACGATCATCACCGATGACGGTATACCCGAAGAATATCGCAAAATACTTGCCGATCGAGGGATCGAACTGCTCATAGCAGACCAGAGCGACGATCGCTCGGGGGTAGAGGATCGGAATCCGTGAACTTCGACTTCAAAGGGAAAACAGCGGTCGTCACCGGAGGTACCCGTGGGATCGGCGCAGCGATCAGCGTTCTGTTCGCCGCTTCCGGTGCAAACGTCATGATCGACTATCTTCCGGTTGAGAAAGATATCGAAGGTTTGAAACAGGTCGAAGAGGAGATCCGGCGTCGGGGGGGAAACTACGAATCCTTTGCCGGAGACATTGCCTCACCCGAGGCTATGGACGAGCTCTGCAGCAAAGCGGCGAAACACTTCGGAAGCCTGGATATTCTGGTCAACAGTGCAGGCTTTACGAAACCTGCGAAGATACTCCAGCTTCCCATTGACCTGTGGAAACGTGGCATCGAGGTGAATCTCAGTGGTGCCTTCTATGCTACTCAATCGGCCAGCAGGTATATGGTCTCTCGAGGAGAAGGAAGAATCATCTACATCGGATCGGCCGCCTCGATTACCGGCGGTGGCGGCTCTGCGGCTTACTCCGCGGCAAAGGCGGGTATCAATGGTTTGGTCAGAGCCCTCTCCAAGGAGCTGGCCCCCCAGGGCATAACGGTGAACGCGGTGTTACCCGCGCTTATTGAAACCGATCTGCTGAGGGATAAAGAGCCCGACCCGCAGAAGAGAAAGAAATACATAGATCGAATTCCGGTCGGACGGTTCGGTACACCAGAGGATGTGGCCTATACGGTGATGTTCCTCGCCTCCGAATATGCCGGGTTCATCACTGGCCAGAACATCATCGTTGATGGTGGGGCTACGTTCAAATAAGGCAGCGGAAGCAAGAACGTTCGAAATTAAACGAAAGAAATTTTCATCAGTTGGAGGACGGAATGAACAAACAGCAAATATTAGACAAAGCCTACAAGCAGGGTTTTGCGGGGGAGCGTAATGTAAGAGGGTGCGCCCAATGCGCCATTGCCGCGGTACAGGACGCCCTGAACGTACGCAATGACTTCGTGTACAAGGCGGCCAGTGGACTGGCCGGCGGAGCGGGGGAGTGCACAGACGGTCTTTGCGGAGGGTATTCCGGAGGCATCATGTCGATGAGCCTGTTCTTCGGCCGGACGCGGGAAGAAGAGGCCACCACAAAGGGGCGCGAGGATAAATACGTGTCCTTCAGAATGGCCTCGGCGCTGCACGATAAATTCATGGAAAAGTACGGTACCGTGATCTGCTCTGTGGTACAGACGAAAATCTACGGCCGCTCCTTTGACTTGAGAGACGACGAACAGAAGCAGCAGTTCCGGGACGCCGGGGCTCACGAGCGAGAGGACGGGTGCTGCGCGGTAGTCGGGGACGGCGCCCGTTGGGCCACCGAGCTGATTCTAAGCGAGATCGAGGAAAAGGGACTGAAGTTGAAAGATTTCGAAGACCTGATCTACCCGAAGACGTGATTTCTCGGTCACGATACTACAATTATCAGGAATACAGGAGGGTTATGTCATGCCCGAAGCGGACAAAGAAGGTAAAACCTATCATGTGGACGTACCCCAGAAGGGGAAGTTGTTTTTTTTGAAAGGTTCGACCGAGCTGGATTGGGGGATGAAGAACAGGCTGGCCCGGATCTTCAATCCCAAAAACGGACGGACCGTGATGCTGGCCATCGACCACGGCTATTTCCAGGGCCCGACATCGGGGCTGGAGAGGATCGATGTGAATATCCTGCCCCTGGTGCCGGATGCCGATGTGTTGATGTTGACTCGGGGTATTCTCCGCACGATCGTACCACCGTCGGTGACCAAGCCGATTGTGATCAGAGCTTCCGGGGGTCCGAGCATTCTCAAGGAGCTTTCCGATGAGCAGATCGCCATGGACATGGAGGACTGCATCCGTCTGGGAGTGTGTGCCACGGCGATCCAGGTGTTCATCGGGGGACAGTACGAGTCCCGCTCGGTGGTGAACATGACCAAGCTGGTGGATGCGGGACTCCGCTACGGGATTCCCACGATGGCGGTCACAGCGGTGGGCCGGGAGCTGGAGAGGAACGCCAAGTACTTCCGCCTGGCAACGCGGATCTGCGCCGAACTTGGCGCCCATTACGTGAAGACCTACTACGTGGAGGAGGGGTTCGAAACCGTGACCTCTGCATGTCCGGTACCGATTGTCATTGCCGGAGGAAAAAAACGTCCCGAGCTGGATGCTCTGAAGATGGCCTACAATGCCGTCGATCAGGGAGCCTCCGGGGTGGACATGGGTCGGAACATCTTCCAGTCCGATTCCCCGGTCGGGATGATGAAGGCGATCAAGGCGATTGTCCACGGCAAGGAGAGGCCGGACAAAGCGTATGATCTGTACCAGACGATCAAGAACAGAGAAAAGAAATAGTCATCACCAATGAGCTATCTAGAGAAATACTCAAGCGAAGTCCGAGACTTCATGCTGGTCTGTAGAAGACTGGCCGACCGGATGTACGTCACCAGCCAGGGGGGAAACCTCTCCTACAAGCTGGAGGACAACCTGATACTGATCTCCCCCACCTGCGTCTGCAAGTCTGAGATCTCCGAAATGGATGTGGTGTTTATTGATCTGGAAGGCAAGACGGTCGAGGGAACGCGAAAGCCGACCGGCGAGGTGCCGATGTACCTCAACTTCTACCGCGACCGGCCGGATATCAACTCGGTGATCCACTGTCATCCTCCCTATTCCAACACCTTCGCAATTCTCAAAGGAACAAACTGGCTGATGAGGCCCGTGTTTCCGGAGACTGTGGCCGAAGTCGGACCGGTTCCGGTCGTACCCTACGGCGAGCCTCTTACCCAGCGGCTCGCCGACAACTTCGCTCCTTTTGTGGAAAAGTACAATGCCTTTCTCATGGAGAACCACGGGCTGACGATCTTAAGCCCCGCCGATATTCGACGAACGATGCAGTTGGTGGAGATACTCGAGGTCAGTGCGATTTCCATCCTCCAGGCTCTGGCTGTCGGCGAAGTGAAGGAACTGAGCAGAGAGGATGTTCGGAATCTGGAGAATACTATGAGGACGAGAAAGCTGCCCATGGTCGGCGCTCCGGGGGCAAACAAATCCATGGTCGACCTGTACTTCCCGGAAGAGAGATGAACGGCTGGAAAGGTGCTCAACAACGATGATAGAGAACGCACCTTCGTTGCTATACATAAAGACCTCAGAATCATATACTTCGTTGGCTCAGAAACGCAGGAGGGGCATCTTTGTCACAGCCCATGTTTTCAACAACTCTCCAACCGGATGTCGAAGAGCTTCTGGCCGTACTTCGCCGGGAGCGAGCACCGAAGCGGATTCACCACATCGAACTGTTCCTCGATCCGGAGGTGATCGAGGCGGTGAATGAACGCTTCCAGTTAACTCAGGACCTGGATAGTTCAGATCCGTTCTATATCTTGCAGCGGGATATTCAGGTCCATTCCTTTCTCGGCTACGATGCATTCCGGATCGGCTTTGTCCACAAGGACATCTTCCCCATGCCCGCACTGGAAAGCGCCGATACCGCGGCCGACAGCCAGAGCCGGGGGCAGCGGGAGTGGGTCGAAGAGCATGATGCGGCAATCAGAACCTGGAACGACTTCGAGGGCTATCCCTGGCCGAAGGTTGAAGATATCGATCTCAAGATTCTCGAGTGGATGGAGAAAAATACACCTGAGGGCATAGGCTGCTTCGAGCTGACCGCCCACATCTTCGAGATGGTCAATTTCCTGCAGGGCTACGAACGCCTATGTTACAACCTGTTCGATAACCCGGATCTGGTAGCGGCCATCTGCGAAAGGATCGGCAGATTCTACGTGGATTTCACCGCTTTGATCTGTGATTTCGATTGCATGTCCCTGGTGTGGGGGTCCGACGATCTCGGTTTCCGTTCTTCCACCATGACCAGCCCGGAGTTCCTTCGGGAACAGATCCTACCCTGGCACGAGGCCTGTGCCAAGATCGCCCACGAACACGGCAAACCTTACCTGCTGCACTCCTGCGGCAACCTCGACGCGATCATGGAAGACCTGATCGAAACGGTGGGTATCGACGGCAAACATTCCTTCGAAGATACGATTCTACCGGTCACCGAGGCTTACCGCCGCTACGGACAGAAGATCTCCATCCTCGGCGGAGTCGACGTGGATTTTCTCTGCCGTGCCTCGGAGACGGGGATACGGAAACGGGTGCGGGAGACGCTGGACGCCTGTACGAACACAGATCACGGGAAAGGCTACTGCTTCGGCACCGGAAACACCGTAGCCAACTACATACCCCTGGACAACTACCTGATCATGCTTGACGAGGGACGCAGGTACCGGTTGTAGAAATCAGGAGCTAGACTACAAAACGACTGAATCTACCGTGATTCATCCGTTGCGATCGGCCGCGGTATTTCTTGCATCTTCGGATTCCGACTATATAACTCAGCAGTGTATCAATGTTGACGGAGGAAACTGGCCCAGCTGAGGTAGGAAGTACGGGCTCGACAATCAGTTGCACAAAAAGACATACTACATCAACTTTTCTTGAGGAGGCCGAAGAGAGCGGGGATGAGGATCGGTAGAGAGGAAATCGAGCGGTTTATTCGAGCCACACTGGAATGCAAGGGAATCCCTTCGGAGGATGCCAAGATCGTTGCCGATTGCCTGATAATGGCAAACCTCTCGGGCATTGATTCCCACGGAATAGTGCGTCTCGCCCATTACACCCGTCGTCTCGAGCTTGGCAGCATCAAACCCAAGCCCAGGCTGAAGATCGAGCATCGGGCTCCGTCGATTCTATACGTGGATGGCGATAACGGCTTCGGTCATGTTGTCGGGTATCGGGCAGCCCAAGCCGCGATGGAGGTATGCCGGGAACAGGGGACCGTGACCGTGGCTATCGGAGGCTCGAGCCACTTCGGACCGGCCAGCTTCTTTCTGCAGGAACCCGTTGCCGCCGGACTAGCTGGAATGGTCATGACCAATACCGATGCCATTGTTGTACCCTACGGCGCGGCCCGACGTTTCTTTGGAACCAATCCCGTTGCCTTTGGATTCCCCGCTCCCGGAGCTCCCTTCATGCTGGATATATCTACCTCGACGATTGCCTACGGGAAAATCGCTCTAGCCCAGAAGGAAAACCGACCCATCCCTAAAGACTGGGCTCTGGATGAGTCCGGACGACCGACCACCGATCCCCATGCCCTGGCAGGTATGCATCCCATGGCTGGTCACAAGGGAAGCGGTCTGGCCTTGACGATCGATGTATTGTGTGCGCTGATGACCGGTATGCCCTTTGGACCGCATATCAACAGGATGTACTTCGAGCTGGAAGAACCCCGTCGCCTCGGCCACTTCATGACCTTCTGGGACATCTCCCGCTTTGTTCCTCTCGAGGAGTTCAAGCGGCGGATGGGGCAGATGATCGGCGAACTGCACGAGCTTCCCCTTTTTGAAGGTTTCCGGCGTATCTACTACCCCGGTGAGATCGAGGGGGAACGCCGAAGCGAACGCAGCGAGAGGGGCATCCCGGTGGAGGAGGGACTTTTTCAGGAGCTTACCGAGCTCGGTAAGAGACTGAACATTGAACCCCCGACTCCAATCTAGGGGGAGGAATAGGAGAACGAGTATGCAGGCTTACGTCCTTCACGGGATCGAGGACCTGAAACTGGAAAAGCGGCCGAAGCCGCAGCTCGGTCCGCGGGATGTCCTGGTCGATATCAAGCGCGTTGGCATCTGCGGCTCGGATATTCACTACTATCTTCATTATAAGATCGGTCAGTTTGTACCCCAGAAACCCCTTGTTCTCGGACACGAGTTCTCCGGAGATGTGGCAGCGGTGGGAGCGGAGGTAAGCAAGGTCGCTGTGGGGGACCGGGTAACCGCTGAGCCCTCGATCGAGTGCAGGCAGTGCCGCTACTGTCGATCCGGTAGGTACAACCTGTGTGAAAATCTGAAGTTCATCGGCACGGCGGCGACGATCCCCCATATCGACGGTGCCTTTGGGGAGCAGATCGTTGTACCGGCGAGCCACTGTCACCGGCTGGATGACCGGCTGGACTACGGGGCCGGAGCCTTGGTGGAGCCGCTGGCTGTCGGAGCCCATGCGGTCATGCGGGCCGGTGCGCTGGCGGGATCACGGGTGTTGATCACCGGAGGCGGCACGATCGGACAGATGGTGCTTGTCATGGCGCGGGTTATGGGAGCCGCGGATATCACGATGGCCGATATCGATCCTCAAGCTCGGAGGTTTTCCCTCGAGCATGGCGCCGTTGCCGCCTTCGATCCGCGGGATGAAAGCACCGCGGCAGAGCACACGGCTCAAGGCTTTGATGTCGCTTTCGAGGCATCCGGATCGCCCGCGGCATTGTCCTTTGCCTATTCCGCCGCAGCCCGGGGCGCCCGAATTGTTCAAATAGGTACTCAACCCCCGGAACTAACACTGCCCGCCAACCTGGTCATGTCCAAGGAGCTCACCGTTTTTGGCTCGTTTCGCTACGTCCACGTGTTTCCTCTCGTGTTGGAGCTCATGGCTACCGGGCGTATCGACGTGGCTGAACTGATTTCCACCGTGTATCCGTATGGACAGATGCAGGAGGCCATGGAGCGGGCAGTTGCCAAACAGGGAATCGTGAAGGTACAGGTGAGCCGGGAATAAATTTGCACGGATCCTTCGCACGTCCGGGTCTATGGGGGTTCTGGCCACGGACCCTGGATCCTGATTTCCGCCGGAATCATGTCGGGAAAACGATCTACCGGATACGCCGCTGTGCGGGATGATCTGTGCAATGCCGGCGCGGAGTTTGTCGACGTACCGGCGGTGAGAGACGGGAACTTTATCCCACCCTCGGTTACCCATCATCCAGGGCGATCACTTCCTGGAAATGTTTCACACAACCGATCCACACCCCAGGCGTCCCGGCAATCACCGTCCATCCGAGCCCCGCCCAAGTCTGTGAAGCACGACCAGAGATAACGCACGTCCGTGTCCAAACGATCCAGCACCCGGTCATCGTAGTTCTCATAGTAGACGATCTCAGAGAGAGTCTTCTTACTGCCCTGCTCCGTGATGGCGCAAGGCTTCAGGCTGCGCACACTGGAGTGAATCGCTTCAAAGACATCCATAGCTGTTCCTCGGTTTCGATCATTCCGAATCCTCTTCTTTTTGACCTTCCGCTTCGGCGGGTGGTTCGATATTCAGCATTTCCTTCAACCGCTCCTGGATAGTTTCACTTCTGGCGAGCGAGAGTTCCTGGAAAGGAGTCCGCTCTTTGATTTGCGAATAGAGGGTCTCGAATTCACTGTACTCCTCTGGTATCGTCACCAATTTGTCCCCATCTTCCTGGTACACAAACAGGGAGGGACGGGCTCTTTCTTGGGTAAAGGCTCCCGCCGCGGTAACCTTGTCCCAGGAGAAGACGAGCAGCTCCCCATCGGGCATCTGGCACTTCAGTTCGGCATCCGTTGTTTCCACCCAACTCTTCAAGTGGTTGCGGAAAAAGCGCAGCATCGTGTAGTCCAGATACGCTGCTCCGGCCAAGGCGATTATGCCGAGGAAGACGCCGACAAAGATCAACAGCAGGATTCCTGCCGCCGGCAGAGCGATCATGAAGAGGACAAGGATGATCATCCTCGGATTGGAGGATAGGGTTATACGGTGGCGCATCGATTACTCCTTTCCGAGCCACTCCTCGATGTTTCAGGAATCATAGCCGATTCAGCTCTTATAATGAAGGAATACACAACACTAAAGTGCAGTTCCCGTCGCCGGCATCCGAACCACCCCACTTTTTTAGGTTGTCACTTCTCGGGATAGATGGAATGATAAGCCCAGCATTATCCGACAAGGAGATTATCGTGGAGTTCAAAGAGATCGTGATCAAGAACCGTTCCTATCGTCGTTTCGACCAGAGCCACAGTCTAGATCAGGAGGTGCTGCTGGAGCTCGTGGAACTGGCACGAAGCACTCCCTCGGCGGGGAATCGACAACTGCTTCGTTACTTGATTTCCTGTTCCCCGGAGATCAACAGCCAAGTTTTCGATACCCTGGGTTGGGCAGCAGCTCTTCCCGATTGGCCCGGACCGGAGGAGGGAGAACGGCCCACAGGCTACATCGTAATCGTGACGGACACCGCCAGCTGGGATTGGGTCAGAGTAGATCTGGGAATTTCCGCCCAGACGATCCTTCTCGGTGCAGCTGCAAAGGGATTGGGAGGCTGCATGCTTGGCAATATCCGTAAGGAACAGCTGAAGGGTATACTGGGAATGGAGGATAATCTGGAGATTCTGCTGGTGATCGCTGTGGGGAAGCCGGTGGAAAAGGTAGTGCTTGAAGAGGTCTCCGCGGAAGAATCCCTCACCTACTATCGAACGGAGGATCGGGTGCATCATGTACCCAAACGTAGAGTGAAAGATCTGATTCTGCAGGTTTACGATTGAGTTTCTGAAATCGGAGCCGGCGCCGGGATCAGGGACACCCCGATCCCCGCCGCGGTGATCAGAAGCCCGCCCACTATTTTTTGCACGGTTAAGGCTTCACGAAAGTAGAATATCGCAATGACCGCCGTAATCGGCAGTATCAGCATGGTCATGATCGAAGCCACAGCGGTAGAAAGGCTCCGGTAGGCCGTGGTCACCAGGATGTGGGATAAGGCGGAAAAAAGGGCGATGGCGATCAGGAGGATCCAGATCGTCGGAATTGCAAGGGTTGTGGAAGGATAGAATCGCCAGCTCTGTCCCGGCATGAGGGTGACGCCGATCCCCGATATCACCATTGCGAAGCCCATGAAAAGAACTACGATATTGCTGGGACTGTCGCTTTTTCTCAACTGCCGGAGTGCTGACCTGGCTATCCCTCCGGTAAGTGCGGTGGCCAACCCGACGACATGTCCTGCGGTGAAGTCTTCGAAGACAGGATTCACGATCAGGTACAGGCCGCCGACGGCCGCACACAGCGGCACCAGGATCCACCAGGAAAACCGCTCCTTGAAAAGCAGAACGGCAAAGAAAATGGCGAACACCGGATAAACGTACAGGTACATCGTAGCGGTAAGCAGGCCGATCAGATCGATCGCCCAGAAGAAGAAAATGATTGAGATGGCCCCGGCCAGAGCCCGCGTAAGGAGCAGGGGCCAGTTGTTGAAGCGGATCTTTTCCTTCCTGACGAGCATCCAGGACAGGATGATTAGAGCCGTGAACAGGCTGCGGTAGAACGTCTTGGTCCAGGAGCTGACCGCGGGTCCGAGATAGCGGGCCAGGGACTGGATCACCGCCATGCCGAGCACCGACAGTAGCATGGGAAGCTCGCCGGGAAGGGGATCGCGCGCTGGGAAGTCTGGCAAGGTCCTTACCCTATTTTTTGAATCCGCGCGGCGATTCGATTGGCCTTCTCGGTGAGTTCCCCTTCATCCACTCCGGTCAGCTTTCCTCGCTCCACGACCACTCTGCCGTTGACGATCGTGTACTCGCTCTGGTGATTGACCCCGGCGAACAGCAGCGCCGCCAGAGGATCGGACAGGGAGCCGGCGTACTCCAGCCTGTGCACATCGAATAGCGCCAGATCGGCGCCCCATCCTTCCTCGATCCTCCCGAGCTTGGAAAAGTTCAGCACCCTGGCACCGTTACGGGTAGCCAGGGCGAAGACTTGGGACACGGTGAGAGCCTCTGCACCGTAACGAATCCGCTGGAGCAGGAGCGCCTGGCGCATCTCCCCGAGGAAATCCGAGGCGTCGTTGGAGGCCGAGCCGTCTACGGCCAGGGATACGGTGATCCCTCGCTCGAGCATCTCCTTCACCCGGGCGACGCCGCTTCCCAGCCGCATGTTGGAGGAGGGGCAGTGGCAGACAGCGGTGCCGCTCTGGCGGAGGAACTCGAGCTCCTCATCTTCGAAGTGGATGCCGTGGGCGTAGGACACGTCTTCTCCGACGAACTCCCACTCCTCCATGAGTTTCAGGGGCCGCTTGCCGTACTTGCGCAGGCAGTACTCATCCTCATCCTTGGTTTCGGCCAGGTGGGTGTGCAGCCGTACCTCGTAGGAACGGGCCAGCCGGGCGGTTTCCACCATCAGATCCTTGCTGACCGAAAAGGGGCTGCAGGGAGCCAGGATCACCTTGCCCATGGCAAGCGGGTTCGGATCGTGGTACCGCTCGATCACCCGCCGGCTGTCCTTGAGGATCTCACCCTCGGTCTGTACGACCGAATCCGGGGGAAGCCCGCCGTCTTTCTTGCTCAGGCTCATCGAGCCCCGGGTGGGGGCGAAGCGCATGCCGATCTGTTCTGCCGCCTCGAACTGCAGCCCCATCAGGTCGGCGGCAAAGCCGCGGGGATAGAGGTAGTGGTGATCCGAGGTGCAGGTACAGCCGGTCTTGGCCAGCTCCCCCATGGCTACCTGAGAGGAAACGAGGACCCCCTCCTCGTCGATATTCTTCCATATTTCGTAAAGGTATACGAGCCAGGTGAACAGCTTGGCGTTCTGTACCGCTGGAACATTGCGGGTCAGGACCTGGTAGAAATGGTGGTGGGTGTTGAGGAATCCGGGAACCACCACGCAGCGAGAGGCGTCGATGAATTGAACGGTTCGAGAACCTTCGCCGTCGTGGACGCCGCCCTCCGGCGGCGTGAGAGCCTTCCCGATTTTGCTGATGCGATTGCCCTCGATTAAAACGTCGATATCGGTCAGGGGAACAAGATCCGGATCCGCCGGGTCCGTATACAGGGTGAAGCAGTTCTTCAGCAGGATCATGGACTGTTCCCGCGTTCGCTGCGGGTGGGCCGATTCTTATCGGTTGCCGGGGCGGAATCAGACGCCTCATTATGCTCGGTGTTGTTCAACCCCCGCCATACCTTTTCCGGGGTGATGGGCAGATCCCGGATGCGCACCCCGACCGCATCGTAGATCGCGTTGGCGATCGCCGGGGCCGGGCCGTTGATGGCCACCTCGCCGATCGACTTGGCCCCGAAGGGACCGGAGGGTTCTTCGGTATGGACCAGGATGGTCTGGATCTCAGGTGTATCCCGAGCGGTGAAGATCTTGTAGTCCCAGAAACGCGGATTGGTCATGCGGCCGTCTTTGTCGTAGCGGTACTCCTCCCACAGGGCATAGCTGATGCCGTTGACCACAGCACCTTCAATCTGTCCTTCCGCCAGAACAGGGTTGATCGGCTGACCGCAGTCGGCGGCACTGACGAAGCGCAGCACCTCTATTCTGCCGGTCTTGGTGTCCACGTCCACCTCGGCGAACTGGGCGATGAACGGTGGAGGAGATTCCTCGCAGGTATAGGACGCTTGGGCTTGGATCTGGTACTGATCCCGATTGTAGGTGGCGCTGGTAGCGATCTCCTCGTAGGAGACGGTCCGCTCGGTTTTTGGATCCCGAACCGATTCGGATTCGATGACCAGATTTTCCCGCTCGGTCTCGAGAAGGGTTGCGGCGGTAGCCAGGATCTGGTCAGCGATCTTCTCGGCACAGGCTTTGACGGCCTGACCGGAAACGTAGGTGGTCGAGGAGGCGTAGGCTCCAACATCGAAGGGAGTAAGATCGGTATCCGAGGAAAGAACGATGATCTTCTCGATCGGGATTTTGAGTACCTCCGCGGCGATCTGGGCCAAAACCGTGTCCGAGCCGGTACCGATGTCGGTGGCTCCTACCAGGAGGTTGAAGGAGCCGTCCTCGTTCATCTTCATCGAAGCCGCTCCCATATCGATCAGGGGAATACCGGATCCCTGCATAGCCACGGCCAGCCCCACACCCTTGATCTTGTCCTCCCCGACCCGAAGATGTTTGCCCCGCTTTTTCTTCCACTCGATGGCCTGGGCACCCCGATCCAGACACCGGCTCAGGGCGCAGGAGTGTACCACTTGGCTGACCCCCTCTTTGCCCTCTCCGAGGGCTTTGAAAACACCGGAGGTCTCCCCTTCCCGGATGTGCCAGCGCTTGCAGAACTCCACCATGTCCTGACCGGCCCAACGGGTCACGGCGTCGATCTGCTGGTTGAAGGCGAAGTAGCCCTGGGTCGCCCCGTAGCCGCGGTAGGCTCCGGATACGGGCAGGTTGGTGTATACCGAGCGTCCGTGAAAGCGGAGGTTCTCGATCTTGTTGAACAGGGGCAGGACCTTGGCCCCGACATTGGACAGCACGGTCAGGGAGTGCGTGCCGTAGGCCCCGGCCTCCAGCAGGCAGTCCATCTGCAAGCCGGTGATGCTGCCGTCTTTGGCAGCGCCGGTTTTCATGTGCAGATCGGCGGCGTGGCGGGTACGGGTGGAGACGAACACCTCCCGTCGGGAGAGCACCAGCCGGGCCGGCCGCTGGTTGCGCCAGGCAACCAGGGCCACCAGGGGTTCGAGAATGACCTCCTGTTTGCCCCCGAAGCCCCCGCCGATTCTCGGTTTGATCACCCGGATCCGGTGAAGGGGGCACTCGATCAGCTTGCTGACGATCCTGCGGGTATGAAAGGGAACCTGGGTCGTGGAAATGATGACCAATCGGCCCCGCTCGTCGATATAGGCCAGGGCGGCGTGGGGCTCCAGGGCGCAGTGAGAGGCTGCAGGCAGGCTGTAGTCATTCTCCTCGATGAACTCCGCTTGGGAGAATCCCTCCTCCAGATCTCCGAAGGCGATCTGGACTTCCGCGGCAAGGTTCTTTTCCGGTTCGTAGGCCACCGGGATCTTGGCGTGGTCCTCCCCGCCGTGAAGCCGGGGTACCCCCTCATCCATAGCCCGCTGCCTGTCAAATAGAGGTTCCAGAACGTTGTACTCTACCCGGATCTTTCGTAGGGCCTGATTGGCGATTTCAAGAGATTCCGCCGCCACCAAAGCCACTCGATCCCCTACGTAGCGCATGCGGTTGTCGAAGAGAACCGCATCGTAAGGAGAGGGTTCGGGATATCCCTGCCCGGCGGAGGTATGTAGGATCCGGGCAACGTTTTGAAAGCTCAGGATATCCACGACCCCGGGAAGGGCTTCAGCCTCTTCGGTATGGAGGCAGGTGATCTCCGCATGGGCGTGGGGGGAGTAGAGAATGGCGCAGTGAAGGGGACTTTCCAGCGGATAGTCGGCGGTGAATCGCTCCTGAGCCGTGGCCAGAGCCAGGGAGTCGTTCTTGGTGGCGGAGCGGCCTACGTGGGTGCGTTTCCTCGGCTTTTCATCCATGGTGAGCCATCCTTTCCGCGGCCAGCTTCACCGCTTCGATGATCTTCACATACCCGGTACAGCGGCAGAGATTGCCATCCAGGGCTTTGCGGATCTCCGCTTCCTCGGGCTTGGGGTTTTTCTTTAACAAGGCGAAGGTGGCCAGAACCATGCCGGGGGTGCAGAAGCCGCACTGCACCGCCCCGGCCTCGACGAAGGCCTCCTGGATCGGGTGAGGCTCGTGAAAAGTCCCCAACCCTTTCACCGTGGTGATCTCTCGCCCGAGAGCAGAGGCCGCCAGGACCTGGCAGGAGTTGACCAGCACTCCGTCGAGAAGAACCAAACAGGATCCGCAGGCCCCCTCCCTGCAGCCCTCCTTCACCTCCGTGCAGCCCAGATTTCGGAGAACGTCGAGGAGTAGTTCGTTCCCCCGAAAGGATGCCCGCAATTCCGTGCCGTTGATATGCAATGATCCGGTCATGGTGAGCTCCTCAAGGCCGCGGCGAGGCTTCGTTTCAACTCGACAGATGCGCAAGCTTTCAGATACTCGGCGCTGAATCCCATGCGGGCGGGAAAATCCATTCCCGGCTGGGGGGCAGCGGCGTCGATTAAATCATCCGGCTCGGCCGGAACCTCCGCCCCCTGGATAGCCTGTTCGACCTCGGTAAGGCGTCGATAGCGTCCCGAGCATCCCACCACGACGATGCGGATTTCTTCGATGCGCTTGGATTTGCGCAGAACCAGGACCGTGATGCTGAAGGCAGGCCGGTCGGTGGGCGTGCGGGTGTGTCTGTAATACGCCCCCCGCCATGGCGCATCGGGCCAGCGTATCGAGGTGATCAACGACTTTTGCCGCAGCTCTCTTTTCTGTACGTACTCTGAAAGCGGATAGGTGCCGCTGTTTGTCCCGACCAAGGACAGCTCCGCATCGAGAGCCAGCAGAGGTCCCATCAAATCAGACCAATAGGGAAACATCGAGATGCTTCCTCCAAGGGAGATGCGGTTGCGCAGCGGTTCGGTGGCCGCCGAGGATAGAGACCGGGCCAGGAGGTGATCCGCCTTGGCAAGCGCTTCAGCGGCTTCGGTATAGCTCAGGGCTGAGCCCAGGACGATCGAGCCGTTTTGATCTCTGGCGTATTTCAGGTCCAGTCGTCCCGTGTCCATCAGACCGCGAACTCGAGTCATTCCGCCCCACAGGATCCCGGTTCCCCCGCCGTGGGGCACGACTCCCTCCCGGGACAGAATCTCCGGGACCTGATCCAGATTATCCGGAAAGAACCACTGTGCCTCGTCCACCTCTGTTATCGGATCCTTTCTTGCCTTGACGAATTGCTTTCAGTATGAAATCCCGAACCGGAGAAGTCAAGCGAGCTTCGAATTGAGTCTCTACCGGTTGTACTCGGAGACCAGATCTACGATTAGTTCGTAGGATTCTATTGGAATCATTCTGCCCAACACGGCCTGCATCCCCTGATCCCCGATCCTGCGCCACTCAGCCGCCGCTTCGGCGGGAATGGAATGGATCTCCAGACCCTGTTCCTGCATTGCCGCAAGAGCCTCCACTTCGAGGTCCCGCATCTGTGCATTCAGCTCTCCCTCGAGCGTTGAAAAGGTGGCGAGCAGCGGTTCCCGCAGGTCCAAAGGAATTCGTTCGATGAACTTCGAAGTGACCACGACGGCTCCCACCACAGGGGCGATGGGCAGAGCCGACATGTGGCGAGCCGCCCCAAACCACTGGAAGGTTGCCGCGACAAGGGGCGGGGCATAGAAGGCATCGATCATTCCTGCCTGGAGCCCGACCAGAAGGTCCCCAAAGGGCAGGCTGAAGGCATTGAAACCGGCCCTGCGCCAGGTTTCCACAAAATCGGCATCCCCCGCCGCGATTCCGAGCTTCAGGCGTCTCAGATCTTCCGGGAAAATCAGGGGCTCCCGACCGAAGAAGTGGACCCACCCAACCTTGGAAAAGGCGAACAGGCGATATCCCTTGTCAGCCAGTCTGGATTCAAAGTATGGCTTGGTGCGCTCCATCACATGATCCAACTCTTCCTCCTTTTGGATGAGGAAGGGAGTACTCAGGGCAAGTATGGCGGAATCGATCAGACCCAATCCCAACTGGGTCAGAGCTGCTCCGTCAAGCTGACCGATGCGCATCTTGCGGATCATGTCCGCCTCTTCACCGGCAATGCCGCCGGGATAGATTTTCAAATTGACACGTCCATGGGAGATACGATCCCAATCGGCGGAGAGGCGGCGCAAGGATTCTACCCAAGGCGAGCCCACCGGTGCCAACGTAGCGATCTTGAGGGTTACCGCTTCTGCTGGCAGACAGTGTAGCCAGAGCAGAAGAAGGATACCCAGCCAATATCTGCGGTGGATCATGATCCCCATCTTGGCATGGATATCCGATTGGTAGCAATAGAGGCGGGTGTTGTTGCCGCCTTTAGATTAATTTTCGATCGAGATCGAGGCGTCTTTGGGCAGAGCCATTCCCGCGGCAACTTCAATAGCTTTGAAAAATCCCGAGTACAGCGGACAGGTGACGTGAGGTAGATATTTCGAGAGAATCTGATATACCGTGGTCTCGTGGGGCTTCTTGAACAGCTCCTGGAAGGCATCGACGGAAGTAAGCTCTTCCTTGGCTTTGTTCACGTGGGGACAGTCGGATTCGTAGGAGATCTGCACGACCTGCATATCCGCCGAAGCTGCCTGAATCGTGGTTGCAAATCCGCAGATCCCTGCATCTACCGTTACTTGTGCCATGATCGGCCATCCTTGTATAGTATATTTACTATATAATAGCATGTTTATGAAAAAAGTCCAGTGGGCGAGGAAAGATAGTTGAACGGGAAGCTATTCCGGGTTTTTCTCGCCGGGGTGTATGACCCGGACGATGAGTTTTTCAGTTTCCACAGCCAGCAGCATGACCAGGCTGAGGGCGAAGCAGATCCCGATTTGGGCGGCCGAGAGAGGTGCGGTTGAAAAGAATCCCTGCAGGAAGGGAAGGTAGATCACGGCCAATTGTAGACAGACGGTAAGGACGACTGCGACCAACATATGCCGATTGGACAGCAACCCGATCTGGAACAGGGAGCTTCGCCGAGAACGCTCTCCCAGCGCTAGGGTCATCTGGGAGAAAACCAGAGTGGTGAAGAGCATGGTCCGCCAGCTGTCGGAGTGGGAGAAGCTGTTCAGAAGGGTCGATCCGAAAATCCCGTACTGGCTGCCCCCGGCCCACAGGGCAAGAACAGCCATCAGCAGGCCGACCCACAGGATGTGTGCCCCCGTATTCCAAGTCAATATCGGCCTGGCCGGCTCCCGGGGAGGGCGCTGCATCACATCCCTTTCACCGGGCTCCACTCCCAGAGCGAGGGCGGGGAGTCCGTCGGTGACCAAGTTCATCCAAAGGATCTGGACGGGAAACAGGGGGATGGGAAGACCGAACAGCGGTGCAATCAACATCACGAGGATCTCCGCCCAGTTGCTGGCCAGGATATAGCGCACGAAGCGGAGTATGTTGTCAAAGATGATCCGGCCTTCCTCTACCGCGGATACGATCGTGGCGAAATTGTCGTCCTGAAGCACCATGGCCGCCGCTTCTTTGGAGACATCGGTTCCGGTGATGCCCATGGCCACACCGATATCGGCTGATTTCAGGGCCGGGGCATCATTGACTCCGTCTCCGGTCATGGCGACGATGTGACCCTTTGCCTGAAAGGCGTCGACGATTTTCAGCTTGTGCTCCGGGGCAACTCGTGCGTACACCGAGACCCGATCAACCTCCTCGACCAGATCCGCAAGCTCCATCCCGGCCAGATCTCTGCCGGTGAGAAAACGTTCCGAATTGTGAAAACCGAGCTGCGCCCCGATAGTCCGGGCGATCAGCGGATGGTCTCCCGTGATTATTACCGGTCGGATCCCCGCTTGGCGGCAGGTTTCCACCGCGTCCTTGACCTCGGTGCGCAGGGGATCGAGCATCCCAATCAGTCCCACGAAGGCCAGATCCTTCTCCCAGTGCTCCTGGCTCTCTCGGGAATCTCCGGCTTTCACGGCCACTCCCAGAACTCGAATTCCCTGGGCGGCCAGATTTTCATTTGCCCCTTCGATCCGCCTTTGCCAGTTCTCGGTCAAGGGCTCCTGTCGGTTGTTGCTCCATACCGAGGAGCAGACCTCGAGAAGACTGTCCACCGCTCCTTTGGTGAACACTGCAGTCCGGGTATCCGCAGGGTAGGTCTCCCCATCCTTGATCCAGGGGGTAAAGATCTCCGCCAGTCGGGCCCGCAGCGCGGCTGTTCGATGGGGAAGGTCGGCGGAACCACCGACATCTGCGAGCTTGGCAAGGGAGTGTACAGTGGTCATGCGCTTTCGCTCCGAGTCGAAGGGAAGCTCGCCTATCCGAGGGAGCACGTCTTCCAGATCGGGTCTCATCAATCCGGCCCGGGCCGCTGCGCTCACCAAAGCTCCTTCGGTGGGGTCCCCGAGAGTTTCGAAGTTCTCACTATCCTCCTTGAGAACCGCATCATTGCACAGAGCGGCCGCCGTCAGCATCAGGGTGGCTTTCGGGTCCCCAGTTGCGTTGTCGGTATCTACAGCGGTGCTCTGCTCCTGCTGGGAAAGTTCTATACGGTGATCGAGAAGATCAAGCACGCTGACCGTCATCCGATTCTGAGTCAGGGTGCCTGTCTTGTCCGAGCAGATGACGGTGACCGAACCGAGGGTCTCTACAGCGGGCAGCTTGCGAATCAACGCCCGGCGGCGCAGCATCCGTTGAGCTCCTAGGGCTAGAGCGATGGTAACCACGGTGGGTAGTCCTTCTGGGATCGCCGCCACAGCCATGCTCACCGCAGTGATGAACAAACTTTTGAGGCTTTGTCCCTGAAGCAGCCATCCCTCCAGAGCCACGACACCGATCAAAGCCAGAGCGGCCAAGACTAGGATGACGCTCAACGAGGCGAGCTTCTTCTGTAGGATTGTCTTCTCGGGAGCGGTCTCTTGGATCAGGGCGGCGATGTTCCCCAACTCGCTGTTCATGCCGGTAGCCGTTACTGCCGCCGTTGCCCGGCCATAGGTGACCACCGTTCCCATGTACAACATGTTTCGCCTGTCACCCAGGGGCAGATCCTCTTCATCGAGTGCAGCGGTGGTTTTTCCCACCGCTTCCGCCTCCCCTGTTAGGGCGGCCTCCTGCACCTTCAAATTGGCAGATTCGAGGATCCGGCAGTCAGCCGGAATAAGATTTCCCGCTCCGATCAGAACGATGTCCCCGCGGACTAATTCCCGCGAAGCGATCTCCTTCACCTCGGAATCCCGGAGCACTCGAACTCTGGGCGCAGACAGACTCTTCAGCGCTGCCAGAGCTTTCTCCGCCCGGAATTCCTGCCAAAAGCCCAGCAGGGCGTTGAGGATAACGATCACCAGGATGACCAGGGCGTCCGCCCACTGTCGGAGCAGGATCCCGGAGACCGCTGCCGCGGCGATAAGCAGCAGCACCATGAGAGAGGTGAACTGCTCGGCGAAGATGCGAAGAGGTGACTTGGCTCCCCGTTCAACGAGCTCATTCAGGCCTTCCTCCTTGAGTCGCTCACTCACTGCTTGAGTACTGAGTCCTTGTTTAGGGCTCACGCCCAGGCGGGCCAATACCGAGGCGGGATCAAGGGTATGCCAGGATGGTTTTGAGTCGCACTTCATGGTTGATCGATTCGCACCTGTGTAGTGGGAAGCCTACGCACTTGGCCGGATCTTGTCAAAAGGCTTCGTGAAGAATATGGTGGTTCTGCTGGTTATGGAATATCCCAAGCTCCGTCCGGTAGAAGCCATCCCCGCACAGAACAACATGATTTGCCTGCGGGATCCGCAAGGATTCTCCGATAAGCTTCTGCTCATCCCTCAGTCCCTACTGTTCATCATTTCCCGGTTCGACGGAAAGCATTCGGTCCTGGATATCCAGGCTGAGTATACCCGGAGCTTCGGGGAACTGCTTTTCAGCGACAAGGTTCGTCAGATCATCGATCAGCTCGACGAAGCCCTGTTCCTGGAGTCCGGACGCTTCCAGCAGGTTCAGGCAGAGGCTGTGGAAACGTTCAGAGCCGCATCGGTCCGTGAGGCTGCTCACGCCGGAGTTTCCTACGAAGCACAAGCCGAGGCGCTGCGGAATCAGCTGGAGGCTCCGTTTGCCCCCCCGGATGGACCGGGCCTGCCCGATGCCGCCGATCCTTCGGGAAGATTGCGGGGGCTGATCGCTCCCCACATAGACCTCCGTCGGGGGGCGCGATGCTTCGCCTGGAGCTATGCGGAACTTGCCCGGGAGTGCTCGGCCCGAACCTTCCTGCTTCTGGGAATCGTTCATGTGCAGACCAGACACCCCTACGTGCTGACAGCCAAAGACTTCAAAACACCCCTAGGAGTGGTCTCCACGGATCGAGAGTTCCTGGAGGCTCTTGGCGCCCGCTGCCGAACGGATTTTTACGAGGATGAGTTCTGTCACCGCGGTGAGCATTCCATAGAGTTTCAAGTTCTCTTCCTGCAGTATTTGTACAACGCCGAGGAGCGCCTGCGCATCGTACCTGTTCTCTGCTCTCTGTCTCCGGAGCTCTATAAGGGAGGATCGATCGCTGAAGACCCCGAAATCGGAGAATTCATCGAAGCTTTGAGCAAGACTCTGAAGGAGGCCAGTTCGGAGGTGTGCTGCATCGCTGCCGTGGACTTGAGCCATATCGGACAGCGCTTCGGGCAGAACGTTACCATAAAGCCGCCCCTTCTCGAGCAGATCGAGAGAGAAGACCGAAGGATGATCGCGACGATTCTTTCCGGAGAGGCGGAGACCTTCTTTCGAGGGATCCAGGAGGAGAGGGACCGCCGCAACGTCTGCGGCGTGCCGGCGATCTATACACTGTTACGAATCCTTGAAGCGGATAACGGCAGGCTTCTGCGCTACGAACAGGCTGTGGATACAGCCACCCAATCCGTTGTCAGCTTCATGGCCGGCGCCTTCTACGGTTGAGAGAGCCCGGCGGGAAAGGGAGGGAATCATCACCCCGCGTCAGAGAGTAATCGCCGCCCTCGAGCGTCGGCAGACGGATCGTCTTCCCGTCATGGAGTTGTCCATCGACTGGAAGGTCGTCCGGGGTCTTGATTGTTCCGGGTATTTCGACCTGATCGAGTACCTCGATCTGGATGCGGTATCCGTCAATCAGGTCATGTATCTTCTCGGTCTGAGGCCTCTCTTTTTTCGGTTCAAGAAGAGCTACACCGATGTCTGGGGGGTGCACAGAAAGATCACTACCGAGCTGTTGCCCTACGTTTCCGGTCACCCGATCCGGCGAATGGAGGACCTCGGGCATTTCCGGATTCCCGATCCCCGTCGTGATCCTGTTCTCAAAGCCGTGCGGAGGGTGGTGAGGCATTTTAGAGGCAGGCGTGCCGTTATGTTGGTCGGCCGGGCTGTGTTTGCAGCTTCCTGGTATCTGTGCGGCATGGAGCGACTATTGGAGAGCTATCTTCTCGAGCCGGTCTTTGCCACTTCAATCGGGCGGATGGTGATCGAGTACAACAAGGAGCTTCATCGCCTGGCTATCGCCGAAGGAGTCGATCTTATCGTTTTGGGAGACGATTACGCTCATAAAACAGGGACGATCATGTCCCCTGCTCTGTTCCGGGAGTTCATCCTGCCCGGTCTCACCGAAGTGGTCGGGAATATAAAGACCGGTGGGGCCTATTGTGTCAAACACACGGATGGAAACATTTGGGCGATTCTCGAGGATATAGTGGATACGGGAGTCGACGGGATTGGTCCGCTGGAGCCCGCCGCCGGTATGGATCTAGGCAAGGTAAAGGGGGTTGTGGGGGACAGGGTTTGTGTGGTGGGAAATGTGGATGTGGATCTACTCTGTCGGGGTTCCGCCGAGGAGGTACACAGGGCAACCCGGGCACTGATCACTTCCGTGTCCCCCGGCGGTGGACATATCCTCTCCTCGGGGAACTCGATTACCTCTGCGGTCCGACCCGAGAACTTCCGTACCATGGTCGAAACTGCCCATGATTACGGGCGCTACCCGATCGATCTGCACAGTGTACGTTTATCCCTCCCTTGACAGATATCTCCAAATACTATACAAATAATAAGTAATATTCTGTTTGGAGGTCTTTGGGATGAGCAAGAGATCGGATACGGCCCTAAGGATTCTGCAGCTTCTCCTGCGCTGTGGGATGATTTGCCAGGAGGAGCTGGATATCGTGCTCGAGATGATGGTCACGGCTCAAGGGAGCAACAAAGCGATACCTCTGAGCACCGAAGTTTCGGGTGCGCGGTCCCGGCAGAGCACGCTGGTCTTCGAGTTTGATTGACATTATTCACGACAGCCTCTAGGCTGATTCCGCATCGTCTGAGAGGAGGAAATCCGTGACCGTATTGCGTTGGGGACTGATAGGCTGCGGGGATATCGCCAGAAAACGAGTCGCCCCTGCTTTCCGTGATCTCGACAGCTGCCGGCTGATTGCGGTCAACCGATCGAGACATGACCTTGCCGAGGAGTTCGCTCGAGAGTTCGGGGCAAAACGCTGGTATAAGGATTGGCGGGAACTGCTCAGGGATGGAGAGATCGATGCCGTCTATATCGCGACGCCCCCGTACCTGCATGCTGAACAGACGATCGCCGCAGCCAAGGCCGGAAAGCACGTGCTGTGCGAAAAACCTATGGCTTTGGATCCTCAAGCATGCCGGCAGATGATTTCCGCCTGCAGAGGCAGCGGGGTACGCCTGAGCATCGCCTACTATCGACATTTCTATCCGGTTGTCGCCCGGGTCAAACAGATCATCGCAGCCGGGGAAATCGGAAAGGTCGTACTGGCGCAGATCCGGGCTTTTGAAAGCTTTCGCCCCGATCCTGAGGATCCGAAGTACTGGATCGTCCGCAAGGAACACGCTGGGGGAGGACCATTGATGGATTTCGGCTGCCACCGCATCGAAGTGCTGCTCAACATCCTTGGACCGGTGTCCAGAGCGTTCGGGAGCAACGGGCGTCTGATCACGGACTGGAACGTAGAGGACACTTCGGTCTCTATTTTCGAGTTTCAGAACGAATCCCGAGGTATGTTGGCGGTGAGTCGGGCGGTAGAGGAGCCACAGGATAGTTTGGATATCTACGGCAGCGCCGGTTCGATCCATATACCCGTACTCAATCGTGGTCTGGTGAGGGTATATACCGCCGCAGGCGATCGAGAGGAAGATCATCCCCCCAACCGAAATATTCATCTTCCCCACATCGAAGCGGTTACTCAAGCTTTTCTCCGGGACAAAGAACCTCCGGTTCCGGGGGAAACGGGATTACGGGTGGCGGAGATCATCGAGGAGATCTATCGTTCTTGATGCTTTATCGGCCGCCGTAGGTCCCGTTGTTCAGGATGTGGCGGCAATAGGTTCAGGTTGAGTGAAGCTTGCCCCGTACCATCGAGGCGAAGATCCCGGCAAAGCAGAGCAGAGCGAACACAGCAAAGGCAATCCGAACACTCCTGAGCAACTGTCCGTAGACCGCGGGGCTGATCTGTACCTGCCCGATGACAAGGGAGAAGATCAGAACGGCGATGGACATGCTCAGCATCTGCCCTATCAGACGAACCGTTCCCAAGGTAGCCGAAGCGACTCCGTACAGACGTTTGTCAACGGAACCCATGATGGCGTTCATGTTGGGGGAGGAGAACAAGCCGTATCCGAGACCCAGGACGATCAAAGCCAACACAACGAAGGCGAGGGAGGTCTGGCTGTCCAGGAAAGCCAACAGGGCGAGCCCCAGGGCCACAAGGGCCATGCCGATCGAAGCCAGGATCCGAACTTCGATCTTGTCGGAAAGCCTACCAGCCAGGGGCGAAACCGCTGCCATGATGATCGGTTGAGCAATAAGTACCGTGCCGGCCTTCTGCGGCGGCAGTGCCTGGATATGCTGTAGGTAGAGGCTGAGCAGGAAGGTCACCGCGAAGGTGGAGCTGTAGTTGATCAAGGCGGCCAGACTTGAAAAGGCGAAGGTCCTGTTGTTGCGCAGCAGCGGTACTGGAAAGATGGGAAAGGGGACTCGTGCTTCGAGAAGAAAAAACCCGGTTATACCGAGCAGACCTGCAGCGAGCAATAGAATCCCGAGGGGCGAAGGAAGTCTGGAAGTCCCGAAGATCATGGCCGGAAGCGAAATCGCCAGAATAATGGAGCCGGCCAGGTCAAAGGATTCTCCACGAGCTTCAGCCCACTCTCCTCGTAGCCCGAGGAGTACCAGAGCAAGGGCGATCAATCCGACTGGAGCTGTGCTCCAGAAGATGCTCTGCCAACCCAGATAATGGGTGAGCAGACCACCAACAACAGGACCGACGGACAACCCCAGGTAGGTCGCTCCTGCAACAATCCCTAAGGCCATTCCTCTTTTTTCAGGCGGAAAAATTGACGTTACGATCGCCAGGCCCGTGGCAAACATTACACCGGCTCCGAATCCCTGGATTATTCGAAACAGAATCAGCGAGAAGCCCGAAGCGGCCAGAGCGCAGAGAAAGGATGCCCCGGAATACAGGCCCAGGCCGATGGCGTAGAATTTTTTCCTTCCCGCGATGTCCGCCAATTTGCCCGCCGGCATGAGAACCATGGCTGCAGCCAGCAGGTAGGAAGTGGCGATCCAGCCGACGGTTCCCGCGTTCAAGGAGAACTCATCTCCAATTACCGGGAGGGCAATGTTGACCGATGATATCATGAAGGGAGTCAGGAACGATGCCAGGATCGCAGTGGACAAGGCGACCCGTTGTCTGGTCCGGTCAATCAAAGCGGTGGTTTTATCTGTTCTTTCTGAGCTCTCTAGTTGCCTCTTCACACAGCACCTATCACACCGATGAAAATTGTATTCTCTTGAACGTGTGGAGAGTTTTGTTATAAGGCAATGCTATAATCAAAGCAATAGACAGGGTTGTATTATACTGTTCATCGCTCCGGTTGAAATCTCGAGGTCTGCGAGGAAAGGAAGAGAAGTAGTGAAGGCTGCAGTGTTCAAGGCTCCAGGGCGTATCGAAGTTCAGGATCTTCCGATTCCAGAACCGTCCCCGGTGGAGGTGCGGATCAAAGTGCTCGGTTGTGGAGTATGCGGAACCGATGCCCATATCTTTTCGGGAGAAATCCACAATGCCGAGCCCCCCGCTGTCCTTGGCCACGAGATCTATGGCCAGGTAGATAAAGTCGGGGATGGCGTTGAAGGATTTAATTCTGGTGACCGGGTAGTGGTCGATCCGTTCATTTTTTGCGGAAATTGTGATAGCTGCAAACGGGGAGAGTACCGGTTCTGTGAAAAGGAATCATTTATCGGCTATCAGCGTCAGGGTGGCTTTGCCCAATATACCACGGTTCCTTCTGTTAATGTCTACAAGATAGATGCAGATATCGATGTTCGAGATGCAGTATTGACCGAAACCCTTTCAACTGTGCTGGCCGGACTGTCCAACCTCGATCCCGAGGCGGGTTGTTCCTTCCTCCTATTAGGCGCCGGCACGGTGGGTCTGCTCTGGAACCAGGTGTTGAACAGGAGTCTTTCGGTAACACTTGTACAAACTGAATTGCTGCCAATGAGGAGAAGTAAGGCTAAGAGCCAGGGAGCGGACCGGGTGTTGTCTCCAAAGGAGGAAAGCCTGGAAAGAGTGGTGCGTGGACTGTGTACCCAAGGATTGGACTATCTGATCGATGCCACCGGATCTACAGCCGCCATAGAGGAAGCGCTTCCGCTGCTCAAGCGCGGCGGAACCTTTCTGAGCTTCGGGATCTGCCCCGAGGAAGAACGGCTCTCTCTGTCTCTGAACTGGTTCTATCATCGACAGGTTCGTTTCCTCACCTCCAGACGCCCGCCGCGGGAGATGAAACGAGCCATCGAGTTGCTGGAGCAGAGGAGACTTCATTTGTCCGATCTGGTGACAGGGATCTATCCCCTTGACGAAATCGAGTTGGCCTTTAAACGCTTCAGCGCGGCAAAAGATGAAGAAATCAAGATGATGATTGATCCCTGGATGTAAAGCCTGCTACGGATGGTTTCGGCCAGTTGCTCGGGAGAAAGACCGAACTGTTAGAAAATAATGCAAATTCGGTTGGGGGTTATTCGGGGCTGCCGCAACCGCTGATCCCTGGTCCCAAGGGGTACCCATGCCAAATGTTTGTTCGCTATACTGGTAACCTGCCTAATTTGCAATAACAGATAAGGGGAACAAAGTATGCACGAATCCATCGAGGAACACGTCGGTCAGAGCCTGTTCAACTTTCAGGCAGCTCTTAGCGAGAGCGGCAGCTCTTTGGGCGAATTCATCCGCGCTGACTACATCGACAAGTGGCTGAATGAGGATCTTTATCATGCCCTGGCCATCCGCACGACCTTCGTCAACGCGATGCAGCTGCACCTGGCTGCCGAAGGTCTGTTCAACATCGAACGGGTGTCCTTGAGCCCGGTTACCGACCCTTTGGCTCATGACGTGGAGCACACCCCCTCGATCCGATACAAGGGTCAGACCTATATGACCACCCACTCGATGATCTACTCCAAGATGCTTGCTCTTTTCAATCCCAAGATCAAAGGGATCTTTGTGGATTCTCCCAACATCCGCCTGGAGATGGAGAGTCCCAACCGTGTGCAGCGAGGGAAATACCTGATCGATTTTTCCCAGATGGACATCGAGGTGCGACGCAACCGCGGAATCGAGCTGGAGGTCTATCTCTGTCAGGCCGAGAAGGTGGAAAAGATCCTGCGGGAGGATCATGAGCAGGCTCTCGGCTTCTTCGAGCGGCTCATTGTTGCCGCGGTCACGGCGGTGGCCAATGCCAACGAGGAAAACCTCAAAGCTCTCGGTGTTGCCCTGGAGGTGCCCGAACTCCCGTTTCCCCGTTTTCAGCGGGACAAGGCGGTGGCTCGGTTGGGTACGAAAGCGATCGAACAACCCCTTGGAAAGACGGTAGACGGCCAGTTTTTCTGGATTACCGGCTTGATGCGGGAGAACTACGACCTGATCTATCCTTATCTGAAGCCGGAGGGCGGGAGGATCCCACTGTCCGAGTTCAGCTCGGATATGATCTACAACTACGACCTCTGTACCCAGAGCCGGCAGCGGAAAGATAACTCCTTCGGACCGGCCTACGAAGTACTATCCGGCGGTTTAAGGGAGTGGCTGTTCGAGGCGATCGTGGCCAGGTTGATCGACAACAGGATCATCGACGTTCCACCCAAGATCGACGGAGACAACATCGAAAACATCGGCGAGCTGGGCGGATACGGACCTTTTCTCATGGCCGCCTCCCAGAAGGATGACCAAGGCAAAGCCCTGTTTCCGGAAACCTTCGGCGGCGGATTGGGCGTGGAGCGCTGTCTGTTTGCCCTCTGCCTGGGCGATAAGATCCGTCAGGTGGATCAGATCACCCTGTTCGGCAAGAATCCCGACTCTTACCCCCTGTATCTGTTCTGATCCACCCGCCCGGCCACTCAGGGTGGGGCGCCCCCGGCCGAAGCCTCCTATCCCTTGACCGATCCGGCCAACAGTCCCCGCACGAAGAAGCGCTGCAGGGCGAAGAAAATAATCAGAGGCAGAACTATGGATACGAAGGCTCCCGCGGTGAGCAGGTGCCAGTCCTGACCCCTTGTCCCGATCATGTTCAGCAGCCGCTGGGTCAGCACGGCGACTTCCTGTTTGGTGCCGAGAAACACCATGGCGACCAAAAGGTCGTTCCACACCCAGACAAACTGAAAGATGGCAAAGGAAGCCAGTGCCGGCACCGACAGAGGCAGAATCAGGTAGATGAAAATCCAGAAGTGGGTGTAGCCGTCGATAAAGGCTGATTCCAATATCGAACGGGGGATCGTGGAGACATAGTTGAACAGCAGATAGATGGCCAACGGCAGTCCGAATCCTGTATGGGCCAGCCAGATTGCCAGAAACGTTCCGGTGAGCTTGAGTTTCATGTAGTCCCGCAGGATCGGGATAAGAGCGATCTGCAGCGGCACCACGAGCAGGGCCACCACTATTGTGAAAAAGATCTTTCGTCCCGGGAAGTCGACCCAGGCGAAGCCGTAAGCGGCAAAGGCTGCAATTAAGATCGGGATCACCACCGCAGGTATGGTAACGGTTACGCTGTTCAGGAAAGCCCGCACCAGGTTTTCCGTTCGCGCGGTAACCGTATTCCCCTGGGCATCCTTGTAGGTGTAGTTTTTCCCGGCCAACACCTGTTTGTAGTTATCGGTTGTAAAATTGGCTTCCCTGACTACGGTCCACCAGCCGGTCCGGTTTACATCGTCCCTGCTTCTGAACGAGGTGACAAGCAGGCCGATGGTGGGAAGAGACCAAACCAGGCACAAGAGGAGCAGCACAACGGTAACGGCGACGCTTTTGTTTTCTTTTTCTTCTTTAGCTGCCATCAGAACACCTCCTGTTGCATAAAGGTTTTGAGGTTGTACCACATTACCGGAATAACGGCGATCAGTAGTATTATCGCTATGGCCGAGCCGCGGCCGTAGTGGAGGAATTTGAACATCTGCTTGTACTGTTGGCTGGCCAGCACCTCGGTGCCATATAATCCGCTGGTCATGGAGTAGACGATGTCCCAGATCTTTAGAGTGATGATCAGGATCGTTGTAGAAACCGTGATGATCGTACCCCTGACATAGGGGATGATGATGCTCAAAATAACCCGAAACTCGGTAGCCCCGTCGATGCGGCCCGCCTCTTTGATGGATGTGGGTACTCCCCGCAGCGCCGCAGCGAGCACAACCATAGCGAAACCCGTCTGCATCCAAACGAGTATCACGATCAGAAACAGGGTGTTCCAGGGACGTGTTGTCAGCCAGCCTACCGGATCTCCCCCGAAAGCGCTCACGATCGCGTTCAAGATTCCAATCTGGGATTCTCCGGGGGGCTTGTAGGCATATACGTACTTCCAGATCACACCGGCTCCGATGAAGGAAATGGCCAGGGGTAGAAAGATCAGCGCCTTGGAAAATCTTTCCAGATGGGAGCGCTCTGCAAGTAAGGCCACAATCAAACCGAGCAGCACACTCAAGCCCGTTCCCAGTACCAGCCAGAGCAGGTTGTTGCGGAAGGCGATGAGCATCACCCGGTCGGTGAACGCGTAGGCATAGTTGGCCAGGCCGACGAATTTCTTTGAAGCCGGACCGAAGAAGCTCAAGAATAGACTACGCAAAGTCGGGAGCACCAGGTACCAACCGAGAATAGCCAAGGCCGGCCCCACGAAGAGGAAAGGCTGCAAACGTCGTCGCCAGGCGGGACCGAGCTGAGTGATCACCCAGTTGGTGGCAAAGAACAGCATTGCCACGCCTCCCACTCCCCAAACGATGGCCACCACCGCTATCACCGCTGCGGGCGCCGCACTTTCCCTTAGGAAGCGAAAACCCACGTACATTACGATAAAACTGACGGCCGGAACGATTACGGCAATGAGAATACGCCAGAGGATTAGCCACAAATTGGGAAAAAAACCCTCGGGCCGAACTGCTTTTTCGAAGTCTTCCATGACAGAATTGCCTCCTCAGTACATCATCATACCTGTGGATTCGAATCGCGATCAAGAGAACGCTGGACGGTTCCCCTGATGGGAACCGCCCAACGAATCGATGCCTATTTGTGAGGCGGTGTAATTACTCAGGCCAGCTTTTTTCGATCTCGGCGAGGACCTTGTCGAGATCCACACCGCTGACATAATCGACCATACCAGTCCAGAAGCTGCCGGCGCCGACCTCGGCAGGCATCAGGTCGGAAGCATCGAAGCGGAAGACCTTGGCATTGAGCAGCAGCTCCGCCTGCGCCCTTTCCATTTCGTTGCCGTAGGCGTTGAGGTCTTGGGTCTTGTAGGGGAACAGTGCACCGCCTGCTCTGGCCCAGGACTCACCGGATTCCCAGGTTGCCAGGAATTCCATGAACTGACGTACCTCGGGGCGGTCGTTGAACATAACGAACTGGTCACCGCCGCCGAGAGCGGGGGTTCCCCATTTGGAATCGATCTGGGGAAAGCCGAACAACCCCACCTCTTCGAGGAGATTCGCCTGTATGTTTTCGGGGAAGAAGCCGGTGATGAAGTTGCCCTGACGGTGCATCCAGGCCTTGGGTGGGCTCTCGAACATCACCTTCGGAGCGTCGCCGAAATTGGTGCTGAGCACGTACTGGGGTCCGCCGAACACGTACTTGGGATCCCGCAGGCGTTTGCCCATGATCTCGGCGGCTCTCTTGACACGGGGATCGTTGAAGGGGATCTCGTGGTTGACCCACTGGTCGTATACATCGGGTCCGGCGGTGCGCAGCATGATATCCTCCACCCAGTCTGTGCCGACCCAACCGGTGGCGCCGCCGCTCTCGAAGCCCACTGTCCACGGCGCGACACCCATGCCGATCGCCTTCTGCTCGAGGGCTTCCATCTCCTCCCAGGTGGTAGGAATGTTTAGGCCCGCATCGGCCCAGGCTTTCTTGGGATACCAGACCAGGCTCTTCATGTTGACCCGGTGAAAGACTCCATAGGCCTCACCTTTGTTGGAACCCAGTTCCAGCCAGACCGGAGCGTAGTTTTGATTGATTAGCTGTTTGATCTTAGGCCAAAGGGGAATCAGGGAACCCCGATCGGCAAAGGTCTTCATCAGGCCCGGTTGAGGAAGAGCGGCAACATCCGGTGGGTCTCCTCCTTCGACACGAACGAAGATCAGCGTCTCGAACTGCTTGGTTGCTTCGTACTGGACATCGATGCCCGTTCGCTGCTCGAAGACCTTCATCGCCTCATTGAAGCGAACCTCTTCCTGTTGGACAAAGGCACCCATCACGCTGACCACGTTTGCTTCCGCTGTCGGTTCCTGCGCGCCTCCGGCAAAAACCAAACCGGCGCCGAGCAGGAGGGCGGACAGAATAACTAAGTACTTCTTCATGTAGTACTCCTTTCTAAAAAAATTTTTTCTTGTTTCGAACAAAGGCTCTTTCTACGAACTCTTTGCTCCGATTCAGGGGAAAAGATCGTCTTTTTTCATGATTACCTCCTCCATGCTAAATTTTTACAGGGGCTGAAATTGCTATATGTCTATGCGGTACCCCTTTCGATGACGCTGAGCTGGAGTTTGATGCTCTGTTGCGGTCGGTCGGGATTGGTCATCCGGGCTATCAGCAGTTCTACCGCCGTGCGGCCCGACTCATCGAGGGACTGATCGATGGTGGTCAGCTCCATATAGTCGGCCAGATCGATGTTGTCGAAACCGAGAATCGCCAGGTCATCGGGCACCTTGAGGCCATGCTCCCGGGCAGCCTTGAGAACCCCCGCCGCCTGAATGTCGGAGCAGGCAAATACCGCATCGGGGGGCTCGGGAAGGTCGAGGAATTGGTGCGTCTGCTTTGTGATTCTCCACATGTCGAGAGGATTGAGGCCGATGTATTCTTCGGTCAGCGGTACTCCCGCTTCCGACAGAGCTTTTTGAAAGCCTGTCAAACGAAAAGTACTGGGGTGAAGCGAGTAGAGGGGTTCTCCGGCTTCGCCGATGAAAGCCATTCGCCGGTATCCTTTTCGAAGCAGATATTCCGCGGCCAGCCGCCCGCCGTATTCATTGTCTATTTCGATGCTCGAGAAAAAGGGATGGTTGAATTCGACAAGGATGGTTTGCAGGTGGTTGTTCCGAATTCTCTCGGCATCGCCATTCATCAGGGGAAGGGACATGATGACCAACCCGTCGATGCGGCGGGAGATCGGCAGCATGTCCAAATAGCCGCGGAGTTGGGGCAAGGATTCCACGGCGTACACGATCAGCTCGTACTCACTGCCCATCAACACGTTTGATATGCCTCGCATCCGCTGAACAAAGGAGGGCTCGGTGAAATAGGGGGTGAGAACTCCGATCCTCTTGAAGTCCTTCCGAGCCCTGGCACTGGCTTCGGCTTTTGGTACGAAATGAAGCTCCTCGATCGCCTTGAGCACCTTCTTGCGGGTGTCTTCGTTCACCCGGTGGGGGGCGTTCAGAACGCGCGAAACCGTAGCTATGCTCACGCCGGCGGTGTCGGCAACCTGATAAATTGTAGGATCTCGTCTTTTCATGAAAGACCCTGTGTTGGAAAAGTAAGTGCTTTCATGAAACCTCTTTACAAACTAAACGATTTGGTGTAGACTTGTCAACGGTTCTTCAGCATTTTTCCTTTTATTATGCGCATTGCTTTCTTGAATCCTCAGGGCAACTTCGATCCCGGCGACCACGGATGGACCCAGCACCCCGATTTTGGGGGGCAGCTGGTCTATGTTAAGGAGCTGTCCACTACGCTCGGGTTGTTGGGACATCGGGTGGATATCGTGACCCGCCGGATCGAGGATCCCGACTGGCCCGCGTTTTCCGGCGAGCGGGATGCCTATCCCGGACACGAGAATGTACGCATCCTTCGCTTTCCCTGCGGACCCGGCAAATTTCTGGCTAAAGAGCAGCTCTGGCCTTATCTCCAGGAGTGGGTCGGGAATATCCTTTCTTTCTATGATGGAGATAACCCCTTCCCCGATATCTTCACAGGACACTACGCCGACGGCGGTCTGGCCGCCGTGCTGATCCGGGACCTACGGGGTACTCCTTTCACCTTTACAGGACACAGTCTGGGTGCGCAGAAGATGGACAAGGCCGTCCATAGGAGGGAAGATTTCGCCCGAGCCGTCGAAGTTTTCCATTTCGACCGCCGTATCGCCGCCGAACGGGTCTCTATGGCCCGAGCTTCCCGAATTATTACCAGTACCGTTCAGGAAAGGGAAGAACAGTACGCCCACAGGCTCTACCGGGGCGCAGTGGACCCGGAATCCACAGGCAAGTTCGCGGTGATTCCACCCGGCGTAAACTTGAACATCTTCGGCGCGGACAGAAAGGCTTCGGTCGAGGACCGGATAGCTGAACGGGTCACCCGAATGCTGGAACGAGATATCCCTGATACCCGGCGGGAGCTCCCCGTGGTGATCTGCTCGAGCCGGCTGGACAGGAAGAAAAACCATCTGGGATTGGTTCAAGCCTGGGCTGTGAGTGAAGAACTGCGAGGCGCGGCCAATTTGGTGATCGTCACCCGGGGTATCCCCAATCCCCTCGAGAGCTGGAAGGAGGACTTCCACGGAGAGGAACGTTTGGTGTTCGAAGATATCGTCAAGCAGATCGAAGCCGCCCGCCTGCGGGGGTGTGTAGGCGCTTTTGACCTGAACAGTCAGGAGGAGCTGGCCGCCTGCTATCGGTTTCTAGGCAGGAACAAGAGGGGTGTTTTCGCGCTGACAGCCACCTATGAACCCTTTGGGTTAGCTCCTCTGGAGGCGATGGCTGCGGGCTTGCCCGCCGTTGTTACCAGAAATGGTGGTCCAAGGGAGAGCCTTCAGGACGAGGGGGGGGTGTACGCAATTCTCGTCGATCCTGAAGATCCCGGGGACATCGCCCGTGGAGTTCTCGAACTTGTCTTGGACGAATCCCGCCGGCAGGAGATGCGGCGGCGGGGCCGGAAGCGGGTGATGGACCGCTATACCTGGCTGCGCACTGCTCAAGGGTATTTGTATGAGTTTCATGAAATTCTTGGAGGTGCGGATGCTGGTCAGGGGGAGGCTGTGAATCCCGAAGATATCGGCGAGTCCTGGTTGAGGAAGTTGTACTACAACGGGGACAAGGGGAGATCGGAATGATTGGGGACAAGCTCATTATTAAGGATAAGCACCGCCGGGCGGCGGAGCAGATTGCGGACAGAATCCTACCGCAGATCCGATCCGCTGCTAGGATCTACACCATCAGCGTAGCCGGGGAGTCGGGAAGTGGAAAGTCGGAGACCGGTCAGGCCGTGGCGGATGCTCTAAACGAACGAGGCTTCAGGACCTTGGTGCTGCAGCAGGACGACTACTTTGTTCATCCGCCGAGGACAAACGACAGAACCCGCCGCAAGGATATCGGTTGGGTCGGAATGCAGGAGGTACGACTGGATCTTCTGGACGATCACTTAAAACAAGCCAGATCCGGAGCCGGGAGAATCGTCAAGCCTTTGGTCGAATACGAGGAGGACCGAATCACCGAAGAAGTCCTCTCCCTCGAAGGTGTTGCTGCTGTGGTTGCCGAGGGGACCTATACAACGGCTCTGGAGAACCTGGATACCCGGATATTTATCGATCTAACCTATCTGGAGACCCTGCAGTCCCGATTGGAGCGGGCGCGGGAAGTCCAGGATGACTTTCTTGAAAAGGTGCTGCTGATCGAGCATGAGATCATTTCGGCTCAAAAGCCCAAAGCTCGCTTTGTAATCAACAAAGATTTCGAGGTTGTAGCAGCGAGCTGACGGGTGAGTTACTTCCCGCGTGCCTCAACCTGGTAGCCGTCCCCCTTTGATTGGGAGAGGTCGACCAGGACTTCCCTGCCGCCGAATCCGTGGACGTTGCAAACGGTACTCAGGAGCAGCCGGAGGCCGGCCATGACTGAAATCACGGGAGTGTTTTTCCCCATTATTTCTGCTCCACCAACTGAAGCTCCTGATAGGCCTTCTCAGTCTTCGCCGCCATGATGAAGTCGTTTCGGTGCAGTCCTCTGATCTTATGGGTCCACCAGCTGACCGTCACCCGCCCCCACTCCGTCAAGAGGGAGGGATGATGCCCCTCCTTCTCGGCCAAGGCACCGATCTTGTTTGTGTATTCCAACGCTCGAGTAAAATCGGGAAAACGAAAACTGCGTTCGATTCGGTAGGTCCCGTTGTGCTTCTCGAGTTTCCAATCAGGAACCTGAGGAAGGTATTCCTCTATCTCTCCGCGGGTGAGCGGGGATTCTCCAACCCGGCAGGCTGTGCATCTCATAATGTCTAGGGAGTTCATAAACCCTCCTGGCCATCAATATAATACTTTCACTATACCTGCGGCCAGTTTTGAGGGTTGCCGGGGGGGGACCTAGGCCCGAATCATGGGCGCCCCGCACTTTGGACAGGGCGTGGCGTTGCAGGGAAAGCCAAGCCGGTGCGGTATCTTTGGGCCGCACTGAGGACAGAGGCATTCGTTTCCCGGTCCGATGCCCCGGCCTCCTCCTCGACCACGTCCCGGTCCGGCTGCGCCTCCAGGACCCCGGGGTCTCGAACGGGGTCCCTTTCCGTCTCTACCAGGCATGATTTAACCCCCGAACTTTCCGGAAATGCCGAAGTGGGGCTCCACCGTGGGGCCTTCCGTGGCTTTGTACTTCCCGTCAAGAAAGTCTTTCAGGACTTCGGATACCCCGCCGCTGACTCCTGTCACCACCGTGATATTGGCAGCTTGCAAGGCTCGATGAGCATTCGGACCTACGTTGCCCGTAAGTACGGTCTCAACATCGTGATCTGCGACGGTTTGGGCGGCCTGGATTCCCGCACCGCCCCCGGCCGATTGTGCCGCATTGGCTACGGCGGTAGTCTCTCCACTTTCCGTGTCGATTACTATGAAATACTGACAGCGGCCGAAGCGTGGATCTACTTGGGCACTCTTGTCGTTTCCGCTGGAGCTGATCGCTACTTTCATTTTTTCTCCTTATAATAACTCAAACCGAGAGATTGGGAGCGATGCCCTCCAGATCTCCCGAGCATCCTGCTCTTCCCGTCCTGGGGCACGTCCCCATGGAACCTGTTTGTCTCATCGTGGCATTTAAACCTCCTGATCGTATTGACGGTCCTACGAGTTCCAGTGTCCTCTTCCCCGTCCGCCTCCGCCCTGTCCGGAACCTTCAAAGCCTGTTCCCGATCCCCACAGTCCTCCCGGACGCCAGCCCGCCTGCCGGGCAAAGTCAAGGACTTGATCGCTGTGGCACTTCGGACACGAAGGTGGCCTATTTCCCCCCGTCGTCTCGGCAGTGAGCTCTGCTTCCCAGAACGCACCGCATTCCATGCATCGATAGCGGTTCAACTTCAATACAAAGTTCCCGCCCTCGATTCGGATTGCCTTTCCCTCCGTCAGAGCTTCCGCCACCTTCTTGTGGGCGTTGACGATAATACGGGCGCAGGTAGCGCGGGAAACTCCCAGGCGCTTGGCCGCCTGCTCCTGATCCAGCCCGTCCTTGTCCACCAGGCGGATCGCCTCGTACTCATCCACCGTGAGTATCTCTTGCTCTAGCTGGAACATTGGGATACCCTGGGGCTTGAAGTAGACAACAGACGGGGGATACTGAACTCGTCTGTCTTTTCTGGGTTTGGCCATGAACCCACCCTTCTATTGAGAATATTCTCATTAAAAATTATAATGAACATATTCTCATTTGTCAAGAGATTTGGTATATTATAGCAAAAGGATTGGGAGGCATATAGATGGCGGACACCCATAGCGGAAATCGAGATAAAGAGCGGCAGGAACAGGATCAGCGCATTGCCGAACAGCTCTCCCAAATCAAACATACGTTTCTGGTCATGAGCGGAAAAGGAGGGGTCGGCAAGAGCACCATCGCCGTCAATTTGGCTGTCGCCCTTGCCGATCAGGGTTACTCGGTAGGATTGATGGATGTGGATCTGCACGGGCCGAGCACCGTGAAGATGCTTGGATTGGAAGGTGAGCCGGTGAAGATGGCCGGACAGCACCTTATGCCGATCCCCTATGGGGAGAAGCTCAAGGTTGTGTCAATGGCTGCCCTGCTGGAAGACCGGGACACGGCGGTCATCTGGCGCGGACCGTTGAAGATCGGGGCTATCAAGCAATTCATAGCCGATGTGCTCTGGGGGGAACTGGACTACCTGTTTATCGATTCCCCCCCCGGAACCGGGGATGAGCCCCTTACAGTAGCCCAGGTCGTACCCAAAGCGCGGGGAATCATCGTCACCACACCTCAGGAGATTTCTCTCCTGGACATCAGGAAATCCATCACCTTCTGCAGGCAGGTAAACATGCCGATTGTCGGGATCCTGGAAAACATGAGTGGATTGATCTGTCCACACTGTGGTGAGAGGATCGACCTGTTTTCCTCCGGTGGGGGTGAGCGAACGGCGCTGGAGATGGGTGTTCCCTTTCTCGGCAGGATTCCGATTCGTCCGGAGATCGTTGTCTCTACCGATAAAGGTGAGCCCTACGTTCTGAAAGATGGAAAAGCTAAAGAGGATTTTAAAACCATATTGGACATATTAGTTCAAGGAGGGACAAAAGAATGAAAATTGCTATGCCCATTTATGGCGGCAAGCTTTCACAGCATTTTGGACACAGCGAGCAATTTTCGCTGATCGATGTAGAGGATCAATCGATTCGAAGCCGCGAGGATGTAACACCTCCGCCCCACGAGCCGGGACTGCTGCCGCGCTGGCTCAAAGAAAAGGGTGTGAGTGTAGTGATCGCCGGCGGCATGGGCCAGCGGGCTCAGGCGATCTTCGAGCAGGCGGGGATCGAGGTGATCTGCGGTGCTCCCAGTCAGGAACCTAACGAGGTGGTCAACAGCTATCTCGAGGGGAATCTGCAGACCGGGGACAACGCCTGCGACCACTAGGCGCAGCTGCAGGCGGCCTGGGATTTTTTCACCGTCGGTTGCGTTCTAGCCACTTTTCGGCATAATCGACGCACAGACGCTGCGGAAACAACCGGGCCTTGGCGTAACCGATCTTCCCCTTTCGTATCTGGTCTTTGCACTCCCGTTCGAAATCTTTGCCCAGACGGTCGAAGTCGTCACTGTGGTAGTTGATGTCTCTGAAGCGCTTCCAGCGGCGGTGGCCCCCACTATTCACCGGTGCTCCGGAGTCTACGATTCGTCTGCCGTGATAACGGGCTCTGTTCTCACCAAGATGCATCGACGTGTTGCTGTCGTGTTCGACCCCGATCAGGAGAACCCAACCGTCCAGCTCGTAGATGCGGGCCAGGGGTGAGTGTTCACCCAGACTGAACTCAAGACTGTGATCCTGAACCACCTTCAGGCAGTTCTCTCCCCAGGCGGCAAATGACACCTGGGGATGGGCGCTGCGTACCACCGAGTTCTGTTTACGAAAACATTCCGCCACCGTACTCATGCCCCGCGCCGGGGTAAGTTCCGGATCGAAGGCCGGCATGGTTCGGCGAATCGTCTCCCACCATGTTTTGGGTACAGGCGGGTTTTCCCACAGGGAGGGATCCGATAGATCTCCCGAGTGGGTAGGCATGACCAGCGTACCGTAGCCGCGAAGCACGCTCTGCACGGCTCGGATCACGGCCACGGGACCACCGCAGACCCAGCCGATCGCGCTCAGAGAACAATGGAGGATTAGAACCATCCCCGGGCGGACACCAAGCGCGCGCAGGTCCCGGATCAGGGATTGAACGGTAACGGGTCCTCTTGTAGATAGGGCGATCGCCTGTTCTTCCTTGGTCATAGGGCTTTACAAATATTCTCGGCTCGACAAAACAAAAAAACCGGCAGGAAAATAAGATCCGTCACTTTGGTCTTGCGGTCATATAACGGTGTTTTGTGTATTTCGCGGATCTTCTGTCCGTCCGCAGCCTGGAGTCCCTAACGGTTCGACTACGAACCGCCTTCGAGCACTCCTTTGCTGAATCTTTCCCCGTCAGAAACATACTGGAAAGCGCCAAGCACATCCTTGAGTGCTCGGGCGGTTGGGCAGATCATCAATCGGCTGATGGACCGGGGGGTAGCAGAGAAGATCGACCAAGGTTATAGACTTTCCGATCCCCTTCTCGCCGCATACCTGCGGTACTACAGGTAGACGTTGAATGAGCGTTGAAAAAAAGCCCGTTTCCGCAAGGGAAACGGGCAATAGTGGAACTGCCTGAGTTCCAGACAGATCAGGTCTGTTCCGGTTCTCCAGGAGGAGCCTCCGGCTGAGGTCCCTCGTCCCAGAATCGTTTCTTGAACCTGTCCCGGAAGCGGTCCTTCCAGGCCTCGTCTTGCGGCTTGTGTCCATCGTGGTCCCGATGGCCGCCGGCCTTGAACAGGATGTGAGCTAGAAGAACGATTCCCCAACTCTGCCAGTAGGTCAACGGATTCAATCCGAAGACTTCCGGCATGATCCAATTCCAGAGAACCATGACCACCAACCCGAACAGAAGGGCTAGAGCCGCAGCCAGAACGATTCCTCCCAGGATCATACCGATCCGAATAAACGGTCGTCTCATATTGTGAAACATCTTGTTACCTCCTCGGGGGTAAATCCCCGTGCTGTTTGATTGCATGTGTGTGAATACTAAAAAAACCGAATACGCCGTACGGAGCATATTTGTCCGAAAAGATTTCAAGCCAATTCATTGATGATTTCCTTGAGCTCGTGCAGGCGCTTACGCAAGAACTGGATGGCATACCTTTTCCGGGCGATCAATGTGTTCAGGGGTGTTCCCGTTTCCTCGGATATTTCCCTGAAGGTTTTCCCTTCGATCGCCTGCTGAATGAAGGCATCCCGCTGTTCCTTCGGAAGCTCCTCCAAAGCTTCGATCAAAGCATCCATCACCGCTGTGCGGATCAGGTCTTTTTCGACATCGATCCCACTGTCCTCGAGGAGTTCCTCCAGGGAAGTGTCTTCCTTCTCCTGTTGAAGAGAGACCGTGATCCTTTTCCTGCGGTAGAGATCGATGATCTTGTTTCTGGCGATGGTGTACAGCCAACCTAGTATGTTTTCGATCGGCTCGGTCACACTGGCGTTGCGTATCGCCTGAAAGAAGACATCTTGCAGCAGGTCCTCCGCCTCTTCATCGCTCTTGGTTCGGGAGCGAATGAAACCGAGCAGGGCCTTCCTTTCCGTTCGGTACACCTTCTCCAGTCGTTGCACTAATACAGCCTCCATATCAATTATAAAGACGAATCGGAATAAAAATTATTGTATTTGTTGTTTTTTTCCCTTTCTTGCTTATTTTTACCTTATCACCTATGATAGCATTGTGAATGCGTACGAGCGAAAAATTGAAATCGTGAGACAGTTGGAGGAGAAGGGTAAGGTAAACATCAATCAGCTTGCCGAGGCATTCGAGGTAACGAAGGTGACCATTCGCTCCGACATAGACTCCTTGGAAACTCGAGGCCTTCTGGTACGCACCCATGGAGGAGCGGTACTGCCGGAAAACCATCACCTGGTACGAAAAATTACCCACACGCTGAACGAACGGAGGGAGGAGAAGGAAGGAATCGCGCGGGTCGCTCGGACCTTGATCGAGCCCGGTTCCACTGTACTGATCGATTCGGGCAGCACCACCGCTATCCTGGCTCGTCATCTTAAAGGCATGAGATTGACCGTGATTACCAATTCCGTGCTGGTTCTACAGGAATTGGCCGGATCAGAGACAGTGGAGCTGCTGGTCTGTGGCGGGGCGTTGAGAAAACCAGATATGGCCTTGATCGGTGAGATAGCCCGTTCCTTCTACGAGCAACTCAATGCGGACATCGTGTTTCTAGGAGCAACTGGTTACTCCCTTGACAAAGGTGTAAGTTGTGCGAACCTGATAGAGGCACAGACCAAGATGCATATGATCAAGAGCGCTCAGAAGGTGTGCCTGTTAGCGGATTCCTCCAAACGAAACAGGGTCGCTTTGGCCCATATCTGTGATTGGGAAGACATCGACATGCTGGTCACCGACAGCTTGAGCTCGGCAGACCAGGATGTCCTGGCTGGTTACGGTGTGGAAGTGAAAAAAACAGAACAGAAGGAGGAGGGAAGATGAAACGAGTCATTCTTTTTCTTGGGGTTCTGGCTGTCGTGGCCGGAACGGGTTTTACCACTCCCCAGGTAGAGGCGGGTTGGCCGGATCCGGAACAAACAATCACCGTGGTGGTTCCCTATGGCGCAGGGGGAGGTACCGATCTAATCTTCAGGTCTGTTGTTGAGGAGATGAAAAAGCAGAGTCCCGCCAACATCATTGTCAGCAACATCGGCGGTGCAGGAAGTGCTACCGGTACCAACGAGGTGTTAAACCAGCCGGCGGATGGCTACACGGTGCTGGCCAGTGGTACCCATACCGTGGCAGCGACTCTCCAGGGTTTGACAGAGGGCTACCGGGAGCTCGAGGGTATCGCCAGCCTGAACTGGGATCCTTTCATCATTGCAGTCTTGAAAGAGAAAAGTTGGAGGTCCATGAAGGATCTGGTCGAGGATGCCAAAAAGAATCCCGGAAAGATCAGTCTTGGAAACGCCGGCATGGGCGGGGCTACCGGGGTGGCCTCGGTGGGTTTGAATCTGGCCTTCAGCAAAGCCTTCAACGTGACTCCGTTTTCGGGGGGGGCGGATCTGCTGGCAAACGTACTAGGCGGCCATTGCGACGTAGGCATCTTTTCCCAATCCGAGATGCTATCCAACCGCAACATGCTAAGACCTCTGGTTATCCTCTATGATAAACGTAGTGCCCTTGCTGACCTCAAAGACGTTCCTACCCTGAAGGAAGCGGGTTACGAAAACCTGAACGTACCCGGCGGCTCCTTCCGATCTTTTTCCGTAAAAAAGGGTACGCCGCAGGAGGTAAAGAAAAAACTGGCCGAGATGGTTAATCAGGCTTACAACAGCAAGGTCTTTCAGGATTTCATGGAGGAAAAGGGGCTGCTGCCGGCTTACCACGAGCTGGGCAAGCTGGATGCTTATTTCGAGGAGTTGGTGCAAGCTTACGTCCCGATTCTCAAAGAAGCCGGCTTGTTGAAAGAGTAAGCCCTAAGGTTATAGGCTGCAGCGAGAAAGCGGCGCCCCTCTCAAGCAGGTTGCGCCGCTTCCCCTTGATATCAGGCAATGAAGTTCGGAACACGACGCATCGTTCCTCTCGTTTTCTTGATTGTTTCTCTGCTCTACCTGGCATTTTGTTTCTCTCTCGAACAGTATAGGATGATCGGCGACGAGAGAGGTTGGGATCCCGGCTCGAGGGCTTTGCCGATAGCAATGGGCTTTCTCATGTTGGGGCTCTCGACATACCTGGTCTTCAAAGAAACAACGAAGGAACAGGCGGAACGTTCGATTCCGGCGGGAGCCCGAAATCTGATCCTTCTCACGATTTTCTTGAGCGTTCTCTACATCCTCGTTTTCCGTTCCCTGGGCTTTATCCTCTCGACGGCCATCCTGCTGTTCACACTGATTTACTTCAACTACCACGGGAATATCCGCCTGGAGTTATTTCCCGGTTTTGCTGCCGGTCTAGTCTCGAGCACCGCCTTTGTCCTTCTGGTCTACACCGCCGGCAGGTTCATTACCCGTTCGCTTTTTTACCTGGGTAGAGCTCGAGACTTCGAGCTTCTTACCAGCAAGGTTTTCAGCGCTTTCACGGTATTTGTCGTTGTTGTTCCGATGTTCGCGGTGATATTGGTTTTTTTGCGGAAGACCGTGAACAAGCCGAGGGTTCGCAGCGTGCTTGTAGCCGGATTGACGGCGGCCGGGGTGACCGAGGGACTGTACCTGGTATTCAAGCAGATATTCCTGGTCAGCCTGGCCAGGGGAATCGTGTTCTGGTAGGTAGAGGAGTAGCGGTAGTGGTGGAGCTTTTGTCCGGCATTCAGCAGGTTTTCAATCTGAACACGATTTTCTGGATCGCTCTCGGAGAGGTGTTGGGAATAATCATCGGAGCGCTTCCGGGCCTGACGGCCACCATGGGGATCGCGCTGCTTTTACCGTTGAGCTTCCAGCTTGCCAGGGTTACGGGGATAGGGTTGCTTCTGGGAGTGTACTGCGGCGCGGTCTCGGGCGCCTCTATCCCGGCCATCCTCCTGGGTATCCCCGGGAATCCGAACGCCATCGCCACCGTGTACGACGGTCAGGCCATGACCAGGAAAGGGCTGGCGGGGCAAGCCCTGGGAGGGGCGGTAGTGGCCTCGTTCATCGGTGGGATCTTGAGCCTGATCGCGCTGTCCCTGTTTTCTCCTCTGATTGCCCGGTTCACCCTGGCTTTCGGACCGGCGGAGAAAGCCACCCTAGCTCTGGTGGGGCTGACCATTATCGCCTCTGTGTCGGCCAAGAATCTGGCCAAGGGCATACTCACAGGAGCCTTCGGCCTGGCTCTGGCTTTTGTCGGCACCGACCCCTTCACCGATACCTTGAGGGTGCCCTTTCCCGAACTGCTGGCCAAGACTCCGCTGGTGGGCGGGATCAAGTTGATCCCAGCCTTGATCGGTCTGTTCGGGGTTTCCCAGGTTTTCTACGATCTGGAGCGCATCCAGGGTGGACGTCTGGCTCCCCCGCAGTTGAAGATCGAGAAAGTGTTCCCTCCGCTTCGAAAAGTCGCTTCCATGTGGAGGATCATCTTGGAGTCCACCGGTATCGGCACTCTGATCGGAGCGATCCCGGGCACTGGGGCTTCGATCGCCGTGTTCCTGAGCTACGAACGGGCAAAACGCATCACCGCTTCACCCAGGAGCAAGCTGGAGAAGGTTGGCAGTGGCTGTTTGGAAGGAGTGATGGCTCCGGAGGTTGCCAATAACGCGGTGACAGGGGGAGCCTTGATACCGGTCCTGTCGCTCGGAATTCCAGGGGATTCAGGAACCGCCGTCCTTCTCGGGGCCTTGCTGATAAAAGGAGTGGTGCCCGGCTACCAGCTGTTCAGCCAGAATCTGGACCTCGTTTACGCCATCTTCTTCGCTCTGCTTCTGTCGAACATCTTCATGCTCACCTTTCAGCTGCTGGGGGTCCGAATTTTTCCCAAAGTGCTGTCGATCCCGATGGCTTTGCTGCTGCCCGTAATTCTCGTTCTTTCCATGATTGGAGCCTATGCCATCGAAGGACAAGCAGTGCTGGCTGCTACCTTCGACATGGGAGTGGCCCTCGTTCTCGGCATAATTGGCTACTATCTGAAAAAGGCGGATTATCCGACCGCGCCCATCGTCCTGGGGCTGATCTTGGGTGGGTTGCTGGAGGTGAATTTTCGGCGGGCGGTGAAGCTGGCAGGGGGGAACTACCTTGTCTTCTTCACCAAACCTATCGCCGTTGTTTTCATCGTTCTGGCCATTTTTTCGGTGGTATTGCCTCTCATCCAAAAGAGGAGAAGGTCTTGAGGATTGTTTTTTTTGGCACTGCAGGAGCGGCGCAGCATGCTTCGGACAGTAATGTCTGCTTCGCTGTCCGGGCAGAGGGGTGCAGCTTCTTGGTGGATGCTTCGGGCAGTCCCGTCCACAACTTGCTGAAGGCCGGGTTTGATCCCCTCGCTCTGGACGCCTTGGTGCTGACCCACAGCCACACCGACCACGTTTACGGCGTGCCCTCTCTGATTCATAATCTCTGGCTGATAAAGCGGGGCAAACCGCTGCAAATCATCTCCAATCCACCCACCGCAGCAAAGATGGTGCAGTTGCTGGAGCTTTACGGTCTGTTGAATAAGGAAGGGTTGTTCCCTATCGAGTGGATAGATGGTGAGACGGGTGCACTGGAGATGGCAGTCTCTCTAACCCTAAAGTTGTTCCCGGTTCGACATTCGGTTCCCACGTCGGGAATTCGGGTCGAAGAAAGAGGAGCTGCTTTCGCCTACACCTCGGATACGGCTCCGTTCGCCGGGGTGATTGACGCTTCCCGAGGCTGCCAGGTGCTGATCCACGAAGCCTCCGGGGACAGCAGTCGGGAGGACTATCTCAACCGGGCGGGGCATTCCTCTGCCAGGCAGGCTGGGGAAGCGGCAGCTCGATCAGGAGTTGGCAGATTGCTCCTCTGTCACTTTGACTACTTTGCGGGCCCCCTACCCGAGGACTTGCGTCACGAAGCACAGGCGCGGTTCAGGGGTGAAGTGGTCGTGCCCGAACGGTTCAAGGAATACAAGATTCAGGATGCTTGAGCAAAAGAGTCATTCGAAACACCGCAGCTACGCCGTTGTCTTCGACTACGATGGCACCCTCATCGATACCAAGCAGGTAAAGGTGCGGAATTATAGCGATGCCATTGAGAGGATATTCTCCCCGCCCGACGGCATGCGCAAAGAGATCGAAGAATCATGTCTTCGTACCATGGGGGCCAACCGTTTCGTTCAGCTCGAAGACACCCTGAGCTCTTTGGGAATGAACGCCTCAGAGGAGCAGCGGGAAAGCTGGAGCCGTTTGTATTCAGCCCTGAATCGTCAGACAACACCCTCTGTGCCTGAATTCCCTTCCGTACGGAGCCTTCTCAGCGGACTGGAAGAGGCCGGATATTCCCTTTTTGCCGCTTCAGGGATCCTTGAAGAGGAGTTTCTCCATGAACTCGAAGCGCGAGGGCTTTCCCGCTTCTTCTTGGAAGCAAAAGGTGGGGACAAGGAAGCCTTTTTGAGCAGCTTGAAGCACAGAGGTTATGGACCAATTCTGTTCGTCGGCGATACGATATATGACCAGCGCACCGCAGAGCAGGAAGGGGTGTCCTTTTTCCGAATCGACACAGAGGAGGACATCCTCGAACTCAAGAGCTATCTCCTATCCTCCCGATAGAGACGGGCAACCGGCACCCGGCTACTGCTTGACAGAAGCCGCCGCAAGAGGTTAACTCAGGGAGCAAAAACAAAGAGGAATCTCCTCGAAAGGAGCTATAAAAATGGCACAATTTTCTAGATTGCAGGTACTCGACACGATGATGGATCTCGGACTTGTTCCTGTATTTTACAATCCCGACCTGGAAGTTTCGAAGAAAGTGGCGAAGGCCTGCCTCGAAGGGGGTTTGAGGATCTTCGAGTTCACCAATCGGGGCGATCACGCCGTGGAGGTTTTTTCCCAGCTCGAGCTGTACTGTCGTTCTGCGCTGCCCGAGTTGATCCTCGGCGTGGGCTCGATCGTCGATCCGTATATGGCGGCCATGTATATCGCTCGGGGTGCGAATTTTGTGGTCGGTCCGCTTCTCAATCCGGAGGTGGCCAGGATCTGCAACCGCCGCAAAGTACCCTACTCTCCGGGGTGCGGCAGCGCTTCCGAGATCTCCGAGGCTGAGGAGCTGGGCTGTGAAATCGTCAAGGTCTTTCCCGGCGGCCAGGTGGGAGGTCCTGCCTTCGTCAAATCCGTGCTCGGACCCTGTCCCTGGGTCAGCATGATGCCCACCGGAGGGGTGGACTGCACGGAAGAATCACTCAAGGCCTGGTTCGAAGCGGGCGTGGCCTGCGTGGGTATCGGAAGCAAGCTGATCCGCAAAGACCTGATTCAGGCGGGTGACTTCGACGGAATTCGGGACAATGTGAAAAAGACTCTCGAGATCATCAAGAAGGCTAGACCTAAGAAGTAGGATCTCAGTGACCGCTTCTCTGGAGTGACGGTTGTTGAAAACCTCTGAAAAGAAAATTTCAGTGAAGCTGGCGGGAGTGTTTCCTCCGATCCCGACACCCTTTGACCGGGATGGATCTGTTTCCATACCCGGCCTCAAGAAGAATATAGAGTTCTTGAATCGGTATGAACTGAGTGGATACGTGGTTCTGGGTTCGAATGGAGAGTTCGTGCTGCTCACACAGGAGGAGAAGCTTAAAACAATCCAAGCGGTACGGGAATCTCTGCCTCCCGGGAAACTCCTGATCGCCGGTACCGGATGTGAAGCTACCCGGGAAACGATTGATCTGACCCGGGCAGCCGCGCAGATCGGTGCAGACGCTGCGTTGGTCATCAATCCCCACTACTATAAGAACAGGCTGGACAGAGCGGCATTGATCCAGCACTACACGGCCGTCGCCGATGCGTCCCCTATACCCGTTGTCATCTACAATATGCCCGGATCCACCGGCCTCGATCTGGATGCGCAAACCGTGGTAGCGCTTTCGCGACACGGGAACATCATCGGTATAAAGGACTCCAGCGGTAATCTGAACAAGATGTCGGAGATCCTGGGGAAGGTTGGCGCCGATTTTCAGATGCTGGCCGGCTCTGCGGGTTTTCTCCTCCCTGCTCTGTCTCTCGGGGCTGTCGGGGGTGTCGTCGCATTGGCCAATGTAGCGCCCGGAAGCTGCATCGAGCTGTATCGAGCGTTTCAAGAGGGAGAGATCCAACGGGCAAGGGATCTTCAGGTACGAATCGTCGGGTTGAACAATCTGGTGACCCGGGAGGGCGGTGTTCCCGCTCTGAAAGCGGCTTTGGATATGGTAGGCCTGGTCGGTGGTATGCCTCGCCCTCCACTGCTCCCTATCAGCACGGAAATGCGGAAGGTTCTGCACTCCGCCCTTTCAGAGTTGGGCCTTGGGCCGGCCGGCCGGGGTAACCCTCAAAGATCGAGACGCTCCAGGCATTGAGCGGCTGCACCCAGGATTCCTGCATCGTTCTGAAGTGCAGCGGTATGGATCTTTACACCGGACAGGGGAAGCGGCCAGGCGAAATCGGCGATGTACTCCGTCACAGGCTCCAGTAATTCCTCCCCGGCTGCCGAAATACCCCCGCCGATTATGCAGGCTTCCGGGTTGAATACATTGACCAGATTACCGAATACGCGGGCAATATGGCGGCCGGTCTCTCGGACGACTTCGATCGCACAGGCATCCCCCTGCGAAGCCCGTTGAAACACCATCTCCGCACTGACGGACGTGACACAGGTCGGCTCGACGGGACCTGGCGCTCTCTTTCCGCTTTTTTCCAGGTAATTCCGCTCGATCGCCGACGCCGAGGCATACTGCTCGAAGCATCCCCGACTCCCGCAGGTACAGAAGGGGCCCTGCGCATCGAGGCAGATGTGCCCGATCTCACCGGCCAACCCCCGGGTTCCCCGGAATATTTTTCCATCCAGGACCAGTGCGCCCCCCACTCCGGCCCCCAAGGTAATCATGATAAAGGACCCGTAGCCTGCGCCAACCCCGAACTTCAATTCTCCAGCGGCGGCGCAGTTCGCGTCGTTGTCTGCGAATACGGGAAGCGCGAAATCGTCACTAAGATATTTGACCAGGGAGCGGTTCTTGAAAGCGGGAAGGTTCTCCGATCCCTGCAGCACCTTTCCCTCGCTTCGATCGATGAAACCCGGGGATCCGATGCCGATCCCGGCCAGAGAAACACCGAGCTTTCCGCACTGGCTCCGGATCTTGTTGGCAACCTTGCCGAAGATGTCATCGTATCCGTCTCCGGTTAAGATCTCCACCCTATCGGTCGCCGTTACATTCCCTCTTTCATCGACGATCCCGATTTTGGCTGCTGTGCCGCCGAAATCGATACCACAAAAAGTACGATTGCTCTGTTTCATCTCATGCTCCACCGTTATTTTAGAGTACCGAGAGGGGGAGTCAAGGTGTATTTTTTTCGAACTCCCGGTAACAAAAACGATGTGTCCTTACTGATTATATCTCCAATCTCTACATTTCTGGATTTTATTCGTTATGTTCCGTTTTTGGCTTCCGTAGTATAGTGAAACGAATCTGCCATTATGTAGTTTGACAGGAGTAGTTCATGGCTAACGGAAATGCGGTTGTTGGACAGTCCGGGGGGCCGACCTCGGTTATAAACTGTAGTCTGGCGGGGGTTGTGGATGCGGCTTGCACCTCTTCCGCTGTGGATCGTGTCTACGGAATGAGGTTTGCGATCGAAGGATTGATGGAGGACAACCTGATCGATCTGACTGCGAAACCAAAAGGTGTCATAGACAAGCTGAAAGTCACCCCCTCTTCCGCTCTCGGATCGTCCCGCCACAAGATTCAAGACCATGACCTGCCAAAAATCTTGAAAATCCTAAAAAAGCACGACATCCGCTACTTCTTTCTCATCGGCGGAAACGACACGATGGACACGATTCATCGGGTGGAAACGTACTGCCGTGAGCAGAGGTACGAGCTGTTCGGTGTAGGGATTCCTAAGACCGTTGACAATGATCTGTTCGGAACTGATCATACACCCGGCTTTCCCTCCGCCGCTCGATGCAATATCCTCAATGTGCTTCAAGCGGGCGTACTGGCTCGAGACATGCAGAGGGTGGACAAATACGTGATCTACCAGTCGATCGGCAGGGATGCAGGCTGGCTGAGCGCCGCAACGGCGGCGGCAAAGCGAGAGGAGGGGGACGCGCCGCACCTGATCTACCTCCCGGAAGTGGCTTTCGACAAGGAGCGGTTCCTCGCCGATGTTCAAGCCTGCATTGGAAAGTACGGCTGGGTTTCAATTGTCTGCGGCGAGGGCCTGCAGTATGCGGATGGAACACCTGTCAGCGCCTCCGGAACCACGGATAAATTCGGCAATGTTGAGTTTGGGGCGATGGCCGGAGCCAGTGTGGGACTGAACCTGCACCGGATGATCATGGACAAGCTCGACATTCGGGGAGAGTTCCAAATCACCGAATCCTTGATCATGAGTGCCGTGGATCGGGTCGTGGAATCAGATCGTGAGGAAGCCTATGCTTGCGGAAAAAAGGCAGTGGCGTTGGCCGAGCGGGGCACTTCCGGGGTCATGGTCACGATCGTAAGAGAATCCGACTCTCCCTACCGCGCTGAGCTGGGGACCACCGCCCTTTCCGAGGTAGCCGTGAAGAGCAAACCCATGTCCCGGGATTATATCAACTCCGAGGGCAATTTCGTCAGCGACAGTTTCTATGAGTACATCCGACCGCTGATCGGGAATATCCCAGAGTTTGCGGTATTGTAAAAGCGAATACAGGAGGAAAGGATCATGAATCTAAAAAGCGGCAGCTATTCCCGGTACAACCTCGTTAAGGAGATGATGCAGACACCCGATATCATCCGACGGTTCGATCCGAAAGCGGCTGAGGAGTTTGCCCCTGTTCTGAAGAAGAGGCAACGTCTGTTTCTCACGGGGGAAGGATCGAGCAGGATCTTTCCAGCCAAGCGAGCGATCTACGACGGGTTAAAAAATGCGGACCGGCTTTCGATCGCGACCGACGGCGCGACCCAGGCCTTGGAGTATGACCTGTCCGCCTTCGCTGTGTTCGGCGCCTCCAATTCGGGCAAGACCAAGGAGGTGGTCCGACTGTTCCAAAGCCTAAGGAAAGCGGATCATCAAGCTCTGTTTGCCCTCACAGCCTACACAGATTCTCCATTGGATCGTTTGGCCCATGGCAGTCATATCCTTCTCAGCGGTAAAGAGGAAGCCGTCGCCGCGACCAAGACCGTTGTGGAGCAGGCCCTGTTCTACGACAGTCTGCTGCGGGCGCTTAGGGGCGAAGGGATGGGAGGTCTTGATGCCCTGGCCGACAAGGTCGAGGAGGCGCTTACCCTTCAACTAGATCCTCAACTGGTGGATAAGGCCAAGAATGCAACGACCGTCTACTTCGCCGGGCGTAACACAGGTGTAGCAGAGGAGCTTACCCTGAAGACGAATGAAATCACCCGCAAGAAAGCCGATTTCCTGGAGGGCACCTACGCCGTCCACGGAATCGAGGAAGTTATGGACGGCCAGGAACTCGTCGTGGTCGTGGAACCCTTCGAGTCCGAAGAGAGCAAGTTTCGCGAGTGCCTGGTTGACGGGGTGGGCATGGAGGTGATCGCTCTTTCCACTCGCAAAACGAGCTTCCCGACTATGGTCATCCCGAAGGCCGGGGGCTATCAGAGTTATGTAGAGATCGCCGCCGGCTGGAACCTGCTGGTGGAAATCGGCATCAGTCTCGGGATCGATCTGGACAAACCTCAGCGGGCCCGGAAAGTCGGGAACATCTACCAAGGAAAGTGATGCAGGAGTACTTCGCGGCCGTTGACATCGGCGCTACCAAAACCACCGCCAGCGTATCCTCCCGTGACGGGATTCTTGCCCGGGTGTATCAGCCCACGCGAAAGAGGGGAGATCGAGGAACGATTCCGCGCCAGGTAGATTTCCTGATCGATTTTGCCTGCCGGCGGGCTGCAATCGAGAAAGCATGGATCCGCGCCGTTGGGATCAGCACTGCCAGCCCCTTCGAAAAGCGGGGTGAGCATCTGGTGGTGGTGGCGCCGAATATCTGCGGAGGTCTGGCGGGAAAGCGGGAGAAAAGCGAGAACGACTGGACGGAAATACCCCTCGAGGCGGATCTTTCCGGGAAGTACCCCCGCTTGCGGATCGCCAACGACTGCATCAGCGCCGCGGTTGCGGAGCGCATCTTCGGTGCCGGGCAGGGAGAAAAGGACATGCTCTACGTGACCTGGAGCACCGGCATCGGGGGAGGCGCGTTTGTCGACGGCCATCTGCTCACCGGCAAGAATGACAACGCCCTGCACCTGGGCCACATCGCCATGAACTACAACCGCGGCGGCGAACCTCGGTGCGGCTGCGGTGGATATGCCCATTTGGAGGCGTTGGTGTCGGGGCCTGCCATAGCCAGACAGTACGGTGAGGAACCTCGCGAGGTTTTTAAACGGTGCAGGGAGGGGGAGCCAAAAGCTGAATTGCTGATCCAAAAAGTTGCCGCCGTCATGGCTCTCGGTTTGTACAATGCGGTCGCATTGCTGGATACCCGTTTGATCATTCTGGGAGGAAGTGTTTCCAAGAACTGGGATCTCCTGGAGCCTCTTGTCACGGAGGAGTTCTACAGGTGTTTTCCGTCTCTCACTCGCGAGGTTGTGTTCAGACACTCCGAGTTGGACGAATATCTGGGAGATATGGCGGGCTTAAGCCTGGTGATGCCCGACAGCTGGATTACCGGCTGGCACGCGGGCAAACCGTGGGAACAAGCGCCTGATATAACGATGCTGGAATCGGATGTCGAATAGAAGGAGCGTAAATCTATGAGTGAGGTCAACGCGGGCGACTTGAAGGATTTCTCGACAAGTTTTGTACCTCCTGAGTACGGTCAGGACTGTCGGGACGAAGATCTGCAGCGCTTTCGGGAGGGCGCAATCAGGGACTACCGCTCCTTGAGCTCCGAGCAGATCGAAGTCCTGGTGAAAAATAACAATACAGCCGAGGATTGGGACCGCATCCTGGTTACGGAGAACTTCGATCCTCGCCTGGTCCGCAACTGCGAATTTTGGGGACTGGTACGTATCGGGGATTTATCCCCAACCTTTCTGGAGTTCCACGAGCTCAAGCTCCCGGTTGGGCTGTCCAACAGCACGATCATCTGCTGTGACATCGGCGACAATGTGGTGATGCGCAACGTTCACTACATTGCCCATTACATTATCGGAAACCGGGTTGTCCTGTTCAATATCGATGAGATGATCACCGTGAACCATGCCAAGTTTGGAAATGGAATCCTGAAGGATGGAGAGTCGGAATCCGTACGGATCTGGCTGGAGGTGGGCAATGAAAACGGCGGCAGAAAGATACTACCCTTTGACGGGATGCTGCCCGCCGACGCCTATATCTGGTCCCGCTACCGGGACAAGCCCGAGTTGATCGAACGGTTTCGGGAGCTGACCGACAGCGTGGCGGACAGCCGCCGAGGCCATTACGGGTTCATCGGAGACCGTACTGTGATCAAAAACAGTCGGATCATCAAGGACACCCTGATCGGAAGCAACTGCTACATAAAAGGGGCCAATAAACTGAAGAATCTTACGATCAATTCCAGTGGTGACGAGCCTACCCAGATCGGCGAAGGTGTGGAAATGGTCAACGGAATCATAGGCTACGGAAACCGGATCTTCTACGGTGTGAAGGCGGTGCGCTTCTTCACCGGAAGAAATGTGCAGCTGAAATACGGCGCCCGCCTGATCAACTCTTACCTGGGGAGCAATTCAACGGTTTCCTGCTGCGAGATATTGAACAATCTGATCTTTCCCTTTCACGAGCAGCACCACAACAATTCCTTTCTGACCGCTTCCACCTTGATGGGTCAGTCCAACATAGCCGCCGCCGCCACCATTGGTTCCAATCACAACTCCCGCGCCTCGGACGGGGAGGTACTCGCGGGCCGGGGATTCTGGCCCGGTCTTGCTTCCAGCTTCAAACACTCCTCGCGATTCGCTTCCTACGCTCTATTAGCCAAGGGGAGCTACCCCTGCGAGCTCAACATCACTCTGCCTTTCGCACTGGTGAGCATGACGGACGACCAGAAAACAATCCAGGTGATGCCGGGGTATTGGTTTGAGCACAATATGTATGCCGTGGTGCGGAACGCCAATAAATACCGGGCCAGGGATAAACGGGTGATCAAGGAGCAGAACATCGAATATGATTTTCTTGCCCCCGACACGGCTGAAGAAATGATCCGGGGCATGGAGATCCTTCGATCGGGGTTGGAGGAGCAGACCGGCAAAGCTCTCGCTGAACAAGACCTCGAGGGGTACGAGGAGATCGATGATGCCGTCGATCTGTGGCTGGACGGACTGGCCTACAAGCGCAGGGCGAAGATACTCCATCCCCTTCGCGGCTACCTCTGGTACCGCAAGATGCTGCGCTTCTATGGAGCTCGGGAGTTGAAGAGCGCGGTTTTTCAGGTGTTGACTCGCGTGCGGGGCGGAAAGCAATCAGCGGAACGTGTGGTCGCAGAGATCAGGACCCGGTATCGGACTCCCTACCGAAGCTGGGACAACATCGGCGGACAGCTCATCCCGGAACAGGTGCTCGCAGAGCTGCTTCGACGCGTTATAGAAAAACGGATTATCTCTTGGGAGCAGCTGCACGAAGCCTACGACGCTGCCTGGAAGGAGTATCCTGAACAGAGAACCGCTCACGCCCTGCACTGCCTGCTCTACAGCTACGACCTTAAAAGCGACGAGCTTACCCCAGACTTTGTCCGCCAGGTCCTGCAAGAATCGGTTGAGGTCGCCAAAGAACTTCTCGACAGGGCCTACGAGTCGAGAAGAAAGGACTACACGAATCCCTTCCGCCGGGCCACCTTCCGCAATCCGGAGGAAATGGAGGCGGTCTGGGGCAAGCTGGAAGACATAACCTTTCTGAAAAGTTACACCGTCGAGACTGAAAACTTCTGCAGAAAAGCGGCGGAGTGCCTGGCCGCTATTTCTTGAAAGGACAAGCCAATTTACGCATCTCTGCCCGAAAGGGTAAATCAGTACCCGAGAGCCAGGGATACGGTTGCCCCCAAACCGCTGAGGTCGAAGATGTTGCGGGGCGCGGCTCCGACCGATGCAACCTGGATGGCCAACTCGAAGACACGCAGGGGGACGCGAAAGCCTGTGCTGGCGTACCACAAGTAATCCCGTCGGCCGAACCCGACGGAAAAGATATTGACCGGAAAGAAATTCCCCTCCACGGCGACCCCCGCGTTCAATCGAACCGGCTTGTCGAACACCAGCTCAGCGTCCGGTACGATATCGACCACGGGAATGGCGAATCGATAAAAACCCGATACGGAAAAAGGCATGTGGATTTTCGGTTGATCGGCGGAATCGAGCGGTCGCGTTTCCACGTCGCCGATGTTACTAGTCGTATCAAAGAGATCCTGCCCCCCTTCCAGACGATCAAGCAGGCTGGTTGTCTCGAAATCGTAGCGTAGCTGTTCGACCTCGATGATATAACCGGGCCGAGCCGCCACCACGGGGATGTTGTTCAGCGCTGCGCCGTACAGCGGTTTGCCCTCCTCATCGGGCCGCACCATCCCGAGGCTGACATTGAAGCCGAGCCCCTGGAATCCCTCTTCACCCACTGCGGTATAGATGTCGCCCGAGGCGTAGACCTCGCCGCGGATGGTTCCATCGGTGGCGGTTTCCAACGTATAGCCTGCTTGTGCGTTTTCGTCGCTGTACAGCATAGGAGAGAAGACACCGAACTTCCCGGCAAATACAAATCCGGCGATCTGGTACGAGGCGAACATCCCGGCCAGCGCAAAGGAACGCTGCAGAATATCGGTAGAGCCGTCGTAGGTCGTGTTCGGTTCGTTGCCCTGCGTGAGCAATCCGATGAAGGACTTAGGGATGACGATCCGGGAAAGGTTATAAGTGTCCGAGTAAACGCCCAATCCGACTTTGCCGAACTGAAGGGCAAGGTGGAATTCCGCCGCGGCCTGGGCGCCCAAGCGCAGTCCGTCGTTGGGAGTTTTTTCGTAGATCTCGTCCAGGTCGATCACGAGAACCCGGTTGAACAGGTCCGACAGGCCCAGCGCGCTGTTGCCGATGGACGTTGTCGTCGATAACCCGAGCTCGACAAACTCCCGGTTCCCAAAGGCAAAAAAGGCGGGATTCGTACTATGGTTCCACGGATCCAAACCGCCGTCGGCCCAGAGACCCGCGGTAGCGCCGAGGAAGAGGCACACACAAATGGCGATGGCAAATAATTTTCGTTTCATAGTGCCCTCCTATTCCTCTTCCTCAAGGCTGAAGGTGTAGTCCACTATGGCTTGCACGCGAAGGTAGCCTTCCGTGACGGTAAACGTCCATAGTTTGTTGATCTGGAAGTCTTCCTCAACGAGAATTACAAACTCGGGTATGAACAGATTGTCAGGCCCTGCGCCGTCGATCATCTGGCCCAAGGCCAGCGCGGTGATCCCGGCTTCAACGGTCTGTTCCGCTTCATCCGGGAGAATTTCGACGTCGATCACCCAGTT
>CAZSBH010000004.1:94870-107025 GCA_964604845.1 uncultured Spirochaetaceae bacterium
CGGCCAGGATGAGTATCCGATTTCTTTTCATATCGACCCTCCGGTAGTGCTGGTTTCCGCACAGCCCGCGAAGCCGTGCGATTCGTCCAATCGGAGTCGCGTGTGAGAGCAGCGGCGCACACGAACCGAGTCGAGCCGGGTTCACTGGTTCCGGTTCTCGTTCAGCATACCACAACTTAAGCTTACGTCCAACAATATCGAGAGGTCTTCTACGAATGCTGCAATCACCGAGCCGCAGGACGTGCGTAAGATCCTACGCCATCCGGTGCAGCTTCCTTTCCCTCTATCTGCCCGGTCGCTATTTCTTGAAAGGACAAACCAATCTTAGTACATTAGCCAACATATGCGTGCAGAAATCGAAGCAGTTGTTTTTGACTTCGGGAATGTCTTGACCCTGGCACCCCTCGAGCATCACACTGTTGAGTTGCAGAGGCTCTGTGAGATGGATCGTCCGACCTTCGATCTGGAATACAGAAGGCAGCGTCCCGACTATGATCGCGGCACAATCGACGGCGGGGAGTACTGGTCCCGAATCATGCGCTCCGGGCGCGGTGTTCCCACAACGGAAAAAATCCGGGCCTTGATCGAGGAGGATACGGCGGGTTGGACCCGGATCAACGAGCCGGTCGTTGCCTGGGCTCGGAGTTTGCAATGCGCGGGAGTACGAACGGGGATCCTCTCCAATATGCCCGGAGATATACTCGAACGGATCGTTGATCGCTTCGAGTGGATCGTCGCCTTCGAGGCGAAGATCTTTTCCTGTGATCTGGGAGTGATCAAACCGGAATCCGAGATCTACCGGGCCTGCCTCGATGCCCTCGGACTAGAGGGATCGAAGATCCTTTTTCTCGATGACTGCCCTGAAAACGTGGAAGGGGCGAAACACGCGGGGATAAACACGATCCTTTTCCGCAATCACTTCGACGCCCTGCAGGATATTAGACAAAATAATTGGCTTCCCCGGAAATTGACGGCAGCCCAGCAGGAGGACGCATGAAGGTTCCCCCCTCAACCTATCTTACCCAGGTAAAGGAATCCTTGAAGCAGCTCCTGCGGATTCTATCCCGGGATTTTTCCTACGTGTCCCTGCTGTCGACCGACTCGATTGGGATGCGCTTTTCGGTGCGCAAGCGGGCCGTGGATGTTCGGCAGAGCGACTGGTGCGAGCGCGGATCCGTGATCCGGGTTTATGACGGTCATAGATACTTCGAGTACTCTTTCAACAGCCTCAAGAGGGACTCCAGGGAAGGTATCGAGTCTCTTGCCGCGGAGATAACCCAGCGCTTTCAGCGAGATGCTGCCACGGTGAAGAACTTCCCCTTCACCCTTCCCGATCTTCCCCCGATTTCCGAAGCGCCTCTGTCCGGAAGCTGGCAGGGGGAGGTCGGGATTCTCGCCGATACGGTATCGACGGAAGAAACGACCCGGAGGCTCAGCCGGATCAAGGACCGGGCCTTTGACAGCAGCGAACACCTTGTGGAGATCGAGGTTCGTTTTGAGCACATGCGGGTGTCCAAGCTTTTTCTTTCCGCGAAAAAGGAGCTGGAACAGTCCTATAGCTGGGCTCAAGGATATCTGGTCCCCGTTGTCCGAAGGGACGACATCATTCGGGAGATGTTCGCTTCCTATTCCGGTCTCAAGGGAGTGGAACTGATCGATGAGCTGGAGGCGGGTCTGCCGCAGACGATGAAAATTGCCGAGGAACTTCTTGCCGCCGAACGGATCGAGCCGGGAGAGTATGAGGTGATCCTCTCTCCTTCTATTGCCGGGCTGCTGGCCCACGAGTCCTTCGGGCACGGGGTGGAGATGGATATGTTCATTAAAGGGAGAGCCAAGGCCGCCGAGTACCTCGGCAAAGCCGTAGCTTCCCCCGTCGTGAGTTTGCGCGACGGAGCCAGGGCGGCCGAGCAGACCGGTTCCTACTGGTTCGACGACGAAGGTGTACCAGGCGGGAATACGTTGGTAATCGATAAGGGAATCTTCAACACAGGAATTTCAGACCTGCTTTCGGCTCTGCGCCTGGGTACCCCTCCCACGGGCAACGGAAAGCGGGAGTCCTTCGAGCGGAAAACCTATGCGCGAATGACCAACACCTTCTTCACAGAAGGAGAGGACAGCCTGGAGGACATGATCGCTTCGGTGAAGAGGGGCTATCTGCTGGAGAAGTTTCTTTCCGGCATGGAAGATCCGAAGAACTGGGGGATACAAGGCCAGATCCTCTATGCCAGAGAAATCCGGGAGGGAATACTGACCGGCAAAGTCGTGTCGCCGGTATTCATGTTCGGTTATGTACCGGATGTGCTCGGTTCGGTGAGCATGGTTTCCGGGGAAGTGCAGTATTCCGGCAGCGGGATGTGCGGGAAAGGGCATAAGGAGTACGTTAAAAACTCCTCCGGCGGCCCGTATATCAAGACGGTCATGAGGTTGGGATGATCAAACGATTAAAGGAAGTACTTGGCGGCATCGAGGAGATCAGCGCCTGGAGGATAGTCGACAGACAGATCCAGGGACAGGAGCTGTTTTTCATCCGCCGGGAAGTGGATATGCAGCGCTCCAAGGACGTTCGCCACACCTCTGTTGCAGTGTACCGAGATTTCCGGGAGGGCCGAAACCGCTATCGTGGTTCTGTCCTGATTCAGATTCACCCGACCTACACGTCGGAGGAGATACGGGCACTGATACGCAGGAGTTTGGATTCAGCCCGATACGTGCGCAACGAGCGCTATCCACTGGTGGAACCGGGGTCGGAGGCTCTGGAGATTCCGGAGAGCAGTTTTGCCGCCCGATCTCTGGAGCAGTGGCTTCTCCCCCTCGCCGGGACCATCTATGACCAGGAGGACGGAGAGGAAGCCCGGATCAATTCAACGGAGCTCTTCCTGGATCGAGTGGATACCCGCATCATCAACTCTCTGGGTCTGGATGTTGGTTATCATACCTACGAGGGGTATTTGGAGTTGATCGTGGAGTCACGTGGTTCAGCCGGGGAAGTGGAACTGTATAGAGAGATGAGTTTCTCGGACTTTGAACCTGAAGCGCTCGCGGCCGAAGTTCGCCAGCAGCTTCGATACTGCCGTGATCGGGCTTTAGCCAGACCTGCTCCCCACCTGAAACGCTGCCCGGTGTTGATTTCGGGGGATCCCGTGCCCGATTTTTTCCAGTACTACCTGACTCAGTCGGCGGCCGAGAGTGTATACTCCGGCGTCTCCGAGGCAAAGGTTGGAAAGAGCATTCAGGGGCAGAAAATCGCCGGAGATGCCGTAAATCTAACCCTGGAACCCTACCTTAAGAACTCCCCGTCCTCGGCTCCCTACGATTACGACGGTTTCGCCGTGCATTCAACAAAAATCATTGAAGCCGGGATTATCAAGCGTTACTGGGGCCCGTTGAGATTTTGCCACTATCTGGACGTGGTGCCGACTGGGGCTTTTCGCAACTTCTCAGTAGCCCCGGGATCGAAAACGACCGAAGAGCTCGGCCGCGGAGCTCATCTGGAAGTGGTATCCTTCTCCGACTTCATTGCCGAACCCCTGACCGGAGACTTCGGTGGTGAGTTCCGTCTGGCCTACTACACCGATCCTGACGGACAGAGGTACCCCGTTACCGGAGGTTCGGTGTCGGGGAACATCCGGGATGTTCAGGCTAAGATGTACCTATCCCGGGAAACACAGAGCATTGCGGGTTTTCAGGGTCCTCTTGCTGTCAAACTTCCGGAAATCAGCGTGGCCGGATCCGCGGACCAATAACCGTATGATTGAGGTACTATGCGTAGGCCAGCTGGCCGCGGATATTCTGGTGCGGCCCGTCGATAATCTTGATTTCGGAGACGATACCCAACGGGTAGAAGTGATCGAGATCAGTAACGGGGGGGATAGCCTGAACGTTGCCATCGGCCTGCAAAAGCTCGGCCACCGGGTCGGGTTCGCCGGCAAGATCGGAGACGATTTTCAAGGTGATTTCCTGACCCGAGTGATCGATCAGGCCGGCATCGATCGCCGGGGGCTCATCCGTGCGGCAAACGTCACCACCTGCACCGTGCTGGTGGTGATCAACTCTACCGGGGAACGAACCTTTTTCTATTTGGGCGGGGCGAACGACCAGTTCGCCCTGAAGGATATCAACCGGTCCCTACTCGACGAGGCGGCCGTGGTCCACGTGGGGGGTACCTACCTGCTCCCGCAGTTCGACGGCGACGGAGCCACCAGGCTCTTCCGGGAAGCCCAATCCACGGGCAAGCTCACCTCTATGGACGTGACTTGGGACACCCAGGGCCGGTGGCGCAAGACGATCGAGCCCTGTTTCCCGTACTTGAGCTATTTCTTGCCAAGCTACAAGGAAGCCGCGAAGATCACGGACAGGCAGAAACCTGAGGATATGGCGGAGTTGCTCCATGATTGGGGTGTGCAAAACGTGGTGATCAAGTTGGGTGCAGAAGGATGCTACGTCAAGCCCGCGGGAGCCAAGGGATTTTCCGTGCAAGCCTTTCGCACCGCGGTCGTGGACACCACCGGAGCCGGCGACTCTTTCGTCGCCGGGTTTCTGGCCGGGGTATTGCGCAGGTGGGACCTGCGTGAATGCGCGGGCTTTGCCTGCGCGGTCGCGGCGCTGAACATCCAATGTGTAGGTGCGACGGGGGGAATGCCGACCTTCGAACGGGCGATTCAGTTGAAAAACGGGAGGAAGCCATGAGAGACACGCCGAGCAACCATAGAAGGAGCGTTCAGGATCTCCTTCGTAGAGCGGATGCGGAAGGCTTTGCCGTGCCTGCGTTCAACTACTCAGACATCTGGGATTTTCTGGCTATCGTGGAAGCGGCTGAAGCAGAGAGAGCGCCCGTCTTTATATCCTCGAATCAGCGCGTGGTGACCGAAATCGGCATAGAGCTCTGCGGCGCCTTCGGCCGGGCAGCCATGCAAAAGGCGAGCGTGCCTTTGATCCACCATCTCGACCATTGCTCGAAGGCCGAGCTCTGCTGCTCTGCCGTGGACCACAACTATCCATCGGTCATGATCGATGCTTCGATGCAGCCCCTCGATGTCAATATCCGCACTGTGAAGCAGGTAGTCACCTATGCCCATGCACATGGGGTAGCAGTCGAAGGGGAAATTGGGCGGATCAAGGGGGCGGGCATCGAGGGCGACTTCACCGGGGATGATTTCTTGGCAGAGGTTGACGAAGTGCTGCGCTTTGTAGCCGAGACGGATGTAGATTCCCTCGCCGTAGGAATCGGCACCGCCCACGGATTTTACCAGGGAAAGCCGGAGATCCATTTCGATCGACTTCAGGAGATAGACGCCGCCGTACCGGTGCCGCTGGTTCTCCATGGCGGAACAGGGATTCCCGAAGCGCATATTCGCCGTGCGATCCGCGGAGGTATCAATAAGGTTAATGTAGGAACCATCATCCACTGCACGTACATGAATGCGGTGCGTGCCGAGCTCTCGAGGCGTGGAGAGAACGCGTATACCCTGGACGTCATGGAACCCGTCCGGGAGGCGGTTCGTGATGAAGTGAGGAAATGGATTCAGTTTTGTATGGCCGACGGCAAAGCAGGTAAATAGCGGGCAAGGCGAGTTTTGTCTTGTACGAGCTGTGTGGTGCAGCAGCGTAGCGCTGACTTGACAGCGCTCAGATTCGAATGTTAGCATTCTAGTGAAATCTGTTATAAGGAGGATCAAATGAAAAGAATGTTTGGTCTCGTGCTGTTCCTTGTTCTGATCGTCGCCATAGCCGGCTTTGCCGCTCCAGGCGCCGAGAAGAAGCCGGGGGAGCTGACCTTCGCCTACATGTCCGGGATCGCCGACCCGTTCATGTTCATGATCGAGAAGGGGGCTCAGGCCAAGGCGGATGAGCTCGGCGTGAAACTCATGACCGCCGAGTATCCCAAGGCCTGGGGCCCGGAGCACCAGGTACCGATCCTGGAGGCCATGGTGGCCCGCGGTGGATTTGACTTTCTCATCGTCGTTCCCACCTCTGTCGATGCGCTGATCGTTCCCTTGAAGAAGATTTACGACAAGGGCATCCCGATGATCACCACCGACACCTATCTCGGTGATGGGGACTACTCCAAGCCGAGCAACTACTCGTTTCCGCTGGCCTACATAGGTACAGACAACGAGTTGGGTGGCTACGAGGTTGGAAAACGCCTCGCAGATATGATCGGCAAGTCAGGCAAGGTCTACATCAACTCCACCAATCCGGATGTTTCGAGCGTCAGCGGCAGGCGCGACGGGTTCCTGAGGGCCATGAAGGAGTTCCCCAACATCAAGGTGGTGGGGATCGACTATAACCTGGATGTTCAGGAGAAGGCTCAGTCGCAGACCGCCGCGGTGCTGCAGGCGAACCCGGACCTCAAGGGGGTCTTCGGCACTAATCTGTTCAGCGCCCAGGGCGCCTACCGGGCGGTGGTGAACGCCGGGCTGACCGGAGCGGTCAAGGTTGCCTCATGGGACGCCGGGATGGACCAGATCAACGCTCTCAAAGCAGGCCAGATCGACTTCACCCTGGCCCAGAAACCCTATGAGATCGGCTACCTGGCGGTGGAATGGGGGTACAAGTACCTCACCGAGGGTGTAGAGGTGCCCAAGAGAATAATTCCTGGGTTCTTCTTCTTTACCAAGGACAATGTGGATGACCCGGAGAGTCAGCAGTATATCTACCAGTAAACTCTAAATCGAAGGTCATTCCCAGTGCAGGCAGCCTGTGCGCTGCCTGCACCCTTTTTTACCGGTTTCGCGGGCGGTAAACTACGGGAAGGGGTTTAGCGTTTGATCGGGCAAGAATGACACAGCATAGTAAAGCGCGGGTCCTCCTTTTCCTCGGGGAGCGGTGGTCGGCATTCTTTCTGCTGCTCATGCTGGTCGTGTTCAGCCTGGGGGCGCCCCACTTTTTCGCATTCAAGAACTTTTCCAACATCCTCTACTTTTCCACCCTCTATGTCCTCTTGGCTGCAGGGGAAACGTTCGTCATTATCACGGGTGGGATCGATCTATCCGTTGGTTTCGTGATGGGCTTTGTCAACGTCTCCGCGGCAATAATCATGCGCAACCTTCACGCCGCCGGCCATCCGCAGGCGGTCAGCATGCTTATCGGGGCTGCCGTGGGGCTGGTCTTGGGAGTGATACCCGGACTCATCAACGGCTTGCTGGTGGCCCGCCTGCGTGTGCCCCCCTTCATCGCTACTCTGGGCACCTACGGGATAGCGAACGGCGTGGCGCTGAATATGTGTGAAGGATTCCCCATCTATTTTCTGCCGCCGCGGGCGAGGGAGATCGGCAACAGCTTTTTGGCCTATCTGATTCCGGGCAAGAGCTTTTCCTTCTTTCACAGGCCGCAGAACCTGGATGCCGGCGATCTGCGGGCGCTGACCGGTATCCTGCCGGCCACGGTCATCGTGACAGCACTCATCCTGATCATATTCGCCTTCATTCTGGGCCGGACCAAGTTCGGCCGGCACACCTACGCGATCGGCGGAAGCATGGATGCGGCCATCCGGGCCGGGATCAATGTACCTGGCCACCTGGTGCGCATCTATATCATCTCGTCCATGTTTGCGGCTGTGGCCGGAGTTCTCTACGTATTCCGGGCCGGGATCGGGAACTTTACTACGATGAGTTCCTCCTACGAGCTGTTTGCCATCGCCGCCGTGGTGATCGGCGGTGCCAGTCTCATGGGCGGCAAGGGCAGTATCGGCGGGACGGTGATCGGCATTCTCATCCTGATGACCCTGGAAACAGGATTGAACATAACCGGGATCCCCTCCTTTTATCGCTACATCGCCACCGGGCTGATCCTGATCGCCGCCGTGGTGATCGATCAACTCACCCCGGAGAGGAGGACCCTCAGTGCCTGATGCCTCCGTACGAAAGAATGTGAAGAGTGCCGGCCGGGTTGGGCGCTGGCTGGGCCGCAACTGGGCATTGCTGTTCCTGCTGCTGGAAGTGGTCGTTTTCAGCGCGTTGGGCACTCGCTTCTTGTCCCTGGAAAACTTACAGAACATCTTTGTGGCTTGCACCGTGGTCCTGCTCCTCGGTATGGGCGAGACCTTCGTCATCATCACCGGCGGGATCGATCTTTCGGTGGGTTTTGTCATGGGCTTCGGGGCGGTGATCTGCGCCAAGTTCATGGTCTTGCTCCAGGCGGCGGGGCTGCCCCAGGGCGCCTCCATTCCACTGGCCGCCTTGATCTGCCTGCTGATCGGCCTGGTCCCCGGGCTGGTCAACGGCACCCTGGTCGCCCGGCTGAAGGTGCCTCCCTTTCTAGCCACTTTCGGCATGTATGGCGTCGCTTACGGCGTCTCCGAGATCATCTCGAAAAATACCCCGATCTCAGGTTTGCCGTCGGCGGCCGGGGTGATCGGCAATGAATACCTATTGTACATCGTACCGCGGAAGATGGTTTCTTTCCTTATCCGGCCGCAGAACATCACCCGTCCGGAGATGCGCTCGATGCTGGCGCTCATCCCGATCATCGTGGTGATCGCTTTCATCTTCGTTGGGATCTTCGCCTTCCTGCTGCGGCGTACCCGTTTCGGCCGGCACACCTACGCCATCGGCGGCAGTATAGACTCGGCCCTGCGCGCCGGCATCAACGTGCCATCGCATTTAACCCGTATCTACATGATCTCCTCTTTCTTCGCCTCCCTATCGGGGGTGCTCTACGTCCTGAAATATGTGACCGGCCGGGCTGATGCAGGCAGCGCCCGGATGCTGGACGCCGTAGTGGCCGTGGTGATCGGCGGTGCCAGCCTGTACGGCGGGACCGGGGCGGTGAAAGGCACCATTATCGGCGCGTTGATCATCGCCACTCTCGAAACCGGGATGGTCAATCTGAGCATCCCCTACCACAACCGTTACATCGTCATCGGTGGGATCCTGGTCGTCGCCGTACTGATCGATCAGTTCTTCCCCGAGCTGGTCGGAAGGAGGGAATGAATGGAGAAAGCGATGCTCGAGGTGCGCAGCCTGACCAAGCGCTTCGGAGGTCTCGTGGCTGTGGATCACGTGGACATGCAGGTGCACCCCGGCGAGGTGGTGGGTCTTTTGGGAGATAATGGGGCGGGGAAGTCTACGCTGATCAAAATGGTCTCCGGTGTCTACCGCCCCGACGAAGGCCGAATCTTCTTCCAGGGCAAAGAGGTGAAGATGGGCAGTCCCATGGACGCCCTGGAGCTCGGGATCGAGACTCTGTACCAGGATCTGGCCCTGGCGGAAAACCTCGACGCCTACTCCAATATCTTCCTGGGCCGTGAGAAGACCAAGCCCTTTCTCGGCTTCATCCAGGTCCTGGACCATGATACCATGCGCGCGGAGTCGATAAAGGTCCTGAAACGTCTGGAGATCGAAATCCCCTCGTTACACAACCAGATCCAGAACCTGTCCGGCGGCCAGCGGCAGGCGGTGGCCATCGGCCGCTCGATCTACTGGAACGCCAAGCTGCTGATTATGGACGAGCCCACAGCCGCACTCGGAGTTCATGAGCAGCGCAAGGTCCTGGACCTGGTGCGCTTGCTGCGCTCGCAGAACATCCCGGTCATAGTCATCAGCCACCAGCTCTATGACATCTTTTCGGTGACCGATCGCCTCGTGATCATGCGGCGGGGCAAGAAGGTGGCGGAGCGCATCACCAAGGATACCACCCCGGAAGAGGTCGTCGGGATAATCACCGGCTCAGAGGAAGTGGAGCGCGATAGACCGCCGGAGTGAGCTGTTCAATAGACGTCCTCCGCATCCGCTGCATCAAACCAGAATTCCGCGCCGGATCCTGCCGCCTATTCAGAAGTAAGTCGTTCCGGGTAGAACCGGTTGACAAAAAAAACTATGATTATGTATACAATAGAAAGGGAGCATCCATGAAGAGCAAGACACTACTGGTATGTTTGTTGATCTTTCTGATTTTCAACGGAACCCTGATGGCAAATGAAGAAGACGCTCAGGCGCTGCTGAGCAGAGTCGCGTACCAGGATCTGGAAGGGCTGAAGGAGTTGATTGCCAGCGGGGTCGATATCAATACCCAGAACGATATGCAGGGAATGACGGCACTTATCATGGCCTGCACCTACGGATTCACAGATATCGCCAAGTACCTCATATCTGAAGGGGCCGATGTCAACATTCAGGATACAATGTACGGGTATACGGCCCTTTTCGGAGCAGCCTACAGCTCACAGGAGCTGGTTGAGATCTTATTGGCCAACGGCGCAGATATTCATACCAAATCCAAGGAAGGGACAACGGCCTTTACGGTAAGCGTAATGGGTGTGCTTGGCGAAAGCGTGACAACCGATGTAGCTTCCCTGTTGCTTGAAAGAGGCGCTGATGTGGATGAAGCCTCAGATACAGGGCCTGCCGCGGGGTACACCTGTCTCATGATGGTTGCCCGAAACGCCAATCCTGAGCTCGTTAAATTCCTACTGTCCAAAGGCGCCGATATAAACGCCAAAGCGAAGGACGGGTCGACTGCCCTGAGCTTAGCCATGAAAGAAAACGATACGGAGATGGTGGCCCTGTTGAAGGCAAACGGGGCAACAGAATAACATTACCTAGGGTACCCGGCTCGTTGCCGACCCCTCTTGCTATTCGACTTCCGGAAATCGGCGTGGCCGGACCCCCGGTTACCTGAAGCGGATCCGGATATTCTCCTCGATCTCTACCTTGATTCCGGGATTATCCTGGATGATTTTTTTCATCTCTTCGATGGTGTTGGGATTTGCGCTCAGCAGGTCCTTGAATTTCTGTTCATCTTCGAGGATCTTGGCGAAGTCCACATCCATCAGGGTGACAGTAGAGCCGTCTACATAGCTGGCATTGGTTTCGGTAATCCGGCCGTCGACCTCAACGGCGATGCCGATATGCATATCCTGGTACAGCTGACGCATCATCTCCATCATTTCCGGGTTGCTCTCCATGTCCACATCACCCTCGGAGGATTCCTCCTCTTGTTCTTCTTCGGGTTCCTGCGGGTAGAGAATCTCCAAGGTAGCGGTGCCGCCCCGGCTGAACTTGAAACGCAGCCATTCTTCCACCGGCGGCTCCTCCTGTCCCCCCATCGAAGGAGCGGTCACGTTTTCTCCGGGGTTCTGATTGATCCGGACCTTGTTGATGTCGGAGAAGCTGTAGATCGCCTTGTACCCTGCACCGCGGTCGGTTTTAACCGGTTCGGCGGAGACAAGACGGACATCCTCGCCCATACTGCTGGCCTTCTGGGCGAGCTGTTCTTCGTCCACCAGGTCTTCCTCGTCTTCCTCTTCCTCCGCTTCCTGGCCGCTGAAGCTCTTCATCAGCTCCATGAAAGCATCGCTGATCACCACGGTTTCCTCGATCGTTCCGCTGCCGTCTTTGTTGACCCGCAGCAGAATGAGAGATTCGAAACACCCCATAAGGGCTAAAGAGATAACAAGCAGAACGACAAGTTTCAGGGCTTTCATGAAGCCTCCTTTCCTCGTTTGTTGATACACAATATTTTCGCCTGTCATAGTAGGATCAATCTACCGGGAATTCAAAGTTTTTTTTCCCGCGGTGTTGCTTCGGTTACCGCTTCTTCCGGGAACAGCAGGGTCTCCTCGACTCCAAGCTCACGGGCAACATAGCGAGCCACGTTCTGGTTCAGCCAGTGGGGCTGGTGGGCATCGGAATCCATTATGTAGGAGAACACATCGATGAATGGCCGTAGAAGTTCCCAGTTGCTTCGCCAGACATAGCGGTTGTTGATCTCGATCAGACACTCGGGGGGAACCCTGCGCAAGTCGGTCTCCAGGATCAGGGGATGAGCGATAATTACGGGTTTGCCAGTCCTGAGGAGCCCTTCGGCCCCCCGGTAATCCTCCTCCCGGTCCCGGCAGTGGTAAACGTAGTACTGTGCCTCGACCGCCTCGGCCTCCCGCACCCATTCCGCTCCGTTCACCTCCGTGCCGACCTTGAGCCCGTAGGAGCGCACAGCGGTCGCATAGGAGGGAAAATCTTCCACGATTGATTCGAGGTGATCGCTGATCCCGATAACCTGGGCATGTCCGATCGATGCCACCAGCTCTACGGTTTGCTCGGGAACAACGGCGCCGTCGTTCTTCGAGAAGGTCGTGTGTATATGTAAATCCTGGGGTAGGGGATACATGCCTGTTTTCCTTGATATTTTATCAGCTTGGAGTGATCTTTTTACTACAC
>CAZSBH010000005.1:0-42044 GCA_964604845.1 uncultured Spirochaetaceae bacterium
CATGGCTGAGGTCGGCGATACGAATGCCGTCGAGAGCTCTTGTCTCACTCATCTTCATACCTCTCTGGATTGAAATGCCGATTCCTGTGTATACTATGGAATATCCTAACCATCGGCAACTATAGCTTCCCATCGTCTCGAAGAAGCGGTATTGTAGTCAACGGAGGAGCCATGACAAAGAAGACAGACGTAACCATCGTCGGCGGGGGGATGATCACCAACGATCTGCTCCTGCCTTCGATCTATCATCTCCAGCGCACGGGTGTGGTGGGAAAGATCGGGATCTGCGCCCTCAACACACCGCCGCTTGAGAGTTTGAAGGACAACGAGGAGATCCGAGAGGCCTTTCCCGGGCAGGACTTTCAGGCCCATCCGGATCTGAAGGAGCCGGCTGGCAAGAACTTTCCCGACCTGTACAAGGAGGTGATCGCCTCGATGAGGGCGCGCCAGGCCGTAGTGGTGGCCATGCCGGACCCCCTTCACCATCAGGTGGTGATGGAAGCTCTTAGGGCCAACCAGCACGTGCTGTGCGTCAAGCCTCTTGTGCTTTCCTACGATCATGCAGAGGAGGTCCGGGAAGAAGCCTTTGAACGGGGATTGTTCGTCGGGGTGGAGTATCACAAGCGCTTTGACAGACGCTCCCTGATGGCCCGCCGGCACTACCGTCTGGGGCACTTCGGGGAGTTCATGATGGGGGAGGCCAAGATGATCGAGCCCTACTCCTACCGCTCCTCCAATTTCCAGAACTGGTTCACCTGCGAGAACACCGATCCCTTCGTTTATGTGGGCTGCCACTACGTGGACCTGGTGTACTTCATTACCGGATTGAAGCCGACCGAGGTTTCGGTGGTCGGTGTGAAGGGGACCTTTCCCAACGGCAACCAGGGATACATGTGGGCCAACGGACGGGTGCGTTTCGAGAACGGGGCGGTCTTGAGCGTCACCGACGGGTTGGGCTACCCCGATGAGGGGGCGGGTTCCAACGAGCAGTGTCTGGAGATGTTCTGCGAGGGGGAGGGCAAGAACGGCCTGATCAAGCACAACGATCAGTTCCGCGGAGTTAGCCACAGTTACCTGGAGGGTCGTGGACCGGGGGGTACGGCCTTCAACTACGTCAATCCGGATTTCTACCGCCTCGTTCCGTGGCATGGGGACGGCTACATGCCCGTGGGCTACGGCTACGATTCGGTCGCTGCTATCCTGAGTGGGATTCACAGAATCGAGGTGGAGGTTGACGGGATGGAAGATGGGGAGTCCCTTAAGCGGCGTCAGCAGCTGATCAAAGACACCGACGAGAAGGGGCTGATCGCCACACCGGCGAACAGCTATATCAACGAGCTGGTGGTGGAGGCGGCCCGACTGTCGATCCTTTCGGAGGGTCGAGCTGTGAAGATTCTCTACGGGAAACATCCCCACGTGGAAACAGGCTGAAGTCCGCCGAAATTACGCGGATGAGCTGAAAGTTTTACCTATAGAACAAGGAGCAGGCAAGATGTCAGAGGCAAAGTACGATCTGAACCCAGTAGAGGTTCCTCCCGTAAAAACCAAATACCGCAGGATCCGCACCAAACTTCCGGTGCCGGAAAGCCTACCCGTATTTCAGGCGCTGCAGGGTTCCGAACCCCAGTCGATGATGGGACAGCCGCCGGTCGTGTGGGACCGGGCCGAAGGTTTCCAGGTGATGGATCGGTGGGGAAACGTATGGATCGACTGGTCCAGCGGGGTGCTGATCACAAACGCAGGACACGGTCGAAAGGAGATCCGCAAAGCCCTGGAAGCGGCGCTGAAAAAGCCTCTCTTGTCGACCTATGTCTTTGTTCATGAACAGCGGGCCGAGCTGACCCAGGCTCTCCAGGCTCTGGCTCCGGACCGGACCTACCAGGTTTTTCTTCTGACCACGGGAAGCGAGGCCATCGAAAACGCGATCAAGCTGGCCAAGACCTACGCGTTGGACAAACACGGGGAGAAGAAGCGCGTTATCGTAGGTTTTCAGAACGCCTTTCACGGGCGAACACTCGGAGCCCAGCTGGCCGGAGGGATGCCGGCTCTGAAACGATGGATCGTGGATGAAGGCCGGACCTTTGTTCAGGTCCCCTTTCCCGACGGATACAAGAACGAGGACATTTCCTTCGAGCTGTTCCTGAAGACATTAAAGAAACTCAAAGTCAAACCCAGGGAGATCGCCGGAGTGATCACAGAGAGCTACCAGGGGGTCGGGCCGGATTTTCTGCCGGTGGAGTACGCTCAGGAGTTGCAGAGCTTCTGCCGGGAGCATGACATCGTCATGATGTTTGACGAGGTGCAATCCGGTTTCGGACGAACGGGGAAGATGTTCTGCTACCAGCACTATGGGATCAAGCCGGACCTGATCATCTGCGGCAAGGGGATCAGCTCCTCTCTGCCCCTGGCGGCGGTGATCGGCCGCAAGGATATCATGGGTCTGTACGCCCCAGGCTCGATGACCTCCACCCACTCGGCCAGTCCTCTGCCTGTGATCGCGGCGGTGGAGAACCTGAAGATCATCCAGCGGGAAAAGCTGGTGGAGCACGCCGCCGAGATGGAGAGCGTGCTGATGCCGCGTTTAGCGCAGATCCAAGGGAAGTACTCTGATCGGTTGGGATGTCTGCACGGGAAGGGCCTGGTTGCGGGTATCCAAGCGGTGAAAGCAGGGACCAAGCAGCCCGATGCAGCCACGGCTCAGGCGATCAACCTCAAGTGCCTGCACAAGGGAGTTCTGATGTTCGCCCCGGTGGGGGTAGGGGGGGAGTGTATCAAGATCGCTCCGCCCCTGGTGATCTCCGAGGATGCCCTGAGGGAATCGATCGACGTTCTCGCCGAGGCCTGCGACGAGGTGTTGGGAGGCTGAGCGGTTACAGCAGCTCCGTGGCCAGCTCCGCGAGGGGGCTGCGCTCGGACTTTTCCAGGATGATATGCCCGAAGGGCTCCTGCCCCTTGAAGGCCTCCACCAGGAAGGTAAGGCCGTTGGAGTTGGAATCCAGATATGGCGTATCGATCTGGTAGGGATCGCCGGTAAGCACGACCTTGGTACCCATGCCCGCCCTGCTTACGATCGTTTTGACTTCGTGGGGCGAAAGATTTTGCGCTTCATCGATGATGATGAATTGGTTGGGCAGGGACCGGCCGCGGATGTAGGTCAAGGCTTCGATCTCGATCAGACGGCGGTTGATCAGCTGATCCACGGTCAAGTCTCGGAGCTTCCTGTCCGCGCTCAGGATGTATTCCAGGTTATCGTACACCGGCTGCATCCAGTTGGAGAGCTTTTCGATCTTGTCCCCGGGCAGATAACCGATATCTTTGCCCATCGGGATGATCGGTCTGGCCAGAAGCACCCGGGAGAAGCGGTCCTCGGACAGGGCTTTTTTCAGACCCGCGGCCAAGGCAAGAAGGGTTTTGCCCGTTCCGGCTTTGCCCACCAGGGTTACCAGGGATATGGCATCATCGAGCAGCAGGTTCAGGGCCATCTCCTGATTGCGGTTCAGGGGGCTGACGCCGCATACCGGATCTATCGGAGCCACAAACTGAACGTTGGCCTCCCTGCTGTTGTACCGACTCAGGGCCAGCTCGCCGCTCTTTCCCACCCGAAGCAGCACGAACTCGTTCGGAACCAGACGGGCGTTCCAGGGAATCGTGCCGGCCTTTTTGAGCTCCTGGAGGCTGTCCTGCCCCACATCCATCTCCGTGTAGCCCTTGTACAGCGTATCGATATTGACCTTCTGCTTCTCGTAATCCACAGCCTTGATACCCAGGGCCGTGGCTTTGAGTCGGGCGCTGATGTCTTTGGACACGAAAAAAACCTGCTTGCCTTCCTGCTGCAGGCTGTAGGCGGCCAGGAGGATCTTATTGTCGTTCTTGTCCGTTTCGATATCCACCGGCATGTTTTCGAGGTTGCTGCTGTGGCCGATCCAGACCTTGAGGATAGAGCCGTTTTCCATCTTCACGCCCTCTTTCAAGTCCCCGTGACGGCTGATTTCATCGAGCATGCGAATAGTTACTCGTGCGTTTCGCCCCCGTTCTTCTCGGCTCTTTTTCAAGTTGTCCAGCTCTTCGAGAACCCAGAGGGGAATCACGATTTCGTTATCTCGGAAGGAAAGGATAGCATCGGGGCGGTGGATGAAGACGTTTGTGTCGATCACGAAGGTTTTTATAGGATTACTCAAACTCTGCACTCCTATCTGTTTGTGCCTGCGGTAATTTTCCTTGAAAACACCTGCTTCGCGTCCTGGAGGCTTGATAATACTATACTCGATTTGAAGTAGATTGCCAGCGCTGATCGGGGAGATCTCAGGAGTCTTTCAAGGTTGATTCATATCCCGGGAATGTTTAATCCTTACGGAATTTCTTCTATACTATGGGTGGATTTCAAGGAGTACTTATGCGCATTGGATTTTTTCAATTTGCCCCACGTTTCGGCGAGCCCGAACAGAACCTGAACACTCTGGTTTCCGCCTTGTCCGGTGCGGAAGCGGATCTGATCGTAGCGCCGGAGCTGGCTCTGAGTGGATATCTGTTCACGTGTCGGGAGGAGGTGGAAGGCATGGCCGAGCCGATTCCCGGTCCGGCTACCGACAGACTGCAGAGAGCAGCCGCCGAAGCGGGTTGCCACCTCGTGGTCGGGATGGCCGAACGTTCCGGGAAGGAGCTGTTCAACAGCGCGGCTCTCATTGGACCGAGAGGGGTGATCGGCGTCTACAGGAAGGTACATCTCTTTCATGAGGAGAAGCTGCACTTTTCGCCGGGGGACCGGGGCTTTCCGGTCTTCGATATTTCCGGCGTCAAGGTGGGGTTGTTGGTCTGTTTCGATCATATCTTCCCCGAAGCAGCCCGTACCTTAGCCCTGCAGGGGGCACAGATTATCTGCCATCCTTCAAACCTGGTGCTTCCCGAATACGGACAGCTCACCACCCGGGTTCGCTCCATCGAAAACAGGGTGTTCTGGATCCTGGCCAATCGACACGGTACGGAGTGCAGAGGAGGGAAGACCCTGACCTACACGGGGTCGAGTCAGATCACTGCTGAGAACGGGGAGGTTCTGGTCCGTGCCGATGAACGGGGCGACAGCCTCACCGTCGTGGAGGTGGATCCTGAACGGGGGAAGAACAAACGGGTGACGGAGCGAAACGACCTGTTTGCCGACCGTCGCGTCGAACTGTACAGATGGGAATAATGGCCGCCACGGGCCGCTAGGGTCGGCTGATCATTCTCATGTAGCTGTGACAGGTCAGGATTTCCATCAGGAGTTTCCCCAGGAGCGCTGAATACTGGGGCTGTTCAGATAACATTTCATGCCCAGCAGGGCCGCCCCCCAGGCTTCATGATTGGCTCGATAATCGGCAAACACGGTTTGATAGTCCTCCAACATTTCCGGGAGTACCCGCTGCTGGATGACCTGTTGGACCGGATCGCGGAAGTATTCTTTGAAGTTCGAACCGGGACCACTGATGACTAAACGCTCCGGATTGAAGAGCTTGATCAACGTGGCACAGGCATCCCCCAGAAAGACGCCGATTTCCCCGAGGGTGGATTGAGCCACCCGGTCGCCCCCATCAGCCGCAGCCAGGATCTCCTCCAGGCTTAGATCGGGTCCGTTCTCTATCGTGGTTTTTTGCAGGCTGGATCGAACCCCCTCCTGCAGCCGGTCCCGAAACACCCGCAGTATTCCCGCGGTAGACACCACGGTTTCCAGGCAGCCGACGCTGTTGCAGCTGCACCTGTAGGTGTTGTCCGCATGTTCGACGTGGCCGATCTCTCCGGCCAGTCCGTGATATCCGCGGTAGATCCTTCCGTTGATGACAATACCGGTGCCCAGTCCCAGCCCGATATACAACAATACGAAATTCCGAACTCTCTTTCCTCTGTTTCTATACATCTCCAGAACGGTCAGAGTCCGAGAGGCGTCTTCTACATACACAGGTACTCCAAGCCGGTTTTCGAACATCCCGGCGATAGCTATATGGGTAACCCCGGTCACCTGAAGCCCGAGCAGCCAGATCCCTCGCCGGCTGTCGACCATACCGGGCAGGGCGATACCGACGGAGACTATCGGTTGCCCGTCGGATTGACCTGCAATTATTTTCGCCACAACGGCCGCCACCTGGTCTACGATCGAATCCACGTGCTTCTCCGGATCGGCCGGCAGGGCGAGGGGGTGCCTTTCATCGATCCTTACACCCTTGGAACCGTCAATCCCCACTAGTTCGAAGCAATCCGGAGCGACTGAGATTCCTATGGACATACCAATGGTCGGTTTGAGCTGGAAGAGGTAGGCGGGCCGCCCGCCGGTGGTTTTTGTTTTTCCCACCTTCTCGATGTAGTCTTGTTTCTCCAACCCGCCCAAGATTGAGGAAATTTTCACGAGACTTAAGCGTGTCTGGCGGGCAATCGAAGACCGGGTCGGGTGTTTTTGGGAGAAGATCGCCCGGACCGCTCGAATTTCATCCCTGCTAAGGCGTTTCATCACAGCTCCGACAGAGAATTATCGTCGATCCGCTTCTAATCATTATCGTTTCCCCGCCATATAAGTATAATTTAACAAATTTTATACGAAAATATATGAATTTACAAGGAGACAAATCCGTTGTTACGATAAATATGGTCTTAATACCTTGACCCCTTGGCAGGACTAGGCTACAATTTCAAACACATACAATCACAGAATATCTGATTCGGAGGAAAGCGATGCCAGGTCCCGGATACTATTGGATTGGGAAAGAGGAAGAGCAGGAGCTGCTCGAGTTGATACGTGCCCGTTATCTTTTTCGCTACGGGGATGAGAAAGACTCCAACTTCAAACACAAGGTAAAAACCCTGGAGCAGGAAGTCAGCGGGGGATTCGGGGCAAAATATGCTTTGGCCGTCTCTTCGGGAACCGCCGCTTTGATCGTGGCCATGGCGGCCGCCGGCATCGGACCCGGAGACGAGGTGATCGTTCCCGGCTACACCTTTATCGCCTCCATGTCCTCCGTGATCTTCTGTAATGCCGTTCCGGTCCTGGCCGAGGTCGATGAGAGTCTGACTCTGGATCCCAAGGACGTGGAGAAGCGGATCACCCCGTACACCAGGGCGATCTTACCTGTACATATGATCGGCAACCCGGCGGACCTCGATGCGCTCAAAGAGATCGCGGATAGACATAAGCTGCTTCTAATCGAAGACACCGCCCAGGCTTTCGGCGGTTCCTACAGGGGTAAGAGATTGGGCACGATCGGGTTGTTGGGCACCTACTCCTTTAACATCTTCAAGACCATCAACGCCGGGGACGGGGGCATGGTGGTAACCGACGATGAAGACCTTTACAAACAGGCCTTCGCCTTTCACGATCAGGGACACTTCCCACTGCGTATGGGCGTGGAAGTGGGCAACCGCGCCGTTATCGGCCAAAACTTCCGTATGACCGAGCTCAACGCAGCGGTTCTTCTTGCCCAGTTCCGCAAGCTGGAAAAGATCCTCCAGCGCCTGCGTACACTCAAGGCCCGGTTCAAGAAGCAGATCCAGGGTATCGAAGGCCTGGAGTTTCGCCGCCTCAACGATCCGGACGGCGAATGCGGTACGATCCTGACGGTGTTCCTTCCGGATAAGAAAAGCGCCGACGCGGTGGCGGAAAAGCTCAACACCACGACGGTGATCCATTCCGGCTGGCATGTCTACAACAACATGGAAAATATCCTCAACATGCACACCCTCAATCCCAAAAACAATCCGCTTAAAAATCAGCACTACAAGGGCAATGCGGAGTACCGCAAGGGAATGCTGCCCCAAACCGATCGGCTGCTGGAGCGGGCCATCAACATCTCCGTCGGCGTGGTCGACGCCGGTCTTGGCTCGGCTTTCGGGATCAACCTCAACTCGACGGACGAGGAGGTGGATAGCCAAGCGGAACTTTTCCGTACGACCGTGGAAAGCATACTCTAGGAGGAAGGACCCGTGATCACAGTAGGATTGATTGGCGCCGGTTATATAGGACCGATTCATTTGGGGGCGCTGGCCCGGCTGGGTGGTGTGAAGGTGAAGACCGTTGTCGACGTGAATGGAGAGCTGGCCGCGAAAGCCGCCGCCGCCTGCAACGTGCCCAACTCAGGGACGGATCACCGCGAGGTGATCGACGATCCGGAGATCGATGTCATCCACAACTGCACCCCGAACAAGTATCATTACCAGATCACCAAAGAGGCGCTGGAGGCGGGCAAGCAGGTCCTTTCGGAGAAACCCCTGGCCATGGATCTCAAGGAAGCCGAGGAGCTGGTCGACCTGGCGGAGAAGAAGCGGGCGATTACGGGGATCGATTTCTGCTACCGCTACTATCCCGTTGTACAGGAGATGGCCGTACGGGTTCGGCGGGGAGACGCCGGCACGGTCCGTATGGTCTCGGGAAGCTACTTTCAGGATTGGCTTTCCCGGGAGATCGACTGGACCTGGCGGCTGCTGCGCTCGGAGAGCGGGGATTCGAACATCACCGCCGATCTGGGCAGCCACTGGTTCGATCTGATCCAGTTCGTTACCGGGCTGAAAGTGCGGGAGGTCATCGGAGACCTGGCCACCCTGATCCCGGTCCGAAGGAGGCCGACCCGGCAGGTTCTGGCCTTCGAGAAGGTGGAGGATGTGGAGTCCGAGGAGGTCCAGGTGGAGTTGGAAGACTACTCATCGATCCTTTTCCGGTTGTCAGGCGGTGCTCCAGGGTCCTTCACTACCAGCCAGGTCTGCGCCGGGCGCAAGTCCGACACGGAGTTCCAGATCTACGGATCCGACTGCTCCTACGCCTGGAACCACAAAGAAGCCACGGCGCTGTGGATCGGCCACCGCGACAAACCCAATGAGGTCCTGATCGAGAATCCGACGCTGCAGGATCCCGCCAGCGCTGCCTATGCCACCCTTCCCGCCGGGCATCCTTTGGGATACCACGACGCGGTGCTGAACCTGTTCAAGGACTACTACCAGGCGGTAGAAGCGGGCGGCAAAGGGCGCGAGCTTCGACCGACCTTCCAGACCGGTTTCGAGGAGATGAAGATCCTCGAAGCGATCATAGAGAGTCATAAGAAGCGCAGCTGGGTCGAGGTCAAAGATTGAGAAACGCGGATCGAGGGAGGTAGAGGTATGAGTTCACAGGAGCGGGAGATACGCATCGAGTGTCTGCGGCCCGGCCAGCTGAATGAGGAGCAGAAACGCTGCCCTCTGGTATTCGTTCCTATAGGGCCTTTGGAGTATCACGGTCCCCATCTTCCTGTGGGTATGGATGCGATCAACGCCACCCAATGCGCTCTGGAGGCCTGTCGGCGGCTCGGCAAGGGGGTGGTCCACCCGACCCTGTATTGGGGCACCGAGCGGGAGCGGCCGGAGTGGATGTTGGAAAGTCTGGGATTCAAACGTAGCGACTGGATCATCGGTATGGATTTCCCTACTGCGATCTGGAAGAGTCATTACTACCAGGAGCATTTGTTCGCTCTCGTGGTCGCGAGCGCTGTGGAGATGCTGATCGAAGGCGGGTACAAGGTGATCGTGCTGGTCAACGGCCACGGTGCCTGGAATCAGCTGGAAACACTGGGCCGGCTTGCCAAGCATTACTCGAACACGACGGACAGCTTGATCGTGTGGCGGCTGGCCGCCAACCTGGACGTGTCGGAGAAGAACCTTGCCGGACACGCCGATGTATTCGAGACGTCAGAGATGCTGTACTATCAGAGCAAGGTGTACGGATCCGATTCCATGGTCGATCTTTCCCAACTCCCGGATCCGAGTGTTCCGATCCGCTATCCGGATTTCTCGATCGTCGATGGGCCGGGTTTCAGTGAGAATCCGAGTCCGGGGCGGGTTGTGCAGACCGACCCTCGAAATGCCACGGTGGAAAAAGGCAAAAAAGAGCATGAGGAAACTGTGCAAAGGTACGTCCAACTGACCATGGAAGCGTTGAAACAAAAGGGCTTGGGATAGTTGATTGTTTCACTCTTCCTTATAACAATGGCGACGCAGCCCGTGATTGGCTGTTAAATAAAGACCGGATTCGTTTCCGGTCGACTAAGGAGGCGCATCATGCGAAAAGTGCTGCTATTGGTTCTGATGCTGGGTCTGCTGGCATCAATGGTATGGGCCGGCGGTCAAACCGGTGCGGCGGAAGTTACAAGGATCGTTCACTTCCATTGGACCGAAACATCCTACGACCCGATCAACAATCATGCCGTGGAGATGTTCAAGGCTAAACATCCGGAGGTGGAAGTCAAAATCCTGCTTCTTCCGGACGCTGATCGGCGCGACAAGATCCGCGTAGCTCTGGCAGCCGATGGCGAGATCGACTCCTTTGCTCTGAGCAACGGAGAATCGGCCGAGTTTCTCCAGGCCGGGCAGATGGTGCCCATCGAGCCGAAAGGTTTCGGGAAGAGCTCGGTTCAGCAGGTCGTGGACATGTGGACCCCCGGGGCCATCAACACCTGCGGCGGAGTCTGGGACGGCGTGTACTACGGTATTCCCTTTGAGCTGTCCAACTACGTAGCCTGGATAAACATTGAGTTCATGAAGGAAGCCGGGCTGAACCCGGCTACGGACAAGCCCAAGACCTGGGACGAGTTCGTTGCGGTCGGTAAAAAGCTGGTCAAGGAAGAGGGCGGCTCACGAGTGCGCAACGGTTTCATGGCCAACTCCAAAGCCGGAATCTTCAGTTATCTGGTTCTGCTGAACATGATGGAGCAGCGCGGTTTGGATTGGGGCTCAGAAAAGGGAATCGTGGCCAGTATGGATAAGCCTCAGGAGCTGGCCCGGGCCTTGACGACCTACACCAATTTCGTGGTCAAAGACAAGATTTGGGATCCCAGTCTGGCTGAAGACGACCGCGGCGGTTTCGGCACCGGCAAAACGGGCATGTTCCTCACCGGAGGTACCTGGTACTGGGGAGTGGCAGACAATTGGAAAATGCCCCGTGAAAACATCGAACCCTTCGCCTATCCTCGTTATCCCGACGGTAAGGATATAGGCGGCGTCGGTTACGGCTACTGTCTCTACGTATCCCGCCTGGCCAAAGATCCGGTTCTGACCTTTGAGTGGCTGGACACCATGGCCAGCCAGACCAACGAGTTCATCAAATTGGGCTATCACCAGCCCCGCGTCACGTACTCGGACGGCTCTCAGGCTCTGGACCCGGCACTGGCCAAGGCCTCTATCCCCTACTACGATGAGGTGTTCAAGGGCGAGCTGGCCAAAACGGCGGTGTGGTTGTCTTCCACCAAGGGCAGCCAGGTCGAAGACGCCGTCTGGGCCGCCATCTCCAGTGTCATCTACGGGGGAGGCAGCGTCAATGATTCGGTGGCCACGTTGGCGAGCGACATCCGCGCGGTTTACGAGTAAGTAACTGTCACTGAATGTCCCCGGTCTTGTGATCGGGGGCATTCATTTTTCAAGAGGCCAGGTTCCATGCGTAAAGCCAGCTACTCCGTGACCCGTCTGCAGAGGCATGGGTATGTTTTCATCCTACCCACGCTGATTTTCTTCTCCATCTTTCTGATCTATCCTATTATCAGCGCTTTCCGGTTATCGCTTTTCGAATGGAACCTGCTCGCTCCCAAGGAGTTTGTCGGCTTCAAGAACATCATTAAAATGGCCGGGGATCCGCGGGTGCTGAACTCCTACCTGCGTACGATCCACTTCAGTGCCGTCAGCGTGGCGGCCATCAATATCCTGGCGTTTATTTTTGCCCTCATGCTCGGGAGCCGGCTGCTCCGCTACAAGAATTTCTGGCAGTCCCTCATCTTTCTGCCGGTGGTACTGTCGATCGTAGCCGTAGGGGTGGTGTGGGAGTTTATGTATCAAGGAACGGGCATCCTCCCCATTCTGCTTAGAAAGATCATCGGCGTTTCACCCGCCTGGCTCACCGACACCCGAGTCGCGCCGTACGCCGTGATCATCGTCTACGTCTGGAAATCGGTGGGCTACTACATGGTGATCTACATCGCCGGGCTGCTGAATGTGCCGGTGAGCTATTTCGAGGCGGCGCGCATCGACGGGGCCGGCTTCTGGGCCCAGTTGTTCTACATCACCATCCCTACTTTGCGCAACACCATAGCCCTGGCCATGGTTTCCTGTATCATTTTCACCTTTGGCCAGTTTTCGATACAGTACGTGATCACCCAGGGGGGGCCCAGCCGTTCCACCGAGGTACTCTCCCTGCTCATTTTCCGTGAAGCTTTCAGGCTGGGCAAATTCGGCTATGCGTCGGGGATTTCTGTTCTGTTTTTCCTGACCCTCCTGGTCTTCTCCCTGATTCAGTTGCGTCTGTTCAAATCCGGCGCTATCGGAGCCTAGTGAGATCTATGAGAATCACCAAGACCGCTCATAGAACGATTCTCTATGTCGTTGTTGGATTTATCGGGATTGTATTTGTCTTTCCTTTCTTTTGGATGGTTCTCTCTTCTTTTAAGCTCAACAGGGATATCCTCGCTATTCCTCTCCGTTTCTTTCCGCCGGAGTGGAACTGGGACAGCTATATCAGAGTATTCACCGCCTATCCGGACTTCAACTTCCCTCGATATATTTTGAACAGTTTCATCGTCACTATCCTGGCGGTACTGCTGTGTCTGTTCTTCTCGGCCACCTCGGGCTATGGTTTCGCCAAGTACAGGTTCAAGGGTAACGGGCTCCTGTTCACCGTTGTGTTGGCCACGATCATGATCCCCTTTCAGGCGATCGTTGTTCCGCTTTTCATCCTGGTACGGCAGATGGGGTTGCAGAATTCCTATGCGGGCTTGATTATCCCGGAGAGTCTCACCGCCTTCGGAGTGTTCATGATGCGCCAATTTTTTTACTCCATCCCGGATGATTTCATCGAGAGTGCCCGCATCGATGGTGCCAACGAGTACGCCATTTTCGGCCGTATCGGTTTGCCCATGGCCAACACCGCTCTTCTGGCTCTGGTGGTCTTCCATGCCCAGTGGGTCTGGAACCTGCTCATTTGGCCCTTGATTCTGATCTCCACCCCGGAGATGGTCGTGCTGGCTCAGGGGATCGCCCTGTTCAAGGGAGGGTACAACACCCCCTATCCGGAACAGTTGGCAGCGGGAGTGATCGCCTGCCTGCCCCTGGTGATCCTGTACCTCTTCCTGTCCAAGTACTTCGTACAGGGAATCACCATGACGGGGTTGAAAGGGTAGGGATCGCGCCCGACCCTCAGTCGGTGAACAACCTGTTCGCATCGAACCCCGGACTCACCAAGTTTCTGACAAGGTACGATATTCTCTCACTATCATCCTTGAAAAGCAGGACCTCGACTTCAGCCGTTTGCTCCGCCCCGGGAAGGAGCCTGACAGCGGGAGTGTGGGCTTCCAGTTCACAGAAGTTTAAGGTTTTCGCATCGGGGCTGTTGTAGCATTGGAGGACATCGCCGTTGTCGACCTCCAGCAGGGGAGGTTTATCGATGTAGCGAGCCGCAGCCCCCACCGTTGTCTGCAGGATTGTTAGGATTTGATTGTTGTCTACCCGGGACGGCCGCCACAGCCCTAGGGCACCCGTGGCCGCGGAGGCGGGAATCCCGATCTTGAACCATTTCCCAGCCCGAGCCTTGAGGTACAGGAGAGTAGGTGTCTCGATCAACCAACCTGAGGGGAGTTCACCGAAATAAAGCCGATAGGACTCCCCCGGTCCTGTCTTGTTGACCGGAACGAGGAAGGTCCCAGTGACATCGGCCGGTGCTTGGACAATGCTCCACAATCCGACCTCCTCCTCCAGAACCCGGTCCATTCTGTTGATCAGCCGGCTGTTGATTCGAATCCTGATGCCGGGAATGAAAACGCCTTCCTGCACCGTCTCCAATCGGACGGAACGGACAATGCCGAGGGAGATCGACAGGCCGTCCAGACGATTGATCGTGAGATCGCTTCGGAATGCAAGATCTACCGCCGAAGTTTCGATCCGCCGGTAGCTGCCCGGATCGAGCTCGGGGGGTACCTGCCAATCCTCCACACCGGTGCCGAAAAATCCCTTCACTCCAAGTTCGGGGGCAAGCCAGGTCCGTTGACCGCCAACGCACCAGGCACCCTTCTCCAGCCTGTCGCTGACCCAAAATACATTTTCCTCGTCTACACCGGCGGCCAGAACCTTGGCCCCCAGCTCCGGGACCAGGATGGCCCAACCTCCCTCATCGGTCTCCAAGAGGTGAAAGCTCAGCTCGATTTCCCGAAGGGCTTGTTCTACTTCGTCTCGCGTTCGCATCCTTTTCTGCCTCCCGTGTTGCCTCGCGGTCTAGGGCAGCAGTTTAAAATCCGGCATGTATCCGTGAATCCTGTAAGCTCGAAATCCTTCAGCGTATCGGCAGCCCGCCTGAAGCCCCCGAAACTCCGCCAGAATCCGGCAATGTTCTACGAAACCGTGGATCTGGAAGGTGTCCATCCAGGCGTACTGGCTCTTATGACATTCCAAGGATTTGATCTTCTCATCGTAGGTATCGCTGATATCCACGTAGACCTCCGGTTCGAAATGCATCCCCGCCGCGGTATCCCAGTAGAACAGCGACGGCACCTTGTCGATCGGCGGCTCGTCGGCGGGAACGTTCTTCCCTGGTAGAGAGAGCATCACTCTGCCCACGATTGTGCCGGTCATATTGTGGTCTGTGCTGCGGTCTCCCGGAAAGTTGGTGAATATAACCTCCGGATCGGCCCGGCGGATGGCGTTGATGATCTGCCGGCGCACTTCCTGGCTGTCCACCAAACCTTCGTCGTCGTATCGCAAGAACCGTACTTCAGCGTCGTAGAAGCGAGCGGCTTCTGTCTGTTCGGCTTCCCGGGTGCGGGCGATCTCCTCCCGCCCCTCGATGATATTGGAGCCGATATTTCCGCTGGTGGTGAGGGCTAAGAAGATCTTGTGCCCCTGTTTCCTATACTTCAGAAGGGTCCCGCCGCATAAAAACTCTACATCGTCGGGGTGGGAGCCAAAGGCTAGAATGTTCATCGAGTGCTGCCTCCTCAAGGTGTGGATGGGAAAAGAATTTGTATGTATTATATGGATCTGTTTGAAACGGTGGAAGTGTTTTTCAGCGGTAGAGGAAGAAGGAATGTTGAAAACTGCAATCGTCTATGAGGACATCACTCCCAAAGAGAGCGTGCCCCTCATGGGCTATGGCGACCGTACCCAAAACTCCGAAGGCGTGCACGATCCGCTTTTTGCCTACGCCTGGTGGCTCGAACCGACCGGGCAACAACCGCTGGTGTGGATCGCCCTTGATCTATGTTTACTGAGCGTGGCTTCCGCCGGCCGGCTGGCTCAGGAGATATCGTACAGGACCGGAGTCCATCCCGATCGGGTACGGCTATCCACAACCCATACCCATTCCGGACCTGATACACACTTTATCAGTACGAATGAAGAGCCCTGGGCAAGGAGATACTCCGACCTGCTCGTCGAAGCCTGCACCAAGGCTGTCCTGGCCGCCCGGGCCCAGGCGTTTGCCGGGCGGATCGAGGTACGCATGGGTCAGAGTGATCTGGGAGTGAACCGACGGGACACGAGTTCTCCGATCGACCCCCGGCTGGTGCTCCTGTCGCTGATTGACGAATCCGGCGGGGAAAGAGGCTTCCTGTTTCACTACTCCTGTCATCTGACTGTGCTCGGTGTAGACAACTATCAGATAAGCTCCGACTGGCTCGGTCCGGTGCGGGAGCGATTGCAGAAGGATCTTGGCTGTCCGGTTATGTATCTTCAGGGAGCCGAGGGAAATGTGGATCCCGTGAGCAGGGGCGCGCTGGATATGGCGGATCCCGATCAGGCCGTAGGCTCGTCCTTCGAAATCTTGAAGGACTTGGCCGATGGGATGATACAAGCGCTTAGAAACGCCAGAGGCTCTGAGACTAGGGCAACCCTGGTGGACCTTGCCGTGGTGGAGCGGATCCTGTCACTGCCCCTGCGCTACGGCGGAATGACCCCGGATGAGGTACAGAACAAACTAGAACAGTGGAAGGAGAAGTTCGCCTCGTTTTTGGAAATTTCTAAGGAGGAGGTCCCGGAGAGTTGGATCGTCAATGCACTGATAAAGCAGCAAGCTCGTAAGAAGAATCTCAGCGATGAGGAGACCCGGAGCTGGGTGGTCGAGCAGTTCACCTTTGGTTCCTTCCTGAGCATCTACAAGAAGGGTGGTGACATGATCGACTCGCAAAAAGGGGAGGTACGCTGTCCCATAAGCATTCTGGATTTCGGAGCCGTCAAGCTTCTAGGAGTTCCGATGGAAGTACTTCTGGATGTCGCCTTCGACTGGCAGAAGCGTTTTCCGGATCACATTGCCTTGGTCTGCGGTCTTTTCGGCGGCTGGATCGGCTATCTTCCCCACAAGAACAACTACGATGAACCTCGGGCGACTCAACTGTACGAGACGGTGTCTACGATGTATGCACCGGATGCCTCGCTCAAACTGCTCGAGGTCGCGGAAAGGTTGGTGCGCAACAACGGCTGAGTTGGGACTGAAACTCAGATGAACGGGGTTCAGATAGAAATCACTTTATGTGCGATCAACCACTGTACGGACTCATAGACGGCTTGCAGGGAGCTGTAGCGGGGTTCGTAGCCCAGAAGCCGTCTGGCTTTTTCTATACTGCAGTTAGGGCTGTGGGCGATATGGTCCCAGGTGGACAGGGCATCCTCCTCGGATACGGATTCCTTCCACTGTTCCCATGGAAGGAAGACTAAGCTCGGTTTCCTGGCGAACCAGCCCGACACTCGTTCGGCATACCCCCGCAGGGTAACGGCTGCCGGGGACACCAGATGGAAGTTCTCCCCCGCCGCGGCTTTCCAGTTCTGGATCGCCTTAATAAATCCTTGAGCCAAATCATCCGCGTGTACGTGGTGCACGGTTTCCAGTCCCAGATTGGGGAGGGCGAGTTCATCCCCCCGTGCCAGGATCTGGAATACGTGGGGATTGAAGTTGCCCGCCGGATTTAGGGGCGGCCAGCCCGGACCTACGATATGGCCGGGGTGCAGCACCGTAGCCGGGAATCCGTTCAGTCGTGCTTCCTCGAGCAGGTAGCTCTCCATTGCCGCCTTCTGGATCCCGTACTCCCCGAAGGGCTTTCGAGGCAAGTTTTCGGTTGTCGGAACGATCTCGCTGTGCCCATGGACCCAGATCGTTCCGCAAGCGAGGTAGTGCTGAACCGCACCTTTCAAGGCTTCGACGAGATGCCGGGCGCTGTCCCGGTTGAAGCAGATCATGTCGATCACGATCTCCGGGGACAGAGCCAGGATTTTATCTGCGAAACTCCCATCAGCTTCCAGAGCTTCCCGATCCAGGGTTTCCAGGCGAACCTGCTTCCAGGCCGCGTGGGCTTTATAGGGTTCTCTCCGGCCTCTGCTCACGGCCGTAACCTCGTGGCCGAGCTCCACCAGGCGAGGAACCAAATACCCGCCCACATGTCCCGTAGCACCGAGTACAACAATTTTCATTTTCTCTCCAGCATTATCCTGTTAAATGGAATCTCGCGGGTCAGCGCATGAACAGCCCGCCGTTAACGTCGATCGTTTCACCGGTTATGAAGTTATTTTCGATGAAAAATTGGATCGCCCTGGCCACATCAGCTGCCTGGCCGTTGCGATTCAGAGGTGTTTTTTTTCTGAACTCTTCCATCCGCTCCGGCGTGGAATAGCGTTCGTGGAAGGGCGTGTCGATCACTCCGGGGGCGACGGCGTTCACCCGGATCGCCGGTGCCAGTTCCGCTGCGCTTCCGCGGGTGAAACTGTCGATGGCGCCCTTGGCCGCCCCGTAGAGGGTGGCGGTGGGTGCTCCGTGCCGGGCGGCGATCGAGGTGGTGTTCACGATGCAGGGATCCGTTCCTCTTTCCAGCAGGGGAACGAAGAGTGAGGACAGCAGCATGGTCGAAAAGGTATTTAGGGCAAAAACCCGCACCATCAGGCTCCACTCCAGCTCCCGGATCCCCCGGCGCTGCACGAGTCCGCCGGCATTGTTCACCAAAACATCGATCCGGTTGGTCATCACCGATACTTCGGAATACAAGGCATCGCAGCCGGCCTCGTTGGACAGGTCCGCCTGGACAAGGTGAGCCGTGCCGCCCTGTTCCTGAACTTCCGCAGCGGTCTGTTCCGCCGCTTCCCGAGAAGCGTTGTAGTGGATGAAGATCCTGTTTCCTTCGGCCAGCAGCCGGGCGGTTTCCGCGCCGATACCCGTGCTGGCCCCGGTGATGACGATGATTTTTGACATATCTCTATCTCCTTTCGGGGGTATACCCCGTATAAGCACAGATCGAGGGCTCCGGTTAGAACCCTACGACATTTCCCCGGTTCAGAAGACCGTTGGGATTGAACACCTCTATCACCCGCCGGATCTCCGCCATTCCGCTGTCCCCGTACATCCGGCGCAGGAGCGCTGTCTTGAGTTTACCGATCCCGTGCTCGGCGGAAACGGTTCCACCCATTGCGACGACTTCCTCAGCCCAGCTTTCGTACAGCTGTCGACCCCTTATGTACTCCTCTGTGGATCGGGGCAGGATATTTACGTGGATGTGGTTGTTGCCGATATGCCCGAACATGACATGCTCCAGATTCGACTCGGCCAGGTCACGAAGGTATATCCCATAGATCCGGTCCAGGGCGGAGTCTGGAACCGCCATGTCCGTGCCGAGCTTGGTCAGGCCCGGATCGGCCTTGCGCCGCTGGTCGATCAGCAGGTTGATCGCTTCCGGAAGGGCGTGCCGGAACTCCTTCATCCGCTCCATATCCCTGGTCTGTTCCGCCAGCCAGGTGGCTTCCTCATCCCCCCCGCATTCAGCCAGGATTTCCGCAAGATTGAAGATCTGTTCTTCCACGGCATCCTGATTGGCGCCGTGATACTCCACGTACACCGCCGCCGCCTTTTCTCTGGGTACTTCCGGGATCTCTGAGAAGGCGGGGTTGTTTTGTTTCTGTTCCCGCAGCAGCTGCAAAGAATTGCCGTCGAAAAATTCGACCGCCGCCGGTTTTTTACTTTTGGGAGAGTCGCTCCGGATTCGTTTCACGAACTCGATCGCAGCGGCCGAATCGGGGAAAAAGCCCATCACCCCGCTGATAATCGGGGGACGAGCAATGAGGACCACCTCGATCTCGGTCATGATTCCGAGGGTTCCGTCGCAGCCGATGAACAGATCGATCAGATCCATGTCCGGACAGGCGTACAGTCCGGCGGTGTTCTTGGTGGCGGGCATGCGGTAGGTGGGCAGGGTGCCGGTCAACAGGTGCCCCTCCTCGGTTTCGAGCTTGAAGTCCAGCCCGGATGCCCGCTGGACTCCCCGCCTCAGCTGCAGTGTCGAGCCGTCGGCCAAGACGAGTCGCAGGGATTCGACGTAGCGACGGGTCGGACCGTAGGAAAAGGAACGGGCTCCGGAGGCGTTGCTTGCGGTCATGCCCCCGATCGCAGCGGAGGTCTCCGTGGGATCGGGAGGGAAAAAATACGAACCCGATCGCTGAAACGCCTCCAAAGCCTGCAGGGAATCCCGGTTCCAGCCGTCGCAGCCGAACTCCTTTCCGGCTACAGCCTCGTTGATCTGGGAGAGGAGCACTCCCGGCTGCAGGCGCAGGAGGAAGCGGAAGCCTTCAGGATCGTGCTGCAGACCGAGGAACTTGTTCATGCGGCTGAGGTTCAGAACGTGTCCGCCCTCGGGTACGGCTCCACCGGAAATCCCCGTACGCCCCGACTGGACGGTCACGGGGATCTTTCCGTCGGCCAGGAGCTTCGCGATCTCCCGCACCTGCTCTTCCGTGGTGGGAAAGGATATCGACTCTGCCTCGCCGACCATCCGGGATTCATCCCGCAGGTACTCAGCGTATTCGGGATCGATGGGGTGGATCAGCTGCCGAACGGCGTTCCTATCAATGTTCATGCTACCAAAGAGTGAGAGAATCGAGGAACAGCTCGCGCAAATCTTCAGGGGTAAACGGCCGGGGACAGAGCTTGGTTACCCTGTGCTGCGGCAGAGTCCCTTCGACCAGCTTGTCCACATCCTTTTCCGAATACCCTACGGCGGACAACCCATTGGGCATTCCGGTTTTTTTCATCAGCTCGATCACAGCGTCCGCAAGGATCTCTCCGGCATCGGCCTTCGCCGCGCCGCCGGTCTCTACACCCATCATCCGAGCCGCTTCCAGATGGCGACCCGGTCGAGCCGGTCCGGTGAAACGCAAGGCCGCGGGGGCGTTGAGAACCACCGCCATGCCGTGGGGAACGATCGGTTTGCCCGGCGGATAACCCTCGGGTACGTAATCCCTGACCATACCGGAAACCGGGTAGGACATGCCGTGGGGAAGATGCAGCCCGGCGTTGCCGAAACCGATCCCGGCGAAAGTGGCGGCGATGATCATGTTGCTTCTCGCCTCGTCATCCGCAGGGTCCTCCACCACCCGGAGGATGCTCCTGCTGACCAGCTCGATCGCCTTGGCGGACCAAACATCGCTGATCGGATTGGAGCCCTGGTAGGCCGGACGCTCGGCCGGGCTGGCAGGCGCCTCCCGGCGGTCGAAGGGCAGGTTGGTGTAGGATTCAAGGGCGTGGACCAGGACGTCGAAGCCCGTACAAGCCGCGGCAATCCGCGGCAGGGTCCGGGTGTTTTCCGGATCCACGATTCCCAGATTTGGCCGGATGCGCCGGTGGGCGATCCCGGTCTTGGCGTGCATCTCCACCAGATCGAAGATGATCACCCCTGTGGTCTCGCTTCCGGTACCGGCGGTGGTGGGGATGCCCACCATGGGCTTCAGCGGACCGGGGACGGCCTTTCCAGCACCGATCGGGGCGTTCACGTAGGTCAGGAAGTCGGCGGGGTAGGTGGAATAGAGATTGGCGGCCTTGGCCGTGTCGATGCAGGAGCCGCCGCCGACGCCGACGAATCCGTCGAAGCGACCCTCCTGGGCGAAACGCACAGCATCTTTTAGAGAGCCGTCGGTAGGTTCGATTCGGGTTTCGGCGAACAGGACTGCTTCGATTCCCTCCCGTTTCAGCGATTCCAATACGGTGGCAACGGGAGACAGCTCCGCCAGGCGGCTGTCCGTAACCACCATGACTCTGGCAGCTCCGAGCTCCTTGAGGTCGAAGCCGACCTCGCGGGTTGCACCGAAGCCGTACTTGATGGCGGCCGAGCTCATCGTCAACACGGTTTCGTGGGGCATCCTCGTTCCTTTCCACATGACAGCGGAATTCCAGAGAGCGGGAACGTCCCCAGTCTCCCCGAATTCGCTGTCTGGATAGTATAGAGAGTTCTATACACTATCGCAATATTCCCGCAGGAGCTATCCCTCCAGGTAGGCCTTGGTCCGCTTCAGGGATTCGCCGTGATCGATCGTCGGCCAGTACTCCAGGCCGACTCCGCCGGTATACCCGAGTGAATCGATCTCCTTGAGGATGAAGGGGTAGTTCAGCTCGCAGTCGTAGGGCTCGTGCCGCCCCGGGACCCCGGCCACGTGGAAGTGTCCGATTTGATCGAGGTTTTCCCTGATGAAGGCCACGACGTTTCCGTCCATGATCTGCATGTGGTAGATGTCGTAGAGCATCTTGATATTGCCGCTGTTCACAGCCTTCAGCACCTGCACACAGGTATGGGGATCGTCGAGAAAGTAGTCCGGGTGGTCGACCCTGGTGTTGAAGGGCTCGAGGATCAGGGTGATCCCGTGCTTCTCCGCCGGACCGGCACAGGCCCTCAAGGTGTGGATCATGTTCTCGATCGCCTCCTCCCGGGAAAGCCCGGGAACGTTGTTGCCGGCACCGCTGATAAAGGCCCTGCAGCCGATTTTTTTAGCCAGCTCGATCATGCCCTCGAAACTGTCGAGGATCAGGCTGCGGTCTTTCCTGTCGATCATGGCGCCTACGATCCCGCCGTCCGGGTGATTGAACACGAAATCCGTGCAGGTCAGCCCGTACTTGGCGTTGAGCTCGGCGATCTCTTCAAAATCCTTGTCTTCCGATATCAGGCTGCTTCCATCGAAGCGCATGTTGTGAAACCAGAACTCGTAGTACTTGAACCCCAGCTCATGCACTTTGGCCAGCCTGTCCTTGTAGGGCAGGCCGGAAAAAAACGGTTCTATACATACACCGATATTTGCCATTCTCCAATCTCCTTCACATGTGTATCGTCAATCCATCTCCGGGTGTGCTCGCACCGGCTGTCCGGCTCTCACTAGAGCAGCACCGAGGCTACCTTGCGGATCCCCTCGGCGATCTGGTCGCACTCCTCGGCGCCCATCTGAGGCGGAATGTCGAGGTGTACGGATCTGGAGAGCCACTTGCCCGTCTGGGGGCAGGCATCCGGTTTATACTCCGGAACGGGATCCGAGAGGGGGCAGTTGAAGGGACATCCCTTCTTGGTGGGCATCATCTTGCCGTGCAGCATGGCCCAGTGCTGGTAGATGTGCCAGTCGGGAATGCCTTTGTTGAAGATCCCGGCGGCCTCCACTCCTTCGGCGTTCAGGGCTTCTACGAATTTCTCCACCTTCCCTGCCTCGGGCAGGTAGAAGATCAAACAGACCGCCGTATCCCCGGATTTGTCATTGACTTCCCGGAACTCCACTCCTTTGCCCGCCAATTCGGCGATCCCTTCCTTGATCCGAGCCTTGTTGCTCTTCATGCGGGAGACGATCGTATCCAGCTTGCCGAATTGAGCCAGGGCCACCGCGCCGGTGAGCTCGCTCATTCGGAAGTTCACCCCGAAAAAGATCTCTCCTGAGAACTCGGGTGGAGCGAATCGGTCTTTCCGCCAACAGGCGGCCACGTCGTGGTAGGCCTGGGCACGGGTGTAGAGCAGATCTCCATCGGTGGCCAGGATACCCCCCTCCCCGGAGGTGATGATCTTGTGGTACTGAAGGGAAAAGGCGCCGACATCGCCGAAGCTGCCGAGCTTCTTCCCCTGAAAACTGCCTCCGTTGGACTGGGCCACATCCTCGACAACCTTCAGGTTGTGCTTGGCGGCGATCCTCATGATCCGGTCCATCTTGGCGGGCATGCCCCGCATGTGTACCGGCAGGATCGCCTTGGTGCGCTTGCCGATCTTCCGTTCCAGGTCCGCCGGATCCATGGTGAGGGACCCGTCTACCTCGCAGACGATGGGGATGGCCTTGGCCGCCACCACCGCGGCAACCGAGGCGAAGAAGGTGTAGGCGGGCACGACCACCTCGTCCCCGGGCTCCACACCGACGGCGATAAGACCGGTGATCAGGGCGGAGGTGCAGGAGTTCAGCGCCAGGCAGTGCTTGACTCCGAGATACTCTGCGTATCCGTCCTCGAGAGCCTTCACCTTGGAGGGCATCTCCTTGGGACCGTAGTAGCGAAACAGGTACTGGGACTCGAGAACTTCCATCACCTGCTTCTTCTCCTCCTCACCGATCTCCAGGCCCCCGGGAAACATCGGTGGGTTCTCTGTTGGTTTTGCCTTGGGTCCGCCGTTGACGGCCAGGTCTGCTTGGCTGTAGCTCATTTCCAGCCTCCTTGATTCAGGTTTTTGCATACTTCGTTTTGGGAGTGCCTGTTACAGATCGGTACCCCCCCGTTTATCCCTTCACGGCGCCGGCAATCAAACCGCCGATCAGGTATTTGCTCAAGAATATGAAGATGACGATCACGGGCACCGTGGTCACCACCGAGGCGGCCATCATCTCCCCCCACTTGACGGAGAACTCCCCTACGAATGATTGGATTATGCCCACCGGCAGGGTGCGCATGAGGTTGTTGTCCATGATTGTAAGGGCGATGATAAACTCGTCCCAGGCCATGATGAAGGTGACGATAGCCGTTGCGGTCAGGCCCGGAGTTACATTGGGAAGAATCACCCGAAGCATGGCCTGGAATTTGGTGCAGCCGTCGACCTTTGCCGCCTCGTCCAGCTCCCGCGGTATCGAATCAAAATAGCCCTTCAGCATCCAGATGGAGAAGGGCAGGGTGAGCATCAAATAGGGAAGAACCAGTCCGGGATAGCTGCTGAGAAGCCGCATCCGCATGAAGGTGCGGTACAGGGGAATGAGGATCAGGACAACCGGAAGCATCTGTGATACGAGCACGAAGTAGATCAGCTTCCGCTTGCCGGCAAAGGGAACCCGGGAGAAAGCGTAGGCCGCCGGGGTGGCCAGCAGGAGCGTCGCCGTTACCGTAAACGCGGCTACGAGCAGGCTGTTTTTCAGATAGACCAGGAAGGGAATGGCCGATGCCATGGTTCCGGCGATGATGGATAGGTAGTTCTCCAGGGTCGGTTGTTGGGGAATCAGTGTAGGGGGAAGCTTGAAAATTTCCGGCTGCAGCTTGAAAGAGGTGCTGATCATCCAGTAAATGGGCATCAGATAGAGGATCAGCACGATCAGGATCAGGACGAAACGAGTGACCCGGAGGCTCTTTTTCACGATACCCGCGGTGTTCCAGGATCGCCTATTTCCCCTACTCATCCTTCTCTCCTGCCGACGAAACGCACGTAGATCATGCTGAAGCCGAGGAGGAATACCAGCCAGAATACGCCGACGGTGGAGGCATACCCCATGTTCAGGCTGCCCATAAAGGAAACCCGGTAGATCAGGATGGGGAGCGTTGTCGTGCGGTCTATAGGTCCACCCCGAGTCGTGGTCCAGATGATGGTCAGGTACTGGAACTGCCAGATGAACTCCAGAATCGTGGCCAGGGTGATGATTTCCCGCATGTTGGGAAGGGTCACATGCCGGAAGCGTTGAAAAGAGTTGGCACCGTCGATTTTGGCCGCCTCGATCTCCTCCCGTGGGATCGCCTGCAGCCCTGCGTAGAGAATCACGAACATGAAGGGCAGCATCTTCCAGGTGGTTGCCGCGATCACGGTGGGCATTGCCAGATCGGGAGTCTTCAACCAGGGAATGAACTCAGGGATCATTCCTATTCCTTTGAGCACGACATTGACGATTCCGTGAAAGGGATCGAAGAACAGAAATCTGGCGATGAAAGCGACGACAACAGAGGGGATGATCCAGGGCACGAACAGGAGGCTGTTGATCAAGTTTTTCAGGGGAAAGCGGGTGTTCACCAGCAGCGCCAGGGCGAAGGCGATCACGAACTCCAGCGCCACGGTCCCCCCCACGTACTCCAGGGTATGGAGGAAGGCCTTCCAGAACTCGGGGCTGCTCAGCATGCGCTGGTAGTTCTGCAAGCCGATGAATTTCATTCCCAGTCCATCCGTAAGAAAATAGCGGAAAAAACTGGTGTAGACGGCGTTTGCCAGCGGGTAGACGATCACAAAGACAATTACGATCATCGCGGGCAGGATGAGCAGAAAGGCGAACAGGCGGTCGCTAATATCCTTTCGCTGTCGGATGGTTCTCTCTGTGTGCAAATGGATCTCCCCCGAATCTCCCTGGTGACAAATTCGGGTGCTCACCATTGCGGGCGAGCACCCGATGTAAAGAAAAACGAAAGTCTGCTCGCGGATTATTCCGCCAGGATCTTGGCGATCTTTGCCTTCAAACCGGACAGTGTCGCCTCGACCGCCCCCTCGCCGAGGAGGATTTTCTGGATGTCTTCCATAAAGGCGATCTCGACCTCGAATTTTTTCTGGGAAGCCCAGACATTCGGGTTGCGCAGGCTCGGCATCTGAGCGAGGAAGGTCTTGCTGTAGGGATTGTCGTAGATCGGATCATCGTACTGAGCTTTGACCAGAGGCATCAAGCCGGTGCGGTTGAAGTACTCTTTGGTTGTGGTTTCGTCGGTGACCACGAACTTCATCAGATCCCAGGCCAGATCTTTATGCTTGGAGCCCTCGGCCAAACAGAGGATGTGGGAAGCCGGCTGCACATCCCCCGGCCAGGGGGATACCTGCCAGTCATCCCTCGACATCCCTTCTCCGTCGAGCACTCCGGCAATCCACGGACCTTCAAAGAAAAACCCCACTTGTTTTTTGGCGAAGAGGGTTCTCAAGTTTCGGACTTCCTCACCGAAGGGAACCACCCCTTTGTCCACCATGTCCTTGACCAGACGGACCGTCTGCACCGTGCCGGCGGAATCGACCACCGGTTTGAGACCGGCATCCAGCATGTCTCCGCCGTTGGCCCACATCAGGATGTGGAAGGTGTCGGCGGAATACTCTTCGATGTCCAGCATCAGCCCGGCGCCGAAAGCCCCGGTTGCGGAGTGGATCTTCTGAGCCTGGCCGAGGAAATCGCTCGGATTTTTCGGTTCGCCGCTCACTCCGGCCGCAGCGGCCAGGGATTTGTTGTACACGAGCACCCAGGGGTTGGGATTCCAGACCAGTCCGGCCATCTTCCCGTCCATCTCGCCCCCCTTGTAGGCCGGGACGAGCTTGGAGGTGAATGCGGAATCCATGTACCGGTTCAGATCCACCACCGCACCCGGCATCTTGGCAAATTTGCCCAGCCACAGGGATTCGATCGTAAACACATCCGGAGCGTTGTTGCCCTGGATCTGAAGCGTCACCTTGTTGGGGGTGTCCTCCCAACCGATCGGAACGATTTCCACCTTGACTCCGGGATTTTGACTCTCCCAGACGGCGATTCGCTCGGGCAGCCACACCTCGCCCCCGGATTCCTCAGCCACCATCCAGCTGGCGAACTGGATCCGGACACCTTCCTCCTTCTTGGCTCCGGCAAACACCGCGCCGGTGAGAACCAGGAGCACGAGGAGAACCAGCATGCTCTTCCTAATCATAGAAGAACCTCCTTAGTAGATTTGCAGGCATAGATTTTGTTCATAATCGTGCGCGGCAGGATTGTCTATACCTGAATAAAGCCCATCTTAAGCCTAATATCTCTATCTGTCAAGTATTTCATCCTAGCAAGTTTTGCGCTGATGTTTTCTTCTTGATATTAAAGGGTGATTTGATCTATAATAAGACCATCTCAGGCCTATATCCGGAAAAAGCATAATCGGGGAGCGGTCGTGCCGGTACAACATACGGGCTTCAGCCACATCGACAACGCGGATCGAAATAGACGGGTTGTTCTCAACATCATCCGCGATAAAGGACCGCTGACTCGTCGAGAGGTATCCGAAACCTGCAGTCTCAGCATTACCACGACCAAGCGGCTGGTAGACGAAATACTCCGGGATGGTCCCGTGGAGGAGCTGCCCCTCGACGAACAGCCGACAAGACGAGGACGAAGGGCGACCGGGATAGTCCTTAATGCGAATTTTGCCCACTCCATCGGGGTTATTGTCCAACCCGGAATGATCGCGCTGAGTGTGGTGGATTTGAGCGGCCGGGTCACGGAGGAGCGAACCGTCCCCATCGGAGGGGAGCACAGCGGACAGGTGATAGACCGGGTTGCAACCGAAGTACGGCAAATGCAAAACAAATACCAGGATGGGAAACACGGCATCCCACTCGGAGTTGGCGTCGGCGTGGCCGGGGTCATCGACGCCCGGGAGGGGGTCGTTTTTTACTGCCCGAATCTTCCCGGTTGGGAGAACATCCCCCTCGCCTCGCAGCTGCGGCATACACTTGGAACGGAAATTCTGGTCGATGACGCGGTGCGTTGTGCCTCCCTGGCGGAGAAGCGCTACGGTCTGGGGGTATGTCTGAGCACGTTCCTCTACATCTACATCGGTAGGGGAGTCGGAGCCGGGATCATCCTGGACAATCGATTCTATCGGGGCAGCGGCGGATTGGCCGGAGAGTTCGGGCACATCACTATCAAGGAACAGGGACCGCTGTGCAACTGCGGGAACAGGGGCTGCCTGGAGGCTCTGGTTTCCCAGGACGCTATCTTGCGCACCATCCAGGATCTGATCGCTTCCAACGTATACAGCAGCCTGAAACAGAAGACCTCGGGGAATCAACCCCTGACACTCCGGGACGTCGAAGAGGCCGCCGAGGCGGGAGACAAGCTGGCCAACATGGTGGTTCACGCTGTGGGGGAGAGCATCGGCACGGGGATTGCCGACCTGGTGAACATCTTCGATCCCGGAGTGGTGATTCTGGGGGGGGAGGTGATTTCCCACTTCGGGGACCATTTAATCGAGGGAATCACCAAAACCGTGGGATTGCGGGGGATTCAATCGATCACGCAGCGAACCCGCATATTGACGAGCAACCTAGAAGGTTTGGTTGCCGCCCGGGGCGCCGCCACGCTGATGATAGAGAGGTATTTCGGGAACGAAATTCTGAATCTTGAATCCGGTCGGCAAAGGTCGCCGGCCGACCCACAGTGATAGAGCCGGCACTCACATTTGCTCTGAGAGTTCCACGCACAGATCCCCGAGGATCTCTTTGAGGATGTTATCCGTCGGGTGACCGTTGCCGACGTGCTGGATGAAACACTCTCCGAAGGGGCGGCCGATGCGCTCACCCTGTGCCCGGGTCTTTTTTTTCATCTCTTCGAGATAGGAATCGAACTTGTTGATGTAGCGCAGCCACTCCCGCTGGCTCCCGTGGCAGGCCAGCATGCGCTCCTTGAGCTCCATGGACGAAGACACGTCGATCCCGAAATGCACGGGTAGGGGACGGCCGAAGTTGTCGATCCCGCCGACGGCGTTCCAGTAGTAGAGGTGTGGGATCTTGTCGGCCGGAGCCAGGGGCAGACCGCAGTCGTAGAGGGGCACCGAAGCGATGAAGGCGGCGTTGCGAACCAGCCGGGAGGTCTCCTCGTGGTCGATCAGGTAGTCCGTCGGGGCATTGGTCAGGATGATATCCGGGTTGACCTGGCGCACCACCCGGACGGCCAGCTGCCGGTAGTGATGGTTGTACTCCACCTCCAGATCGTGCCCGCCTGCGTAGTGATAGGCTGCACCGATCAGCCCGGCAGAGGCCGCCGCTTCTTTGAGACGCTTATCCCGAATCTCCCCGATTTTCAGGGTGGGGGAACCCACCTCTCCCCCGGTCATCGTTGCCAGATGGACTTCGTTGCCCTTCTCGGCCAGAAGGGCAAGGGTTCCCGCAGCCATGAACTCGATATCGTCGGGGTGACAACCGAAAGCCAGTACTCGCTTCAAATTCTTCTCCTGTTGACATCAGGCAGGTGGGCCGGATCGGCTGGAATCAACCGCCGGAGCGATACCTAAGCCACGCTTGGATCAATATCTGCACACCCTCCCAGGGGGTGTCGGGGAACAGTGCATCGATGGGATGCAGGATAAAACGTCCGGAGGGTCCGAGGGCCGCCACGGCCTGGCGTACCTCCTCCTCGATCATTTTAGGATCTTTTGTCGCCAGGGTGATGGCGTTTGTCCCTCCCACCAGGCACATCCGAGAACCGAGGAGATCTCCAGCCTTTTCCATGGAGATTCCGTCGAGCAGGGGATCGACGAAATACAGGACATCCACCCCGGCATCGGCCAGTCTGGGGCCGAGGATCTCCACCCCGGTAGTGACGGTGTAGCAGAACTTTTTCCCGTAGCGATGGGAGAGATCGGCAAGGCGGCGTACATGTCCGATGAGGAATTGATCGAACAAGGCAGGCGACCAGAAATCGGTGGAAGAGTACCATCCTCGTTCGACGATCAGGTCGATTCCCGGGTTCCGCGCAGCCAGCTCCACCCGAGCCAGGTCTGTTTCGGTGATGATCTCCATGAGCTCGGCAAAAGCGGATGGATGATCTATGGCCAGCAGGATGGCTCCTTCGGCTCCGCACAGCCAGACAACCGCGTCCATTCCGAAGGCCGCCCAGGCTTGCACGGCCACCCCCTGCTCCCGGGCGAAGGATCTGATTGAGCCCATACGCCGGTCTAGCCAGTCCCAGGCCTCGCGGTCCGGGGGAGCGTAGAGGTAACGAATATGGGGCACATCTTTAGGCGAGCTCACCGCATGCTCCACACCTCGGGGAATATTGAAATCTTCCATGAGGGACACGTGATTCGGCTGGATTACCCATCCCTCCCCCAACTCCTCTCCGGTCTGGTGCACCTGGTGACGCAGCGTTCCCGCCGGGGTTTGGTATTCTCGAACTAAAATTGGATACTGTTTTACCGCATTTGCCTCATGGCGGGAGTTGGTCCATTGAACCTCCGGGTGCACGCTCCAAGGAATCGAAACGTCTATCAGATCATCCACGCCCAGGGACAGCCAGGCCCGGACCCGCTGCAGCTCGTCTTCGAGTGTCCAGGGTACCGGCAGGGTGTGGATGTGCTCGAGCCGCTGGGTATACCAACGGCGCACCTCCCGGTTGCCCTCCTGCTCGCCGCTGTTCCAGCGCAGCTCCTCCGGCACGGGATTGCCGAAGCACTGAAAGGTCAGGGGAATGTGATCGGAGGGATCTCCATTCCAAGCAGCCATCAGCCGTTCTTTCGAGTTCATGGAACCCATACTATTGACAAAGGGATGTTCTGACAATACCGTGGGATCGTCGTTTGTGGAGGACCTCCGGCTAAGACCGGAGAGTGTTTTGCAAAAATGCTATAGAGACTTTACGCGTGTATCAGGAGGGTAGTGATGGCAGGAAAGGCTGAGTTTCGATTTTCCTTTGGACCATGGAACATCCATGAAGGTGCCGATGTCTTCGGCCCCAGTGTTCGGAAAACCATAAAATTTTCGGAGAAGCTGAAGATGTACAAGAAAATGGGCTTCGACGGTGTGCAGTTTCACGACGATGACGCCGTGCCCAGCGTGGATGTACCCCACGATCAGATGATCAAAGAAGCCGAGGAGATGAAGAAGATGATCTCCGGGGAAGGGCTGGTGGCGGAGTTCGTCGCCCCCAGGCTGTGGGAACATCCCATGACCGTGGACGGCGGATTCACGGCCAACGATCCAAAGGCTCGGCAGTACGCCAACGAGCGCTGCAAGAAGGCGATCGATATCGCCAATGTACTCGGCACGAAGAATATCGTTCTCTGGCCCGCCCGGGAGGGCATCTACGTGAACGAGTCCAAGGACCACGTACTGGCTTCCGAGCGCTTCGTCCAGGCGGTCAACGCCATGCTGGAGTACGATCACAAGGTCCGGATTCTGGGAGAGATGAAGCCCAATGAACCGATGGATCACGCCTATCTGCCCACAACGGGTCATTTCCTGGCCCTGTGCTACAAAACCGTGGATCCAGACCGCTGCGGCATCTTGATCGAGAGCGCCCATGCCATCCTGGCGGGTCTGGATCCGGCCATAGAGATGGGCTACGCCCTGTATCACAACAAGCTGTGGAGCGTGCACCTCAACGATCAGAACGGCCTGAAGTTTGACGAGGACCGTATCTTCGGTGTGATCAATCTCAAGCGGGCTTTCGATCAGGTTCTGGTCCTATACGACAATGACTTCGGAGCGCGCGGCGAGTTCGTCGGGCTTGACATCAAAGCTCTGCGCACCCAGGAGGATTCGGTAGCCACCCACCATCTGTCCCACAGTCGGGAGATCTTCCTGCTGCTGTTGGAGGTGGTAAAGACCCTCGATCGGGCCAAGCTGGAAGAGTATCGTAGGAACCGCAACTACGAAGATCTGGAGCTGTTCATCAACAAGAGTATCATGGGAAAGCTCTGAGATAATCCGAAGGGTGTCTGGATTTGACTGTATGGGAGTGAAAGCGGAGGCGATCCACAAACCGAAGATTGGAATCCTTTTCGTGACTTCCGGTTGGTTCCGGGAGGTGGGACTCCAGGACCCCTCGGGGGACACCACCGCCCAGGTGGAAGCGGTTGCCCGCCGGGCGGTCCAGAGGCTCCGGGGTTTCCTGGAGCCGGTCTATCCGGGGGTCCTGTACTCGGTGGAGGAGGCCCGCCGGGCGGCAGGGAAGATCCGGCAGGCCGATGTAGATGGGTTGGTTCTATCGCCCCTTATGTGGTGCGAGGATCAGATCGTTCGGGCGGTCCTGGAAGGTTTGAAAGACCTTCCCCTGGTGCTGTGGACCTTCTCTGCCTCCGCGTCGCTGCCGGAGTTCGTGCCCTTCCAGGACATGATCCAGGGAAGCGGGGCGGTGTGCACGCTTCAGCTGTCCGGAATGCTGCGCCGCGAGGGCTATCACTACCGCTCCATCGTGGGGCACGCCGCGGATGAGGACCTGTGGAGGGAACTCGAGAACTGTACCCGAGCCATGGCCATCGCCCGCAGCTTGCGGGGCCTTCGCGTCGGAGTCCTGCCCTTTCCCTGCGACCAGATGTCCACAACCTACGTCGACGAGTTCGGCCTGCGCGCCCGCTACGGGGTGGAGCTTCGCTATCTCGAGCTCGAGCGCTTTCGAAAGGCGGCCCAGGAAATCCCGCAGGCTGAGATCGAAGGAATGCGGGGGGAGATCGAAGCTGCAGGTCAGAAGATAGGTGTTGATGAGCGGAACCTGACCGAAGGCATCAAATATGCCCTGGCCATGGAGCGCATCATGGCGGAGGAGGGCCTCCGGGTTCTGGCCATGAACGATGTGATCGAAGAGATGCATGCAAGCTTCGGACTCCGGCCCTGCCTGACCAATCCCCGGTTATCCGATTCGGGAGCGGTTGTGTCGATGGAGGCGGATATAGCCGCCGCGGTGTGTATGTACGTCCTGCGCCGCTACAGCGGTCAGTCCCCCTTCTACACGGAGACCTTCAGTGTGGATTACGGGGCCAATGCCCTTCTGCTCGGCCACGCCGGCTACCATGACACGACCAACGCCGATCCGGACTTCCCAATACAAATCGTGCCCGATGTGGAATACGAAAATTCGGATCCCTTCAGCGGAGCGGTGAGCTTCTTCAAATACCGAAGCGGAGCGGTGACCGTGGTGAACTCCGTGTGGGACGGGGAGAAGCTGAAGTGGGCCGTTGTTGAAGGGCAGTCCCTTCCAGGCCCGGCCAAGATGGACGGCAACTGCCACCTGTTCTGCGCTCTCGATGTGCCTGCCAAGGAGTTTTTCCGACAGTCCGTTGAGAGCGGGGTCAGCCAGCACTGGATCGTGATCTCCGGAAGGCACGGCACCACCCTCGCCGGGCTCTGCGAGCAGCTCGATATCCGTTTGATAGCCATCGCCTGAAGGGCTTTTGACAAGATTCCCGATGGGCCATATAATCAGAGTTCGGTAACCTATCCATCCAAATTCACGCCGGCTGATCAGAGAGTCAGTCGGGGATCAAAGGAGGAGCATATGCTCAAAAAAGGTTCTTTATTGTTACTGGTGTTCTTTTTTATCCTGGCCGCAACCGTGTGGGCCGGGGGCGGAAAAGAGGCGGCCAAACCCACCCTCAGCATCATCTGCTTTCAGGGTTATGCCGAGGACGGCTGGGTCAAGCCCTTCGAGGAGAAGTACAACTGCGAGGTCAAAATTACCTACGCAGGCACCGTGGAGGAGCACTTCACCAAGGTCAAAGCGGCTCCATCGGAGTACAACATCGTTTCCATCGACTCCGGGCGGGTGCTGCTGTACAAGGACGCCGGGCTGCTCCAGCCCATCGACACCTCCAAGCTCGGTAACTACAGCAAGATCGGGGAATACTTCCGGGAACACCCCTACGGCAAGATGCCGGACGGCAGCAAGCTGCACGTGCCGATCGTTTGGGGAACCCAGACCATCACGATCAACACCGGCAAGGTGCCCGCCGATATGCTGGCCAAATTCCTCAGCAAGACCAAGGATGGCAAGCACGAGACTGTATCCTTGGATATCCTGACCGCTCCGGAATCCAAGGGCTACACCGCCTTTTTCGATGAATCCAGCAACGTGGTCAGCATCGCCGCCATTCACCTCGGCATCAAGACCCCCTTCAAGTTCGGATCGGGGGACTGGGACAAGGTCGCCGACCGGCTGTATGCCTGGAAGCAGAACGCCCGCACCTTCACCACCGGCATGGACTCCGAGTTCGGCGTGTTGACCGCAGAAGATGCCTACATCCTGCTGGGCGGCAACGACGCCCTGCTCAACCTGCGCCTGGAACAGGCGGGAGTGAGGGACGACTTCACCCAGTACGCCATGACCGAAGGAACGATCTGCTGGATCGACGGCTGGGCTCTCACCAAGCCCACCAAGGGGGCCTCCCTGGACCTGGCCCTGAAGTACATGGACTACATGATCGGCGACCAGGGGCAGAAGGAACTGGCCGAGCTGGTCGGCTTCGGGATCGTGAACCCCGCCGGTGCATCGGGTTTCAATCCGGTGATTCTCGACTCCACCTTCTGGTATGGCGAGGATATCGGAAAATTCCCCGCTCCCCTGTACATCATGGTTCCCGAGGAAGATCCGGGCGCCCGGGTCGAGCTCTGGAACAAGGTCAAAGCCAGACCATAGCCAAAAGCGGAATTATCTCGGCAGGTTCTGTTGTCATCGGGCGGCAGAACCTGCCCGTTTTCCGGAACATAAACTTACTCTACGGCACACCGCGCCTCAGGAAGGGAGCATGAAAGCAGACAACGCAATCGACCTGGTGAATGTCACCAAGAAGTTCGACGAGGTAACCGCGGTTTCCGAGTTCACAGTTGAAATCAAGAAGGGGGAGTTCTTTTCCCTGCTCGGGCCTTCGGGGTGCGGCAAGACCACCACCTTGCGCATGATCGCCGGACTGGAGGTACCGACGGAGGGGCGGATCCTTCTGGAGGGCGGGGATGTCAGCAGCACACCCGCCTACCGGCGCAATGTCAACACGGTGTTCCAGGACTACGCTCTCTTTCCCCACATGACGGTGCGCAAGAACATCTACTTCCCCCTCAAGATGAAGAAGATTCCCCCATCCGCAGCGCAGCCGCGAATCGAGAAAGTTTTGCGCCTGGTGAATATGGAGGGCTTCGGGAACCGACTGCCCCAGCAACTGTCGGGAGGACAACGACAGCGCATCGCCCTGGCCCGCTCTCTGGTCAACGAGCCTGCGGCTCTGCTTCTGGACGAGCCCCTGGGAGCGTTGGATTTCAAGCTGCGGGTGGCCATGCAGAAGGTGCTTAAAGACATCCAGAGGAATGTGGGCATCACCTTTATCTACGTGACCCATGATCAATCGGAAGCCATGACCATGAGTGACCGGATCGCGGTGATGAAGGACGGTCTGGCCCACCAGATCGCCGCCCCGGATGAGATCTACAACAATCCCTCCACCGCTTTTGTTGCCTCCTTTATCGGAGATATGAACTTCGTGCACGGCACGGTACTGGACAATGAGGGTAAAGCCTGCGTACTCGACGTGGAAGGCCAAAAGGTCACAGCCAAGCGGGCTGTCAAATTGCGCAAGGGTGCCGAAGCCCTGGTGTGCGTCCGTACCGAGAGAGTCCAGGTGAATTCCCAAAGGAGCGTGGAGAACCGGGTATCCGCGGAGCTGTCCCGCATCGTCTATAGGGGCACTGATTACGAGGCCACCTGTCGGATCGGACAGGCGGAGCTGCGGGCGGTGGTGCAGGCTGTGGCCTGGGACGCCGCTCTGCGCGTCGGCGACACCGTGGAACTGGCCTGGAACGCCGAAGATGTGATCGTTTTTCCCCGGGAAGAGGAAAAAGACGTGATCAAATACAGTGCCGAGGCGATATGATGAAGCGCCGGATTTCAAAGGCCGGAGAGTTCATCAAGGGTGTTCCCATCGCCGTATGGCTGCTCGCCCTGGTGGCGATACCCCTGATCTTCACCTTCATCATGAGCTTCTACTCTTCCAGCGGTCTGGTGATAGATCGAACCCTGACACTGAAAAACTACAAGCTGTTTTTCACCGATTCTCTGTACCCCCGCATCCTGTTCAAGAGCATCCGACTGGCCTTGGCCATTTCCCTGCTTTCGATTGCAGCGGCCTTTCCCCTGGCCTACATGGTCAGCTTCAAGGTCCGGCGCGGACGCAACCTGCTGTTCATGCTCTGCATCATTCCCCTGTGGGTCAGCTATCTGGTGCGCATCATCGCCTGGCGGACGATACTGGGGAATCGAGGGGTGCTCAACTCCGCCCTGATAGCCCTGGGACTGATCAAGGAACCTCTGACCTTTTTCCTGTACAATCAATTTGCCATCGCCATTACCTTGACCTATATCTGCATTCCCTTCGTGTTCATCCCCGTGTATACGGCGTTGGAAAAAATACCCCGGAATCTTCTCGATGCCTCCAACGATCTCGGAGCCAACGAGCTGCGCACCCTCTTCAACGTGATCCTGCCGCTGGGTCTCCCGGGGCTGATCACCGGCTTTATCTTCTCCTTCATCATCGCTCTGGGGGATTACATCATTCCCCTGCAGTTGGGAGGGACTCAGGGGATCATGTTCGGAAACCTGGTCTGGAGCCAGTTCGGCTTCGCCTTCAATTGGCCCCTGGGAGCGGCTCTGGGCTTTATCCTGTTCATCATTGCGGTCACCATTCTGGGGCTCACCTCCAAGTTCGGTTCTACCGAAGGGGGATTTCTCGGTGAGTAGCGGGACGCGAGGAGCCGTGCGTGGACGCGGAACCGGCCTGAAGATATACGGAACCTTGATCTTCCTTTTTCTCTACTTTCCCATGGTCATCGTGCTGCTGTTCAGCTTCAGCCCGACCCGCACCATCGTCGGCCTGTCGGGCTTGACCCTGAAGTGGTACCAGGAGCTGCTTCAGGACCCCGGGCTGCTGACCGCTTTCTGGCACACCGTGCTGGTCGGACTCTGTGCCGTGGCCATTGCCACGGTTTTCGGTACGGCGGGTGCCTTTTTCGTCACCCGCGTGGAGTTCCCCGGCAAGGGTGTTTTTCGGGCCTTGGTGATGCTCCCCTTTCTGCTCCCCGGTATCATCATGGGCCTGACCCTGCTGATATTCTTCAGAAATCTGAACGTGTCCCTGTCGATGTTCACGATCCTGATGGGGCATGTCTCATTCACCACCCCTCTGGTGATGTTCCAGGTATCCAGCCGGCTGCTGCGCATGGGACCGACCTACCGCTGGGCCGCCATGGATCTGGGCGCCAATCCGGTCCAGACCTTCTGGTACATCACTCTGCCCATGATCCGGACCGCCCTGATCGGGGCGGGCCTGCTGGCCTTTACCGTTTCCTTCGATGAAATCGTCATCTCCTATTTCCTGACCGGCACCTGGATGACTCTGCCCGTATATATCTACGGGATGATGCGCTTCGGTCTGTCCCCGAAGGTGTATGCCATCTCCACCATCATCCTGATCCTGTCCCTGGTTTTGATCACCTTTATGGCCAGGTACACCGGCCGTTCCGCCGAAACCTACAGGGTGGGGAAGCGGGGCGGAGGGTGAGAGTATGAATCGGTACGGTTTCGAGCCGGATTTCGAGAATCTGAAGACCGTCTTGAAGGGCGGGCGGGGACACCGCGTCCCCAACGCCGAGTTGGTCATCGACAGGGAGATCAAGGAAACTTTTCTCAGGCGATCCGTTGAGTCAATCCCCGAGGAGATCGAGTTCCGCTACCAGGCGGGCTACGACTATGCCTGGTTGAGCGTCGGCATGATCGATCCTGCCGGAACGGTGAACAAAGAGTTTGTCCCGGATACCGAGGATAAGCACTTCGCCGGCAAGGACGCCCGGGTCTGGGCGGACGAGCACAGCGGGGTCATCCGGGTGGAGAAGGACCTGGACTCTCTGTCCTGGCCCGATCCCGCGACCCTGGATTACTCTCCGTTCTCCGAAGCGGCGGTTCATCTGAAGCAGGGGATGAAGGTGATCGCCGTGCTCGGCAAGATCTTCACCGCCGCCTGGGAACTGCTCGGCTTCGCACGTTTCTGCGAACTGGTGTACACCCAGCCGGAGTTCATCGATGCTTTGATCGAGCGTATCGGCACGGTACAGGTTGAGGTGTTCAAACGGCTCCTGGAGCGCGAAGAGGTGGGCGCCTTCTGGATCCCCGATGACATCGCCTTTCGTTCGGGCACTTTGCTCTCCCCGGATTGGCTGACGCAAAAGATCTTTCCCTACTACCGGCGGATGGCCGAAGCCTGCCGCCGGGCGGACAAACCGATCATCTACCACTCCGACGGGGACCTGACCACCATGATCGATACGATCGTCGAGACGGGATTTCACGCCCTGCACCCTATCGAGCCGGAATCAATGGACATCTATGCCTTGCGCCGGAGGGTCGGCAAGCGCATCTGTCTGGTGGGGAACATCTGCGTGAACACCCTCTCGATCGGCAGCCGGGAGGAGATCCGGGATCTGGTGCGGGATCGGATCGAGGGTTTGGGCTACGACGGCGCCTACTGTGTGGGCTCGAGCAACTCTGTGCCCAACTACGTGCCCTTTGAAAACTACCGGGTCATGCTGGAGACTAGCGCCGGGTTCGCCGTCCCACCGCCCGCTCGAGCCTAAACGGAGAACCAGGGCCGCACCGTCATCCCCTCCAGCTCCCAGCTGTCGTTCCCTCCGTAGACCAGCATAAGACGATCGGAGAATTCCCCGGCCAGCCGGCACCACCAGCCCAAAGCATCGGGCATATTCGGCGAAAATGTCTGTCCGGATTTGAGCTCCACAGGCAACAGTTCTGTCCCATCCTCGACAAGCAAATCCACCTCGTGGCCGCTTTGATCCCGCCAGAAGTAGATCGGAGGAGTTCGCCTGCTGTGCAGATAGGCCTTAGCCACTTCCGCGATAATATAGTTCTCGAACAGAGCGCCTCGCAGCGGGTGCGTTTCGAGCTGAGTGATGTCGCGAATCCGCAGCAAGTGGCAGGCCAAACCCGTATCATAGAAGTAAAGCTTGGGGCTCTTGATTAAGCGCTTGTTGAAGTTGCGGTGGTGAGGGGGCAGCAGCATAATGATGAAGCTGGTCTTCAAAACGGAGATCCAGCGCCGGGCCGTGGTTTCCAGGTCGCCGATGTTTATCAGGGATCGGACATCTCTCTCTATATAGGTCTGCAGGTAATCAGCAAGCCACACCTCCGGGGGAATTCCCCGATCATGAATACGCGGATAAAAACCAGTCCGCACACAGGGCTAAAGATCCAGATGCGTACTTTGATTGCCGAAAAGTTCCCGAGACGCTGAAGCTTCATTCTGGGTGTCCCCCTCCAGCTCGGCCCGAGAGAACGGCAGGAGGTGCAGGACGCCGCAGCGACCGGCAAGCGTTTGGGAGAGTTCCTTCATCAGCAGAAAGTTGTGAGACCCGGTCAGGATGAAGCGGCTCGGTGTGTCATCCAGATCTACCGCGGTTTGAATATATGAGAAGATATCCGGTACCCTCGTCAATTTGTCAAATTATCTATTACTGTGTACTGCATCCCCATGGAACGAATGCTTGCAGGATTAGGGGAAGGCGGCCTATAGTAACGGTGCTGGGGACGGCGAGATCTTCTTGAGTACATGAAGGAGTTGGGATATGGGCGGATATCTATTGGGTTATGACGTGGGCAGCTCTTTCGTGAAGGCGACCCTTCTTTCGATCGATAGTGGAACCGTAGTCGCCTCGGCTGCTTGCCCCGAACGAGAGCTGGAGATTCAGGCTCCCCGGCCCGGCTGGGCCGAGCAGGACCCGGAGCTGTGGTGGAAGTACCTCGAGCAGGCAACCGCACAGATCGTCTCCACCGGAGTGAGGTTGACCGATGTTGAGGCCGTCGGGATTTCCTACCAGATGCACGGCCTGGTCTGCGTGGACCGATCGGGGAAGGTTCTTCGTCCGGCTATCATCTGGTGCGACAGTCGGGCAGTGGGGATAGGCGACAAAGCCTTCGCAGACCTGGGTCCAGAGCGCTGTCTCAAGAATCTTCTGAACTCGCCGGGCAACTTCACCGCCTCCAAGTTGGCCTGGGTCCGGGAGAATCAGCCGGAGATTTTCGAAAGGATCGACAGGATCCTGCTCCCCGGAGATTATATCGCCTATCGATTGACCGATCGGCTCAATACCACGCCCTCCGGGCTCTCCGAGGGCATTCTCTGGAACTTCCCAGAGGGTGGCTTGGCCGCTTTCCTGCTGCAGCACTACGGGATTCCCGAAAACCTGATCGCACCGGTGGTAGCAAACTTCGCTCTACAGGGCGGAGTGACTGCGGAGGCTGCAGGCCGGCTGGGACTGAAACCGGGGATTCCGGTCGCCTACCGCGGGGGGGACCAGCCCAACAACGCTCTTTCCCTCAAGGTTCTCCATCCCGGTGAGGTAGCGGCCACTGCGGGGACCTCAGGCGTGGTGTACGGAGTGGGAGACAAGGCGGTCTACGATTCCGCCTCCAGGGTCAACACCTTCGTCCATATCAGCCACTCTGAAGCGGCCTTTCGCTACGGCACCCTTCTCTGTGTGAATGGAGCGGGTATACTCAACAGCTGGCTCAAGCACAACCTGATGACCCTCCCGGGAAGCAACACCTCCTACGATCAGATGAACGTGCTTGCCTCTTCAGTACCGGTCGGAGCCGACGGACTCGTCGTTCTTCCCTACGGCAACGGAGCGGAGCGGACACTGGAAAACAAGACTATCGGCGCTTCGATCCGTGGCCTCGATTTGAACAGGCATGGCCGGGCGCATCTGCTGCGGGCCGCCCAGGAGGGGATCGCCTTCGCCCTGCGTTACGGGCTGGAGATCATGGAGGGCATGGGCTTGAGTATCGACAGGGTACGGGCCGGAGCGGCCAACATGTTTCTCAGTCCCCTGTTCGCCGAGGCTTTTGCCACCATATCCGGTGCGTCGGTGGAGCTGTACGACACCGACGGATCCCAGGGGGCCGCCCGGGGAGCCGGGATCGGAGCGGGTATCTTCAGCCTGGATAGTGCCTTCGAGGGGTTGGAACGGGTGCGGGTCATAGAGCCGAGCTCGGACCTCGCTGATCCGTACCGGGATGCCTACCGGTGCTGGCTGAAGGAGCTTCAACGGGCTCTCGAAGATCGGGAGCGACCGATACGGTAGGCAGCCGGGAACCGGCCCGGTTTGGTGGGGAACCTCCTACGGTACAGACTAAACCCGCGGCCTGTGCAGGCGATTAACCGTCTCCAGAAGTATCGTCGGCTCGAAGGGCTTCCTGAGGAAAGCTTCAGGACCGTGGCCGTAATGCGCCTTGAAGTCCTCGTCGGAAAAGCCGATGCCGAGCCTCTCGGAAACGCTGGTCAACACGATGATCGGAATCTCCCCGAGCGCGGGGTCGCTGCGCAGTTGTTCATAGGTAGTCAGCCCATCTTGCCGGGGCATGAGCACGTCCAGGATTACCAGATCGGGTACATCCTGCCTGGCTTGCTCGATCCCCGACAGGCCGTTGTCGGCGCTGTGCACCTCCCAACCGGCATCTTCCATGACCATGGTGACGCTGGCCACCAGGTCGGCGTCGTCGTCGATCACCAGCAGATTGGGCTTCTCAGACATGTGGTTCCCTCCAATCTCGATTTCTATGTCCCAGGGAAAATTTATGCTTGTTCCGCCCCGGGTTGTACTCTATCATTGACCGACTTCTTATTTAGTGCGCTGGTGTACTTCCTCGATCGTCGGGCCATGACCAGGATCATCACGACCAGGGGAAGCACCGCAAGAATCAGGGAGATGATTCCGATCCGGGAGGGCGTGATAATCCGAATCTGCCGCTCACTGGAGGGCAGATACCGGCCGTCCTTATCCTGAACGCGCAAGCGGACCACTCTCTGATCCTGTGATATCGGTACGTGGAAAGCCTGCAGCGAAGGTTCCCGGTCCTTATGCTTTCCCTCCGGGTCGAATGGTACGATCTGGTAGCCCAGCGCCGCGCCCTTGACCTGTTCCACGTAGAAAGGTTCCTCGAGCACCATCTGCGCTTCCGATGTGGGGCGGGCGATCTCCACCCGGGCCTTGGGCACCTGCTGGATCCTCACCCATTTCATCAGCGTCGGGTTGCCCTTGGCATCGTTTTTCCTCATCTTCTCGTAGTAAAGATCGTTGTACTCCTGTTGATAGAAAGGTCTGACGTACAGGTCTGTAGAACCATCGATGTACAGCACGGAAGCGGGAGTCTTGGATTCCACCGGCCGGGTCCACTTGTCTCCAGGGATGACCTCCAGCCCGATCGCCTCGGCCCGGCGCTTTTCGAAGGCCACGATTCGGCGCTCCGATCCTTCCATAACCAGTCCGTCCTCCGTGTAGAAGCGGATGCTGTACTCTCCCACCGGAAGATTGAGGATGAAGGCCTTCTGGATCGGCACCGGTGGTACGATGTATTCGGTCGGGTACTGGGGCTCCGGTGGAGCTTTCAACGCCCTCAGGGTATCGATAAATCTAGTAACGTCCTGACCCTGGTCGCGCATCTTGGTGATCCTGGTGGTCAGTTCATTGAGCAGCGCCTCGTAGGCCGCCCTCCTCTCGTAGTACGCCGAGACCGACTGCCAGTAGGCGTCCATCAGGTCCTGGTAG
>CAZSBH010000005.1:42054-56600 GCA_964604845.1 uncultured Spirochaetaceae bacterium
AGTGCTGCCAGGCTGCTTCAGCCTCCGCCTCCTTGGCGACCTTCCAGTTCAGTTCGTATTCACCCCGGATGTTGTAATACGTGTAGGGAGTCATGCCGATTGTCTCCGGCTCCGCCCCCCTGCCGTTCAACTCTAAAGAGCCTTCGAAGGGAATATTCAGAGCCGACGTGTCGGTTTTCCAGTCCTGGGTAATCGGCCAGAAATAGACGAAAACTTTGCGCACCGTGATGAAATTGTCTACGTCCGCTACCAGATAGATCGTATCCGCATCTTTGCGGGCAAAGGTACCGGCGTAATCCTTGCCGTTGAAGGCCAGAACAGAATAGATGAACTGTTCCTCCCGCACCGGAACGTCAGCAAAGAGAATGCCGGCGCAGAGCAGGAGAACCAGGGGGACAGCAATTCGTAGAGCTTTCATGATCGTACACCCCTCGCTTTCATGGTCAGATGACTGATAAGAAGAACCGCCGTGGAGAGAACCAGCAGAAGGAGGATGCCGATGAAGTACATTCCCCAGTTGCCCACCTCAGCAACACGTAGGGCCAGGTCCCAGTAGAACAGCGGGGAAATCCATTTGATGATCCAGGCGAGTACACTGGCCAGGTTTCGTACGTACCCGCTGACGATGGTGAAGGATCCCATCATGATGATAATGAAGAACAGGATCAAACCGAGAAACACGGCAATCGCCGAGGCGGAGTTGTCCGTCAAGGATGAGGCGAAGATCCCGTAGGCGTATATCGCGATGGATAAAAAGAAGAGGATGATCAGACTGTAATAGAAGGACGGTCCAAGGATCAGGTTGTTCAGCACCCCTGCAACCAGCAGGAACGCGAGCAGCACAACCAGATAGATCGCGGTCATGAGGATGTCTTTGATCAGCGCCGCCAGGAAGTAGGAGGTGCTGTCCGCCGGACCGTAGGTCAGCAGCTCCAGGGCGCCAACCTTCTTTTCCAGACCGAAGCGGAAAACGGAGCTGACCGCCAGATACAGGAGAACCGGTAGAAAGGCGATGTACAGGGTGAACAGGAACGGCCCTTCGGAGAAAAGTTTTTCCACGAAGGTCGCCCCGAAGGCACCCACCAGGCTTCTGCCGATCAACTCGTATGCCGGGTAAAGCTGGTAGTCGAAGCCGCTCGAGTCTATGGCCCGGACGAAGCCGGCCACCAGAAAGTAGGCAAGAACCAAACCGATCGTCTGGGCCACGTAGAATCCCGGACTGATCAGGGTTTCGAGAATGCGCCGTCTGGCGAGAACGGTCGTTGCGTGGGCTCTCTGATTCATTTCTCGCCTCCTATCCGTGCAAACATGTCTATATTTTCCTTGGTGATCGTGACAAAAGCTTCCTCGAGGCTGAGGCTCTTCTCCTGGATGCTCAGCGGCACCAGATCCTGATCGATCAGGAATTTGCTCAGGGCTTTGCGGTAATCTCCGGTCTTGGGAACCTTGACAACGAGGGTTTTTTCCTGTCCCGTAGCGTCCTGCACGAAGTCGAGGGATTTGACCTTGCCGGGAAGATCTGCGGGAAGCTCTTCCAGGTCGACGTGTATCTCCCGGTCTTTGGCCAGGGTTGTAAGCATGGTCTTCATCTGGTCTTCGGCCATGAGTTTTCCACCGAAGATGATCGCAACCCGGTGGCACACCTTCTCCATCTCCGAGAGGATGTGGGAGGAGATGAAGATCGTGCGTCCCTCCCGGTTCTCCTCGAGAATCAGATCCCGGATCTGCTTGACCCCGAAGGGATCCAACCCGGAGATCGGTTCATCAAGAAACAGGATGTCCGGGTCGTGGAGCAGTGCCCTGACGATGGACAATTTCTGCAGCATGCCCCGGGAGAACTCGGAGAACTTCTTGTTTTTCACCTCCCCCAGGCCGACCCGTTCCAGCAGGTAGTCGATGCGCTTACCTGAATTTTCCAGGCCGAACAGATCGGCGAACATCTGCAGATACTCCCCGGCGGTCATCCAGGTCCACATCCCGGTCGGGTGCTTCTCCGGTACCATGCCGATGCGGCGCCGCAGGTCGAGTCTCTTCGGGCTGTAGGTTTCATCGAAAAGGCGGATTTCCCCGGCTGTCGGTTTGACGATGCCCAAGAGCATCATGATCGTCGAGGTCTTACCGGCTCCGTTGGGTCCCAGAAAGCCGTATATCTCCCCGGCGGGTATATTCAGATTGATTCCGTCCACGGCGGTGAACTTTCCATACCGCTTGGTCAGGTTCTTGGTTTGAATCATGAGCTTTCCCCTTCCACATTCCAGGATGTGAAGACGTACGGAGTAAACTTCCCTTCGTTCTTGTAAGGCTCGAGGTAGGGTTCTATCGCCTCCGAGGGCAGATCCCAGGCTTTCTTCATGATCTCCTCGATCTCCTCCCGGCTGATCTTTCTGGGATCCGGCACGACGATCAGGTAATCGATCACCCAGTAGGGATCGGAGTTCGCCTTGATCTGGGAACCCGGGATGAAAGAGCTGTAGCGGAAGGTGGTTTCCGGAACCGCGTCCCACTCCCAATCCAGCACGCCTTTGTACAGTTCCTCCCCCCGTTCCGATCCCTCTTCGGTCTCCTCCTGGGCGGGCAGGCCGTCGTAGATCTGTACGGAGACCCGGGCGCCGATCCACAGGTCCAGGCACGGGTGGTTGAGCACCGCCGGCCCCTCCGAACTGACCGGTCGGATTTCCTGAACGATGTCGCTGCCGAGGCGGTCTTCGAAGATGATCCACCTGTTCAGATCGGGAATCTCATAACCGACCAGGTCGATCGGTTCCGGGCGGCGGTTTTCCCCGCGCTTCAGCGACACCGGTATCGTCTGCGATACATAGGAAGGGGCGCTGATCTCCAGTTCCCCATCTCCGGGTTTAAGGTGGGTGAATTTGTAGGTCACCGGTCCCCTGTCCGATTGAAAGTAGGCTCGGATCACCCTGTCTCGGAGGCGAATGGTGGCATCCCAAACCCAGTCCTTGCTTACCGCGTCGCGCACCTGGAACTCGTACGTGGTATCCACAGGATTCATGCTCACGTAGACAACCACAGCCACCGCGACGATGATAACTACGACCAGGACAGGAATCAGTATTCTTCTCGTCTTCATGTAGTATCCCTCGTTTGGTAGTTAGAAAAGGTATCCCAAATGATATGACCAGCTGCGGCCTTGCAGCCGCAAACAATATCAATTTTGTTCCTTTTAAAAAACGTACATCAGCAGCCTATTGTACTGGGATATCTAAGAAGATCAAGAGGCGAATGCAAAGGTTTTCTTTGGAGTGAAAGAATGCCAACGTTTCCTTGACGGCGGTCAAACAGCCCCCTTACAATTCTCACTACAACTTTTTTGCAGGGGGGCGAACATGAATACGAAGTTGCGAAAGGTCCTCGGGTTCTGGCCGGTGTTCGGAGCTTGTTTCGGCATCGCCATCAGCGGAAGCACCATCATGCTGCTCGGCAACATATTCGGGATGGCGGGGATGCCGATCATTTTCTCCCAGCTCATCGCCCTGGGAGTGATGATCCTGGTGGTGCTGGCTTTTGCAGAGTTGAGCACGATGATGCCCGTAGCCGGTGGCATAGAGGCCTATACCAAAGAGGCTTTGGGGTTGGGTCCAGCCGCCACGGTGACCCTGCTGTACTTCATTGCGACCTTTTCCCTCGCCGTAAACGCCATGGTAGACGGGCAGATGCTGAACATGCTGGTACCGGCGGTGCCTCCGTTGCTTTGGGCGGTCATCCTGGTTACCGTGTACCTGATCTTTAACCTGCTGGGAGCCAGGGTGATCGGCTTCGGCCAGGGTTTCTTCACGACCCTGGTGATTATCTCCTATGTATTGATGGGCATCCTTGCCTTCCTCGGAGCGGGAAAAGCGCAGATAGACTATGCCAAGCTGGCTCAACTATCGGGGATGAAATTCGGCGGTCTCATCAGCCTGTCCATGGTGGCGATCTGGTTCTTTGTCGGTATCGAGATGGCTACCCCGCTGGCCGAGGAGGTGAAGAAGCCGGAGAAAACCCTGCCTCGGGCCATGATTGCGGGCTTGATCGTGATCTTCCTGATTCAACTTCTTCTCGGCCCGGCGATGTACGGCGTGCTGGGGGAAGAGGACCTGATGAGCTATACCCCTCATATCGCCTTCGCCACCAAGCTGTTCGGTCAGGCCGGTTTCTACTGGATCCTGATCCTGCAGCTGGCCCTGGAGTTCACGACCATCGGAGGGGTCATGTTCGGGATCTCCCGTCTGATCTTCGGACTGGCCAGGCACAGGATGCTCCCCAAACCTTTTTCCTGGCTTCATCCCCGCTTTCAGACGCCGTGGGCGGCCCTGTTTGTGATTTATGTTGCCGTGCTGATCGCCATGTTCGTGGGGGCGCCCTTCGTGTTGATCAGCATCGCCTCTCTGGTCTTCTTCCTGATCTACCTGATGGTTTTCATCGACCTTTGGATCCTACGGATGAAGAAGCCGGATCAGGCACGGCCCTTCTACGCAGGGGGGGCCAAGAAGACTCCGGTGCTCTCCATCATCGGTTTTGTGCTGATTCTGGCCATCCTGATCGGCAACGCCATGGACGATCCGAAAATCGTGTCGATCGGGTTACCCGTAGCCGCCGCCTGTCTGGTCTTCTCTTTGGGCTGGGCGGCACTGCTGCGGAAAAGGCTCTCGGGCGGAAAGGACAGCTGAGCCCCGGGCACGGCTGCGAAGGGTTGAATCCGGCTGAAGGACCGGATCAGGACAAAGATACAGAGAACGGTTACACCCAGAGCCCGGAACCCTGCCCGTTCGGTCATCCTCTTCCTCCCGGGATGAAGTCGTCGAAATTCTTCACCCGGCTTTGTTCAGCGAAGATTTTCTGTTGACATATTCTCGACGCTCCTGTATAGGAAGAAAAAACCAGCGGGAGGCAGGCATGAAGCTCAGGGTCGGGGTAGATACAGGGGGTACCTTCACCGATTGCGTGGTCATCGATGATGGGGGCAGCGTCCACACGTTCAAGGAGCTGTCCACTCCCAAAGATCCCTCCATCGGGCTGTACAACGTCGTCCGCAAGGCGGCCGAGCACTTCGGCAAGAGTCTCGCGGATTTCCTCCCCGAACTGGATTTTTTCGCCCACGGTACGACCGTAGCCACCAACACCCTGCTGACCTCTACCGGTGCGAAGACCGGGCTGATCCTGACCGCGGGATTTCGGGATACCCTGGAGATGCGCCGGGCTCACAAGGAGAATATCTGGGATCTCTACCTGCCCGTGCCCGAACCTCTCGTGCCCCGCTGTCTGCGCCGTCCCGTCCGGGAGCGCATCGACTTCCGGGGCGAGGTGGTGCAGAGCCTGGAGAAGGAGGATGTCCGCGAGCTCTGCAGCCTGTTTCAGAAGGAGGAGGTGGAAGCGGTGGCAGTCTGCACCCTCTTCTCCTTCCTCAACGATATTCACGAGAGGGAGATCCGGGAAATCGTGACCCGGGAGCTGCCGGATGTCTTCGTTTCCCTCTCCTCGGAGGTGCTTCCCCAGATTCGGGAGTACGAGCGCATGTCCACCACCGTGGCCAATGCCTACGTAGGGCCCAAACTCACCGTGTATCTGTCGAATCTCGAGCAGAAGCTGCGAAACGACGGACTGGGCCGCGCTTTCTATGTGACAGCCTCAAATGGGGGCGTGATGACCGCGGAGACGGCCATCCGTCAAGCCTCGGCCACGCTTCTCTCAGGACCCGCCGCCGGGGCGGTGGGGGCGGTGTACTTCGCCGGACTGCTGAAGCGGGAGAATCTGATCCTCATGGACATGGGCGGAACCTCCTTCGACGTGACCCTGGTGTCCGGGGGTAAGGTCACCCTGAGCACCGAGGGAGAGATCGCCGGCTACAGGATCGCCAAACCGATGATCGACATCAACACCATCGGAGCGGGGGGCGGATCGATCGCCTGGCTGGACAAGGGGGGGATGCTCAAGGTGGGGCCGGCCTCCGCCGGATCGGATCCGGGCCCGGTGTGCTACGACCTGGGGGGGGACAAGCCGACCGTGACCGATGCCAACCTGGTTTTGGGATACCTGAACAAGGACTACTTCCTCGGTGGTGAGATGGCCGTCGACCTGGACAAGGCCAAGGGGGCGCTCAAACGGGAGATCGCCGATCCCCTCGGCATGGAGGAAACCGAAGCCGCGGCGGGGATTTTCCAGATCATCAATCAAAACATGGCCGACGCCACCAAGGTTGTGTCGGTGCAGAGGGGCCACGATCCCCGTGAGTACTGCCTGATCAGCGCCGGTGGAGCCTGTTCGATTCACGCCTGCAAGATCGCCGAAGAGGTGGGTTGCCGCACCGTGATCGTCCCCAGAGCCGCCTCGGTGTTTTGTGCGCTGGGAATGCTCGAGTCGGACATCCGTCTGGACAATCTGCGAACCTTCAATGCCTTCCTTCCCGGCGTCGATCTGAAAGCGTTCAACGAGACGATCCGGGAGGTGGAGGATAAATCTCTACGGGAGCTGTTGCAGGAGGGGGTTGAGAGGCAGCGGGCCCGGCTCCTGCGCTACCTGGACGTTCGCTACCTGGGGCAGCACCACGAGGTCACCATAGAGATTCCCCACGACTGTATTATAGAAGAGAAGCATCTGGATACGATCACCCAGACCTTCCACCAGGCCCACGAGCGGCTGTACACCTACTCGACGCCGGAGAGCCCTCTGGAGATCATGAACCTGCGGATCACCGCTATTGCCGGTACTCCGGCAGTCGGCAGGGTGGACAAGGCCGGCCTGGAAAGTCAAGCAGGGACGGCGGAACCCTCAGATTCTGAACAAAGCCTGAAGGGTAGCCGTCCTGTTTACTTTCAGGGGGGATTCCGGGACACCCCGGTGTACGAGCGCAGCCGCCTGCAGCCGGGCATGGAGATCGAAGGACCGGCAGTAATAGAGGAGCGCATCACCACGGTGATCCTCCACCCGGGCTGGAGCATGAAGGTCGACCGCTACGGGAATATCGTGATGGAGGTACGGGAATGAGCGTTCACCCCGATCGGAAGAAGGAGTTCGAAGGCGCGGGTGATCCCATCACCCTGTCCGTGATCTACAACCGTCTGTTGAGGATAAACGAGGAGATGGGCATCACCATGATCAACACCTCGATCTCGCCGATCTTTGCGGAGGTGCACGATTTCTCCTGCGCCATCTGCGATTGGGACAACCGCATCGTAGCCCAGATCGACGGGGTGCCTTCACACACGGCCTCGGCCATGGAGGCGGTCAAGGCGATCAGTCGGGAGTTCGCAGGGGATATCCACCCCGGGGATGTCTTCGTGCTCAACGATCCCTACCTGGGCGGCACCCACCTTCCCGATGTGACCATCATGAAGCCCATCTTCTACGCCGGGGCGCTGCAGTTCGTAGCCATCAATCGGGCCCATCACGGAGATGTGGGGGGTATGGAACCGGGTTCCTACGCCCCCGGGGCCACCGAGCTGTTTCACGAAGGGATCCGCATCCCCCCGTTGAGGATCTACAGGGAGGAGCGGCCGATCATGGACGTGGTGAACATGATCCGCATCAACACCCGCATGCCCGACGCCCTGTGGGTGGACATGCAGGCCCAGGTGGCTTCCTGCCGGGTGGCCGAGCGTCGTATCCTCGAGTTGCTGGAGAAGTACGGGGTGGACAAGACCCGGCGGACGATCGAAGACATCCACCGGTACGCCGAGCGGCGCATGCGCCTGGAGATCGCCGGTCTCAAAGACGGGATGTACCAGGGGGAGAGTTTCCTCGATTCGGACGGATTCAGCGATGATCCGATCCGCATCAAGGTCGGCATCACTATCAAGGGGGATGAGGCCTTCGTGGATTTTGCCGGCTCCGGCGACCAGGTTACCGGCTTCGTCAACTCCCCCCTGGCCAACACAGCCACCTGCGTCTACGTGGCCTTTCTGACCACGGTGACCACCCCGGATATTCCCCACAACCAGGGGGTGTACCGGCCGATTCACATCGAGGCTCCGGAGGGCTGCGTGGTCAATCCCCGTTTTCCCGCACCGGTGGCCTCCTGCACCCTGGATACGGCCTGCGCCATCCTTGAGGCCTGCTGGATCGCTCTGTCCAAGATTTTGCCCGAGCGCGTCCCGGCGGGTTGGAACCGCTGGAACGGTCCCACCATCACGGGGATCGATCCGCGGAACGGGAACTTCTACGTGATGTTCGGGTTCAACGGTTTCGGAGGGGCCGGCGGCATGCCCGGCATGGACGGACGTCACTACATCGGGGACGGCATCGACCTGGGCGGGCTGATCGCGCCGAACATAGAAACCAACGAGATGGATTATCCCCATCTGACCGAGTTCAACGAGTTCACCACCGATTCCTGCGGGGCCGGCGAGTTCCGGGGCGGCTGCGGGGCCAAGTACAGGATACGTCTGTACGACCGGAATCCCACGCTGGTCATGTTCGGCGACGGCAAGGTGCACCCCCCCTACGGCCTGTTCGGAGGCCGTCCCGGTTCCTGCAACCTTGCCTACGTCAACGAAGGTCTGCAAGGACAGCGGGAGCTGAAGGCCAAGGAGGCGCTGCAGCTCACAAAGGACGACACCTATACCAGCTATCCTTCCGGAGGAGGAGGATGGGGGGATCCCCTGCAGCGGGACCCTGAGGCGGTGCGCCTGGATGCCCGCAACCAGATCATCTCTCTGGACAGCGCCCGGGAAGTGTACGGCGTGGTGTTGGAGGGGGAGAAGTTGGAGGTGAACGTGAGAAAAACCGCAGAACTACGTGGGGCTGCGCGGGGCGCAAAGACAAGCGCAAGGAAGGGAAGCAGGAATGGCTGAAATTCGCAAAATCGCCGTGCTGGGAGCCGGAAACGGCGGCTTCATGTGTGCCGCCGATATGGGTCTGGCCGGATACGAGGTCGCCCTGTTCAGCAGAAACATGGAGAAGATACGAGGAGTGAAACAGAGGGGCGGAATCGAGATCCTCGACATCGACAGCAAACCCACCGGGCGGTTCGGGAAGGTGTCCTGCGCTACCGACGACATAGCCGAGGCCCTGCGGGGAGCCCAGGTCATACTGAACCCGGTTCCCTTTTTCGTCTGCGAGGAATACGCCCGGCTGGCCGCCCCCCACCTCGAGGAGGAGCAGGTGGTGCTGTACCTCGGCAAGGGCGGGGCCTCCCTGACCTGGGCCAAGGTGCTCCAGGAGCTGGGTAAGAAGGAGAAGATCTACCTGGCCGACTGCAACACCCTTCCCTACGGAGCTTCCCGAAAGGGGGATGACCGGGTCCGCCTGGAAAGCCGGGTGTTCAATCTGATCATCGCTACCTTTCCAGGAAAGGATATCGATCACGTAGCCGGGATCGTGGAGACGGTTTTTCCCTCCGACAAGGGATACTCCATCCGCCGGGCTCAGAACGCGGTGGATACGATCCTGGTGGACTACAACGCCATCACCCACACACCGCCGATGATCTGCAATGCCGGACGGATCGAGTCGGGGGATCAGGATTTTCACCTCTTCGGCAAAAGGGAAAACACCCCGGGGGTGGTCCGGCTGATCGAGCGGATCGACAGGGAGCGCATGGCCATCGGAGAGAAGCTCGGTTTGAAGCAGTATCCCCTCGAGGAGGAGATCCTGATGGTCAAGTGGAATCCCCACGGCGAGGACCATGTGCTGCCCCTGTTTCAGGCCATCCACACCCCCTTTCTGGAGGTCTGCGAAGGCCCCTTCCGCCTGGACACCCGCCACCTGACCGAGGACATCCCCTACGGATTGGTAACCTACTCTTCCCTGGGACGGATGCTCGGGGTGCCGACACCGTTCAGCGATGCCACCATTACCATCGCCGAAGGATTGCTCGATCGGGATTTTTGGAGCATAGGCAGGACCGTGGAGACCATGGGCATCGACCCCTCCTGGTCGGTGGAACAGGTCAAGACCTATCTCCACGAGGGAGCGGTTTGAACACAGCAATTCGATACAAGGAGGCAATAGCATGCAGGATCTAAAAGGACGGCATCTGCGAGGAATCACGGATTTTACAAAAGAGGAGATCGAGTTCACCCTGGAGGTGTCGAAGCAGCTCAAACGGGATTTGAAGATGGGCCGGGCCCACCGGCTGTTGGAGGGAAAGAGCCTGGGGGGGATCTTCGAAACCCCCTCGACCCGCACCAGTGTGAGCTTCGAAACCGCGATGATGCAGCTCGGGGGGCACATGCTCTGGCTGGACCAGCACCGCCTCTGGGTGGGGGAGGCCGCGGAGGAGGACTGGCACGATACGATCAAGACCCTGTCCCGATATCTGGACGGGATCGCCTACCGGGCGATCCGCCGGGAGCGATTGGAATCCGCCGCCGAGTATTCGCAGATCCCCGTGATCAACGCCTCCTGTCCCTTGGAGCATCCCTGCCAGGCCCTGGCCGACGCCATGACCATGATGGAGAAGAGGGGCCGGGTGCGGGGAGCCAAGGTCGCCTTCTGCTGGGGCTATCGGAGCGCCAATCCGCCGGCCGGGCTGACCAACTCCAGCATGCTTATGGCGGGCAAGCTCGGCTTCGAGCTGGTGATCGCCTGCCCGGAAGGTTTCGACCCGGATATGAGCATGAAGAAGCTCGCCGATCAGGAGGCGCGTATGAGCGGCGGAAGCATAAAGATCGTACGCTCCTACGAGGAGGCGGTGAAGGGCGCCGACTTCATCAACGTCTACTCCTGGGTGTCTCCCGAGGTGTTCGCCAAGGGTTTGGAGACCCATTTCCAGGGGGATCCGGAGTTTCAGGAGAGCAAGGCCAAGCTAAAAGGTTCGTGGTGCGTGGATATGAAGGTCGTGGGCCTGGCCAGGAAGGACGTGCAGGTGATGCACTGCATGCCCATCTCCCGCAACACCGAGGTCAGCGACGAGGTGCTCGACTCTCCCGCCTCGATCATCTTCGACGAAGCGGAGAACCGCCTGCACACAGAGAAAGCCCTGCTCGCCCTGCTGATGGGGGGCTACCGCTGATCTGCGGCCGGAAAGGCCCCGGGCCGGCCGTTGAAACCGGAGGCTCGGCCAAACCCTGGACAAGGGCGGGCTGAAGCGGGTACCTTAGCTGAGGAGTAGCTTATGCCCTTGGGGTTTGATATAGATCCGAATCTATGCACCGAGTGTCTGCGCTGCCTGGCCGCCTGCTCTCTGGTCAAGCTCGGGCGGGTTCAGCTCCCCCTGGCCCGGATCAGGATTCAGCGGCAATGGCCCGAGCTTCCCGGGATTCAGGTCTGCCGCTTCGATGATTGTCCGGACCAACCCTGCATCGATTCCTGCCCCGTTGAGGCCATTTCCCGCAGCCCCCAAGGGTTTGTACTGATCGATCGGGATATCTGTACGGGCTGCCGGGCCTGCGTGGAGGTCTGTCCTTATCGGGCAATCTGGATGGAAGAAGACGGTAACGGCCCGAACTTTGCCTACAAGTGCGATTACTGCGGCGGTTCCCCCGCCTGTGTGCCGGAATGCGTAACCGGCGCTCTCGTTCAGAAGGGGGGCGCATGATGGGCCGGGGCAGCATGCGGGACGTCCTGGTCCGCATCGATCTGGGAGCCGGGCGGGCCGCGCCCTGGACCGTGCCCGACGAATTGAAACCCTACCTGGGGGGTATGGGCTACGGAACCAAGATCCTGGCCGACGAGGTTCCTCCTCGGACCGATCCCCTGTCCCCTGAAAACAAGCTGATCCTGACCGTGGGCCCCCTGACGGGAACCATGGCACCGATGCAGCCGCAGAGCTGCATCGTCACCAAGTCCCCCCTGACCAATACGATCCTCAACAGCTACACCGGGGGATTCCTCGGGGCGGAGATCCGATTTGCCGGGATAGACGGCCTGGTCCTGGAGGGAGCGGCTTCGGACTGGACCCTCCTGCTGATCGAGGACGGGAAGGTCAGCTTCCACAGTGCCGAGGCGGTAATGGGCAAGAGCACGGCAGAGACTGAAAGCCACATGAAAGAACGCTTCGGGCCGGGGGTGCGCACCCTGTCCATCGGTCGAGCCGGCGAAAAGGCGGTGGCCATGGCTTCGATCTTCTCCGAGACCCGGGCCTTCGGCCGAGGGGGAGCCGGGGCGGTGCTGGGCTCCAAGCGGGTCAAGGGGATCGCGGTTCGGGGAAGCGGCGCTGTGGAAGTGGCTCAGCCAGAGGAGTTCTCGGGCCTGGTACGGGAAAATATGGAGCTCCTAAAAGCGGCCTGCGCCGAGGAGTACAACCTGGTGGGAATGTTCTCCAGGGTCGGCACCGGCGCGGGTATGGGCCTGGTCAACGGCCGGGGGGCCCTGGCCACCCGGAATCACATCTTCGGCAGCTTCGACGGCGGGACCGGGATCGACGGCTACGCCTACGCAGACAAGTTCTACACCCGGGCCATCGCCTGCTACGGCTGCCCCGTGCACTGCGGCATGCTGCACAAGTTCACCCGCAGGGACGGCAGCTCCTCCTGGCTCCGGGGGCCGGAGTACGAGACCATGTTCTCCCTGGGCTCGGATCTGCTGAACGGAGATCCGGTGGTCCTGGCCGAGGCCAATCAGATCTGCGAGGAGTACGGGATGGACACCCTGACCACCGGGGTTACCCTGGCCTGGGCCCTGGAGATGGGGGAGTCCGGAGCCCTCAAAGAGCCCGGACTGGATCTGAAGTTCGCCGATCCTGAGGCGATTCTCGGCCTGCTTCGAAAAGTAGGAGAGAGGGAAGGCATCGGCGATCTGCTGGCCAGGGGACCCAAGCGGGCGGCGGAGAGCGCAGGTGTCGACGCGGGCCGGGCGATGCAGATCAAGAACTCAGGTTTCGCCGCCTGGATGCCCCGGCGGATGAAGGGAACCGGCCTGGCCTTCGCCACATCGAACCGGGGAGCCTGCCACAAGCGCGCCCCGATCGGTGCGGAGATCACCGGCCAGATCGACATGGATGCCTACGAGGGCAAAGCGGCCCTGGTCAAGGAGATTCAGGATCGGGTCAACGCCATCTTCACCCTGGTCAGCTGCCGCTTCCACGAGTTCGTCACCCCCCAGGAAGCCTATCCCCGCTTCGTCACGGCGGCGACGGGCCGGGAGATCTCGCTGCAGGAGTTCCTGAGGGTCGGAGAGAGGATCTGGAACCTCGAGCGGCTCTTCAATCTGGGGGCGGGCCTGAGCAGGGCGGATGACCAGCTTCCCGAACGCTGCTTCGAGCCGATCCGGGGGGAGGCCTCCGAAGGGGCGGTCATGGACAGGGGAGAGTTCGGGAGGATGCTCGACGAGTACTACCAGCTTCGGGGTTGGGATGAGGATGGGATCCCCGGCCGGCGGAAACTCGAGGAACTGGGAATCCCGGAGTACATCGCCCTGGCAAAACGGTGAATTTGAGTTTCGAGTTCCTGACCGTGTTCCGGCGCAAGACCGGGCTGGAGAGCTTGGCAGTGCAGCTGTCCACGGCCATGGAGGGTGGGTAAGGAGGTGGCGGTGCAGTACCTGAAAGCCAAGAGCTTGGAGGAAGCTCTGTCTCGAGCCGACGCCGCGGCGGGGGAAGGGATGATGTTTCTGGCCGGGGGTACGGATCTGGTCGTGCAGATCGCCGAGGGGGCGCTGGATCCGAGGATGCTCATCGATATCAGCGGAATCGATGCCCTCCGGGGCTTGGAGCGCAGTGCCGAAGGTTTGCGGATCGGGGCTGCGACCACAATCGCCGAGATCCTTGAAGCAGGCAATGCTGAGATGGGCGGACTGGGTCTGCCGCGCTGCCTGCTGCAGGGCGCCCGCTCCATAGGATCACCCCAAATTCGCCGGCTTGCCACCATCGGGGGAAATGTGTGCAACGCCTCCCCCTGCGGGGATACCTTGGCCCCGCTCATTGTTCTTTCCGGCGGCTTGCTCCTCCGCTCCGGCAGCGGAAGCCGGGTAGTGCCGGCGGAGGAGTTTTTCCTCGGACCCAAGGCCACGGCGCTCCGGCCCTGCGAAATTCTCGAGTCCATCCTGATCCCTTCTTGCCGGCTGAAAGGTCGCTCCGCCTTTCGGATGATCGGAAAACGGAACGGCCAGGTGATCTCCCAGGTCAACATCGCGGTGTGGATCAGGCGGGCCGGCTCCGGTGACGCTTTGGAGGAGATCCGGGTTGCCGCCGGATCCGTGGCTCCGATTCCCCTGCGCCTGAAGAAGGTCGAAGAGATGCTGCGGGGCCGTGTACCCGATGGTCCGCTGCTGGATGCGGTCCGGCGGGCGGTGCAGGAGGAGATCCGGCCGATCTCGGACGTGCGCACCAGCGAAGAGTATCGCCGCAGCGTCATTGCAGCCCTGTTCCGGGATGCCTTGGCCGAAGCGCTCGAGGATTGAGGAGGTTGGGCTGAGATGCTGCTGGAATTTGAGCTGAACGGAAAACCGACCCGGATCGAAGTCGAGCCCACCCTGCGAACCCTCGATCTGCTTCGAGAGGTGCTCGGCTTGACAGGCACCAAGGAGGGCTGCGGCAGGGGAGAGTGCGGCGCCTGCACGATCCTCTTGGATGGAGAAGCTGTCAACTCCTGCCTGCTGTACGCGGCCAAGCTTCAGGGTCGGAAGGTCACCACGATCGAAGGTCTCACTACCGAAGACGGTACCGCAGACGG
>CAZSBH010000005.1:56700-85600 GCA_964604845.1 uncultured Spirochaetaceae bacterium
CCGAAGACGGTACCGCAGACGGTGCTGAGGGGGGTGACCCAAACGAACTTCATCCCCTGCAGGAAGCCTTCCTCAGCGAAGGAGCGGTGCAGTGCGGCTTTTGCACGCCGGGAATGATCCTCAGCGCCAAGAGCCTTCTCGATCGCAATCCCGATCCGGATGTGCAGGCGATCGAGGAGGCCTTGAGCGGCAACCTCTGCCGCTGCACGGGGTACGGGAAGATCGTCAGAGCCGTACAGAAAGCCGCCCGCCGTGGCGGCTCCGGTGGCGGTTCCGGTACCGGCGGCTCCGTACGATCGGGAAGCTCGGGATGATCCCCGAAAAACTTCGGGTCGTGGGGCGGGGCATCCCCAAGGTGGACGGCCCCGAACTGGTTACAGGGCGGGCTAAATTCACCGGGGATCTCAAGTTCCCCGGGATGCTGTACGGGGTTGCCCGGAGGGCGGAGATCCCCGCCGGCAGGATCCGCTCCATCGATGGTTCCGAGGCTCTGAGGATTCCGGGAGTGAAAGCGATGCTGACCGCGGAGGACATGCCCGGTCCGAATATCATCGGCATCTTCCCTCCCTTCGATCAGCCCGTTCTGGCATCCCGGGAGGTGCGCTACGAGGGAGAGTCCCTGGCCCTGGTCGTTGCCGACAGCCGGGAAGCGGCCAAGCGGGGCGCGGCAGCGGTACGGGTCGAGATCGATCCTTGGGAGCCGGTACTGGAAATAGACGCGGCGTTGAAGCCGGACAGCCGCAAGATCCATCCCGGCGGCAACATCACTTTTTCCAAGAAACTCATAAAGGGGGATGTGGAGGAGGGTTTCGCCGAAGCCGAAGTAGTGGTAGAGAACACTTACTGCACCTCGTTCCAGGAGCACGCCTATCTGGAGCCGGAAACCGTGGCGGCGGTTCCCGGGGGAGACGGCAGGGTCACGGTGTATGCCTCCTGCCAGTCCCCGTTTCATATCCGCGGGCATATCGCGGCCAATCTCAACCTTCCCGCCTCGCGGGTCAAGGTGGTTCAGGCCTACACGGGAGGTTCCTTCGGCGGCAAGGACGACGTGGCTACGGAGATCGGCTGCCTGGCGGCGGCTGCTGCGGTGAAGCTGCACGCGCCGGTGATGATCGCCCACGAGCGGGGAGAGTCGATCATCGGCTCGAACCTACGCCATGCCGCCCGCATCCACTACCGTACCGGCAGCCTGAAAGACGGAACTCTCCTGGCACGGGAGGCCAGGATCTACCTGGACGGCGGAGCCTACGCATCGGAGAGTCCCTTTGTCACCATGAAGGCTCTGATCCACGCAGCGGGTCCGTACAACGTGCCCAACGTGTTGGTGGAGTGCACCGCCGTATACACCAACAAGACCTACTGCGGTGCCTTTCGGGGCTTCGGGGTACCCCAGGTCACCTTCGCTTCAGAGTCCCAACTCGACGAGCTGGCCGGGAAGCTGAATATGGATCCTCTCCAGCTGCGGCGCAGCAACGGTCTGCGGGCCGGGCAGGCAACCGCCACCGGTCAGATCTTCGAGCGGTCCGTCGGGCTCCTCCAGACCATAGACCGGATCGCCGAACACCGGGGAAAAGCCCCGGCGGCGGCCGCTTTCCCCCGGGCGGCGGGGCAGAAGCGCTGGTTGTACGGACGGGGCTGCGCCTGTCTGCTCCAGGGCATCTCCAACGGGGCGGAGGGCATCGACGTGGTCGGCGCCTCGGTTCAGGTGAGCCAGGACGGCAGCGCGCTGGTGGGGGTGGGCCTGACCGATATGGGCCAGGGATCCCGCACGGTGTTCGCCCAGATCGCCGCGGAGGTGCTGGGCCTGACCTTGGATCGGATCACGGTTCGCCAGGTGGATACCGATTCGGTTCATGATTCCGGTCCCACAGTGGCCTCCAGGAGCACAACCGTGGGGGGTATGGCCGTATACAAGGCGGCGGTCGAGGTGAAGACCTCTCTGCTCAAGATGGCCTCTCTGATGTTCAAATGCGGAGAGGACCGGCTCCGGCTGGAGGAGAACTTTGCCGTTTTGACGGACAATCCCGAGACCCGGATTCCCCTGAAGGAGGTGGCCACGGCGGCCTACTGGACCGGTTTTCCTCTGATGCATCTGGCCTTTTCCCGAGCCCCGGATGCTAAATTCGACCACGAGACCCACCAGGGCGACATCTACATCGCCTACAACTTCGGAACCCACTTGATGGATGTGAGGATCGATCGGCTTACCGGCCGGGTCGAGGTGCTGCGGCATCTGGCGGCCCACGATATCGGCAGAGCGATCAATCCCGTAGGGGTCGAGGGCCAGGTCGAGGGGGGCGCCCTGATGGGTTTCGGGCTGGCTCATCTGGAGAGGATCGAGCACGAAGGCGGGCGCATTCAAAATGCCAACTTTGCCGACTATGCGCTTCCATCGATCAAGGATCGTCTGCCCACGGAAACGATCATCGTGGAGGACCCCAATCCCACCGGGCCCTTCGGGGCCAAGGGAATCGGGGAACCTCCGGTAGCGGGTACGGCCGCTGCCTTCGCCAATGCCGTTGCAGCGGCTACGGGGGTGCGTTTCACCCGGCTGCCCATCCGGCGGGAGGATATTCTCGCGGCACTCGAGGCGCAGCAGGCGAACAATAGTTCCTGAGCAATATCAGGAGTAATATGAGGAGGGACCATGGCTGATCTGCTGATTACCGGCGGTTTGGTTGTAACCTGTGAAAAGGATGTTTTATCCGGACAGATCATTCCCGACGGCGCCGTGGCTGTACAGGGGCACAAGATCGTCGATGTGGGAAGCACCACGGAGCTGGCCGGTAAATACGGGAGCAGCGTCCGCAGGATCGACGCCTCCGGGTGTATCGTGATGCCCGGCTTTATCATCACCCATACCCACATGCCCTACGTTCTCGGTCACAACATGCCCGTCGATTTCAGCCAATTGCAGAGCTTCTGGGATATGCTGCAGAAGATGGGATGGGAATGGTTGGAGGATATCACGACTGGAGAGGGGATCTATGCCGCCAGCCGCTACGCCGCCGCGAAGATGCTGAAGGGCGGCACCACAACGATCTGCGAGATGGTGGAGGGACCGAACGCCCTGCCCGGAGCTCTGAGCAACAGCGCCCGGGCCATAGAGGAGGTCGGGCTCCGGGCTCAGGTGGGCTTCGAGGTCACCGAGCGGATTCCCGGGGTAAGCATCCTGGAAAAGATGGACCCGGCCAGAGCTGAGAAGGGGTTCCTGGAAAACCTCGAGCTGCTGGAAAGATACCCGGCCAAAGGGCAGGGGCGCATTCAGGGCCGTCTGGGTGTGCACACCGCCTACACCAATTCGCCGGAGACCCTCAAGGCGGCCCGGAAATTCGCCGATCAGCAGGGCTGCGGCATCCAGATCCACGTAGCCGAAATACCCCGAGCCTTTCTGGTGGAGAAGTACGGGAAATCCGCTCCCCAGGTGCTGGAAGAGACGGGTGTTTTCGGGACGGATGTGCTGGCGGTGCACTGCATCGATGTCAACGACGAGGATCTGGAGATCTTCGAGCGAAACGGCGTCAGCGTTGCCCATACTCCCATGACCAACTCTCTAGGCGGTAACGGGGTGGCCCGGGTGCCCGAAATGCTGGAGCGGGGTATCAACGTGTCGCTGGGGCACGACTGCTTCTTCACCCTGGACACTTCGGAGGTTATCCGCTACGCCTATCTGCTGCACAAAGCCCACAACGCCAACCCCATGCTGCTGCCCCCTTTTCAGGCCTTGGACCTGGTATTAAGCAAGGCAGCCCGGGCTCTGGGATTGGAGGAGCGGATCGGCAGTTTGGCTGCCGGCAAGCGGGCCGACATCCTGATCATCCGGCCGGATTCGCCCACACCGATCACACCGGCCTCGGTGATCTCCTACTTCACAATGACCTTCCGCGGCAGGGACGTGGAAACCGTCCTGGTCGACGGTCAGGTGGTTGTGGAGAAGGGGCGCATGACCACGGTGGATGAAGAGGAAGTCCTGCAGAATTGCCGGGAAGAGGCAAAGAAGCTATGGCGAAAAAACGGCATTGATGTTTAAATAGGTGCGAAGATGACGCTGACCAGCTCGTTCTGTGGACTCGAGTTTAAAAATCCGATTGTCGTCGCCGCCGGTGTTCACGGCCGGGACGGGGCTATCATAAAGGAGGTCTCCGCCTCCGGCGTGGCCGGGGTGTGCACCAAGACCATCGTGAGCCAGCCGGCGGCGGATGTGCTTCCCAGCTTCGCCAAGGTCAGCGGCGGCATGCTCAACTCCGTGTTCGGTTCCGACAAAAGCGCAGAGTACTGGTTCGATGAGGGGATCAGGAGGGCCAAGGAGGGCGAGGCCCTGGTCATCGCCAACCTGGCCGGTTTTACCCCCGAGGAGGCCGCGGAGCTGGCCGCCAAAGCTGAAAGTGCCGGCGCCGACATGGTCGAGATGCCGACCCACTGCCCCCACATGGGAGAGATCCTCAATGCCATGTTTCCGGGGATGACAATCCCCGAACCCAAACTCACGGATCTGGAGCCGATGAAACGGTCGGTCAAGCTGATAAAGCAGGCTGTCAAGATCCCGGTGATCGTCAAGCTTTCCGGTTCCTTCTCCCATATCGTGCGGGAGTGGGCGATCGGTGTGAAGGAGGCCGGCGCGGACGGCATCGGCTGCTCCGATTCTCTCGGACCGGCCTTGTCTATCGATATCAAGACCGGCCAGCCTCGTCTGGGCGGGCCCCGTGGGGTGGGGGGGCTGACAGGTCCGGCGATCATGCCGATCACTCTGCGCATGGTGCTGGAGATCGCCGCGAGCGTGGATCTGCCCATTATCGGCGTCGGCGGTGTGAGCTCCGCCGAGGATGCGGTGCAGTACCTCATGGCCGGAGCCACTCTGGTAGGTGTATGCACCGCGGGTCATGTAAACGGGATCAAACGTTACTCCCGGATCATCGCCGACCTGGAGCGGCTCCTCGAGACCCTGGGAGCCGAGAGTCCGTCGGAGCTCCGCGGCCTAACCCTGAAGAAGATCGAAGAACGACGGGTGAAGAATCTCCAGGCCGTCACCGGGCCGGTGCCGGCGTTTGTCGATCAGAAGATCTGCAACGGCTGCGGGAATTGTGAGCGGGTCTGCGCCTACGGAGCCGTCCATTTGCCCGAAGACAAGGCGTCGATCGATCCAAAAACCTGCACCGGCTGCGGTTTGTGTCTTACCGTTTGCCCGGTGGATGCCATTGCACAGGCCTACTATCCGTAGGGATGGCGCCGTAAGGTAAACAAGGCTTCGTTGAAGCCATAGAAAACCGGGGTGGAGTCCATTGGGGACTCCCTTTCCCCTATAGAAAGGAGATTCCCATGAAGAGGAATTGGAAAGCGATCCTGATCGCTCTTACGTTTCTTGCTTTGCTCTTTCCAGGACTCGCATTTGCGGCGGGCGAAACTGAAGCTCCGGCGGCGGAAGCGAAACCCTTCAACATCGCCGTGTTTGTACCGGGGGTCGTGGCGGGCAGTCCTCTCTACGAGCAGATGGTAGAGGGTACGGAAAAAGCCGCCGCCGAACGTCCGAACGTAACCGTAAAGGTGCTGGAGGCGGGCTTCAATCAGGCCGAGTGGGAGGAGAAGATGACCTCCCTGGCCGCTACCGGTGAGTATGACGTAATCGTCACGTCCAACCCGGCCATGCCTTTTGTCAGCATGCCCGTGGCGGAGAAATTTCCCGATCAGAAGTGGCTGAACCTGGACGGGTATCTGGATGGTCATCCCCAGTTTGCCACCCTGCTGTACAACCAGATGGAGATGACCTACATGGACGGCTACCTCGGCGCACTGGTATCGACCAGCGGCATGAGCGGCGCCAACAAGGAGCTCAAGGCCGGTATGGTGGTGGCTCAGGAGTATCCGGCCCTGACCAAGCTGATGAAGCCCGGATTCGAAATGGGCCTCAAAGCGGTGAATCCCGGATTCACCCTGGATTACCGGGTCATCGGCAACTGGTACGACGCCAATAAGGCGGCGGACCTGGCCAACAGCATGATCGATGCCGGTGCCGACGTGATCCTGACCATCGCCGGTGGTGCCAATCAGGGCGTGATCAAGGCCTGCCAGGGGCGGGGTAAATACGTGTTGTTCGTCGATGTCAACGACTATAAGGCGGCCCCGGGAACCATCTTGGGCTGTGCCGTGCTCAATCAAACAAGGGCAGCCTACGAAAGGGTCAAGATGGCCATCGAGGGAACCCTGGAGTACGGCAAGGCCGAGATCGTGCACACCAAGGACGGCTATGTCGACTTCGCCGATGCGGATCCCTTGTATACGAATAACGTTCCCGCGGATATCCGGGCCAAGATGGGAGAACTGGTAAAGAAGATGCGCAGCGGGGAGTTCCACCTAGAGCCGCCTCAGCTGTAAGGGCGGGGGTATACCGGTCAAATTCTACGGGGGTGCGGGAGGGAAGAGCTCCTCCCGCACCCCCTGTTATCAGAGGATGGGAGCTTGAGCTCCGAGTTGTATCTGCAGATGCGGGGAATCACTAAACTCTACCCGGAAAACAACGTTCTGGCCAACAGCAACGTGGATCTCGATGTCAGGGACAACGAGATCCACGCCGTGGTGGGAGAGAACGGGGCCGGGAAGACCACCCTGATGAAGATCCTCTACGGCCTGGAGCAGCCGGATTCGGGGCGCATCCTGCTGCAGCAGAGGGAAGTACAGATCAAGAGTCCTCTGGACGCCAATCGACTGGGAATCGGGATGGTTCATCAACACTTCCGTCTGATCCCCGAGTTCACCATCGCCGAGAATGTGGTGTTGGGCGCCGAGCCCCGCAGGCGGGGGATCTTCTTTGACAGGGATCGAGCGATCAATCGGGTCGAAGAGGTGATCCAGCGTTACGGCTTCACCATCAATCCCAGGTTGCCCGTGGTACGTCTCACAGTCGGACAGATGCAGCTGGTGGAGATCATCAAGATCCTCTATCGGGAAGCACAGCTGCTGATCCTTGACGAGCCGACCTCGGTGCTCACCGAGCAACAGATCCACAAGCTGTTCGTGACCCTGGAGAACCTCCGGGCCATCGGGAAAACCATCGTGATCATTACCCACAAGTTGGGGGAGGTGAAGGCCATCTCCCAGCGGGTGACGGTGATGCGTAAGGGCGAGGTTGTGGCCGTCCGGGACACCGCGGAGGTGGACGAGCGGGAGCTGTCCCGTTTGATGGTGGGCAAGAGCGTCACCTTTCAATTCGAGAGGGAGCCGGTCAAACCCGGCCGGGTGGTGCTGGAGCTTCGCGATGTGGTACTGCGGCAGAAGGGCCAGGACCGTCCTCTGCTGGACCGTGTAAACCTGAAGGTTCATGCCGGGGAGATCGTGGGGGTGGCGGGGGTCAGCGGCAACGGCCTGGCCGAGGTGGAGGATGTGGTCGGGGGCCTGCGGCGGGTCACCGAAGGACAGCTGCTCCACGACGGCAAGGACATCACCGATCTGTCCGCGGTCCAGCTTCGGCAAAGGGGGTTGGCCTACGTGCCGGCGGACAGGCTGCACCGGGGTTCGAGCCTGCAGGCCTCGGTCATGGAGAACATGATCATCTCCAGTCATCACGATTTTCTCCGGGGAGGGGTATTCCGGCAGAAGGAGGTCGAGGAGTTCGCCGAAACGCTTTCCAGCAGCTTCTCCATCGACGGGGACCCTCGGGCGCCTATCGGCACCCTGTCGGGGGGAAATATCCAGAAGGCCATCCTGGCCAGGGAGCTGGCCTCGAAGACCGACTTCATCATCTTTTCCGAACCCACCTGGGGGCTGGACGTCGCCTCGGCGGAGTTTGTCTACGCCAAGATCCTGGAGATCCGCAGACGGGCAGTCGCCGTGCTTCTCATCTCCTCCAATCTGGATGAGATCCTGGCCCTCTGCGACACCCTGGTGGTGCTTTACCGGGGAGGGGTGGTGGCAACCTTGAGCAACGAAGAGAAGCTGTCCAAAGAGCTGGTCGGGGAGTATATGATGGGTCTGCGGGACGATGGAGGGACACAAGCGTGAAGCGTGCCCGCCGGGTGGGTGAGCTGTTCGCCGGCACCCTCGGATTGCTGATCACCCTGGGCATCTCCTTCCTCATCGCCATCGTCCTGATCTTTCTCTTGAGCAAGGATCCCTTGACAACGATCTACTACTTCTTCGTCGGCCCCTTCACGAACAAGTACTACTTCGGCAATATGCTCAACGCGGCGATTCCCCTCGTGTTCACCGGACTGGGTATCGCCGTGGCCTTCAAGTCTTCGGTGTTCAATCTCGGCGGGGAGGGACAGGTCTACTCCGGGGCGTTGGTTGCCACCGTGATTCTGCTCGCCCTTCCTGAATCGAGCGGCTACCTGGGCGGTCCCGTCGCTCTGGCCGCCGGCCTGGCTACCGGAGCGGTCCTGGCCGGATTGAGCGGTTTCTTCAAGATGAAGTGGGGGACCGACGAATTGATCTCCTCCTTCCTGATCTCCTCGGCGGTCGTTTTCATCGTGAACTACTTTATTACCGGGCCTCTGGACGACCCCGGCAACAGCATGCTGGCCACCTACGCCATCGGAAAGCAGTACCGCTTCCTGGGAATTTTCCCCCCATCCAAGCTGGATATCAGCGCCGTATTCGCCATCCTGGCCGGGGTGCTCATATTCTTTCTGATGTACTACACCCACTGGGGTTACGAGATGCGGATGTGCGGGCTGAATCGGGAGTTCTCCCGATACGGAGGAATCAACGTCTCCACCTTCGTTGTCCTGCCGATGATCATCAGCGGCGCGCTGCACGGTCTGGCCGGGGCGGTGGCCATCATGGGCACCTACCACGTGGCGGTCAAGGAGTTCTCCTTCGGGATGGGTTGGAACGGGATCGCCGTTGCTCTGATCGCCAAGAACAATCCGCTGGGGGTGCTCCCGGCGGCGGTGTTCTTCGCCTACCTCGATGCGGGGGCTAAAGCCGCTATGCTGCATTCGGATGTGACCTTCGAAATCGCCGCAATAGTCCAGTCCGTGATCTTCTATCTCATAACCGCCCAGGCCATCTACAGTTTCCTGCGTTATCGAAAGTGGGCTCCCTCATGAACGAGCACAGTTTCACCTTTCCTCTGCTCCACAACACGATAGGCATCATGACCCCAATTCTCCTGGCCGCAACGGGGGGGCTGTTCACCGAACTGGCGGGCATGCTCAACATCGCCCTGGAAGGCTTGATGCTGATCGGCGCCTTCTTCAGCGTGGTCTTCGCCGGATTCACCGGCAGTCTGTTCATCGGCGTGCTCCTGGGCATCACCTCGGCGATGCTCGTTGCCGCCCTCTTCGGAGCTGTCAGTCTGAATCTCAAGGCCAACGTGTTCATCTCCGGTCTGGCCACCAACTTGCTTGCCTCGGGTCTGACCGTTGTTCTGGCCTTTCAGATCTTCGGAAACAAGGGGGTGGTGCGCTTCGAAATCGCCACGCTGCCCTCCCTGTCCATCCCGGCACTGGCTCGTATCCCGATCCTAGGCGACCTGCTGATCGGCCACAATGTTCTGGTGTATCTGAGCTGGCTGATCGTTGTGCTGGCCGCCGTGATCATCTATCGCACTCCCTTCGGCCTGCGCATTCGGGGAACCGGCCTGGGCGCCCCGACCATCACCTCCCTGGGACTGAAGCCCAGGCGGTATCAGATGGCGGGGATCCTGATCTCCGGTTTCACCTGCGGCCTGGCCGGAGCCGTGCTCACCCTCAACCTGAGCGCTTTCGTGCCCAACATCACTTCCGGCCGGGGCTGGATCGCCCTGGTGGCCATCTACCTGGGGAACAAGACACCCTGGGGAATCGTGATCGCCTCCTTCGTATTCGGCTTTGCCGAGAGCTTCTCCAACTACGCGCAAGGGGCAACCAACATCCCCGCCGACTTCATCCTGGCCTTTCCCTACCTGATCACTGTGCTGGCCATGATCGGCTACTCGATCTGGCGGCACTACCGGGCCAGAGCCTAGCAGCGGTGTTATGAGTCTCGCCAGGGACAACGGGCTGACATACTACGATGCCAGCTATTTGGAATTGGCCTTGCGCTTCGAGGCGCGGCTGAAGAATTTTAGCACCCATCTTAGAAATCTGAAAGCTTCTTTCCCGCTGATCCTTTAAACCAGTTGACGTTTTTTCGATTGAAGCTCCGCACCTCGATGTGGTATAAGGGTGAAGAAGTACGGATGAGCTCATGCAGGAAATCGTAACCAAAGTTCTCGAAGCGGAAAAAGAGGCAGAAGCACGGATTCAGGAAGCCCGAAGCAAAGCCCAGGAGATCAGAGCCCAGGCGGACCGCGAAGTCGAAGCGGCGATGCAGGAGGTCCGGGAGCGGGCTGGGAAGAGAGCCCAGGAGATCCTGTCTCAAGCCGGCAGCCAGGCGCAAAAGGAATACGAGGAGGCTATCGAGAAAGCCCGGGACGAGAACCGAACCTTTTTTACGTCTCACGAAGAGGACATCGAACATGCGGCGGAGTCCGTGATTGCCCTGATCACGAATCCCGAATGGGCGCAAAGCCGGAAACCCTAGGACACACGAGAAATTGGCCGGACCCTTAAAAACCTACGCCTTCATAAATGCCAAGCTGCGGACCCGCATCAGCAAGATCCTGCCGGAGGAGTTTGTCCGGCAGTTGATCCACTCCCGTTCCCTGGCCGAGAGCGTACAGATGCTGGCCGAAACGGACTTCCACCCCGTGCAGCGGATCTACGAGCAGACCGGAGACATCAAAATGGCCGAGCTGGAGCTGCTGAGCAAAGAGCTGGAGATCTATCTGGAGCTGGAGAAGCTGCTCGAGGAGGACGTGCGGGGTTTCGTCCAGGCCCTGGCCGACCGGTTTGAGATCGAAGTGTTGAAGAATGCGATCCGTCTCTGGTTCGATGCCAAGATACGGGGTCGAAGCATCGAGAACGCCGGCGGCTACCTGCTGCGAAAGCCTATCCACCATTCGATCGACCTGGATGGAATCATCAATGCCGACTCACTGGAGCAGGTGGGAGACCTTCTCGAACGGACTCCCTACGCCGGCATCGTGCGGGAGCAGGCGGCTCGGGTGATCGAGGGGGCGAGCCTCTTTCCCCTGGAGTTGGCCCTGGATCGTTACCTCTACGCCCGGATGGTGGAAGCGGCGGAGCTGCTCAGGCCCCGGGATCGGGAGATCGCCCGTCGACTGATCGGCGTGGAGATCGATCTGCAGAATGTGGGCTGGCTGCTCCGTTTCAAACACTTCTACTCCCTGGATACGGATCAGGCTCTCGGCTACACCCTTCCGGGAGGGTTGAACCTGAGCGTCGATCTGATGAGGGAGAGCTACGCCTCCGAGCGGCCGGATCGGGAGATGTCCGCCCTTGTAGGGAAACGCTATCCGGAGCTTTCCGCCCTGCTTTCGACGCAGGATCAGGTGAAAAGCACGGCCAGGCTGACCATGATCGAGCGCATACTGGAGCAGATCTTGGCCCTCGAGGTCAGAAAAATCCTGACCAGCTACCCCTTCACAATCGGTATCATTCTAGCCTATTTTATCCTCAAAACAAACGAGATAAGGAAAATCATGACGGTCCTGAACGCCAAGTTTTACGACTGGCCGGAGGAGCGAATCATGGCGGTGATATGATCTTTACCGAACCGATGCAGCAGGTAGTGGCGGTGGTGCTCGACCACGACGCCGATAGGGTAACCAAAGAGCTTCTCCGCCTCGGCCTTCTCCATTTCGTTCGCATCACCGAGGTCGATCGGGATATCGGCCCTCAGGTCGAGGAGGTGACTCCCAAGGTTGCCGAGGCCATGATTGCAGAGATTCGTCGGCGCATCGAGGGATTTTTCGCCATGGTCGACGATCAGCCGCCCTCGGGACTGGATCTGAAAGTAGAGGATCTGCAGGCGGTCGACCTGGAGGAGACCACCAAGATCCTCGACAACCTGGCCTCATCGGTGCAGACGATCCGGGACCGGCAGAGCGCCCGGCAGCAGGAGATCCTCAGGCTCGAAGATATCGAGCGGCAGCTTCAGCTGTTCGGCAGCTTGAGCGAGGTGGTGGGAGCCCGTTCCCAGTACTCCTACTTGAGTGTACAGACCGGATCGATCCGCAGCTCCCTGATCGAATCTTTCGACCAGGCTCTTGCTGACATACCCAGTGTGAAGATGGAGATCGGCTCTCAGGACAACCAAACTCTCCTGCTTTTGATCACCATGAAGCGGGACGAGACTCTCACCAACCGGATCCTCGACAAGTTCGGCTGGACCGATGTGCACCTTCCCCGCGAACTCGTCGGGAAGAAGGATCAGGTTCAGGAAGAGCTGAGGGAAAAGCTCGAGCTGCTCAAGGACGAACAGGAAGAGCTGAAATCCAAGGTAGAGTCTCAGATCCGGGAAAAACACCCCGTCCTCGAACGGATGTGGACCAACCTGCGCCTCAACGAATTGTACGCCCGTGTTCAGTCCTTCTTCAGCAAAACCTCCCGCACGGTCATATTTTCCGGGTGGCTGCCCTCGAGCAAAAGACCCGTGCTGACCGAGGCGATTCGGAGGGTAACCGACGGGCGCTGCTATCTCGAGTGGCATCAGCCCCGGGAAGCAGAGAAGCCCGCGTCGGTTCCGGTGCAGATGAGGAATCCCAAGTTTCTCTCCCCCTTTCAGATGCTGGTCACCAATTACTCGATTCCGGAGTACGGGAGCATCGATCCCACACCCCTGGTCGCCGTGGCCTTCCTGATCATGTTCGGCCTGATGTTCGGAGACGCGGGACACGGAGCGGTGCTGCTGGTCTTGGGGTCGCTCGCCTCCCTCCTGTACAAGGGCGCCAGTTCGGGAGTGCGGAATCTCCTGCGCCTGATCGCCTACTGCGGAGGCGCCGCCGTGGTCGCGGGAATCCTGTTCGGGTCCTACTTCGGGATGCAGTGGTTTGCTCCCCTGTGGTTCGACTACCACGGAGTCGTGGCCGGACACGGGGGTGGGGGTCTGGTCACGGATGTGTACGGGATCCTGGTCATCACCATCTACTTCGGGATAGCCGTGATCGTTCTCGGGCTCCTCTTGAACTGGATCAACTGCATTGTGAAGGGCAGTTGGTTTCACCTGATCTTCGACAAGGGCGGGTTGATCGGCGGCTGGATCTATGGCGCCGGTGTATACACGGCCATGTACTTCGTCAGGCACGACTACAAGCAGCTCCCCGATTCCGGGTTGCTCGCCTCCCTGATAGGGATCCCCGTGCTCGTGCTGACCCTGAAGCCCGTGCTCGAGTATCTGCTGCACAAACCGCGAAAGCCCTTTACCCTGCTCACACCCGTGGACTTGCTCATGGAATGGATCGTTGAGATCCTGGAGATATTCTCCGGGTATCTTGCCAATACCCTGTCTTTCATGCGGGTGGCCGGGCTGGGAATCGCCCACGTCAGTCTGATGATCGCCTTCTTCTCGATCGCCGGGATGCTGAGCGGCCCTTCCGGGGGCTACACTATCGGTTCCTACCTGGTGTTGATCGCAGGCAACGTTTTGGTTATCCTTCTGGAAGGACTGTCAGCGGGAATCCAGTCGTTGAGGTTGAACTACTACGAATTCTTCTCAAAATATTTCATCGGATCCGGGCGGGCCTATGCCCCGGTAACGCTTAAGAAAAAAAAATAGGATAGGAGGAAGGGGTGGAAAAAACAAACAAAGCGAGATTGCGGAAGAAGATATTCTTGAGCCTGATCTTTGTCTTCGCCTTTTTCATCATGTTCGGTATGGTCTCGGTGGTGCGGGTATTCGCTCAGGAACAGCCGACGGCAGCCGCGACGCAACCGGAGATGACGGCGGAGCGTGCTTCGGTAGCCCGTTTCGGACTGATCGCCGCGGCCATCGCCTTCGGTTTCGGTGCGATCGGTGCGGGAATCGCCATAGCCAATGTCGGGGCGGCCGCCATGGGAGCCATCGGGGAGAGGCCGGAGATCGCCAGCCAGGCTTTGATCTTCATCGCCCTGGCGGAAGGTCTGGTCGTCTTCGGATTCATCACCGCCTTGATGATCCTTGGGAGAATCTAGGCTGTAGGCGAATGCGTTACTTCATCATTGGCGATGAGGATGCCGTCCTCGGATTCGGGCTGGTCGGTGTGGAGGGCAAGGCCGTCCAGAACGCCGAGCAAGCCCAGGAGGCCTTTTCCACGGTCCTGGAGCAGTCCGATATCGGCATCATTATCATCACCGAGCGGATAGCCGATCTAATCCGTCCGCAGGTAGACCGCTTCATCTTCACCCGGAACTTTCCGTTGATCGTGGAGATCCCCGATCGACTGGGTCCGCTCGAGGGAAAACCGGGCATCCGGGAGATGGTCAACCAAGCTATAGGAATAAAGTTATGAGGGAGGAAACGACTGTCGAGCACTCCGATTTGATCGCCGGCATTGCCCAGGATGTCGCCAAGGAGGCCGAGCAGGTCATTGCCGAAGCCAAGAAAACGGCGGAGGAGCGGATCAAGGCAGCCCAAGATCAAGCTGCGGCAACGCTTCAGCAGGCCGAGAGCAAGGCGGAAGAGCAGGCAGAGCGTATCCGAAGCCAGACCGCATCCACCCTGCGCATGGAGCGAAGGCGGATATCCCTCAAGCAGCGGGAACAGGCGGTTCAGGAGGTCCTGACCCGCGTGCGGCGACGCCTGAGTGAGATGGTCGGCAGCCCGCAGTACCGGGAAGTGCTGCTGGCCTGGATCGTGGAAGGAGCGATCGGATTAGGCGCGGCCGAGGCTGCTGTGAACGCTTCGGCCGCGGAGCGGAATCAGATCGACAAAAAAATGCTCCAGGCGGCGGAGGCCAAGGTGAAAGAGCTGACCGGGAAAAACGTCACCCTCGCGGCCGCATCCGGGGATCCGCTGATTCCTCAAGGGGTGGTGGTGAAGGCCGTCGACGGCCGGGTCGAGTTCAACAACCAGGTGGCGACCCGTTTGCTTCGCCTGCAGTCGGAAATCCGAAAACAGATACAAGACGTACTATGGAAGAACGAATCATCGGACAGGTAAACCGGGTCAACGGACCGGTCATCGAAGCGGCCGGCGTCAGCGACGCCATGATGCTCGAGCTGGTGGGGGTGGGGGAGGCGCGCCTGGTCGGGGAGATCATCAAGCTGGCCGGGGATCGGGCGATCATCCAGGTCTACGAGGATACAACCGGCATCGCTCCCGGAGACAACATCTTCGGTTCCGGCAGCCCCCTGTCCGTCGAGCTCGGACCCGGTTTGATCGGAACGATCTACGACGGCATCCAGCGTCCTCTGGAGCAGATCCTCAAGCTGTCGGGGAACTTCATCGAGCGGGGCATCCGCACCCCCTCTCTGGACCGGGAAAAGAAGTGGCTGTTCCATCCCGCGGACCTTGCCGTCGGAGCAGTGCTCAGCGGCGGGGCGGTGATCGGCACGGTCCGGGAAACCGAGCGGGTGGAGCAGCGCATCCTGCTGCCCCCCGATATGAAGGGCACGCTGAAATCCCTGGCCGTGGAAGGGCAGTACACGGTGGAGGAGCCGGTCGCTCTGGTGGAGACCGAAGGCGGAGAGCGGGCGATCGCCATGATGCAACGCTGGCCGATCCGCACTCCCAGGCCTGTGGCCGAACGTCTGCCCGTGAACCGGCCTCTGATCACCGGCCAGCGGGTCATCGATACCCTGTTTCCCGCGGCCCGGGGGGGCACAGTGGCCATCCCCGGAGGATTCGGAACGGGGAAGACCATGATCCAGCACGCCATCGCCAAATGGTGCGACGCGGAGATCATCGTCTATATCGGCTGCGGCGAGCGGGGCAACGAGATGACCGACGTGCTGACCGAGTTCCCCAAGCTCATCGATCCACGCACAGGACGCAGCCTGATGGAGCGGACCGTGCTGATCGCCAACACCTCGAACATGCCCGTTTCCGCCCGGGAAGCCTCGATCTACACCGGTGCGACCCTGGCGGAGTACTATCGCGATCAGGGCTACGACGTGGCCGTGATGGCGGATTCCACCTCCCGCTGGGCGGAGGCACTGCGGGAGCTGTCGGGCCGTATGGAGGAGATGCCGGCGGAGGAGGGTTTCCCCGCCTACCTGCCCACGCGGATCGCCGAGTTCTACGAGCGGGCGGGAGCCATGAACACCTTGACCGGGCAAACCGGCTCGGTGTCGATCATCGGGGCGGTTTCCCCTCCGGGAGGTGATTTCTCCGAGCCGGTGACCCAGCACACAAAGCGCTTTGTCCGCTGTTTCTGGGCTCTGGACCGTCAGCTGGCCAACGCCCGCCACTACCCGGCCATCTCCTGGCTGGAGAGCTACAGCGAGTATCTCGACGAGGTCACACCCTGGTGGGAACAGGCCGTCGGCCCCAGCTGGACCAGCGACCGCGGCGAGATCCTCGAGCTGCTGCACCGGGAGGTGCGTCTGCAGCAGGTGGTCAAGCTGGTCGGCCCGGACGCGCTTCCGGACAGCCAGCGCTTCGTCATCGAGGTCTGCACCCTGTTCAAGAACGCTTTTTTACAGCAAAACGCCTTCGACGACATCGACAGATACTCCACGGCGGAGAAGCAGACCCGAATGCTCCAGATCATTCTGACCTACTGGCGCCGGGGAGCCGAGGCGATCCGCCGGGGCATGACCCTGGTCCGCCTGCGACGGATGAAGGTGCTCCAGGATATTGTGAAGATGAAGTTTACGATAGGCAACGAAGATCTCGGTGCCCTGGACAAGCTGGCCGCCCGGCTGGAACGTTCTCTCGATCAGCTGGAGGCGATCCATGAAGAGTAGAAGTGCCCCCGGAGATCTGGAAGCCGCCCAGAAGCGTCTGCTGGCCGGCCGGGAGTACATCGGGGTGGACCGCATCGAAGGTCCTCTGGTGTTCATCCGCAACACCCACCCCGTCGGCTACCGCGAAATGGTGGAGTGCGTGGATCCCAAAGGGGAGACCCGTCTGGGCATAGTCCTGGACACTTCCTCTGAAATCGTGGTGATCCAGGTCTTTGCCGGGACTTCGGGTCTGACCATGCCCCAGACCCATGTCCGTTTTCGGGGGGAGCCCCATACTGTTCAGGTCAGTGACAGGATGCTCGGGCGGGTATTCAACGGCCTGGGTCAGCCCGTCGATGGCGGGCCTCCCCCCATGGGGGAGGAGCTGGACGTCAACGGCCGGCCGATCAATCCCACCGCCCGGGAATATCCCCGCGATTTCATCCAGACCGGCATCTCGGTGATCGACGGCATGAACACCCTGATCCGCGGCCAGAAGCTGCCGATCTTCTCGGGCAACGGGCTGCCCCACAATACCCTGGCCGCCCAGGTTGCCAGGCAGGCCAAGATCCGGGGGCAGGAGAGCCGTTTCGCCGTGGTGTTCGCAGCCATGGGTGTCAAGCACGATGTGGCCCGTTTCTTCATCGACAGCTTCGAGCAGTCCGGGGTTCTTGAGAACGTAGCCTTGTTTCTCTCCCTGGCCGATGATCCTTCGATCGAACGGCTGATCACGCCGCGGACGGCCCTCACCCTGGCGGAGCACCTGGCCTTCTCCAGAGACATGCACGTCCTGGTGGTCATGACGGATATGTCCAACTACTGCGAAGCCCTGCGGGAGATCTCAACCATCCGGGGAGAGATTCCCTCCCGCAAGGGATATCCCGGCTACTTGTATTCGGACCTGGCTGAGATCTACGAGCGCTCCGGTATGCTCAAAGACTTGCCCGGTTCGATCACCCAGATGCCGATCCTGACCATGCCCAACGACGACATCTCCCATCCCATTCCCGACCTTACCGGCTACATCACCGAGGGACAGATCGTGTTCGAGCGGGAGATGCACGCCAGGGGGATCTACCCGCCGGTAGCGGGACTTCCCTCCCTGTCCAGACTGATGAAAGACGGGATCGGTGAGGGGATGACCCGGGAGGATCATCCCCATTTGGCCAGCCAGCTGTTCGCCGCCTACAGCTATGTCAAGGATGTGCGCAACCTGGCCTCGGTGATCGGGGAGGAGGAGCTCACCCCCTTGGACCACCAGTACCTCGAGTTCGGCGAGAACTTCGAGCGCAAGTTCGTCAGCCAGTCGAAAACCGAGGACCGCACCATAGAGGAGACCCTCGAGTTGGGCTGGAACGCTTTGGATCTACTTCCGGTAGAGGAGCTGCACAGGGTCAGCGAAGATGAGATCGAAAAGTACTACCGCGGTTGAGGAGGGAAGTTGCCCAACGTAGCGCCGACCAAGACCAGCCTTCTCCGTGTTCGTCATGAGCTGGAATTCGCCCGCCTGGGGCACGAGCTTCTGGACCAGAAGCGGAACATCCTGGTCATCGAGCTGCTCAACCTGGTGGATCAAGCTGTGGATTTCCAGGACCGGGTGCTTAAGGCTCTGCAAGAGGCCTACAGGACTCTCGAGCAGGCGGTGCTGCGGATGGGCAAGCTGCGGACAGCCAACCTGGCCAGCGCGGTGAATATCCGGGCGGAGATCAACCTGAAGCAGCGGCGGGTCATGGGTGTGCGGCTGCCCGTAGTGGATACCAGCTTCGTGGAGCATCCTCCCTACTACAGTCCATTAGGTACGAGTTTCTGGATCGACAACTCCCTGGAAGAGTTTAAAAATGCACTGCAGCTGATGGGCCGCCTGGCGGAGCTCAAGATCTCGATCATCCGCCTGGCCGCGGAGGTACGCAAAACGATCCGTAAAGTCAATGCATTGGAGAAGATCGCCATACCGGACCTGGCCGAGACGGTGACCTTCATCCAGAACAGGCTCGAGGAGAACGAACGGGACATGTTCGTCCTGATGAAGATGGTGAAGAGCCGTCTTGAACGAAAGGAAAGAGCGGAGCGAGGAGCATGAACGGTCCGATTAAAAAAATACTCGTATACGTCGATGGAACCGAAGGCTCGATTACGGCGGCCCAGTACGGGGTTGTCCTGAGCCGCACCCTTCGCGCCGAGCTGAGCGCGCTTTACGTCGTCAACACCCGAGCACTGGATGACCTGCTCAAGGCGCGGATCTTCATCAAAGCCGAGGAACAGGAGTACAAGCAGGATTTGGAGGCGGACGCCAACCGCTACCTGAACCACGTGCGCAGTCTGGCCCGCAAGAAGGGGCTGGCCATCGAGGCGGTCAGCGTCAGCGGATCCGTACATCAGGAGATCAAGAGCTACGTCCAGGACCACGATATCGATCTGCTGATCATCGGCGAGCTGTCCCACGTGCGCAGCCGCCGAGACGAGTTTTACAACGAGGCCGAGCGGGCGATGCGCAGCGTTTCCTGCTCGGTGTTGATCGTGAAAGATGAAGACCGGGTCTGGGAATTGTACGACGCCCTTCATTAATCGAGGAGAAAGGACAATCTATGGCATTAGTTGATTTGATACGACCGGAGGTCATCAAAGTTCCCCTGGTCTCCGCGACCAAACCCAATCTGATCAGGGAGCTGGTGGAGGTGCTGCGGGATGCCGGCAGGATCTCCGACATGGAGCAAGTCTACGACGCCCTCATGAAACGGGAAAGCCTGGGATCTACGGGATTGGAGCAGGGCATCGCCGTGCCCCACGCCAAGACCACGGCGGTCAACGCCCTGACCGTGGCTTTGGGAATATCTCCCAAGGGAATCGACTTCCAGGCGATCGACGGCAATCCTTCCAAACTCTTCTTCCTGCTGCTTGCGCCGCCGGATCAATCCGGTCCACACATAGAGGCTCTGGCGGACATAGCCCGCATCACCAAATCCCAGGTATTTTGCCGCACCCTCGCCTCCGCCACGACTCCCGGCGAGGTTGTGGAGCTGTTCAGCGAGGATTAGCTTAAGGGTCTTGGTCTACAGCGGTACCTGCCGGCGTCCCTCCCTGCCGATCTGGGTGAGCTCTCGGAAGCCGATCTCCCTGAGTATCGATACAGCCTCATTGTAATATCCGTCCAATTGGTCCGGACGGTGGGCATCGGAATTGATCATGACGGGAATCTCCCGTCTCAAGGATTCGGCCAGGATCCACTCCGAAGGGTAGAGCGCTCCGCTGGTGTTGCGCACGATGCCGCCGGTGTTGACCTCCAGGATGCAGGGGGAGGCGGCCACCGCGTCCAGAGTATGTTCGACCGCTGAGCGGTACCAGGTTGATTTTTCGGAAAAATATCTATCCCCCAGGTTGTTCTTCTTGATGACGTCGAAGTGGCCGATGATGTCAGGAGGGCTCGAGCTCACCATGTCGGTCATGCGCCGGAAGTATTCCTCGAAGGCCTTGCGAATATCACCTGCGTATGATTCCTGCACTCCCTGCTCCAGTTCCTCCGCCGGCCCGTCCGCGGTCCAGAGCTCGCCGCCGGCAAGGCGCCCGATGAAATGGACCGAGCCGACCGTGAAATCCAGGTTCAGGGCGTGGATCTGTGCCGCCGAAGTGGAAATGATCTCCGGGATGTAGTCCACCTCCAAGCCGACAAGCAGCTCGAGCCTCTCTGCGTAGGCGATTTTCAGCCTGCGAGCGGTTTCGAGGTATTCCGGCAGCAGAGCCGAGGGCATCGTCCACGTGCAGGGGAAGGGAACCGGAGCGTGGCCGGCAAAGCCCAGAGTCCGCAGCCCCTTCTGCAGCGCCGCCCGGACGTACTCCTCCAGCTCTCCGTGGCCGTCGTCGAAGCGGGAGTGGCAGTGGTAGTTGGCTATAATGTTGTGAGTCATGCCGTGATTCTAACGGAGCGGGGTGGTAATGAACAGATCGCACCTTGACATCCCACTGAATTTGACATAGTCTTATTCTTACGTAATACGTTAAGTTTACCATCTATGCTATAGACAATGGAGAAGAACCGAGGATGTTGAGCCCGACAACGGAGAATCCCAGGAAGCGCCGAACCCAGTACCGGATCGGAGAGCTGGCCAAGCGAGCGGGGGTGACCACTCGAACCATCCGCTACTACGAGGAGTTGGGGATCCTATCTTCCCCCCGCCGGCCTCAGGCCAGGCATCGCCGCTATTCGGAGAAGGACCTTCTGCACCTCGAGCGGGTCCAACAGCTCAAGGAGTACGGGCTATCCCTGGGTGAGATCCGGGAGATCTTCGATCTGTCCCGGGAGGATCCGTCGGGGGAGAAGAGCCGCCTGCGCCTTCTGACCCGCTACCGGGAGAAGTGGAGGGAAGCGATCAGGCGCAGGGAGCGGATCGAAGCCTATGTCAGCGACCTGGAGTGGCACATCGACCAGCTCGAGCGGGTAGGTGACTTCCAGGCCTGTCCCGGCGAGGAGTGCAGTAACTGCGGCTATACGGCGATTTGCAAGTTCTACAACGACAGGCGTTCCGAGGTGCAAAGATGAAAGCGGGAGTACTTACAGCACCCCAGCGGATCGAAATCCAGGATGTCGAGGGTCCAAGAATCGGCGGTATGGAGGTTCTGGTCAAGCTGAAGTATTGCGGTATCTGCACCCTGGAACAGAGGATGTACAGCGGTCAGATAAAGTTCCACTATCCCGTCATTCCCGGGCACGAGGCCTCCGGCGTGGTCGAAGAGATCGGAGAGGAGGTGCGAATCCTTCGGGACGATTTGAAGCCCGGAGCCACCGTTGCTCTTGACCTGGTCAGCCGCTGCGGAGAGTGCTACTACTGCCGCACGGGGGCTTCCAACCTCTGCTTGAACCGTTACAAAGACGGCGGGAGGATTCTCGGCGGTTTCGGCGAGTATCGAGCCGTGTCCTCCAAGCAGGTTTTTCCCGTTCCCGAAGAGCTTCCCCTTGCGGAGGCCGCCTTTGCCGAGCCCGTAGCCTGCTGCATCCGCTCGCTGAAGAAGATCGAGCTGTCCCTGGCCGAAGATCTGTTGATCGTCGGGGCAGGGCCGATGGGCATGATGCATCTGATGGTGGGGCAGTGCATGGGCGCCCGGATCTTCATCTCCGATCCGGACAAGGAGAGGCTGCGAGCCGCTTCGGAAGCGGGGGCCTTCCTGACCATCGATCCCACGCGGGAGGATTTGCCGGCCCTGATTCAGGCTCACACCGATGGAAGGGGTGTGGATGCCTGTGTGGTGACTTCTCCCGCAGCGGCCGCTCTGCAGTCGGCTTTCGCCGCAACCGCGGCGGGCGGCAGGATCAATATCTATACCTCCCACAACGAGAAGATTCCCCTCCCCACCGACGCCGATACCATCCACAAAGCGGAAATCGTGGTGACCGGAAGCGAAGGCCGGACAGAGGAAGATTTTCTGCAGGCCGTACGCCTGTTGGTTTTCGGGAAAATCAAGGTAGGTTCCTTGATCAGCCGGAGGGTTCCCTTTTCCGGCCTGGAGGCCGGAATCAAGGCGGCGATGACGGCGAAGACATACCGGGTTCTGCTTGACCACGAGGCGGAGATATCGGAGCCTGGCAAGTGATTCTGACCTTTGACATCGGCACCTCCGTTCTGAAGGGTGGCTTGGTCGATTTCGAGGGCGTCCTGCAATCCCGGGCGGAGGTACCGGTTCATCTGAACGAGCGGGAAGATCCAATGGTCCACGAGGCGGATGCCAACAACTGGATCTCCGCTTTGGCCTTGGTCGCCGCCCAGCTGCAGATCCCCAAAGCCGGCAGCGGCCGTGAAATCGCCGCACTCGTGATCAGCGGCAACGGCCCGACCCTGGTGCCGGTCGGTTCGAAGGGCGAACCCCTGGACTTCGCCATGACCTGGATGGATCGCCGCGGAGTTGCAGAGGCCAGGAGCATCGCCGAGGTTACCGGGCGGTACGTCGATCCCACCTTCTATCTGCCGAAAGCCCTCTGGATCTACAAGAACAAACCGGAAGTGTATCGCCGAACCCGCCACTTCTGCACCTGCCCGGAGTTTATCGATCTGTATCTGACGGGAAAGGCCTATACGGTTTTGCCCTCCGAGCAGTTCACCCCTTACATCTGGACCGTCGAAACCATCGAGAAGCTCGGCATGGATCCGTCCAAGTTTCCGCCGTTTATCCGACCGGGGGAGTTGGTCGGCGAGGTTCGTCTGGAGGCCGAAGAGCTGCTCGGCATTCCTGCCGGGACACCGGTGTTCGCCGGGGGTCCGGATTTCGTGATGACCCTGCTCGGAACCGCCACGGTGCGGCCCGGCAGAGCCTGCGACCGGGCCGGGACCTCAGAGGGTATCAACCTCTGCTCCGAAAAAACGATCAAGGACGAGCGGCTTCTCTGCCTGCCCCACATAATCGAAGGGTATACGAACATCTCCGGGATCATCTCCACATCGGGCAAGGCGCTGGCCTGGTTCAGATCGATCACCGGCAGGGCCGATCTGGATTACGAGAGCCTATTCGAAGATATCTGCCAGGTGCCCCCCGGTTCCCGCTCGCTGCTGTTTCTTCCCTATCTGGCGGGGGAACGGGCTCCCCTGTGGGACCCCTTTGCCCGAGGGGCCTTTATTGGCTTGACCGCGAATCACGGCCGCAAGGAGATGACCCGGGCCGTGGTGGAGGCGGTGGGGTTCGCCGTGCGGGATGTGATCGAGGTGATGGGGGAAAACGGCCTGGAAATCGGGGAGCTTCGGGTTACCGGCGGTCAGGCCAAGAGTCCGTTATGGAATCAGATCAAGGCCGACATCACTCAGAAAAAGATCCTGGTGCCTGCTGTTCAGGACTCGGAGCTTCTCGGCGCCGCCTGTATCGGCCTGTTCGCCCTGGGCAATTATAAGACCCTGGCGGAAGCCTCCGAAAGCCTGGTGAAGATCACCAGGACCTTTACCCCGAACCCGGAATACCGGGGGCTCTACGATCGGCTGTTCGGGCTCTACCGGGCTTCCTACCGGGGTCTGAAAGAGGTATTCTCAGAGCTGGCCGAAATTCCCCTGGAGGAGGAATGATGAACCCTGGAAAGCGCATGCGTATGAACTCCATCTTCCGGCCCGGTGACGGCAGGTCCGTGATCGTGGCCATCGATCATGGCGGCATCGCCGGGCCCATACCCGGAATCGTGAAACCGGCCCCTCTGATGCGGGCCTGCGTCCGGGGCGGGGCCGATGCGGTCCTGACCACCCGTGGATTCGTCAGGGCCTCCAGCGAGGAGTGGGCTCCCACCACGGCCCTGATTCTGCGGCTGACCGGCGGCTTCACCGTTTTGGGGGGCGGGTTCGAGGAGGAGCAGATCTCCAGCCCGGAGACGGCTCTACGCTACGGGGCCGTGGCTGCCGCTGTTACCGTAAAGTTCGGTCATCCGCGGGAGGGGGATTTCATCCGCCAGGCCTCGCTGGTAGCCGATTCCTGTGAACAGTGGAGCCTGCCCTTGATGATCGAGGCCATGGCCAAGGGCAAAGATCTCAAGGCTACGGATCCGGAGGGCGTGAAGCTGGCCGCGAGGGCGGCCCAGGAGATCGGCGCGGATATCGTAAAGAGCTACTACACCGGGGATCCGGACAGCTTCCATTCCGTGGTCGAGGGCTGCCCCGCGCCTGTGGTGATCCTGGGGGGAGAAAAAACCGAGGATCTGGAGCAGGTGTTCACGGAGGTGCACGGTTCGATCCAGGCGGGAGGCGCCGGCATTGCCATCGGCCGCAATATCTGGCAGCATGCCAATCCCCAGGCCGTGGTGGAGGCTATGGTCGGACTGGTGCACGAGGGCTGGACCGTGAAGCAGGCCCGAAAGCACTCTCAGCCCGGCTGATCCGAAAGCTCCCATGCCCTACCTGGCATTCGCCTCCAACTTCACCTGGGTGATGGTTATCGGTCTGCTCGGGCCCTCCATACCCGCGATCATAGAGGATCTGGGGATCGGCTACACCCGGGCGGGTCTGTTCTTCACGATGCTCTCCCTCGGTTCTCTGTTCGGCACCCCTCTCGGGGGAATCGCCTCGGATTATCTGAATCGCAAAGTTCTGTTCGGTTGTATTGCCCTGACCCTGGCCATAGGCCTGGTCAGCATGGGGATTCCCGCATCCTACACGGCAATCCTTCTGATCATCCTGGCCTACAGCTTCTTCGGCAGTCCCGCCGGCACGGTAGGCCAGAGTATCATGCTGGCCGTGTTTCCCGACCGGAGGGAGCGATATATCTCTCTGCAGACTTCTTTCGCCGCCCTGGGCAGTTTCACCGCTCCCCTGCTGGTCGCACTGAATTTCACGATAGGTTTATCCTGGCGCTGGCCCTTCATCGAAACCGGAGCTCTCGCCCTTCTGCTGTTTCTATTCATAATGCTCGTGCCCTTGCCCCGGGCTGCAGGCGGCGCGATGAGCTGGAAGAATCTCTCCCGCGTCCTGGGCAATCCCAGGGTCCTGTTCAGCGCTCTGCTTATCTTCTTCTCCGTTGCCCCGGATCTGGGTTTTTCCTACTGGTTGGCCGAGCATTTCAAGACCGAGCTCGGCGTATCCTTGAATCTGTCCAGTGCCGTGGTCAGTGTATTTCTGGTGGGGATGATCGCAGGCCGGCTGGCTACCTCCCGCCTGCTCAAACACCTCACCACGCCTCGCCTGCTCAAATCTGGGATGATCCTATCTCTGGGATCCCTGATTGTTTTTCTCCTGGCACCGTGGATTCCGGTGAAACTGCTGGCCATTGTTTTGTACGGATTGGGCACCGCCCCGGTGTTTCCCCTGCTGATGGCCCGGGGCACCGCCCTGTTTCCCGATCAGCCGGGAACGGTCAGTGGTGTCCTGTTCGGTTCGGTATCCCTCGGAGGCATGGTGTTCCCCCTGTTGCTCGGCGCGCTGGCATCCCGTTTGGGTATCCGTCTTTCCTATATCGTGGTGGGGGTCATCATCCTTGGTCTGCTCCTGGCCTTGATCGGGACCCAGAAGTGGTGGGAGCGCCGGTGACGATGCGTTCATCGCCGCTGCGTTTGACCAACCCGTCGCTCTCCATGCGGTTGAGCAGGGGAATGATGTATTTGCGGGACAGATTGGTGCGGTTTTTTGCCTCTCCGATGGTCAAGGTGCCCCCCGGTTCCAGACCGGCGAGACAGGTTTGTACCAGGCCGCGATAAATCTCCTTCTCGTAGTAAATGTCACCGTCCAGGCTGACCGCCAGATCGGTTCGGACCAGGTTTCGAAGCTCCTTCCTGGCGCCTGCTATTTTTAGCTTGCTCAGCTCCAGCCCGCGGATACCCGCTGCCTTCAGATCCCGGAGCAGCTGACGCCCCATCGGGGATACCTGGGGCGACTGTCCGCCGGCGGGAAACAGGATGCCTTCTCGAAGATTCAACGCTCCCTGCTCCACCAAACCTCGAGCAACCAGCCGCTGGAGCACATCCGATCCGGCCCGAATCTTGGTGGCCAGTTCGTCGATCCTCACCCCTCCGGGCGCGGCGGCCAGCTCCCTGATCCGCTTGTCCAGGCGGTCGCGGTACTCCGCCGACACGATCCAGCCGTCCAGTTCCACGGTGCGCTGCCGCAGGTCCGCGGGCAGATCCAGGCTTTTGGCCTGTTCCGGGGCGATTGTTCCTTCCAGGGCCAGCTTCAATGCGCCTAGATGCCACTGAGCGAGCTCTGCCGGCAGGGTAGGCTCCATCTCCTCGAGATTCAGACGTTGCTGTTTGTCGGTCTTGCCGAGCCACAGCACGCGCCCGCCGCCCAGGATGGCGCTTCCCCCCCGCTGGATCAGTACGATCGGTTGGTTCCAGAGCAGCGGGATCCTCCGGCTGCAGCGGATCCGGGCCAGATTTCCCGAAGGAAAACGGGTCAGCCGAACGATCTGGTGCCCTGTGCCCACGGCCATCTCCAACTCGGTGTCCCTCTTGATGGAATCCGATTGGATGCGGGCGATGAACTCTTCCACTACCCGGAACGATGATTTCACTACGGTAAGGCAGTCCCCCCTGTTGATCTGTCCCGTGTCGATCCCGGAAAGATTCACCGCCACCCGGGAGACCGGATGCACCCGGTCACAATCCTTGTAGTAGGATTGCAAGCCCCGGATCCGCACCCGCTTATTCTGGGGGAGTAAGCTCAGCTCCTCCCCCCGCCGGAGCGAACCTCCCTTTAGGCTCCCCGTCACCACCAACCCGGAGCCTTTCACAGTGAATACCCTGTCCACGTAGATGTGGGGGAAGCTCACAGGCGGAGGAGGCGGGGCCGCCAGCTGCTCGAGGATCAGAGCTTTGAGGGCGTCGATGCCCTCGCCGGAAGGTGCGGAGACGGAGGCAGTGGGGACGCCCGCATATCCTGCACGCCGGCACTCCTCCCCGGCCTGTTCGATGACCTGCTGGACCCGCTCCGGCGGCACGAGATCCGTCTTGGTTATGACCGCGATCAACCGGGGAACACCCATCAGACGAAGGACCCGGGTGTGATCGGCGGACTGCTGCATCCAGCCGTCGTCCGCAGCCACGGTCAGCAGGGCCATATCCAGAGACCAGGCTCCTGCCACCATGTTGCGGATAAAACGTTCATGCCCCGGCACGTCGATCACTCCCACCGGCTCGCCTTGTTCGGTGTAGAAGTGGGCGAATCCCAGGTCGATGGTCAGACCGCGGCGTTTTTCCTCGGGCAGTCTATCCGCATTGATCCCGGTAAGTGCTTCGATCAGGGCAGTCTTTCCGTGATCCACATGCCCGGCGGTTCCGATAACGTGCACGTTTCGCTCCTCCAGCCTCAGGATTCCCCGCCGATCAGCCGATTCAGGGCTCCCTTTACCGCCTCCAGCTCTTCGGCGAGCAGGGTGGCCAGATTGAGCTGAACCCTGTCACCGATGATGGTTCCGATTATCGGAGGATCCAGCTCCCGCAGGTTTGATAGAAGCGCTTGGGGACTTTCGGCGGATTCGAGCTCGATCGAAAGGGAGGGAAAACGTTCATCCGGGGCGCTTCCCCCTCCGGTGGTCACCGTGGAGTCGACCAGGCGGGCTCGGCCCGACGGAAGACCTGAGAGCAGGATTTCCCCCCGCTCTTGAAGTTTTTCCATAGGCAGGTTCATAACAGCCTCGACCGGAGGAAGTACCGCCCGGTTGAGCCTGGCTATCAGGGCTTCTTCCATTAAAGAGTAAATGGTTTTTCCCGGTCTAAACACCCTGTTCAGCGGGTGCCGCGCAAGGATCTGAATCAAGTCCTCCTTGCCCACGACAAAGCCGGCCTGGGGACCGCCGAGCACCTTGTCCCCCGAGAAGCTGACCAGGTGGGCCCCGGAGTTCAGATAGTGGCTGACCGACTGCTCTCCGGGAATCCGCTCCGTGGTCGTGCCGGAGCCCTGATCCACGACCAGGAGCACGCCTTCAGGGAGGACGGCGGACAGTTGGCGTATCGCAGGCCGGGCGGTGAAACCTCGGATGCGGAAATTGGAGCTGTGCACCATCAGGACCATGGCGGTATCCGCGCCGACGGCGTCGGTGTAATCCTCCAGACGCGTGATGTTTGTGGTGCCGACCTCTCGCATCTGAGCCCCGGATTGAGCCAGGATCTCGGGGATGCGGAATCCGCCGCCGATCTGCACCTGCTCTCCCCGGGACACGATCACTTCCTTGCCCTTGGCTAAAGCCGAAAGGATCAGGAATACCCCGGCGGCGTTGTTGTTCACCATCAGAGCGTCCTCGGAACCGACCAGCAGGGAGAGGAGATCAGGGATGATCCCCTTTCGTTTTCCCCGTTTGCCCGTCTGCAGATCGAATTCCAGATTGGAGAAGCCCGTGTTGACCGCCTCGGCGGAGTGCCAGGCCGCCCTGGAGATGGGCGCCCGACCCAGGTTGGTGTGAAGCATCACGCCCGTGGCATTGACCAGATGATGGATCCTGCGTCGTGCCGTTTCCCGGCAGCGTTTCAGGACAGCCTGGATGATGACTTCGGCTCCCGGAAAGGCCTCTCCCTGTAGAATCCGTTCCCGGGCCTCCTCGATCGCCTCCGCAGCCAGTCGGGCAACCAGAGGCCGGCTGATCCGGGGAAACCACGAGTCGAGTTCTTCCGTTTCGAGAAGCCTCTCGATCTGAGGCAGCCGGGAGAGAGAGCTTTGACTGGACTTTTTCATCTTCAAGGTTACGGAAGAGGCAGGAATCGAACCTGCCGTCGCCTTTGCAGACGACCAACGGTTTTGAAGACCGCGGGGACCACCAGATCCCATCAGCTTCCC